>CAYTZH010000030.1:4687-62801 GCA_964442285.1 uncultured Spirochaetales bacterium | reverse complement strand
GGCCAACGGCGGCACGACCTTCCTGGACGAGATCGGGGACATGAGCCCGATCCTCCTGGTGAAGCTGCCCCGGGTGCTGCAGGACCGGACCTTCGAGCCCGTGGGCTCCTCCAAGACCGTGAAGGTCAACGTCCGGGTGGTGGCCGCCACCCACCAGGACCTGGAGACCGCGGTCCAGGAGCGTCGCTTCCGGGAGGACCTGTTCTACCGGCTGAACGTGATCCCCATCGAGGTGCCGCCCCTGCGCGAGCGCCGCGAGGACATCCCCCTCCTCGTCCAGCATTTCCTGGACGTCCACAACCAGGATCGGGGCAAGCGCATCGACGGCATCCGCGAAGCGGCCATGGCGCGCCTGTGCGACTACGACTGGCCGGGCAACGTCCGCGAGCTCGAGAACCTCATGGAGCGGCTCGTGATCCTCAAGGGCGAAGGCGAGCTGGACCTGGAGGATCTGCCGGCGTCGATGCTGCGCCCGGCCGGCGGGCGCCTGCCGCCCGCGCCGCGGATCCCGGACGCGGGCATCGCCTTCAACGACGTGGTCGGCGCCTTCGAGACCAACCTCATCCGCCAGGCCCTGGACCGGACCCACGGCAACAAGAACCGCGCCGCCCAGCTGCTGGGGCTCAACCGGACGACCCTGCTCGAGAAGATCAAGCGCAAGGGTCTCGAGACCGATCCCTCCTAGGAGATCGGGCCGGGCGCGAGTTCGGGCTCGAAACCGGAGCGACGCGCTCCGTCCCGGGCGCCGTGCTGCGACACCCGGGGCGACGGTTTCCCCGACTCCGGCGTCGGACTCCTGACGATCCTGCCGGTCTCCGAGCCCCCCCGCCGCCCCGGGCGGCAGGCCCCGACCGCAAGCCCCTTCACACCACGGCGTGGCACGTCCGTTCCGAAACGCTCCGTTTCATGGTGGGTTAGCCGCACCTCCGCCGATCCGCTTCCGGGCGCTCGCGGCCGCCCCGGCTGGCAAAACGCCGGTTGGCACAGGCCGTGCTTCGTCCTGGGATCGCAACCGGGCCCAGCACCCGACCGCTGCGCCGCCCTTCAACCCGGATCCAGACAGGAGGTGAGATGGAGACGCTGCTCCGCGAGGCCAAGGAGAAGTACGCCGAGATTCCGCCGGACCTCAAGGAGCAGATCGTGCTCGAACACACCCCGCTGATCCGATACATCGTGAACCGGATCGCGGTGCGCCTCCCCTCCCACATCGACCTCGACGACCTCCACAACACCGGCGTCATCGGGTTGATGGACGCCATCGAGAAGTACGACCCCGAGAAGAACTGCAAGTTCAAGACCTACGCCGAGTTCCGCATCAAGGGCGCCATCCTCGACCAGCTGCGCTCGCTGGACTGGGTGCCGCGCAGCGTGCGCCAGAAGAGCCGCAAGCTCGAGCGCGCCTACGGCGAGGTGGAGCAGCGCCTCGGCCGCTCGGCCAGCGAGGACGAGGTGGCCGACTCCCTCGGCCTCCAGATCGAGAAGTTCCACGAGCTGCTCAACCAGGTGCGCGGAATCTCGCTCGTGAACCTGGAGGAGATCCGGGGCAGCACGGCGGACGGCGACCGCAACGGCGGCTACGCCGACATCGTCGAGGATGTGAACTCCGAGAACCCGTTCGCGTCGCTCAAGCTCACCGAGAGCAAGCGCATCATCGCCGACACCATCGGCACGCTGCCCGAGAAGGAGCGGCTGGTGGTCTCGCTCTACTACTACGAAGACCTGAACATGAAGGAGATCGGCAACATCCTCGGCATCACCGAGTCGCGGGTGTGCCAGATCCACACCAAGGCCGTCCTGCGCCTGCGCAGCAAGCTGAAGGGCCACGTCGACCGCGCCTAGGGGGGCCCGCCGCGGGCTCTCGTGGGCTCAGGCCTCGATGCGGATCAGCGCGACCGTGATGTTGTCCTCGCCGCCGCGCTGATTGGCGAGGTCCACCAGGCTCTCGGCCGTCTCCTGGAGGTCGTCGCCGGCCTCGCCGACCCGCTTCGCCATCTCGTCGTCGCTCACGTGGGCCGTCAGGCCGTCGGTGCACAGCACGAATACGTCCCCGGCGACCAGGGCGAACTCCGCGAGGTCCGGCTCGACGTGGCCCCGGACGCCCAGGGCCCGGGTCAGGACGTGGCGGTGGGGGTGCTCCCGGGCATCGTCGGGGCTGATCTGCCGGCGCCGGACCAGCTCGCCCACCAGGGAGTGGTCGTCGGTCAGCTGACGGATGCTGCGGTCGCGGACCCGGTAGACCCGGCTGTCGCCCACGTGGGCGACCGCGGCCCGAGCGCCGCTCGCCAGCAGAGCCACCACCGTGGTCCCCATCCCCTGGAGCTCCGGGCGGGCCGCCGCCGTCTGGAAGATGGCCTCGTTGGCGCTCGCCACCGCCCCCCGGAGCCGCTCGCTCAAGCTGGAGGGGCCGACGGACTCCGAGACCCGCGAGACCACGGCCCGGCAGGCCAGATCGCTGGCGAGCTGGCCCGCGGCGTGCCCTCCCATGCCGTCCGCGACCACGTAGAGCGCCAGATCCGGCGCCACGGCGTGGCAGTCCTCGTTGGCCCGGCGCTGGAGGCCTACATCCGTGGCGGCTGCGGCGTTCAGGCGCATCCGGCTCCGCTCTCTCCTCGGCTCCCCGGGACGCCCCGTGCGACCCGTCGGGTATACGCCCCTGGTACGGAGCCGGTATCGGAGCGATGCTTCCGCACCTTGAACGTCTCGGGCGGGGGCAGCGATCGACCCCCAACGTGCAAAAAGGATTCAATCTCGGGGCGAACACTGACGATAATACCGGCAGCGTCGCGGTAGCGGCCGCCGCCGCGGGAGGGCACCCGCAGGCGGAGGCCGGCGTCCCGACGGGGGGGATCATGTCCAAGACCCTGCTACTTGCGGATGACAGCGTCACGATTCAGAAGGTCGTGGGCATCAGCTTCGCCAACGAGGACATCCAGATCGTCACGGTGGACAACGGCGACGACGCCGTGAGCCGCGCCCGGGAAGCAAAGCCGGACGTGGTACTTGCCGACGTGGTGATGCCCGGGCGCAGCGGCTACGAGGTCTGCGAGGCCATCAAGGCCGAAGCCGGGCTCCGCCACGTGCCGGTGTTGCTGCTCACGGGCACCTTCGAGGCCTTCGACGACGAGCGCGCCCGCCAGGTGGGGGCCGACGGGCACATCACCAAGCCCTTCGAGGCCCAGGCGCTGGTCGACCAGGTGAACGAGCTGCTGGCCCGCGCGCCGGCGGCAGCGGTCGCCGCGGCTTCGTCGGAGCCGGCCGCCGCGGTCTCCGCGACCACGACGGAGCCGGAGCTGGACGTGGCGCCGCCGCGCGCCGGAGACGCCTCGGGCGATGACGCCTTCGACTTCTTCGACGACGAGGCCGAGCTCGCGCCCGCCACCCCGGAGGCCGAGCCCGCCACGACCGCCTTCGAGCTCGACGCCGGCGAGAGCGCCTTCGACTTCGCGCCCGTGGTCGACGACCCCGGCGCTGCGGGCTCCCGGAGCCCCGAGGCCGCCACGGTGCTCGCCCCCGAGCCGGACCCGGCTCCCGCCGACGCGACCGTGGCCGTCGCGCCGGAGCCCGCGCTCGGCCAGGCGGGAGCGCTCGACGTGGGCTTCGAGGAAGGCCTCGACGCCCTCGAGGTGTCCTCCGGCAGCGACAGCGGCCAGGACCTGGACCCGCTGGCCGCGTCGGATCTCGGCGCGCCGACGACCGTGGTGGCCGACGCGATGCCCGACGTGGCGCCGGCCGTACCCGCCGCCCCGGCGGAGGCGGCCGCCGACGCCTTCGACTTCGGCTTCGAGGACACGGGCGCGGCGAGCCCCGGCGCCGACCCCCTCGCCGATCTCGAGCCGAGCGCCGCCAGCCGGGAGGCCCTGCTCGACCCCGCGGCGGCGGCCGACTTCGACGTCTCCTCCTCGGACCTGGGGGCGCCGCTGGCCGCGCGCCCGCGCCGGGCCGAGGCCGCGGCCACGATCGTGGCCCCGGCCCTGGATCTGGATCCGGCTCCG
This sequence comes from uncultured Spirochaetales bacterium, assembly GCA_964442285.1. GTDB lineage: Bacteria > Myxococcota_A > UBA9160 > UBA9160 > JAFDET01 > CAYTZH01. Next base: position 58,809 of record CAYTZH010000030.1, on the reverse strand, counting down.
GAGCCCGAGTCGGTGGTGCCCGCGGCACCGCTGCTGACGACGCCGGCGGCTCCGGCACCCCGGACCGAGCCGGCGCCGAGCCGGCCCGAGGTCGCTCCGAAGGCTGCGGAGACGCCGGATCCGGCCGCGCGGCTCACCCCGATGATGCGGGACCGCCTCCACGACTCCCTGGAGAAGATGGCCTGGGAGGCCTTCTCGGACCTTCCGGACCGGATCGTCAACCAGGTGGTGGAGCGCGTGGAGGCCATCGCCTGGGAGGTGATCCCCCAGATGGCCGAGTCGCTCATCCGGGAGGAGATCCGGCGCCTCAAGGGCGAGGACGAGTAGGCGGCCCGATCCCCGGCTCTGCCGGCCGCCAGGGCCGGGGGCCGGGATGCTAGACTCGGCAGGCTGTGAGCCTGCCCCCTGCCCTGCCGCCGGCCCAGACCTGGATGCCGCTGGTCGAGCGGGCCCTCGAAGAGGACCTCCGCTCCGGGGACGTCACCACCCGCGCCGTCCTGCCCCGGGATCGCCCGGCCGCCGCCGCGATCGAGGCCCGGGCCCCCCTGGTGGTCTGTGGGCTCGACGTGGCCCGCGCCGTCTTCGCCCAGCTCGACCCGGAGGTCCGCTGGACGCCCCACGCCCGGGACGGCGACGTCCTGGACGGCCCCGCGCCGCTGGCTCGCGTGGCGGGCTCGCTCCACGCCCTGCTCGCCGCCGAGCGGACGGCCCTGAACTTCCTCCAGCGCCTCTGCGGCGTCGCCACCCTCACCCGCCGCTTCGTGGACGCGGTGGCCGGCACCCGGGCGGCCATCGTCGACACCCGCAAGACCCTGCCCGGCTGGCGCGCTCTCGACAAGTACGCGGTCGCCGCGGGCGGCGGCACCAATCACCGCTTCGCCCTCGACGACGCCCTGCTGATCAAGGACAACCACGCGGCGGCCGCGGGCAGCCCCGCCCTGGCCGTGAAGACGGCCCGCGGCGTCGCCCCGCCGCACCTGCACATCCAGGTCGAGGTCGAGTCCCTCGAGGACGCGCGGGCGGCGGCAGACGCCGGCGCCGACTCCCTGCTGCTGGACAACCGGACACCGGCGGAGCTGCGCAAGATCGTCGAGGCCCTGGGGGAGCGGCTGCCCCTCGAGGCCTCGGGCGGCGTGGATCTCCACAACGTGCGCAGCGTGGCCGAGACCGGCGTCCACCGGATCTCCATCGGCGCCCTCACCCATTCGGCGCCCGCCGCGGACCTGGCGCTCGAGCTCTGCGGCGACGCCGCCGGAGGCGTCCGAACGTGAACCCGGGACCGGCGCGGGTGCTCGAGACGCTCCGACGTGCCGGTCCCCGGTCGTGCTCCGGAGAGGCCCTCTCCCGCTCCCTGGGCGTGTCGCGCGCCCAGGTGTGGAAGCACGTGGAGAGCCTCCGCGGCCTCGGCTACGCGGTGGACGGGGAGCCCGGCGGCGGCTATCGCCTCGTCGGCGTTCCCGATCGCCTCTACCCGGAGGAGATCCAGGACGGGCTCGAGACCCGCTGGCTCGCCCACGAGATCGTCTACCTGGAGGAGACCGACTCCACCAACCGGATCGCGCTCGAACGCGCCCGGGAGGGAGCGCCGACGGGCACGACGGTGGTGGCCGAGGGGCAGACCGCCGGCCGCGGCCGCCTGGGACGCGCCTTCTTCTCGCCCGCGGGCGTGAACCTCTACTCCTCCTCGGTGCTGCGCCCGCGCCTCACCACCGCCGAGGCACCCACCTTGATCCTGGCGGCCGCGGTGGCCGTGGCCGAGGCGGTGGCCGCGGAGGCCGGCGACGAGGCCGTGGAGATCAAGTGGCCCAACGACGTGCTCCTCGGCGGCCTCAAGACCTCCGGCATCCTCATGGAGCTCGGCGCCGAGGCCACCCGCGTGGACTTCGCCGTGCTCGGGATCGGCGTCAACCTGAACGTCGACCCGGCCTCCTTCCCGGAGGAGTTCCGGCGGCGGGCCACCAGCGTCGCGGGCTTCACGGGGCAACGGGTCGACCGTCCCGCCTTCGCCCGTCGCCTCTACACAACCCTCGAAGCGGTGCTCGACACGCACGCCGCGCGGGGCTTCGGCGCCCTGCGCGAGCGCTTCCAGCGACGCTTCCGGATGGCGGGTCGCCGCATCGGCGTCGTGGACCTCGACGGCAGCGAACGGCGGGGGACGGCCCGGGGCATCGACGCCGACGGAGCCCTGCTGATGGAAGGCGCGGCGGGCCGGGTGGAGCGTGTGGTGGCGGGCGACGTGACCCTCGCCAAGGAGGAGGTCGCGTGAAGGACCGGGTGCTCCTGGCCATCGACGTGGGCAACACCAACGTGGTGCTGGGCCTGTTCGACTGGCGCACGGGCGCCGGCGAGCTCGCCGAGCACTGGCGCCTCTCGACCCGGCGCGAGCAGACCTCCGACGAGGTGACAGTGATGGTCCGCGCCCTCTTCGACGCCGCCAGCCGCGACCCGCGCGCGGTCACCGACGTGATCGTCTCGAGCGTCGTTCCGCCGATGATGCCCATCTGGGAACGGGTGAGCGCCAAGCTCTTCGATCGCCCGCCCCTGGTCGTCGGACCGGGCATCCGCACCGGCATGCCCGTCCGCTACGAGAACCCCCGCGAGGTCGGCGCCGACCGGATCGTGAACGCGGTCGCCGCCTTCGAGCTCTTCGGCGGGCCGATGGTCTCCGTCGACTTCGGCACCGCCACCACCTTCGACTGCGTCTCCCGGGCCGGCGAGTACGTCGGCGGGGCCATCTTCCCGGGCATCCACATCTCCATGGAAGCGCTCTTCGAGCGGGCCTCCATGCTCCACCGGGTGGAGATCGCCCGACCCAAGTCGGTGATCGGAAAGACCACCACCGGCGCCCTCCAGTCGGGCCTCCTCTACGGCTACGCCGGGCTGGTGGATGCCATGGTCGAGCGGATCCGCGGCGAGCTGGGCGACGACGCCCGCTGCATCGCCACCGGGGGCCTGGCCGCGCGCATCGCCGGCGAGTCCAAGGTCATCGAGCGGGTGGAGCCCTTCCTCACGCTCGAGGGACTGCGGATCCTGTTCGAGAAGAACCGCCCCGAACGGGGCGAAGGCCCCCGAAAGGAGACGACATGAAGAACACGGACGTCCCGCGCACCCGGACCGTGGCGCTGGTGGGCCACGCCCACGACGGCAAGACCTCGCTCGGCGAGGCCTTGCTCCACCTCGCGGGCGCGACGCCGACCCTCGGCCGGGTGGACGACGGCTCCTCGGTGCTGAACTACCTGCCCGAGGAGAAGGACCGCCACACCGCCACCATCAGCACCTCCTTCTACGCCTTCGACTGGCAGGACCATCACATCACCCTGGCGGACACTCCCGGCGATCCGAACTTCCAGGGCGACGGCCTGATCGTGCTGCGCGGCATGGACGGCGTCGTCGCCACCGTGTCGGCGGTGGACGGGCCCAAGGTGGGCACCGAGAGGATGCTGCAGGCCGGCCTCGACGCGGGCGCCGCGGCGCTCGCCTTCGTCAATGGCATGGACCGGGAGCGGGCCGACTTCGCGGGCGCCGTGTCGGGCCTGAAGAAGCTGGGCGTGCCGGCCGTCCCGGTGGTCCTCCCCATCGGCTGGGCCGAGGGCTTCCGCGGGGTCGTGGATCTCATGGGCCGGCGCGCCCACACCGCCGGAGGCGTGGGGGAGGTGCCGGCGGAGCTGGCGGACGCCGTGGACACGGCCCGCCAGGAGCTCGTGGAGGCCGTGGCGGAGTGCGACGACGAGCTGCTGGAGAAGTACCTGGAGGAGGGCGAGCTCGGCGACGACGAGGTCCGGCGGGGCCTGGTCACGGCCGTGCGGAGCCGCGCGCTGGTCCCGGTGTACGCCGGCGCCGCCACCGCCCCCCTCGGCGTGGACCTGCTGCTGGCGGCCATCGTGGACCTGCTCCCCTCCCCGGCGGAGCGCGCGCCGTGGACCGCCAGCAGCGAGGAAGGCGAGGTGGCGCTCGCCGGGGACGCGGCCGCCACCCCCGCCGCGCTGGTGCTGAAGACCGTGATCGACCGCTACGCCGGGACCCTCTCGGTCTTCCGGGTCGTCTCGGGTCGCTTCCAGCACGACGAGGTCGTCCTCAACGCCAGCACCGGGGAGAAGGAGCGCCTCGGCAAGCTCTTCGTGATGCGGGGAGGAGACCACGCCGAGGTCCCGGAGGCGGGACCGGGCGACGTGGTGGCGGTCGCCAAGCTCAAGGACACCCACACCGGGCACGCCCTCACCGCGGAGAAGAAGGGCGTCCGGCTGCCGCAGATCCCCATTCCCCAGGGCGTGCTTTCCTATGCCATCTCTGCGAAATCCCAGGGAGACGAGGATAAAGTCCATGCCTCGCTCGGCCGACTGGTGGAGGAGGATCCGACGCTCTCCCTCGACCGCGAGGCGTCGACCGGTGAGTTCCTGCTGACGGGGATGGGCGAGCTCCACATCCGGACCACGGTCCAGCGACTGCGGCGGATGTTCGAGGTGGACGTCGACCTCAAGACGCCGAAGGTGCCCTACCGGGAGACGATCACCCGCAAGGCGGAGAACGTCGAAGGCAAGCTGAAGAAGCAGACGGGTGGCAAGGGCATGTTCGGGGTCTGCTACCTGACCGTCGAGCCCTTGGCCCGGGGCGGGGGGTTCGAGTTCTGCGACGAGATCGTCGGCGGCGCGATTCCACGAGGCCTGATCCCGGCCGTGGAGAAGGGCGTGGTGGAGTCCATGGCGCGCGGTCCCCTGGCGGGGTACCCCGTGGTGGACGTGCGCGTGCGCTGCATCGACGGCAAGCACCACAGCGTCGACTCGAACGAGATGGCCTTCAAGCTGGCGGGCGCCTTCGGCTTCAAGTCGGCGGTGTCGCAGGCCGGGGCGACGCTGCTCGAGCCGGTCGTGCAGGTGGAGGTCACGGTCCCGGACGATCACGTGGGCGACGTGATGGGCGACATCTCGAGTCGCCGCGGGCGCGTGCAGGCCAGCGAGTCGCGCGGTACGGCCACCCTGGTGAAGGCCACCGTGCCGATGGCGGAGATGCTCGAGTACTCCACCGCCCTCACCAGCCTCACCGGAGGCAAGGGCGCGTTTCACATGGAGTTCTCGCACTACGACGAGGCACCGGCACAGGTCCGGGAGAAGGTCGTGGCCGAGTCGCGGGTCGAGGCCGCCGACGAGTCCTGAGGGGCGGTCCGACGCGGCGCGAGAGGCGGAGCGCATGAGCGAGTCCCGAAAGATCCGCCTGAACCTCTCGCCCCAGGCGCAGAAGTACGCCAGCCGCGAGTCTCCGGTGGAGGTGCGCCGCATGGCGGCCGGCGGCGCCCTGCCCCTGCCCCCGGTCGAGCTGGCCACGGTGCTGTTCGCCCTGATCCACGATCCCGACGCCGAGGTGAAGGACCGCGCGCGGCAGAGTCTCGAGGGCCTGCCGGCGGAGCTCGTCGACACGGTGCTCGCCGCGGACGCGCATCCGGCCCTGCTCTCCCACCTGGCCCACGTCCACAAGGACGATGCGGACCGGATCGAGACGCTGGCCCTCAACGCCGCCCTCGACGACGACACGGTCGCGTTCCTGGCCACGCTGCCCCACAAGCGCGTCGTGGACATCGTCGCCAACAACCAGCAGCGGATGCTGCGCTGTCCGGCCATCGTCGACGCCCTGGGCGCCAACGCGCTCACCGGGCGGGCCGTGATCGACCGCATCCTGGGCTTCCTGGGCGTCGAGCGTCCGGAGGCGGAGGTCGCCGAGGAGGAGGACCCCGACGACCTCCCGGAGGCAGAGGAGATCACCGACGAGACGGCCCTGGCCGCCCTGCGCGCCGTCCTCGGCGACGACGCCAGCGGCCTCGCCCGGGAGCTGGTGGAGGATCGGGACGACGAGCTCGACCCCGCCGAGCAGGGCAACCTGTACGCCCTCATCCAGAACATGAACGTGATGCAGAAGGTCAAGCTCGGCCGCCTGGGCAACAAGGAGGCCCGCGCCCTGCTCGTGCGCGACACCAACAAGATCGTCGCCACCGCTGCGATCCGCAGCCCGAAGATCACCGAGAACGAGGTGGTGGGCTTCGCCCAGGCCCGCAACCTGAGCGACGAGGTGCTGCGCATCATCGCGTCCAACCGGGAGTGGACCCGCAGCTACCAGGTGAAGCGCGCGCTGGCGACCAATCCCAAGACGCCCCAGCCCTCGGCCATGAAGTTCCTGAACTACCTCCAGGAACGGGACCTGAAGTCCATCATGAAGAGCAAGGACGTCCCGAGCGCGGTCTCGAGCCACGCCCGACGCATCCTGCAGAAGAAGGGAAAGATCTGATGGCGGAGCTCTCCAACGAAGGTGGCACGGTCAAGGCGCGCATCCTCTACTGGGGCGTGGAGGGCGCCGGAAAGTCCGCCAACCTGGAGCACGTCTACCGCAAGCTCCGCGCCGACCACCGCGGCGAGCTGCGCTCGATCCCCACGCCGCTGGATCCCTCGGTGAGCTACGAGTCGCTGCCGATCCGCCTGGGCAAGATCGGCGGCGTCGACGTGGCCCTGCAGGTCGTGACCACGCCCGGTGGGCCCGAGCACGCGCCCACCCGCAAGAAGCTGCTGGACCGCGTCGACGGCGTGGTGTTCGTGATCGACTCCCAGCCAAGCCGCCTGGAGGACAATCTCGAGGCCTTCGACGAGCTGCGCCGCGCGCTCGGCGCCTACGGCCGCTCCCTGGAGTCCGTGCCCCTGGTGCTCCAGTACAACAAGCGCGACCTCTCGGACGACCTCACCCTGGAGGAGCTGCATCGGAAGCTCGACCTGACCGGCGTCCCGCTGTTCGAGTGCATCGCGCCCCAGGGAAAGAACGTCCTGCAGACCCTCACCACGATCTCGAAGCGCGTGATCCGCCATCTGCGCGAGCACGGTCCGGACTCCCTCGACGAGGAGCGGGCCGCCGAAGCCGCCCCCCCGATCACGCCGCCCCCGGCCGCCCCGATCGAGCTGGAGCCCTTGCCGGAGCCCGGGCCCGCCCCGATCGAGCTGGAGCCCTTGCCGGAGCCCGGGCCCGCCCCGATCGAGCTGGCCGAGCCCGCGCCGCTGCCTGCGACCGCGGTCGAGGCCGAGATCCTCCGCGAGGCCGGGGATCCGGACCTCGCCGCCGACGCCGACGCCGTGGCCACGGTGGCCGAGGCCGGCTTCCAGGACCGCTGGGACGATCTCGCGCCGGCGGCCCCGGCCCCGGCGCCGGCGCCCGCCGGAAGCCCCGAGCCCGCCTGGCACATCGAGCGGGTGGGCGACGCCAGCGTCACCGGCGACCTCGGCCTGCGCCTGCCGCTCGTGCTGCGCGACGCCCGCGGTCGCAGGGTGTCGTTCGCGCTCGACCTGAAGCTCGACTCCCTGACCCCCGAAGACGAGACGTGATGCGCAAGCGGATCGGGATCTACGGGGTCACCGACGAGTCCCTGCAGCTGCTGCCCCTCCTCGAGGACAACCCCGAGGTGGAGGTGACGGTGCTCTACCACCCGGACGCCGAGGCAGCCCTGCTGCGCCTCCGCGCCCTGTCGCCCGACCCGTCGGCCGCCCTCTCGGATCGGCTCACCGACGACCCGACCCGGCTGCAGCGGGGGCTGCACGCGGTCATCGACGCCGGCCTCGACGACGAGGGGGAGAGCCGGCTGCCGGCGCTGGTCGGCGAGGCGGCGCAGATCGTCGCCCCGCTCACCGCCCGGCTCCTCTACGGCTACGGCGCTTCGGGGCGCGACCACAAGGGGGAACTCCTCCAGGCCCTTCACGAGGTCGTCGAGTCCTACAACCTCACGGTCGACGCCGACGAACTCTTCTCGCGCATGCTCGAGATCGCCCTCGGCGTCACCGGGGCGGACCGCGGCTCGCTGATGCTGCTGGACCCGGCGGAGGGCGAGCTGCGCATCCGGGTGGCGGTGGGCATCGAGCCGGAGCTCTGGCCGAAGATCCGGGTGAGGCTGGGCGAGGGTATCGCGGGCAAGGTCGCCGCCGACGGCCTCCCCCTGCGGCTGCGCGGCCGGGCCGACCGCGAGGCCTTCCAGATCGTGCGCGAGCGGATGGACGTGGAGTCGGCCCTCTCCGTCCCCCTGCACCACGAGGGCCGGGTCCTCGGGGTGCTCAACCTCCACCACACCCACCGGGCGGACGCCTTCAGCGAAGACGACCTGGCCTATGTCGAGCAGCTGGCCGAGCTCGACGCCCAGATCATCGCCCGGGCCCAGGAGCACGCGAGCCTGCGGGTCCAAGCCGCCCGCTACGACGCGGTGCGCGAGGTCAAGGAGGTGCTCGACACGCCGAGCCCCCTGCCCGACCGCCTGACGGACCTGTGTCAGCGGGTCGCGGGCCGGATCGGCCGTGGCATCGCCACCGTGTATCTGCAGGACGCGGACGCCGACGCCCTGCGCCTGGCCGCCACGTCCCTCGAAGGCGGCGGCTTCGGCGGGGAGTACCGGGTCTCGCCCGGAGAGGGCATCGACGGCCAGGCCGCCTCGACCCGCCAGGCCGTCTTCCTGCGCGGCGAGGGCGAGCGACTGGCCTACGCGGCCCTGCCGCTCCTGGCGGGCGGGCGCCTGGTGGGCCTCCTGAGCCTCCAGGCCGGCGCGTCGGCACCCACCCTCGAGAGCGCCCGGGAGGGCCTGCTCGAGGTGGCCGCGGCCCTGGCGGAGGCGGTCGCCCGCTCCGAGCGCGAGGCGCGCATGACGGCCCGCGCCACCAAGATGGGCGCGATCAACGAGATGGGCATCCGGATGGTCTCGGCCACCGACACCACGGAGGTGGTCCAGCTCGCCACCTCGTCGGGCGCGATGATCCTGGAGGCCGACCACGCCGTGCTCCGGCTCCAGGACGACGAGACCGGACGCTACGTGATCCGCTCCTATTTCGGGTCCGCCGACGGCCCGCTGCAGGAGAAGCTCTTCCGGCTCGACAAGGACACCGCCGTGGACGTGATCAAGCGGCGGGCGCCCCAGCTGGTGCGCCACGTCGCCGACGACCCGCGCTTCTCCGCCCACGAGACCGGGGTGCGCTCCTTCATGAGCGCCCCCCTGCGTCGGGACGGCTGGGTGATCGGCACCTTGAGCTTCTACGACAAGGTCGCCGCCGACAGCTTCTACGCGGCGGCCTTCAACGACGAGGACTTCGGGATCTTCCAGAAGTTCGCCAGCTACGTGGAGCGCGGCGTCGCCAACGCCGCCTTCCACACCCAGGCGCGGCGGCACCGGAGCGTCGACGAGGAGACGGGCCTCCCCAACAGCGGCTACCTGGCGAAGCGGATCGACGAGGAGCTGGCGCGGGCCGCCGGGCGCGACGTGCGCTTCGCCCTCGCCGTGTGCCGGGTCGAGAACCTGGCCCGGCTCCTGGAGGCGACAGACTCGCGCCACGTGCACCGGGTGCGACTGCGGACCGCCGAGGCACTCCGTCGCCACCTGCGCGGCTTCGACGTGCCCGCCCGCACGGGCGAGGCCGAGTTCGCGATCCTGCTGCCGGACCCGGGGGACGACCCCCACGCCACGGTGTCGGCGCTGGCGCGCGGCGTCGCCGAGGACCTGAACAAGGACGACGACCTGAACGAGCCCGAGCGGGTGGCCCTGGGCTTCGGCTACGCCGTCTATCCCACCGATGGCAGCGAGCGCGACGCCCTGCTGTCCGCGGCGGGTGTGCCCCGCATCCGGATGGTCTGAGCGGGCGGGCGCGCCCGTGATACCCTGACGCGGCCCATGGCGACCGACCGCGCGTTCATCGAGCGCTCCCTGCGCGTGGCGATCGTGGCCTCGGTGGCCGTGGCCGGGTTCCTGGCGCTGCTGTGGCTGCTGAAGGCCGCCCTCACGCCCCTCCTGGCCGCCTTCGTCATCGCCTACCTCTTCGATCCGCTCATCGACCGCTTCGAGGCGCATCGCTGGAAGCGGAGCGCCGCCATCGGGATCCTGGTGGCGGTGATGGGCGTGGGCGTGATGGGGTCCCTGGGGTTCCTGGTGCCGCGGCTCATCGCGGAGTTCGCAGCCCTCGGCGAGCGGCTGCCGGGCTACCTGGCCGAGGTCAACGCGACCCTGATTCCCCAGGTGGAGAGCTGGATCAACGTTCCGGTGCCTCGCACCTTCGAGGATCTGGTCGGGCGGATCCGCAGCGGCGAGATCCCCCTGCCCCTCGACTCGATCCGCGACCTCCTCGAGCGCCTGCTGGCCTTCCTCACCGGCACCGCGGGCGGCATCATCGGCCTGCTGGTGGTGCCCATGCTCGCCTACTACGCCCTGGTCGAGTTCGACCACCTGAAGCTGCGGGCGCTGGAGTGGGTGCCGCCCCGGCATCGGGACTACGTGGTGGACAAGGCCCACACCATCGACGCCCTGGTATCGGGCTTCCTGCGCGGCCAGCTCACCGTGGCCCTGGTGCTGGGGGTGGCCTACGCCGTCGGCTTCTCGCTGATCGGGATCGACCTGGCCGTCGCGGTGGGGCTCCTCGCCGGCCTGCTCTCCCTGGTGCCCTACCTGGGCGGCGTGGTCGCGGTCACCCTGGCCACGGGCCTGTGCGTGCTCAAGTTCGGCATCGACGTGCACCTGCTCCTGGTGCTCGGCTACTACGCCCTGGTGCAGTTCCTGGAGGGAACCTTCCTCACCCCGAAGATCATGGGACAGTCCGTGGGGCTGCACCCCGGCGTGGTGATCGTGTCGCTGCTGATCGGCGGCGACCTGCTGGGCTTCGCCGGGCTGCTGGTCGCCGTGCCCCTGGCCGCGGTCGTGAAGGTCTTCGTGGAGGAGGCCTTCCACGCCTACCGCGCCTCGTCGGTCTTCGGCGACGAAGCCGGCTAGAGCGACCGCGATCCGGCGCTGCTAGCCCAGGAAGCTCTCCAGCGGGCGGTACGGCAGGTCGAGCGACTCGGCCACCCCGCGACACACCACCTCGCCCCGCCAGACGTTGGCCCCGAGGGCCAGGGCCGGGTCGGCGCGCACGGCGGCCTCCAGCCCGGAGTCCGCCATGGCCAGGACGTAGGGGAGCGTGGTGTTCGTCAGCGCGAAGGTCGACGTGCGCGGGACGGCGCCGGGCATGTTGGCCACGCCGTAGTGCACGACCTCGTGGAGGCGATAGGTCGGCTCCGAGTGGGTCGTGGGATGGACCGTCTCGACGCAGCCCCCCTGGTCGACCGCCACGTCCACGATCACCGATCCTGGCTCCATCCCCCGCACCATCGCCTCCGTCACCAGCACCGGCGCCCGCCGGCCGTGCACGTAGACGGCCCCCACCACCAGATCGCTGGTCAGCACGGAGCGCTCCAGGTTGGCCGGGTTCGAGTAGAGCGTGTTCAGCTCGCCGCCGAAGATGTCGTAGAGGTACGTGAGGCGCTTCAGGTCCACGTCCAGGACGTCGACCTCGGCGCCCAGCGCGTGGGCCACCCGCACGGCGTTGATGCCGACCGTGCCCGCCCCGATCACGCTGACCCGCCCCCGGGCCACGCCCGGCACGCCCCCCACCAGCAGACCCTTCCCGCCCCGCTCCTTCTGCAGCAGGGTGACGCCGATCTGGATCGCCAGCCGCCCGGCCACCTCGCTCATGGGAGCGAGCACCGGGAAGGTCCCGTCGGGCTGGCGGATGGTCTCGTAGGCCAGGGCACGCACTCCGGTGTCGCGCAGGGCGGTAGCGGTCTCCGGGAGCCCGGCCAGGTGCAGGTAGCAGAACAGCACCTGCTCCGAGCCCAGGTAGCCGATCTCGGTGGGGTTCGGCTCCTTCACCTTGACCACCAGGTCGGCGGACCACGCTTCCCGGGTCTCGACGATCCGCGCGCCGGCCTGCCGGTAGCGGTCGTCGCCCAGGCCGCTGCCCTCGCCCGCGGCCTGCTCCACCCAGACCTCGTGGCCGGCGGCGGCGAGCTGCCGCACACCGTCGGGCACGACGCCCACCCGGTACTCCCGATCCTTGGTCTCCCGGGGCACCCCGATGCGCACGGCTAGCTCCGGTAGGCCTCGATCAGGATGTCGGCGATCTCGGGGCGCATGATCCGCGGGTCCGGACGCTCGCCGCCGCGGAGCTGCTCCCGCACCTTGGTCCCGCTGATGCCGTAGGGCTTCTCGTCGGGATGGTTCTCGGTGAGGTCCACCCGGCCCAGGGACTCGTAGAAGGCGGCGAAGCCGATCTTGCAGGGCCGGAGCGCCAGCTCGCCCTGCAGCTCGTCGAAGATCTGCTGGGCGTCGAAGTCCCCCCAGATCGGCGAGCCGTCCTCGTAGGGGGCGTCCGCGTGCTTGCGACCGATCACCAGGTCCGAGAAACCGTAGTTCTGGCGGTAGACCGCGTGCATGATCGCCTCGCGGGGTCCGCCGTAGAACATCTTGATGTCGAGGCCGATCAGCTCGAAGACGTCCGAGAGGTCGTAGCCCACCGAGGCCCAGAGCGACTGGTCCTTGTCGCCCTCGCCCAGGAGCTCGCCCTCGTGGAGTGCCTTGTAGCAGCGCATGCGCGTGGCGGCGGGGACGTCGTCGCCCTTGAGCTCTCCCACCAGCGGGTTGAGCACGACGCCGGTGAAGTGGCCCTCGCCGGTCAGGCGCTCGGCGCCGGCCACCAGCGCGTACTCGTGGGCCCGATGCAGCGGGTTGCGGGTCTGGAACGCCAGCGCGCGCTCCCACTTGCGATCGCGGATGAACGCCCGGGTCTGGCGCGGCGAGAGCATGTACTGCCCGTAGTCCTCGTGGTGCTTCTGGGGCAGGGCCTCGATCCGCCCCCCCACGAGCCGGGTCCGCGGGTCGTTCTCCACCATCCGACCGCCCGGATGGTCGAAACGCTCGGTGCCGTAGACCTGCTTCACGTACTTGACCTTGTCCCAGGCGAAGACCTCGAGGTCGTCGATGCGGGCGACGGCCTCGCCGGCCTCGTCGCGCACCACGGCCGAGCCCCCGCGGCCGAGCCCGGCCGCCTCCGCGTCGCTGACCGGGAGCGAGAGGGGAATGCCCCAGGCGTAGCGGCGTCCGCCCGAGAGCACGACCGCCTCGTCGAGCACCCGGTGCCAGGCCTCCTCGCCCATGGGCCCCTCCAGGGGCGAGAGCGACCCGTCGGCAAGGCGATGCACCGTGGAGAGATCGGCCCGATTCACCCGGATCCCGGGCAGCCCTTCCGACTCGGCGAGGAAGGCCTTGCGCCGGCTCAGGGGCAACACCCGGTCCACCGGCTCCGCGAGCCCCCCGTGGACCGGAACCAGCGCACCTCCGGGATTCTCTTCGCTCGCGCTCACCTCGTCGACCTCCTCACCACACCGGAAGCGTGCCGTCACCCGCCTCGAGCAACGGACGGTCCCCGGTTCCGTCCATGCGGCGGATCCGGAGCCGTTCCCGGCCCGCCTCCTGGGACACGTAGACCACGTAGCGACCGTCGGGGGACACGGTCGGGTGCAGCTCGTCGAACCGATCCACCCGCCCCGAGCCCACCGGCGTCCGGCCGCCCCCGTCGGGCCGGATGCGAAACAGGCGCCAGCGCCCGCGTGAGCGGGCGCTGAACACCAGCCACTCCCCGTCGGGCGTGAAGTCGGGGTGGCGTCCGCGGGTGACGAGCTGGCGCTCGCCCTCGGTGTCCTGGCGCATGATCACGGGCTGCTTGTCGAGGACGCTCCCGAAGACGACGAACTCGCCGGTGGGCGACCACACGGGATCGAAGTCCGTTGGCCCCTCGGTCAGCGGCTGCGCGGCCCGCCCGCCCTCCTCGGTGACCCCCACCCGCGCTGCCACCTTTCCCCCCTTGCGCTCGATCGACGTGAACGCCACCCGACCTGCTGCCGAGATGCTGCCCGAGGGGTGGGGTACGGGACCGTGGGTGACCTGGCGCACCTCGCGGAGCTCCCCGTCGAACTCGAAGAGCTGGGGCGCCCCCCGGAACGGCATCGCGAAGCGCAGGTAGCGATGGTCGGAAGACCACTCCACCGGGCGCGAGCCCGGGCGCGCCACCTTCAGGCGCGTGACCTCGAGGCTGCGGGGGTCGAGCAGGCTGAGCCGGCCGAAGGTCTTCTCGAGGGATCGGCCCGGCGTGTTGCCCGACAGCCAGTCCATGGCGTCCTCGAGCACGAGCACGCTCTCGCCGCGAGCCTGGCGCTGTCGCTCGAAGCGCTCCTTCTCCTCGTCCTTCTCGAGGAGCTCGGCTCGCTCGATGCCGTCCTCCGAGGAGCGGTGCACGAAGGCGATGGGCTCGGCCGGCAGCTCGCGCAGGGCGATGCCGCCGCAGCCCGCCAGGAGCAGGCCGAGGAGCACAACCGGGAGAGGCGACTTCACGAGGCTCGCGGCCGCATGGGGATGGCACGACCCGAGAACGCGCGCGAGCCCGGCGCGCGCTCGAAGAGGCCCGCGGCCACCACGGCGCGGCCCTCGAGGATCGAGAGGACCACGTGGTCGGCGTCGGGGAACGGGAAGAGCGGCTGGAGCGCGTAGGCCTGGTCCATCTCCGAGAGATAGGCGCCGTAGCCGACGTGGGAGTGGTAGATCCCGGTCACGGCCAGCCCGCGGTCCTCCGCGGCGTGGGAGGCGTCCAGGTAGTCCTGCTCGTTCATGTGGAACGCCTCGCGGCCGTCCCGCGGGTAGCGCGCGGGATCGCTCCGGTGCAGTCGCGTCATCACGTTGGCGCAGCGGACCACGTCCTGGAAGCGCTCCCGCGCGTCCCCGAGGAGCAGGCCGCAGCACTCTTCGGGATAGGTCTCTCGGGCATGGGAGGCCATCTCGTTCAGGAGCCGTGCGGGCATCTCGGCCGGCGGCAGGTCCCCGTCGATCTCGACCCGGCGGTCTGCCCGGCCTCCCTCGGCCCCGCTGCCCTCGGCCCCGCGACGGTCGATGGGTCCGGACATGCCGCTGCAGCCCCTCCGGGAAACGCCGCAGTCTACGCGAGACGACGCGCCGGCGCACGGGGCGCCCGGAATCAGATGAAGTACATGTGCGCGTCGGGGTCGGCGCGAGGCACCGCCGCGCGGGCCGCATCGCGGCAGAGGCGCTCCACGGTCGTGCCTTCCAGCACCGCACCCAGCCGGGCCGTGAGCTGGGGCCACAGGAACGCGGGCCTCGACTCGCCCCCGCCCTCGGCCGTCATGGTGGGCGACAGCAGGATCTTGTCGAGGGGGCCCTCCACGGCCTCGACGATCTGGCGCAGGGTGATCGCCTCCGGCTCACGCGCCAGCGTGTAGCCCCCTCCCGGGCCGCGCTTGCTGCGCACCAGCCCGCCCCGACGCAGGCGCTGGAAGATCTGCTCCAGGTAGCGGGCCGGGATGCCCTGACGCTCGCCGATCACCCGGACCTGGATGGGCTCGCCGTGCCCGTTGTAGGCCAGGTCGAAGACCCCGCAGATGGCGTACTGGGCCTGGAGGGAGAGACGCATTCCGGCCGAGCATGCAGAACGGCGACGAGGAGCGTCAAGCTCGCCGTGGCCGAAGGGCCGACCCGTGGCTTGGACGCCGACCCGCGCTCGGGATATCCTCCGCCCGCCCCCCTGGTCTTCTTCCTGCTCCTCCGCGGGAGAGGCACCGTGTGTGCCGAAGTCTCGCTCGCGGCCGGTCTCCGTCGGTCGGTCGACGTGCACCCGTTTCTCGAGGCGGGCACATCCCTCGAGGCCTGGCTGGAGGCGCTCCGGGCGACGCCTGCGCTGGGCGACGCACTCTGCCACCACGAAGTCCTGCCGGACCGACCGGCGCGGACGGCGCCCCTGCCCGCCGCCTACGCCCATCTGCATCCCGTCCTGGAGCGCCGGGGCATCGATGCGCTCTACGTCCACCAGGTGCGGGCCCTGGCGCGGATCGAGGCCGGCGCCGACGTGGTCCTCGCCACGCCGACCGCCAGCGGCAAGACCCTGGTCTACAACCTGCCCGTCCTGCGCGACGCCCTGGCCGATCCCGAGGCCCGGGCCCTGTATCTCTTCCCGCTGAAGGCCCTGGAGCAGGACCAGCGCAAGGGCCTCGAGTCCGACATCGCCGCCCTCGGCGCCGTCCACCTGCGGGCCGAGATCTACGACGGCGATACGCCCACCGCCCGGCGGCGGCGCATCCGCGACGACCCGCCCCAGATCCTGATCACCACCCCGGACATGCTGCACCAGGGCATCCTCCCCCATCACGCCAGCTGGCGGCGCTTCCTGGCGGGCCTGCGCACGGTGGTGATCGACGAGCTGCACGCCTACCGGGGCGTCTTCGGCTCCCACGTCGCCCAGGTGCTGCGACGCCTCCAGCGGGCCGCCGCCTTCCACGGCACCCGACCCCGCTTCGTGGCGGCGTCTGCGACCGTCGCCAATCCGGCAGAGCTCGGTCGCGCGCTGGTGGGCCGCGAGCTCGAGTCCATCGAGGAGAGCGGCGCACCGCGCACCCGCCGCCACGTCCTGATCTTCAACCCCCGCAGCTCCCCCTACACCCTCGCCGCCCGCCTCTTCCGGCTCTCGGTCGGACTGGGCCTGCGGACCATCGCCTTCACCAAGGCCCGCAAGATCACCGAGCTGATGCACACCTGGGTCACCGAGGCGGACCCCGCGCTCGGCCGCTGGATCACCTCCTACCGGGCCGGCTTCCTGGCCGAGGAGCGCCGGGAGATCGAGGCCCGGCTCTTCTCCGGCGAGCTGCGCGGGGTGATCTCCACCTCGGCGCTCGAGATGGGCATCGACGTGGGCGGGCTCGACGTGTGTCTCCTGGTCGGATACCCGGGCAGCCAGATGGCGACCTGGCAGCGCAGCGGCCGGGTGGGCCGCCTGCGCGACGCGGCCCTGGCCCTGGTGGCCCAGCCCGACGCCCTGGACCAGTACCTGGCCGACCACCCGGAGGCCTTCGTGCACCGGGACGCCGAGCACGCCGCGCTCGACCCCCACAGCGCCGACGTGCTGGCGGCCCATCTCGCCTGCGCGGCGGCCGAGCGCCCCCTGCGCCGGGGCGAGGCCTGGCTGGCGGAGCCCGCCGTCCGCCGCGTGGTGGAGGCGGCCGAGGAGGACGGCCGGCTGCTCCGCAGCGAGGGCGGCGGGGAGTGGTTCCCCGCCCGGGCCCGCCCCCATCGCGACGTGGACCTGCGCGGCATCGGCAGCGCCTACAGCATCGAGACCGATCCGCCGGACGGGGGCCGGCCGCGCACCATCGGCTCGATCGGCGCCTCCCGGGTCTTCGCCGAGTGTCACGAGGGCGCCATCTACCTCCACCGCGGCCGGCAGTTCGCGGTCACGCGCCTCGACACCGACAGCCAGCGGGTGGGCGTCCGCCCCGTCGACGTCGCGTTCTACACGCGTGCGCTGTCGGAGAAGGACACCGAGGTCCTCGCCCGCCACCGCACGCGTCCCAGCGGCAACGCCCGGCTCGTGGAGGGGCGGGTCCGGGTCACCACGCGGATCACGAGCTACGAGCGGCGCCGGGTCCACGGCCAGGACCTGCTCGGCACCGAGCCCCTGGAGCTCCCGCCCACGTCCTTCGAGAGCTGCGGGCTCTGGCTCGAGCTGCCCGAGGCCCTGCCCCGGGCGTTGCAGGCCGCCGGCCACCATCCCATGGGAAGCCTCCACGCCGTCGAGCACGCGGCGCTGGCCCTGTTCCCGCTGTTCACCCTCTGCGACCGCTTCGACGTGGGCGGCATCACCTTCCGCACCCACCCGAAGCTCGGCGTGCCGGCGATCTTCTTCTACGACTTCGTGCCCGGCGGCGTGGGCATCGCGACGAGCCTGTTCGATCGCGTCGAGGCGCTGCTCGAGACCACCCTCGAACGGGTCGACGACTGCCCGTGCGAGACCGGCTGCCCCGCCTGCGTCCATTCGCCCCGCTGCGGCAGCGGCAACCGCCCCATCGACAAGGCCGGGGCCGTGGCGGCCCTGCGGCTGCTGCTGGCCCGCGAGCCCCTGCCCGCCCCCGCCGCGGAGCTGGAGCCGGCGACGGCGCCCGCCGGCGCCGCCCCGGCCCCGCCCGAGCCGCCCCGGGTGCGGGCGCTCTTCTTCGACCTCGAGACCCAGCGCAGCGCGGAGGAGGTGGGCGGCTGGCAGAACGCGCACCTCATGCGGCTGGCCCTCGCGGTGGTCTGGGACCACGCCGAGCGGCGCTTCGAGACCTACCGGGAGGCCGACGTGGACCGGCTCCTGGCCCGACTGCGGGAGGCCGATCTGGTGGTGGGCTTCAACAGCCGGCGCTTCGACTACGCCGTGCTCCGGGGCTACACCGACGACGATCTCTCGGGGCTCCCCACCTTCGACGTGCTCGAGCAGATCCGGGCGCGGATCGGCTTCCGGCTGTCCCTGGGGCACCTGGCGGAGGAGACCCTGGGCGAGCCCAAGAGCGGCGACGGGCTCCAGTCCCTGGCCTGGTGGCGCGAGGGACGGGTGGCGGAGGTGGAGCGCTACTGCCGGCGCGACGTCGCGCTGCTGCGCGATCTGGTCGAGCACGCCGGCCGCCACGGCCACCTGCTCTTCCGCACGCGGAAGGGCGAGCGCGTGCGGCTCCCGGCGCGCTGGACGCTGGAGGCGTTCGCGGAGCAGGCCCGCCGCGAGGCCCGGTGAGGCGCGACCTCGCGAGGCTCAGTGAAGCGTGAGGTTGCGGCGGCGAACCAGGCCGTCGAGCAGCTCGAAGTAGAGCAGCACGAGGACGTGCTGCACCGGACGCGGGAGCCCGGCGATGAACTGCCGGCCCGCCCGGGCGTCCGGCAGGTCGAGCAGGTCCTTCACGGCGTCCTGGATGGCGTCGAGCTGGGCCTCCACCGTCAGCCGGAGGGTGGACCCGTCCTGCTCGAAGGCCTCCGCGATCTGCTCGCGGTCGAAGAGCAGATGGAGGCCGAGCGCGCTGGACTCGAGGAGCTGCTGGGTGTTCACGGGCTGCTGACCTGCCTTCCTTGGGGCACTATCGGCCGCTCGAGGCCGCCGATGAAGGCCGGCGCGGCCCCCGGAGCCCTTCATGAACTGGCAACGCGTGCGCAGCTTCTTCCCCGTGACCCGCGAGCTGGCGTACCTGAACCACGCCGGGGTGGCCCCGATCTCCACGCGGGTCGAGGAGGCCCTGCGCCGCTACGCGGCCGAGGCCAGCCATCGCGGGGCCTTCCACTATCCGCGGGTCTACGACGCCGAGATCGAGCGGGTGCGGGGGCGCGCGGCGCTCCTGCTGGGGGCTTCCCCCGACGAGATCGCCTTCGTGAAGAACACCACCGAGGGCCTCGGCCTGGTGGCTGCGGGCCTGGACTGGCGCCCGGGCGAGAAGGTGGTCACCTGCGACCTCGAGTATCCCTCCAACGTCTATCCCTGGTGGAGCCTGCGCGGCCGGGGCGTGGAGACCGTGATGCTCCGGGGCCGCGAGGGACGCCTGCCCCTGGAGAGCGTGATCGAGGCCCTCCAGGACCCGGCGGTGCGGCTCCTGGCGCTCTCCTCGGTCGAGTTCGGCTCGGGCGCCCGCAACGACCTGCGGGCCCTGGGTCGCCTGTGCCGGGACCGGGGCGTGCTCTTCTGCGTGGACGCCATCCAGAGCCTGGGCTGCCTGCCCCTCGACACCGGGGCCTGCGGCATCGACTTCCTCGCCGCCGATGGCCACAAGTGGCTGCTCTCGGTGGAGGGCTGCGGGATCTTCTACTGCGCCCGCCGCATGCTCGACCGCCTGCAGCCGCGGATCGTGGGCTGGCGCTCGGTCACCGACGACCACGACTACGACCGCTACCACCTCGACCTGAAGCCCAGCGCCGGGCGCTTCGAGGAGGGCACCCCCAACACCGGCGGGATCTTCGGCCTGGGCGCCGCCATCGACCTGATCCTGGAGATCGGCGTCGAGCGCATCGCCGAGCGCGTGCTCTCCCTCAACCGACGGCTCGTGGACGGGCTCGCCGCCCGCGGCGTGGAGATCCGGAGCCCGCGGGGTCCCGCCGAGGCCTCGGGGATCGTCTCGTTCCGGGTGCCCGACGAGGCGCCCGCGGCCACCGCGGCGCGGCTGCGCCGCCGCGAGATCTTCGTGGTGGAGCGGCGCGGGGGCATCCGGGCCTCGCCGCACTTCTACAACGAGCCCGCCGAGATCGACGCCCTGCTCGAGGCGCTCTAGCCTCCGCGCGTGCTGCTCCGGCTCGACGACCTCGGCAAGAGCATCGCCGGCCGACGCCTGTTCGCCGGCGTCTCACTCGAGGTGCGTCCGGGCGACCGCATCGCCCTGGTGGGCCCGAACGGGGCCGGCAAGACCACCCTCTTCCGGATGGCTGCCGGGATCGATCCCCCGGACGAGGGCCGGGTGCACCGCTCCCGCGCGGCGCGGGTAGCGCTCCTGCGCCAGGAGATCGATCCGGGCTCGGCGCGCAGCGTGCGCGAGGAGGCCGGGCGGGCCCTCGCCCACCTGGATGCGCTGGAGGCGGAGCTGCGCCGGCTCGAAGAGGCCATGGCCGAGGCGGGGCGGGCGGGACGCGCCCCGTCGGCCGAGGAGGCCGAGCGCTACGACCGGACCCGCACGGCCTTCGAGCTGCGGGGCGGGTTCGAGCGCGAGGCGCGAATCGACCGGGTGCTGGCCGGCCTGGGCTTCGAGGAGGAGGACCGCGACCGTCCGCTCTCGAGCTTCAGCGGGGGCTGGCTCATGCGGGTGGAGCTGGCGAAGCTCCTGCTCTCCGACCCGGACGTGCTGCTGCTCGACGAGCCCACCAACCACCTGGACCTGCCCTCGATCCAGTGGTTCGAGGGCCAGCTCGCCGCCTTCGACGGCGCCGTGGTGGTGATCTCCCACGACCGCACCTTCCTGCGACGCCACGCCCAGCGCGTGGCCGAGCTCACCCACGGCCGGGTCGACGTCTACGACTGCGGCTGGGACGAGTTCCTGAAGCGCAAGACCGAGCGCCGCGAGCTGCTCCTGGCCCAGAAGCGCAGCCAGGACCGCAAGGTGGCCGAGACGGAGCGCTTCATCGAGCGCTTCCGCTACAAGGCCACGAAGGCGCGGCAGGTGCAGAGCCGGGTGAAGCAGCTCGAGAAGCTCGAGCGGGTGGAGGTCGAGTCCGACACCCGGAAGCGGATCCGCCTGAAGCTCCCGCCCGCGCCCCGCTCCGGCGAGGCGGTGGTGCGCCTGGAGGGCGTGGCCAAGGCCTACGGCGACACCCGGGTGTACGAGGGCGTCGACCTGCTCGTGCGCCGCGGCGAGCGACTGGCGCTCGTGGGGCCCAACGGGGCCGGGAAGTCGACCCTGCTGCGGATCGTCGCCGGCGTGCTGCCCTTCGACCGCGGCGAGCGCACCCTGGGGCACAACGTGAAGCCCGCCTTCTACGCCCAGCACCAGCTCGAGGTGCTCGACGCCACGCGCAGCGTGCTCGGGGAGATCGGCGCCGACGCGAAGACCGAGGACGTCCCCCGGCTGCGGGGCCAGCTCGGGGCCTTCCTCTTCTCCGGCGACGACGTCGAGAAGAAGGTCTCGGTGCTCTCGGGCGGCGAGAAGGCGCGTCTGGCCCTGGCCAAGATGCTGCTGCGCCCCGCCAACCTGCTCATCCTGGACGAGCCCACCAACCACCTGGACGTGGAGGCCTGCGAGGTGCTGGAGGACGCCCTGCGCGCCTATGACGGCACCCTGGTCTTCATCTCCCACGACCGCGCCTTCATCAACGCCCTGGCCACCCGGGTGGTGGAGGTGCGGGCGGGGCAGCTGCGCTCCTTCGCCGGCCACTACGACGACTATCTGCGCAAGCTCGCCGCCCCCGACGCGGCGCCGAGCGGCGCGGGTGCGGTTGCCGGACACGGCCGCCCCCACGAGACGGAGTCCGAGGCCGCCCCGGTGCCTTCGGCCGCCGCGTCGGCCCCCGCCAACCCCCCGGCCCGCAAGGAGGCCCGGGCCCGGCAGCGGGAGCGCCAGAAGGCCCGGGAGAAGGCGGCGCGCAAGCTCTCGGGCCTGGAGGCGAAGATCCTGGAGCGCGAGACGGCCCTCGAGCAGCTCGGCTGGAAGCTCGGGGATCCCGACGCCCACAAGGACCCGGACCGGGTCCGCGCGCTCCAGGCCGAGCGCGACGAGACCCAGGCCGCCATCGACGCGCTCTACAAGGACTGGGAGCGCATCGCCGCCGAGATCGAGTCCCTCGACCAGGCCTGACCTGCGCTTCGGCCGAGCTTTTCCGAACGGAGTTTGATTCAAGCCTGATAGACTGCGGGCCCGAACCCCCACCAGGAGCTCCCATGCCCCGCTGCCGCCATCTTGCCCTCGCGCTCGCCGGGTGCCTGCTTCTCGCCTCCCCCCCCGCCGACGCCGTGATCTTCACCGAGGGGACGGACTCGGCCGTCGTGGTCACCTTCCAGTTCGCGCCCACCGCGGCGGTGGAGCCCTGGAGGCTGCTCATGAACTTCCCGTCCTCCCTGGTCCCGCCCACCCTCGGGTACACGGGCTGCATCCTCGAGCTCTACGACGAGGGCGGCCTAATCTCGAGCAGCACCATCACGAGCATCTTCGGCTGCAACGCGGCGTTCTGGTTCAGCGATGGCGGGACGGGCGTCAACGAGACCGCCGGCACCTTCATCGACCTCTCGGGAATCGCCGCCGGCGAGCAGGGGACGATCTTCTACACCCCGACGTTTCTCCCCCCGCCCGGCCCCGCCCCCAACGCCGCCTCGCTGGATCCCCCGAACATCCAGTTCACCGGGGTCCCGCCGGCCACGATCCTGAGCCTCGAGGTGGTTCCGGAGCCGGCCCTCGGCACCCTCGCCCTCGCGGGCCTGGCCGCGGCCGCCTGGCGCCTCCGCCGGCGATGCCGCTGAGCCCGGCCTCCGTCAAGCCGCCGCCGGCAGCCGCCGCACCATCGAGAAGTTGATCCAGCCCTTCACGCGATCGACCTGATCCAGGAGCACCCGGAAGCGGTCGCCCAGGCGGAAGCGCTCGCGGCTGCCCCGGATCACGAGGGCGTGGGCCCGCTCGTCGAAGACGGCGTAGCCCGGCAGGGTCGAGACGTGCACCAGGCCCTCGACGAACACTTCGTCGAGGGTCACGTAGAAGCCGTGACGCGCGACGCCGGTGAGCGTCCCGTCGAACTCCTCGCCCACCCGCGGCGCCATGAAGGCGCACTTCTTGAGCTGGACCATCTCGCGCTCGGCGGCCTCGGCCACCCGCTCCCGCCAGGACACCCGGGCCGAGACGGTGTCGAGGCCGCCCCGCCGGCCCGCGGCCCGGCGACGGGCCGCCTCGTCGTCGGCGAGCATGTCCTTCAGGGCCCGGTGCACAACCAGGTCCGCGTAGCGGCGGATCGGCGAGGTGAAATGGGTGTAGCGGTCGAAGGCCAGGGCGAAGTGGCCGCGGTTGGCGGCGGCGTAGCGCGCCTGGCGCATGCAGCGGAGGGTCACGAGGTTCACGAGGCGCTCCTCCGGCCGCCCCACGGCCTTGCCGAGGGCGCGGGCCACGTCGCGGGGCGAGAGCTCACCGTCGGCGGGACGCCGACCGAGGAGACCGAAGTTCTCGAGCAGCTCGAGGAGGGTCTCCATGTCCGCGGGCGAGGGCGGCTCGTGCACCCGGTAGACCGCCGGCGCGCGCGCCGCCTCGAGGGCGCCGGCCACGGCCTGGTTGGCGGCGAGCATGGCCTCCTCGATGGCGCGGTGGGCGAGGTTGCGCGGCGCCTGCACGATGTCGACCGGGTGGCCGTCGTCGCCCAGCACGATCTCGGCCGAGGGCAGGTCGAAGTCGATCGAGCCCGCCGCGAAGCGCCGCCGCTGCAGCCGTCGCGTCGCGTCGGCCAGGGCCCGGAGCTGCGTCCGGACCTCGTCGGACATCGGCCCGAGCGGCGCGCCCCCCTCCATCACCGCCGCGGCCTCCTCATAGGCCAGTCGCGCCCGGCTGCGGATCACGGCGGGGTAGAAGCTGCGCCGGGTCACGCGGCCCTGCCCGTCCAGCACGAGCTCCGCGCACAGGGCGTAGCGGTCCACGTCCGGACGCAGCGAGCAGAGATCGCCCGAGAGGCGCTCGGGAAGCATGGGAATGGCGCGGTCCGGGAAGTAGACGCTGTTGCCCCGGCGCAGGGCCTCGTGGTCGAGGGCCGAGCCGGGCGGGACGTAGTGGGAGACGTCGGCGATGGCCACCCACAGGCGCGCCCCGCCCCGCTCCAGGGGCTCGACGCAGACCGCGTCGTCGTGGTCGCGCGCCGTGGCCGGGTCGATGGTGAGCAACGGGCGGTCGCGCAGATCGACCCGGCGCCGCACCTCGGCCGGGTCGAGCTCGGGGCTCGGCGCGTCCGCCTCCTCGAGGGCCGCCGGCGGGAACGCGACGGGCAGGTCGCGGCGCCAGACCACCGCCCGGAAGTCCGCCTCCGGGGTGCCGGGGGGACCGAGCACCTCCACCACGCGCCCCCGCGGCTCGCCGCCCCGGGCGCGCCGCTTCGCGGGAAGCACCACCACCACGTCGCCGTCGCGGGCTTCACCCAGGTCCTCGCGGGCCACGCGGACGCCCCAGGCGGCATCGTCGCGGTACGGTGTCACCATGCCGCCGGTGGGCCCGCGGGAGAGGATGCCCACCCAGTCGCGCCGGCTCCGGGTCAGGACGTGCACCACCTCGCCGGCCGGCGCCTGGCCTCCCCGCGGCTGCAGGAGCACGCGGTCGCCGGCCCGGGCGCCCGCCGGATCGGTGACGGCCCAGGTGCGGCCTCCGTCGTCGACCAGCTGGCCGCCCTCCCCCGCCGGGTGGAAGAGGCCCTCCACCAGGCCGTCCTCCCGCCGCAGGCGGTAGCGGCCGTCCAGGCGCTCGACCGCGCCCTCCCGCAGCAGCTCGCGCAGGAGGCTGCGCAGCTGCTTGAGCTCGTGGCGCTGGCCCCCGGCCTGGCGCAGGAGGACCTTGGGGGTGAGCCAGGGGCGGCCCCGGCCCTCCAGGACCTTCAGCACGGATTCGCGGTCGACGGGCATCCGGCGGGAGGGGTAGCAGAAGGAGGCGTCCCGCGTTTCCGCCTCGCTCTCGGGACGTTGACGCGCTCCGGACCGCGCCGTACGCTTCGCTGCTCGCGCCCGGGCCCGGGTGGCGGAATTGGTAGACGCGCTAGATTCAGGATCTAGTGGCCGCAAGGCCGTGCTGGTTCGACTCCAGTCCCGGGCACCAGCGCAACCCGACCCACCCCCGAGAAGAAATCCGGCCGTGAGCGAGCAGAGTGGCCTGATCTGGGCCTACGACGTAGCGCCCGATGGGAGCGCGCGGGAGCTCGGATGGGCGGAACTCGACGGCGCCCTGGGCGACGGCTTCCGCTGGATCCACCTCCAGCTCGACGCCGCCGACGCGCGCCACTGGCTGCGAGAGCGCAGCGGTCTCGGTGAGCTCGCGGTCGACGCCCTGCTCGCCATCGAGACGCGCCCCCGCTCGCTGCCCGCCGGGCCCGACCAGCTGCTGCTGATCCTGCGCGGCGTCAACCTCAACCCGGGCGCGGACCCGGAGGACATGGTCTCCGTGCGGCTCTGGGCCGACGCCCGGCGCGTGATCACGGTGCGCATCCGCCGCCTGCTCTCCTTGCAGGACCTGCGCGAGCGGACCGCGACGGGGCGCGGGCCCCGGAGCCCGGGCGAGTTCGTCGCGGAGCTCGCCGACGGGCTGGTCGATCGCATGGCCGGCGTGCTCGCCGAGCTGGAGGAGCGCCTCGACGCCATGGAGGAGCTCGCGGACCCCGCCGAGAGCGTGGAACGACACGAGCTCCTCGAGCTGCGCCGCCAGGCCATCCTGCTCCGTCGCTATCTCTCGCCGCAGCGCGATGCCCTGGCACGGCTGCCCGGCGAGCGCATCGCCTGGCTCGGCGAGCGCGAGCGGCTCCAGCTGCGGGAGGTCGGCGATCGCACCACCCGCTACGTCGAGGACCTGGAGGCGGCGCGCGAGCGGGCCGCCGTGATCCAGGAGGAGCTGGCCAGCGCCCTCGCCGAGCAGATGAATCGACGCATGTACGCCCTCTCGATCATCGCCGGGGTGTTCCTGCCCCTGGGCTTCGCCACCGGGCTGCTGGGCATCAACGTCGCCGGGATCCCGGGCACGGAGACGCCCTGGGCGTTCGGCGTCGTCTGCGCCGCACTGATCCTCCTGGCCCTGGCGCAGCTCGTGGTGTTTCGCCGCCTGCGCTGGCTCTGAGCGCCCGGCTCGATCCGCGGTCCGGGCCTGCGGGGCCGCCTGCCGATCCCCTGATCCCCCGCCCCGGGGCCCCGGGATCCTCGACCCGCTACCCTGCGCTCCGGCGGAGAGCGCGGCCGCGGCCGTGCCGTGTCAGGACGCCGACAGACGATCGGGCCGTCTCGCCGCAAACTGGGACATTCTGTCCGCCAGCCGACGCGCGGGAGCCTGCGCGGAGGGGAAACCGCAGATGGTGTTCATCGAAGAGGTTCGAACCGGGTTCCGCCCCCTGAAGCAGTTCGGCCGCATCGTCGGGTCCGAGAGCCTGCGCGAGGTGCTCGACATCGGAGAGGGCCTGAGCCAGCGCTTCCAGGGCCGGGTCGTCTGGAACGTGAACTCCACAGCCGTCGGCGGCGGCGTGGCGGAGATGCTGCGCCCCCTGCTCTCCTACTGTCGCGGTGCCGGCGTCGACACGCGCTGGATGGTCATCACCGGCAACACGGACTTCTTCCGGATCACCAAGCGGCTCCACCACGCGCTCCACGGATCCCCGGGCGACGGCACGCCCCTCGACGGCGAGGCCCACCGCATCTACGAGGACACCCTGCGCGAGAACAGCCAGGAGCTCTGCTCCCTGGTGCGCCCGCGCGACATCGTGATCCTGCACGACCCGCAGACCGCAGGGCTCGCGGGCGATCTGATCCGCCACGGCGCCCTGGTGCTCTGGCGCTGCCACATCGGCCACGACACCACCAACGACGAGGTCGAGAGCGGCTGGCACTTCCTCGAGCCGTACCTGGAGCCCATTCCCGTGTTCGTCTTCTCCCGGGACGCCTACGTCCCGGCGTTCTGCGACCACGGCAAGTCCACGATCATCCAGCCCAGCATCGACGCCTTCGCCCCCAAGAACCAGGAGATGGACGAGTCCACGGTGCGCGAGATCCTGGTGAACACGGGGCTCCTCGACTGTCCCCGGATCGAGGGCGCCTCCACCGGGTTCCTCCGCCACGACGGCACGCCCGGCCGCGTCGAGCGGGTGGCGGACGTGGTCCGCCTGGGCCGCGCTCCCCATCCGGACACGCCGCTGGTGGTGCAGGTCTCGCGCTGGGATCCCCTCAAGGACATGATCGGAGTCATGCACGGCTTCGCCCGGCACGTCCACGACGGCTGGGAGCGGGAGCCGGAGCTGGTACTCGCGGGGCCCAACGCCAAGGCCGTCGCCGACGATCCGGAGGGCGTCACGGTCTTCGACGAGGTGGAGGCCGCCTGGCGGGAGCTGCCCGACCCGATCCGCATGCGGGTGCACCTGGCGTCCCTGCCCACCGACGACGTGGAGGAGAACGCGGCGATCGTCAACGCCCTGCAGCGTCACGCCAGCGTGGTGGTTCAGAAGAGCCTGCACGAGGGCTTCGGCCTCACGGTGACCGAGGCCATGTGGAAGGCGCGCCCCGTGGTTGCCAGCGCGGTCGGCGGCATCCAGGACCAGATCGAGGACGGCGTGAGCGGCGTCCTGCTCAAGGACCCGAACGACCTGGAGGCCTTCGGCGCCGCCCTCACCGCCATCCTGGCGGACCCCGAGCGCGCCCGACGCATGGGCGAGGCCGCCCGGGAGCGGGTCCGGGAGCACTTCCTCGGCATCCGCCACCTGCTCCAGTACGCCCAGCTCATCGAGCGGATGGACGCGGAGATCGCCTGAGCCGTCGGCTCAGGGCGTCCAGCTGCCGTCGGCTCAGGGCGTCCAGCTGCCGTCGGCCGTGCGGCGCCAGCCCCCTGCCGCGTGGTTGCCGCCGTCGACGTGGAGCGTGGTCCCCGTGACGAAGGCGGACGCCTCAGACGCCAGGTAGAGCGCTGCCGCGGCCACGTCCTCCACCCGTCCCCGCCGCGGGAGCGGCGTGCGCACCGGCGGCTCCCCGATGCCAGGCGTGGGGATCACGTCCGGAGCGATGCAGTTGACCCGGATCCCGCGTTCCCCGAGCTCCAGGGCGAGGCTGGCCGTCAGGCTGGCGACCGCCGCCTTCATGGCCGCGTACACCGCATGGCCCGGGGCGGCGCGATGGGCCTCGATGGAGGTCAGGTTGACGATGCTTCCGCCCGAGGCGGGGATCCGCGGCACCGCGGCGCGGACGAAGGCGGTGACGCTGCAGAAGTTCTCGCGGACGAGCGCCCACTCCCCCTTCTCGGTGACGTCCAGGAAGGGCGCCTGGAAGCCGCCGCCCGCGTTGTTGACGAGGACGTCGATGCGGCCCGCATCGTCCGCGACCCGCGTCACGAACGCGTCCACGTCCCGACCTTCGCGGACGTCGAAGACGCCCTGCCAGATCCGGCTGCCGCGCGCCGCCAGGGCGTCCGAGAGCCGCGACAAGGCCTCGCCGTTGCGGTCGCAGAGCGCCAGGGCGGCGCCGGCCCGCGCGAAGGCCCGGGCGATCCCCGCTCCGAGGCCCGCCGCCGCGCCCGTCACGACCGCGATCCGGCCGTCGAGACGCAGCGCGTTCGGCCCCTCGCTCACGGGGCCAGCCTATCACACGGATCGGTGCCTAGGCGGCGGGCGGCGGCTCGCCCTCGGAGCCGGCGTCCCGCTCGGGACACCCGTCGGCGTCGAGGTGGTGTCGCGCCGCCGGGCCTTCCCAGTCGTCGAAGTCGCCGCGCCAGACGCCCCGGAGCACCAGCGCCAGCAGGACCCCGGCGATGGCGAGGGTGACGGGGATGGTGATCTCGAGCGAGGTCACGCGCCGGCCCTCCAGGCGAGCAGGCGGACGGCGTTGGCGGTGACGACCACGGACGACAGGCTCATGGCCACGGCGGCGCCCAGGGGCGAGAGCACCCCCGCGACGGCCAGGGGGACCGCCAGCGCGTTGTACGCCACCGCCAGGCCGAGGTTCTCCCGGATCCGGGCCAGGGCGCTGCGTGAGAGCGCCACGGTGTCGGCCACCGCGCCCAGCCGCGGCGCGCGGACGACCACGTCGGCGGCGTGCACCGCCACGTCGGCCCCCTGGGCCATCGCCACGCCCACGTCGGCGGCGGCCAGGGCGGCCGCATCGTTGATGCCGTCGCCGGCGACCAGCACGGGTCCCGAGGCCCGCAGCCGGCGCACGTGCGCGACCTTCTCCTCGGGCGAGACCTCCGCGTGGAAGTCCGCCACCCCGGCCCGCGCCGCGGCCAGGGCCACCGCCTCGGCGTGATCGCCCGAGACGAGCACCGGCGCGGCGCCGAGCCCGCGCAGGCGCGCACAGGCGTCCGCCGCGTCGGCCCGCGGCGGGTCTACGAAGGACACCGCGCCGAGCACGGCGTCGCCGCGCGCCACGAACGCGAGGCTCGCTCCGGCGGCGGCGTGCTTGCGCGCGCGCTCGTCGAGCGCCGGCGGGAGCTTGAGCCCCGCCTCCTCCAGGAGCCGCCGCGAGCCCACCCGGACCGCCTCGGGCCCGGCCCCGGCCTCGACGCCCAGGCCCGGCCGCGTCCGGCGCTCGCCGGCCAGCGGCGCCGGCTCGAGGTTCCGGCGCTCCGCCTCGGCGCGCAGGGCCTCCGCCACCGGATGGACCGAGGCGCCCTCGGCGCCGGCCGCCAGCGCCACCAGGGCGTCGGCATCGACCCCGTCCACCGGCTCGACGGCGTCCACCGCCAGGCGCCCCTCGCTCAGGGTCCCGGTCTTGTCGAGCAGCACGCGGGCGACCCCGGCGCAGCGCTCCAGGGCCTCGCCGTTCTTGAACAGCACGCCGAGCGCCGCGGCCCGACCGATGGCGGCGGTGACCGCGACCGGTGTCGCCAGACCCAGGGCACAGGGACAGGCCACGATCAGCACCGCCGTCGCGATGTGGAGCACCTCGTAGCCGGGTCGGCCGAGCAGCGCCCAGACCAGGGCGGTCGCGGCGGCCACGGCGAGCACGCTCGGCGCGAAGACCGAGGCTACCCGATCCGCGAGCCGCTGGATCGGCGGACGCTCGGTCTGGGCGCGCTCGAGCAGCGCCGCCAGGCGCGCCAGGGTCCCGGCGTGGGCGCGCGCCGTCACGTCCACCTCGATCTCGGCCAGGCGATTGGCGCTGCCCCCGACCACGGCATCGCCCGGTCCGCGCAGCACCGGTCGGGACTCGCCGGTGAGCAGGGACTCGTCCACCTCGGTCTCGCCCGCCGCCACCCGGCCGTCGGCGGGCACCGTCTGGCCCGGCGCGACGACCACCCGATCTCCCGGCGCCAGCGCCTCGGCGGGCACCGTCTCGACCCCGTCCCGCGTGCGTCGCAGGGCCCGGCGCGGGGCCAGGGCCACCAGGCGTTCCACGGCGCCCGCCGCGCGGGCCCGCGCGCCCCGCTCCAGCGTCCGACCCAGCAGGATCAGGAACACGATCATCGCCGCCGAGTCCACGAAGACGTGGGGAAGCTCGGCCAGGGTTCCGGTCACGCTGGCCCCGAAAGCCGCGCCGACCCCGAGGGCGATGGGCAGGTCCATCGACACCTCGCCGCGTCGCAGTCCGGCCCAGGCCCCGCGCCAGAAGGGCGCGGCGCACCAGGTGGCCGCGGGAAGCGAGAGGGCCACGGCCAGCCAGCGCAGGCCGCGGCGGACGTCGGGCTCCATGCCCTCGGGACCGGCCAGGTAGAGCGCGAGGGCGATCATCATGACGTTGCCCGCGAGGAAGGCCGCGACCAGCAGCCGGATCAGCGCCAGCCGGGTGCCCCGGGCCGCCGGACGCTCCAGGGCGTCGGGGTCGAAGGGCGTGGCCGCGTAGCCGAGGTCGGCGACCCGGGCCACCAGGGCGTCGGCAGAGGCGACGGCGGGATCGACGCGGACCCGCGCCCGATGGGTGGTGTGGTTGACCCGGGCGTGGACCACGCCCGGGATCTCCCGCAGCGACCGCTCGACACGCTGCACGCAGCCGGCACAGCGCAGGCCGTCCAGGAAGAGGCCGACCTCCTGGGAGGCCGGCTCGGCGGTCGCACTCACGGGCGCCTCACGGACAGCACGCGGGTGAGGGCCGCGTCGTCCCGCTCGGCCTCCACCACCAGACGCCAGCGCCCCGACCGGGGCAGCGGAACCCGTCCCATGTAGAGCCCCGGGGTCGGGCCGGACGCGAGCACCCGCTCGGCGTCGAGGCCCCCTTCCGCGGGCCGCAGGCGCCGCACCCGCACCTCTTCCGCTACCAGCGGGGCTCCGTCCTCGTCCAGGAGGCGCACCCGGACCGCCACGGCCTCGCCGTCGAGCGGTGCCTCCACCTCGAGGGTCCAGCCGCGCTCCGCGGCCCGACGGGCCCGCCGCAGCGCGTCGCTGAAGCGCTGGCCCGCGCGCCAGGTGTCGTCGGTGACCAGGGCGTCGGGGTTCGCCGTGGCGATCCCCAGGAAGCTCAGGGAGCCGGCGATCATGCAGCCCAGGAGGGCCGCCACGATCCAGGGCCACGGCTCGCGGCCGCGCGGGCTCATCGGCCGGCTCCGCCGGGCAGCGACCCGCTCGGCACGACGAAGGGAGAGCGGCGCTCGACCCGCCGGTCCGGATGCTCCAGCTCCTCCAGCACGAAGGTCACATCCCGCCGCGCCCCGTCCAGCAGGGTCCCGTGCTTGGCCACCACGAAGACGCGGGTCTCGAGGGCGGTGGTCGCGGGCACCCGCAGCGGGTTCAGCCCCGCGATCAGGTCGTACTCGCTGCGGGGCTCGAGCTGGATGCGGTAGACCCGGTCGGCCCGGTCCCGGTTCTCCACCCGCAGGGTGTAGGCATTGCCGAGCCGGCCGTCGGCGGTGCGCTGGTAGAGGTTGTTGGCGTTGTGGCGCACGTGCAGGTCGAGGGGCCGGCGCGCGAGCAGGAGTCCGGTGAACACCACGGCCACCGACGCCAGCAGCGCGCCGTAGACGAGCACCCGCGGCCGGACCAGCCGGGTGGCGCGCACGCCCTCCAGGGCGTTCTGCGAGGCGTAGCCGATGAGGTCCGACGGGCGATCCAGCCGCGCCATCACCCCGTTGCAGGCGTCGATGCACTGGGTGCACGCGATGCACTCGAGCTGCAGACCCTGGCGGATGTCGATGCCCGTGGGACAGACCTCGACGCAGAGGCGGCAGTCGACACAGTCCCCCTCGGTGGTACCCCGCTTGCCCCGAGGCTCGCCGCGACGCTCGTCGTAGGCCACCACGAGCGTGTCGCGGTCGAAGAGAACGCTCTGGAAGCGGGCGTAGGGGCACAGGTACTTGCAGAAGGTCTGGCGCACGAGGCCGAAGTCCACGTAGGTCAGGCCCGTCATCACCAGCCAGAACGCCGTCGAGCGGTGCAGCAGGTCTCCGGAGGCGATCTCCGGCAGCAGCACGTAGGGCGAGCGGAAGTAGCCCACGAGATGGAAGGCCACGACCCCAGAGAGCCCGAGCCAGAGCGCGTGGGTCGCGATCACCCGCCAGGTCGCCACCTTCCGGGGGCGGCCCGCGGCGGTCCAGCCCTCGATCCGCGCGGCGATCCACGCGAACAGGTCGGTGAACACGGTCTGGGGACAGGCCCAGCCGCACCAGAGACGCCCCGCCAGGGAGGTGAAGAAGAAGAGCGAGAGCGCCAGGGCGGCCAGGATCAGCCACAGGAAGTAGAGCTCCTGCGGGAAGATCACGAGCCCGAAGACGTGGAACTTCCGCCCCGGTACGTCGAGCAGGATCAGCGGCTCGCCGCCGATCCGGATCCACGGGATCGACAGCAGGATCGCCATCAGGATCCCGTTGGCGCCCCAGCGGAGGCGGCGGAAGGCGCCCTGGACCGGGCGGGCGGAGAGCACGGCGGATCAGCCTCCTCCGGCGAAGTCCGGCGCCCCCAGGCCGGGCTCCTCGCTGCGGGGCAGCGTCTCCATGAACGCCAGCACCTTCCAGATCTTCTGGCTGCCGAGCTGGGCCTCCCAGGGCGGCATGCCGCCGGGGCGGCCCTTGGCGACGGTCTCGTACAGGGCCAGGTCGTCGTCGCCGTACTTGGAGTACGGATCCACCAGGCTCGGTCCGACGAGCCCCGATCCGTCGGGCTTGTGGCAGGCCACGCAGATCGTGTTCCAGACCTCCTGCCCCTCGGCGATGGCCGTGGCGTCGCCGTGGAAGGGATTGGTCTGGGGCAGCTCGGCGCGAACCGCCGCCGCCCGGGCCTCGGCGGCGGCCACCTGCTCGGCGTACTGGCCTTCCTGGGACCAGCCGGAGAGGGTGTAGTAGGGCATGTAGAGGAATCCCCAGACGATGGTGGCGACGAAGCTCCAGGTGAACCACGCCGGGATCTTGTTGTCCTCTTCCTCGATGCCGTCGCGGACCGACCCGTCCTCCCGCTCGTACTCCACGATCTCCCGCGGATCGTCGCTCACCCGTCGTCCTCCTCGAGCATGCGCCGAGCCGGCGCCTCCATGCGCTCCCGGCGCGAGGGCCAGTAGACCCACGCCGCGATCCCCACCAGGGCCAGCGCCAGCGCCGCCAGGCGGGCGAACTTGTAGACGCCGGCCCAGTCGATCTCGCCGCTCACGGCTGCACCTCCGCGGTCGTGACCGGACCGCGTCCGATGTCGGTCCCGAGCCGCTGCATGTAGGCGATCAGGGCCACCACCTCGCTGCGCGCCTCGGCCTCGGAAACCTCGAAGCCCTCCTGGCGCAGGGTCGCGACGATCTCCGCCGCCTGGGTGCGGGCGTCATCGGCGGCGCCCTCGATCTCGGCGTCGCTATAGGGGTGTCCGAGTCGACGCAGCACGCGCAGCTTGGTGGCGGTCTGCGAGAGGTCGAGCTCCCATGCGTAGAGGTGGGCGAAGCTCGGCATGTTCGAGCGCGGCTCGATGTCCTGGGCGCGGCGGAAGTGGGCCCAGTGCCAGGAGTGCGGGTACTTCCCGCCCACCCGGGCCAGGTCCGGGCCGGTCCGCCGCGAGCCGTAGAGGAAGGGTCGATCGTAGACGTTCTCGCCCGCCATGCTGAACTGGCCGTAGCGGTCCGTCTCGGTCTTGAAGGGCCGGATCATCTGGCTGTGGCAGTTGTTGCAGCCCTCGCGGATGTACAGGTCGCGCCCCTCCAGCTCCAGCGCCGTGAAGGGCCGGACGCCCTCGATGGGCTCCACCGTGCCCTGCAGGAAATACGGCGGGATCAGCAGGACCAGGCCCGCCACCACCACCGCCGCGAAGGTCAGCAGGGTGAAGTTGAGGCCGTGCTTCTCCAGCTCGCGATGCGCGTCGTAGGCCATCTCACTTCCCCCCGGCCACGGCCACGGCGGCGCCCGCGGGCGGCTCCGGAGCCGGCACCGCCGCGCTGCCCTGCCGGATGGTCTGGATCACGTTGTAGAACATGATCAGGGCGCCACCGAGGTAGAGCGCGCCGCCGAAGACGCGGATGATGTCGTAGATGCGGATGGCGGCGACGGTCTCGATGAAGGTGTAGACGAGGCTGCCGTCGGGGTTCACCGCCCGCCACATCAGGCCCTGGGTGACGCCGGAGATCCACATGGCGGTCACGTAGATCACGAGGCCCAGGGTGGCGGTCCAGAAGTGCGCCTCGGCCAGGCGGACGCTGTACAGCGTCGTGTGCCAGAGCCGCGGGATCAGGTAGTAGAGCGTCGCGAAGCAGGTGAGGGCCACCCAGCCCAGGGCTCCCGAGTGGACGTGACCGATGGTCCAGTTGGTGAAGTGGCTGAGGGAGTTCACCGTCTTCACGGCCATCATCGGACCCTCGAAGGTACTCATGCCGTAGAAGGTGAGGCCCACCACGAACATCTTGAGCAGCGGATCCGTCCGCAGCTTGTGCCAGGCGCCGCGCAGGGTGAGCAGGCCGTTCAGCATGCCGCCCCAGGAGGGCAGGATCAGCATTACGGAGAACGCGGTACCGAAGGTCTGGGCCCAGTCGGGCAGGGGCGAGTAGATCAGGTGGTGCGGACCCGCCCACATGTAGATGAAGATGAGCGACCAGAAGTGCACGATCGAGAGGCGGTGGGAGTAGACCGGCCGTCCGGCCTGCTTGGGCAGGAAGTAGTACATCAGGCCGAGGATCGGCGTGGTGAGCAGGAAGCCCACGGCGTTGTGCCCGTACCACCACTGGATGTTGGCGTCGTGCACGCCCGCGTAGGCCGAGTAGGACTTCAGGAACGAGACCGGCAGCGCCATGCTGTTGAAGATGTGGAGCATGGCGATGGTCAGGACCGTGGCGATCCAGAACCAGAGGGCCGCGTACATGCCCTTCTCCCTGCGCCGGGCGATCGTGCCGAAGAAGTTGACCGCGTAGACCACCCACACCACGGCGATGGCGACGTCGATCGGCCACTCGAGCTCGGCGTACTCCTTGCTCGAGCTCTTGCCGAGGAGCAGCGTGACCGCCGCCGCGACGATGATCGCGTTCCAGCCCCACAGATTGATCCACGAGAGCGTGTCCGAGAACATCCGCACCCGGCACAGGCGCTGGACGCCGTAGTAGCTCCCGGCGAACACCACGCCGAGGGTGAATCCGAAGATCACGGCGTTCGTGTGGATGGGCCGGATGCGCCCGAAGTGCAGGTACGGGGGCAGGTTGGCCTCGGGCCAGGCCAGCTGCACCGCCGCCAGCAGCCCCACGATCATGCCCACCAGGGCCCAGATCAGGGCGGACAGGGCAAAGCCCCGGACCACCCCCATGTCGTAGATCTCGCGGGTTTCCAGGTTCGTCGCCGCGCTCACGTCGAGCACACCCCCTTTCGGGCCGTCGGGGGCGCAGAGTCGCCCCCGACGGCGCGTCCGAGGTGCAGGATCGCTGCCGCGCAGCGGCGCAAAGGCGGAGCCCAGGGGAATCTGAGCCGAAGTGCCTCGACACGGAGCAGAGATGTGACAAAAAAGCCCAGAAACGCGACGATCTGACCAATCCATGCGCGTTCTGCCCTCCTCGCGGTCGCCCGCAGTCGTCGACTTGACGCGCGCGGCACCGTGCGCACCCTCCCCCTTCATGCAGCAGATTCGCAAGGCAGGGCGTTGACGGGGCCGGACCCGGAGGGCGGGGGCGGCGAGTCCGAGGGGCCCGGCGGCCTCGGCGAGGATCTCCTCCGCGGGGAGGGGGGCTCCGAGCGGCTGGAGGTTCCCGAGGTCCTCCCCGTGCTGCCCGTCCGCGACGTCGTGCTCTACCCGGGCGTCACGGCTCCGCTGATCGTGGGCCGTCCCCGCTCCCTGGCCGCCCTGGCGGAGGCCGGCGAGGGGGGCTTCCTCGTGGTCGCCACCCAGCGGGATCCCACCAACGACGCCCCGGGACCCGCAGACCTGCACCCCGTCGCCTGCATCGCGCGGGTCGCCCGGGTGATCCCGGCCCGGGCCGAGGACCGCCACGCCGTGGTCTCGGGGGTGGCCCGGACCTCCCTGGGCGAGGTGCTAGCGCGGGAGCCGGTGCTGCGGGTCCGGGTGGATCCGCTGACGGAGCCCGACCGCGACACAGCCGAGCGTCGGGCGGCCTGGAGCCGCGTCACGGCCCTGGCCCACCAGATCATCGACCTGCGCGACGACCTCCCCAACGAGTGGAAGAGCTTCGTGTCGGGCCTGCCGAGCCCGGGCCTGCTCGCCGACCTGGTCGCCTCCACCCTGCCTCTGGCCCTGGAGCAGCGGGTGGCCCTGCTGGCGGAGATCGACCCGTCCCGCCGCCTGCAGGAGGTCGCGGGCATCCTCGAGCGCGAGGTCACGATCGCCCGGGCCCAGGCCGTCCTGCGCGACCAGGCCGAGTCGGAGGAGATCGACCCCCGTCGGCGGGAGCGGGTGCTGCGCCGGCGCATGCGCGACATCCAGAACGAGCTCGGCGAGGCCGACGCGGGCATGCGCGAAGTCGACGAGCTCCGCGAGAAGATCGACGCCGCGAACCTGCCCGAGGAGGCCCTCGCCCAGGCCGAGCGCGAGCTCAGACGCCTCTCGGCCCTCCAGCAGCATGCGCCCGATCGCCACCTGGTGCGCACCTACCTGGAGTGGCTGGTGGAGCTGCCCTGGTCGGTCCTGACCGAGGACCACCTGGACCTGGCCCGGGCCCGGGAGGTGCTCGACGCCGACCACCACGGCCTCGACAAGGTCAAGGACCGCATCCTCGAGTTCCTGGCGGTGCGCAAGCTCGCCCCGGAGGCGAAGGGCCCGATCCTCTGCTTCGTGGGGCCCCCGGGCGTGGGCAAGACCTCCCTCGGCCGCTCCATCGCGCGCGCCATGGGCCGCAAGTTCGCCCGGGCCTCCCTGGGCGGGGTCCGCGACGAGGCGGAGATCCGCGGCCATCGGCGCACCTACGTGGGGGCGATGCCCGGTCGCATCCTCCAGAGCCTGCGCCGAGCAGGCTCCCGCAACCCGGTCTTCCTGCTGGACGAGATCGACAAGCTCGGCGCCGACTTCCGGGGCGACCCCTCCTCGGCCCTGCTCGAGGTGCTCGATCCGGAGCAGAACCACACCTTCAGCGACCACTACGTGGAGGTGCCCTTCGACCTCTCGAAGGTGCTCTTCATCGCCACCGCCAACACCCTCTCGACCATCCCCCCGGCGCTCCTCGACCGCATGGAGGTGATCGAGCTGCCGGGCTACGCGGACCGCGACAAGCGGGCCATCGCCCGGGAGCACCTGGTGCCGAAGCAGCTCGAGGACCACGGGCTCGACGGAGACACCGTCGCGTTCACGGACGAGGCCCTGGAGGCGGTCGTCCACGAGTACACCCGCGAGGCCGGCGTGCGGAACCTGGACCGCTTCCTCGCCAGCCTGGCGCGCAAGGCCGCGCGCCGGGTGGCCGAGGCGCGGGCCCGCGGCGACGGCGGGGCCCGCGTCAGCATCGATCCGGCGTTCGCCCGCGAGGCCCTGGGCCCGCCGCCCCACCTGCCCGAGACCGCCGAACGCACCGTGCTCGCCGGGGTCGTGGTCGGGCTGGCAGCGACCTCCCACGGCGGTGACATCCTGTTCCTCGAAGCCACCCCCATGGCCGGCGGCGAGGGCGTGCGCCTGCGCCTCACCGGCCAGCTGGGGGACGTAATGAAGGAGTCGGCGGAGACGGCGCTCTCCTGGGTGCGCGCCAACGCCGGCCGCCTGGGCATCGAGAGCCCCGCCCTCACCGCCGGCGAGATCCACCTCCACGTGCCCGCCGGCGCCGTGCCCAAGGACGGCCCCTCGGCGGGCGTGGCCCTGGTGACGGCGCTCGTGTCGGCGCTCACCGGACGCCACGCCAAGGGAACCGTGGCCATGACCGGCGAGATCTCCCTGCGCGGGCGCGTCCTGCCCGTGGGCGGGATCAAGGACAAGGTGCTGGCGGCGGAGCGCGCCGGGATCGAGACCGTCATCCTGCCCCACCGCAACCAGAAGGACCTGGCGGACGTGCCCGAGGACGTCCGCGCGCGCCTCGACATCCGCCTGGTGGACGAGATCGAGGAGGCGCTGGAGATCGCCCTGGAGGCCTAGCGGGCCACCCTCGGCGCTATGCTGCGCGCGTGCGGGTGGCCTTCGTGCACGATTGGCTCACGGGGCGTCGCGGCGGCGAGCGCGTCCTCGACGAGCTCGCGGCGCTCCATCCCGACGCGGACCTCTACACCCTGGTCCACGTCCCCGGCTCCACCTTCGAACGCATCGAGCGGCTGCGCATCCGGGCGAGCCTCCTCTCGGGGCTCCCCGGCGTGGCGCGGCACTACCGCAAGCTCCTGCCCCTCATGCCCCTGGCCGTGGAGCGCTTCCGGCTGGAGGGCTACGACCTGGTGCTCTCCACCAGCCACGCCGTGGCCAAGGGCGTCCGCGTGGCCCGGGGCACGCCGCACCTCTGCTACTGCTTCACGCCCATGCGCTACGTCTGGGACCAGGCCGACGCCTACCTCGGACGCGGCGCGCGGCGGGCGCTGGCCGCCCCCCTGGCCGCCTGGCTCCGGCGCTGGGACGTGCGCACCAGCACCCCCGAGCGGGTCACCCGCTTCGTCGCCATCTCCCACGTCGTGGCGGACCGGATCCGCCGCCACTACGACCGCGAGGCGGACGTGATCTACCCGCCGGTCGACGTAGAGCGGGTGCGACCCTCGGGCGCGGCGCCCGAGGACTTCTACCTGCTCGTCGGCGGCTTCGTGCCCTACAAGAGCGAGGCCCTGGCCGTGGAGGCCTTCGGCCGCTCGGGCCGGCCGCTGGTGGTCGCCGGCGACGGCCCCACCCGCGCCGCCCTGGAGCGGAACGCGCCGCCCTCGGTACGCTTCGTGGGACGGGTCTCGGACGAGGCGCTGGCGGACCTCTACGCCCGCTGTCGTGCCCTGGTGTATCCCCAGGACGAGGACTTCGGAATCATCGCGGTCGAGGCCCAGGCCGCGGGGCGACCGGTGGTGGCCTTCGGCCGCGGCGGCGCCACCGAGACGGTCGTGCCCCTGGACGACCCGGCCGGCCGCGCCCCCACGGGCGTGTGGTTCGAGGCGCAGACCCCGGAGGCGCTGGACCGCGCCGTGGCGCGGCTCGAGCGCGAGGCGTCGGCCTTCGATCCCGCCGCCATCCGCCGCCACGCCGAGGCGTTCTCCTGCGAGCGCTTCCGGCGCGAGATGACCGATGCCATCGCCGGGCTGACCGGACGGGCCTGAGCGCCAGGGCCGGCCCTCAGGCCGGCTCGACCGTGATCCGCGTGCGCACCGAGTTGGCGATGAAGCAGTGCTCGTGCGCCTGCGCGTGCATCCGCGCGAGCGCCTCCTCCGACACGGTCGTGCCCTCGGCGAAGGTCACCGCCGGACGCAGGCGGACCCGGGTGATGGCGAGCCGCCCCTCGTCGTTCTTCTCCATGGAGCCGACCGCATCGTCCGCGTAGCGATCGACGACGAGCCGCTTGCGGGCGGCGATCGCCAGGAAGGTCAGCATGTGGCAGCTCGACAGCGCGGCCACGAAGGCCTCCTCGGGATCGACCCGCGCCGGATCGCCCCGGTAGTCGGGCGCCGCCGAGGCGGGCACCTCGATGCCTCCGTCGAAGGCCCAGCGGTGGCCGCGGTTGTAGGCCTCGTAGGAGAAGTCCTCGCTCTCCCGTTCCCAGCGGATGGCGGCGCGGTGCTCGGACACGGCGGTCTCCTCAGGGCTGGGCGGCGCGGACGGCGTCGACGACCCGCGCCTGCTCGTCGGGCGCCAGGCGCGGATGGATCGGCAGGCAGATCACCTCGCGACAGGCCCGCTCGGCCTCCGGGCAGCTGCCCTCCGGGAGCCGGGCGTCGCCCAGGGCCGCCTGGCGATAGGCCGGCGTCGGGTAGAAGTGACGCCAGTCCACGTGGGCCTCCTCGAGGGCCTTGGTGACCCGCTCCCAGACCTCCACCGGCCGACAGCGGATCGCGAACTGGTGCCAGCACGGCGTCTCGCGCGGCCCCGCGGCCGGCAGCTCCACGCCCGCGACGTCGGCCAGCCCCTCGGCGTAGACCCGCGCGCGCTCGGTCCGGGCGGCGTTCCAGGCGTCGAGGCGGCGGAGCTTGACCCGCAGGGCCGCGGCCTGCACCGCATCGAGGCGCGAGGTGGTGCCGACGAAGCGGTGGACGTCGCGCTCGGCGCTGCCGTGGCAGCCGAGCAGCCGGACGCGCTCGGCCAGGGCGGGATCGTCGGTGGTGACGGCGCCGCCGTCGCCGAGCGCTGCCAGGTTCTTCGAGGGGTAGAAGCTGAAGCAGCCGAGGGCGCCCAGGGCGCCCGCGCGGCGACCGTCGCGCGCCGCCCCGATGGCCTGGGCCGCGTCCTCCACCACCGCGATGCCGCGCGGATCGGTGAGTGTCCGCAGGCGGCCCACGTCGGCGCACTGGCCGAAGACGTGCACGGGCAGCACGGCCCGCGTCCGAGGCGTGAGCGCGTCCCCCACGGCCTCCGGGTCGAGGTTGAAGCCGCCGGGCTCGAGGTCGGCGAAGACCGGCCGGGCGCCCACGCGCAGGATCGCCTCCACCGACGCGAAGTAGGTGAAGGGCGTGGTGATCACCTCGTCGCCGGAGCCCACGCCCAGCGCTTCGAGGGCCAGGATCAGCGCCTCGGTGCCCGAGCCCACGCCGATGGCGAAGCGGCTGCCGCAGTAGGCCGCCAGCTCCTCCTCGAAGGCGCGGGTCTCCGGCCCGAGCACGAAGGCCCCCGAGCGCAGCACGCCGGTGACGGCCGCCTCGAGCTCGGCTCCGATCTCGGCGTACTCGCCAGCCAGGTCGACACAGGGAACTCGCTTCATCGCACTCGCTTCTTCCGTAGGCATTCCGGGGCCGCGCCCGCGCTTCCTCAGTAGGCGTTCCGGAAGCCGCGCCAGAGCGTCCACAGCAGGATGCGGACGTCCAGGCCCAGGGACCAGTTCTGGATGTAGTAGATGTCGTGCTCGATCCGCTCGTGGAGCGAGGTGTTGCCGCGCCAGCCGTGGATCTGGGCCCAGCCCGTGAGGCCGGACTTCACCTTGTGGCGGAGCATGTAGCCGGGGATCTCCCGCCGGAAGCGTTCGATGAACGTGGGGCGCTCCGGTCGCGGGCCCACCAGGCTCATGTCGCCGCGCAGGACGTTCCAGAGCTGGGGCAGCTCGTCCAGGTTGGTGCGGCGCAGGAGGCGGCCGATGCGCGTACGGCGCGGGTCGTTCTCGTTCGTCCAGACCGCGCCCGTCTTCTCCTCGGCGTCGGGGCGCATGGTGCGGAACTTGAGCATCCGGAAGACGTGGCCGTCGAGACCCATGCGCTCCTGGGCGTAGAGCACGGGCGAGCCGGTCGTCGCGCGCACGAGCAGCGCGATCAGCGCCAGCAGGGGAGCGGCCAGGAGCAGCGCCAGCGAGGACGCCGCCACGTCGAAGACCCGCTTGGTCACCGCCGCCCAGCCCACCAGGGGCGTGTCCCGAAGGTTGATCATCGGCAGGCCCTCGAGGTCCTCCACGGAGCTGCGCAGGGTCATGAAGTGCAGCAGGTCGGGCACCAGGCGCACGCTGACCATCTCGTCCTCGAGATCGGCCAGCAGCTTGTCGAGGTGGTGACCGTCCTCCCGGGGCAGCGCCGCGATCACCTGGTCCACCCGCCGCTGGGAGAGGATCGACTTCACCAGGCCGTAGTCGCCGAGCACCGGGACGCCAGCCACGTGGCCCGCCGCCGCCGGCTCCCGGGAGAGCACGCCCACCACCCGGAGCCCGGCCTCGGGATGGCCGTGGATGCGGTCGATGACCTCCTCCGCCAGCTCGCCCGCCCCGGCGACGAGCACGTAGCGCAGGTTGAACCCGCGGCGGCGCAGGCGGCGCAGCACGCCGCGGATGCCCGCTCGGAAGCTCACCACCGAGACGAAGGACAGGATGCTGAAGATCCCGATGACGGCCCGCGAGTAGAAGTAGCCGCGGGCGAAGAAGCTCGCGGCCACGAGCACCACCACCCCGACGGCCGTCGCCCCCAGCACCGCCGCCGCCTCGCCCAGGGGCGAGCCGGTGCGCTGTGGGTCGTAGAGCCCGCGGCTGCGGAACAGGGCCAGCCAGACCGGAACGATCAGGGCCAGCAGCACGGCGTACTGGGAGAACGGCGGGATGCCCCGCGGCGCGGGCAGACCGGCCTCGAAACGGATCCAGTAGGCGAGCACCCACGACCCGGCGACGAGCAGCATGTCGCCCACACCGAGACCGGTGCGGAACACCTCGCTGTAGCGACGGAGCATCTAGCCCCCCTCTCCCATCGCCGGCGCGGGAACCTCGCGCGCCGCGGCCGGCCCCTCGCGCGCCCCCGAGAGCTCGAGGACCCAGGCGCTGTGGCCGTAGGCCTCGGCCCGGTGGACGGCGGCGAGCGCGCCCCCCGCGTCGTAGACCGCTTCGTCCACTACCAGATAGCGAACGCCCCCGCCCCGCAGCGAGGCCAGCACCTCCGGGGTAGGCTGGCTCTCCCTCAGGGGAACCCAGGGCGCGCCGGCATAGTAGGCCACCCGCCGCTTGGTGGCGGCGACCGGCTGGGGCGACAGGCCCTGCTCGCGGATCCACTCGGCGGCCCGACGCTCGGCGAGCGCGGAGCTCCGGTGGGGGCCCAGGTGGCGTATCAGCTGGGCCGGGACGAGAACCAGCAGGCCCCAGGCCAGGGCCACCGCGGGCGCGAGCGCGCGACTCCCGGGCAGGCGCCCGGCCAGCCCGCGCAGGCCCAGGGCGAGCCCGTGGGCGGCGTACCCCAGCAGCGGGAGCATGGGCGGCAGGGTGTGGCGGCGGCTGACGTAGCCGTAGCGGAGCAGCAGGACGCCCAGCAGCGCGCTGTAGACGAGGGCCAGGGCCAGGGTCAGCTGGCCGCGGGTGCCGGGAGCGCCGCGCAGGAGCCAGACCCCGAGCAGGGCCAGCAGGGCGAGCTCGGGGCTGAAGCCGGTGAAGGCGGTGTCGAGCAGGCGCAGCGCCGCCGGCCCGAGCTCCCGCCGCGAGGCCTTCTCCGCCCGCTCGCGGCTTCGCTCCTCCGCGGTCCGCGCGCGCCGCACCTCGGCCCCGGGAGCCCGGGGTGCGGCGCGCGCGCCCACGGCCCGCTCGGCCTCCACGAGCACGGCCTCGTCCTTCTTCAGACTCACCGCCCAGGCGCCGGTGCTGGCCCGGATGGCCACCACGTAGGGCGCCGCGCCGACCAGGACCCCCAGCGCCAGGGCCGCGGCCCAGGGCAGCGCGCGCCGGGTGGGAAGGCGCCCGCGGAGCCAGGTCACCCCCCCCACGAGGCCCACTGCCGCGGCCAGGCCCAGGCCCTCGGGCCGCACCAGATAGGCCAGACCCGCGAGCAGGCCGCAGGCCCCGGCCGCCGCGGGCCCGAATCGGGCCAGGGCCGCGCCGCCGGCCGCGAGCCCGAAGGCGAAGAGGCCGAGGTAGAGACCCTCGCTCTGCACGTCGGCGGAGAACGGCACGGCGAAGGCGTGCACCGCCAGCAGCACGGCGCCCCCGGCCGCGATCGTCGGGTCGAAGGCGCGCCGCAGGAAGAGCCAGATCCCGACCACCGCCGCGCTCCCCGCGAGCACCGACACCGCGACCGCCGCGCGCTCCCAGGCGGCGGGCGAGCCGTCGCCGCCCAGCAGCGCGTGCAGGGCCGCGGTGGCCGCGGCGTAGAGCGGGTGGTAGGGCTCGGCCAGGGCCGCGGCCAGATCGCCCGAGGCCAGCGCCGACGCCTGGGCCAGGAAGCGCGGGCCGTCGTTGAAGAGCACGCTGGTCGTCGACCAGCGCAGCGCGCGAACGCCGACCGCCAGCCCCACCACGGCAGCCAGCAGGGCCCACTCCCGCGCGGCGACGCGCTGCGGAGAGGGATCCATCGGCGGACCTAGGGGCTTCGGGTCCGCAGTGCGCGGTCCAGGCGGACGACCTCGCCGAGCAGGCGGTCCAGCGCGGCGAAGTCGATCTGGCTGGGCCCGTCGCAGGGCGCCTGCTCGGGCTGGGGATGAGCCTCGACGAAGAGCGCGTCGATGCCCGTGGCCACGGCGGCCCGGGCCAGCGGCGCCACCATGCGGCGGTCGCCGCCCGACGCGCGCGCGCCCGCGCC
Organism: uncultured Spirochaetales bacterium; assembly: GCA_964442285.1. GTDB lineage: Bacteria > Myxococcota_A > UBA9160 > UBA9160 > JAFDET01 > CAYTZH01. Next base: position 14,589 of record CAYTZH010000030.1, on the reverse strand, counting down.
GGGATGCTGCACCGCGTGGGTGGCGTCGAAGCAGACCGGGGCGAACTCGCGCATCAGCACGAGGCCGCGCATGTCCACCACCAGGTCGTTGTGACCGAAGCCCGTCCCCCGCTCGGTGACGAAGGCGCCGCCGCTGCCGAAGCGGCGCGCCTTCTCCACCGCCAGGCACAGGTCCCGGGGCGCCATGAACTGACCCTTCTTGAAGTTCACGGGCAGCCCGGTGGCCGCGCAGGCGGCGACGAGATCGGTCTGCCGACACAGGAAGGCGGGGACCTGCAGACAGTCGGCCACCTCGGCCGCGAGCTTGGCCTGCTCGGGCTCGTGGACGTCGGTGGTGACCGGCAGGCCGGTCTCCTGCTTGACCCGATCCAGGATGCGGATGCCCTCGTCCAGTCCGGGACCGCGGTAGGCGTCGACGCTGGAGCGGTTGGCCTTGTCGTAGGAGGCCTTGAACACCACGGGCAGGCCGTGGCGCTCGCCCAGGGCACGCACGGTGCGGGCCGCTTCGAGGGTGGCCTCCTCGCTCTCGATGACGTTGAGCCCACTGATGAGGACCAGCGGCGCACCCCCGCCCACGCGTACGTCGCCGATCCGGATCGTCTCGATCCTCATGAGAACCCCCCTGCCGGGAAGGGATAGCCCGTAGGTCTAGCCGGCGAAAGCGTTGTCGAGCTCCACGGTCTCCGCCAGGTCCTCGAGGAAGCCCGGCAGCGCCGACGTGACCCGGCTCCAGTTGGGGATGGGGGGCGCGCCCATCGGGTCGCGGACGAAGCCCAGGCCGGCCATCCGGAGGGCGCGGGAGAAGGTCTCCACCGCCACCTCCTCGGCGTGCCGATCGAAGAAGAGGCCGTTCAGGGCGGCGTCGTCGCTGTAGCGCGCGATGGCGTCCTGGGCCGTCCGCACGTAGGCCGCGATCAGGGTGTTCAGGAAGCCGGACTCGAACTCGACCCCATAGCTCGCGAGGTTGCGGATGAGCGACGAGGCGATGTCCACCACCATGCGGTGGAGCCCCCGGGTCGCGTCGTCCTCCGAGAGCTCCCGATGCTTGTGGTCGTAGTTGTCGACGAGCTCCACCTGGCAGATCCGCTTCAGGGAGCAGTTGCGGTAGACCTCGGCCAGCAGCCCCACCTCGAGTCCCCAGTCGCTCGGGATCCGGTTGATGCGGGCCATGTCGGTGGTCATGGAGCACTCGCCGGCGAGGGGGTAGCGGAACGAGTCCAGGTACTCCAGCAGCGGCAGGGGCCCGAGGACCGACTTCATGGCCCGCAGCAGCGGTGTCATGAACAGGCGCGTGACCCGCCCGTGGAGACGGTCGGTGACGCGGCTGTAGTAGCCCTTGGCGAACTCGTAGCCGAGGTTCGGGTTGGCGGTGGGGAAGCAGAGCCGGGCCAGCAGCTCCCGGGAGTAGTCGACGATGTCGCAGTCGTGGATCGCGATGACCCGGGACACGTTGCTGGCGAGCACGTAGCCCTGGGCGATCCAGGTGGCCCGGCCCTTCCCGGCCTCGCCGGGCTCGAGGCCCTCGGCCCGCAGGGTCGCGTAGAGGGCGCGCATGCGCGGGCCGTTGTTCCAGATCAGGGTGACGGGCTCCCCCGTCCGCGTCTCGACGCCGTCGAACAGGGCCCGCATGCGGTCGAACTCGTGGCGGCGGTCGGTGCCGTCGACGCTCACCACGATCTGGCGCGGGTAGCGGACGCCGCGGAGGGTATCGATGATGCCCTTGAGCGCCGGACCGTCGGCCTCGCTGTAGAGGCACGGCAGCACCAAGGCGATGGGCCGGGCCTCGGCGTAGCGGGTGAGGTCGCTCTCGAGGCGGGCCAGGTCGGTGCGGCCCAGACGATGGAGTGTGGCGATGACTCCGGTCTGGTGGAAATCAGCCATGGCTCCGGAGGCTTGCACCCCCGGGGCGCCCGTGTCAACCGGCGCCCCGGGGCGGCGCCTCAACCGGCCGGTGTCAGCCGACCTCCTCCAGGGAGCTCTCCTCGAGCAGGCGCAGGGCCGTCGGGTCGATCTCCACGAACTCCACGCCCACGTCGAAGGTGATCGGATCCGTCTCGGTCACCCAGGCCACCTTCCCCACCGCCACGACCGTGGCGTGGTTCACGTTGAAGGTCACCCGGATGATGTCCCCGAGGGTGAGATCGAATCCCACGGCCTCGAAGCGGATCCCGCCGGCGGAGAGGTTCTTTCCCACCGCCAGGCGGTCCCGGTTCTCGAGCGGCGCCACGGAGATCACGTGGCCCGTATGGATCCGGGTGTACTTCCGGCGCTCGGCGTTGGCGTCCATGGGGTCTCCCGGGAGCTTTGGGGAGGCTCATCGGATGCGCCGGGAGCGAGCTTGAGGGCGAGATCCGCTCAGCGGCCGGGCGAGAACAGCTCCAGCTGCCGGTCCTCGCGGGCGGAGGGGGAGAGCTGGGCCAGGACCAGACCGAGCAGGCGCACCGGACGCTCCCCGGCCTGGGTACGCCCCAGCAGGTCGACGGCGACGGCGTGGAGGTCCGCGGCCCGCTCGAGGCCGGCCCGGAGGGTGCGGCTGCGGGTGGTGAGCTGCTGGTCCGTGTAGCGGACCTTCAGGGTGACCCGGCGCGACGCCAGGCCCTCGAGGGCCAGGCGCTTCTCGAGGGCCTCGGCGAGGGGCAGCAGCTGCTCGGCGAGCGCCCCGAGATCGAGCTGGGGCGACGCCAGGGTGGACTCCTGGCTGAGGCTCTTCGAGTGCCGCGAGGCCCGCACCGGCGCGCGGTCGCGGCCCTCCGCCAGAGCCAGGAGGTCGAGGCCCCGGTTGCCGAGCAGGCTCTCGAGCCGCCCCGGCCCCAGGCGCACCAGGTCGCCCACGGTCCGGGCCCCGGCGGTCTCCAGCGCAGCCGCGGTGTTGGCCCCTACGCCCGGCAGCCGCTCCAGCGAGAGCGGATGGAGAAACGACTCGAGGTCTTCCATCCGAACCCATCGGATTCCGGCGGCATCGGACTCCTCGGCCGCGAGTCGGGCCAGGAGCTTGGCCGGCCCGAGGCCCACGCGAAGGCGCAGGCCGAGCTCGTCGCGGACCGCGCGGAGGAGCGAGCGCGCCATGGCCGGAGGATCGGAGACCGCGGCCGGGACCTCGAAATAGGCGGCCCCGAGACCCGACTCCTCGAGGCGGTCACAGCTGCGGCGCAGCACGGCCAGCAGCCGCGCCCCGACCTCCCGGTAGCGCCGCATGTCGGTGCGGACGGCCCGCGCCTGGGGGCAGCGCTCCAGCGCCTCGAGCATGGGCATGCCCTCGCGCACGCCCGCGGCCCGGGCCTCCGGCGTCGCGGCCTGGACCTGGCCGCCCTTCCGGGGGTCGCCACCCACCACCACCGCGCGGTCGCGCAGGCCTGGGTCGCCGCTCCGCTCCACCTCCGCGTAGAAGCCGGGCACCTCGGCGTAGGCCACCACCCGGCTCATGGGGAGGCCCCCGGGCCACAGCGGCTCACGGGGCCGGCTCCAGCTGCAGCCGGCTGGCCGCGTCCTCCTCCACCAGGAGCAGGCTGGTGAGGAGGAGCTGCGAGCGCTCCTGGCGCCAGCGGCGCAGGCCGTCCGCGTGGTGGGGATGATCGGGGTGCTCGGACTGCCCGGGCGCGAGGCTGCTCAGGGCGTGTCCCGGCTCGCCGGTGTCCACCGCGAAACGGTAGAGCGAGGCCACCCGGACCGCGAAGGGCTCGCTCGCCACATAGGCGCCGGCCGCCACCGTCGCGCCGTCGCCGCCGTAGGGGAACGTCAGGTCCCCGGCCCGGTCTCCGCCGAGGAGGCCCCCGGATCGGGGCGGGAGCGGCTGGAACGCCAGGCGGTGGATGCGGCCCCAGACCCACTTCTCCCGATTCGAGCCCGCATTCACGGACATCCAGATCCAGGCCCGCCGCAGGCTCCGGCGCACGGCGCGCCGGACCGGCTCGGGCTCGTCCCAGCCGGGGATCAGGCCCCCGCCGGCCGACGCGGCCGAGAGCAGGGGCCGCAGGGCCGAGACGGGCCGAACCCGGGCCAGACCCAGCCAGCGCTCGAACAGCGCCTCGCCCAGCTTCGGAAGCAGGAGCTCCCGGGCGAGGCGATCGAGAAAGACGTGGTAGAGAGCGGCGCCCGCACTCCCCGCCTCCACACGGCCGTCCCAGGAGCGCAGCACCTGGGCCGCCTGGCGAGCCTCCGACGGGAGCGCCTCCTCCGGCCCGGCCAGCGCCAGGACGTCGCGGACCAGGTCCGACGCCCGGGGCGCCAGGCGGTCGCGCTGCATCTCGGCCAGCGCCCGCAGGTCGAGGGCGCCGCGACGGGTCTGCTCGGCCAGCAGCGCCTGGATCCGCTGCCGCCGCTCGGCGGGCTGCCAGAGCCACTCGATGGCGGTGTCGCCGGGCTCGGCGAGCAGGCCGTCGGCCGCCACCACCCACCCGTCGGGCTCGAGCACCGCGGCCGGCAGCGCGTCGGGCTCGACGCGGCCGGCCCAGTCGAAGTGTCGGGCGCGCCCGGGCACCCGGACCAGTCCCGAGGGCTCCCGCCGGCGCGGCAGCCAGCCGGCCAGCTGCAGGCCGCCTCCGCCCTCCGCGTCGGCGAAGACGACCGCGACCACGGGCTCGTGGTGGGACTCCAGGGCCCGCCGAAGGGCCTCGGCGCTCGCGGCGCGCGCGATCTCCAGGAAGGCGCCGATGCCGTCGCCCGAGCGGGCCGAGGCCCAGGCCAGCGCCACCGGCTCCTCCAGCTCGGGGAACAGGGGATTGAGCAGCGGACCGTGGCGGGTCTCGCGAACCCGCAGCCGCCGTGGCTCCTGCCCGCGAACCCGGATCACCTCCTCGCGGATCGCGAAGGAACGCCAGGCGCCCTCGACCGAGTAGCGCTCGGGTGCCTCGCGGTCGACGTACTCGCGGTAGAGATCCATGGGGGAGGCACCGGGATTGACCGCCGCCCAGGCCAGGTCCGGATTGCGGCCCACCCAGAAGACGGGCAGCCCGGGCAGGGTGGCGCCGGCCACGTCCAGACCGGGTGCGCGCAGGTGCGCCTCGTACATCAGGGAGGGCACCCGACTCTCCAGGTGCAGGTCCGCCGCGAGCAGCGGGCGACCCCCGCTCGCCAGCGCGCCTCCCACGACCCAGGCGCTGCTCCCGACCCCCGGCCCCGAGAGCCCGAGGGCCTGGCGCAGGGGGTCCCCGGACGACCTCGGCAACCCGGCCGTCTGCTCGAAGGGAGCGGGCCGGATCCCGGCACCGCGGGGGAAGAACAGCGCGCGCGCCTCGCGGGAGCCGACGACCGGGATGAGCGCCTCGAGCACCAGGCTCTCGTAGAGATGCCCGCCCAGGGCCCACGCGTAGTGCTTGAGCACCGCCACCGAGTCCGCCGGCGTCCAAGGCTCGAGCTCGGCCCCGAGCGAGACCAGCGCCTGGGGGGCGGCGGTCTGGCCGGCATCGATGCGGGCCAGCCGGGCGTTGACGCCGTCGCTGTAGGCCTGCAGCGCGCGGCGCGTGCGCCGCGGCAGGCGCTCGACCGCGGCGTCGGCCAGGACCCCGATCCCGAGCAGCCGCGCGAGCCGGTCCGCCTCCAGGGCGGTTTCCCCCACCAGCTCCGCCGCCCGGCCCCGGGCGCTGCGCTGCAGCCAGACCATCTGGGCCAGGCGGTCCTGGGCGTGGGCGAAGCCGAGGGCGCGCAGGGCGTCTTCCTCGCTCGCCGCCTCGACGTGGGGGATTCCGCGCCCGTCGCGACGCAGGACCGCCGGCGCCCCGAGACCGGCCAGCACCACCCGCCCCGAGGCCTGGGGAAACGGGCCTCGCACCCGCTCGGGCTCGCGGACGCTGCGGGCGTCGAGCAGGGTCAGGCCCAGCCCGAGCGCCAGGGCGGTGGCCAGGATCCAGCCCACGCCGCGCAGGTTCGAGCGCTCCGCGCTCACCGGGGGCTCGACTCCAGCACCACGAGGGCGAGGGCGAGGGCGCGGCTGCGGCTGAGCGCCAGATGGGTGCGTCCGCCTCCGCGGGAGGTGGCCAGCTCCGCCACCCGGCCGTGGAGCCGCAGGCGGGCCGGCTCGCCGGGCGGCGCGGCGGTCTCGATGTCGACCCAGCGCACGCCCCGGGCCCAGCCGGTCCCGACCGCCTTCATGGCGGCCTCCTTGGCGGCGAAGCGCAGCGCCAGGGCGGGCCCGGGCCGGCGGCAGCGCTGGCAGTCGGCGATCTCCCGCGGGGTGAAGACCCGGCGCAGGAAGCGTTCACCCCGCCGCGCGAGCGCCTGCTCGACGCGGGCGATCTCGATCACGTCCACGCCGCTCCCGACGATCACCCCTCCCCCTTTTCCCAGTGCGATCGGTAGCTTAGTGCGTCGGATCCGACTCGTGTCGGGCGTCCGACGAATTGGCAGGCGCGGTCCCGGACGGGTACATTGCCGCCGCTTCGAGCCGGTTCGGGGTTCATCCGACAGCGTCGGACACCCACCCTGGTCGCGCCACCGACCATCTATCGGCAACCGGCCCGCGGCGATTCACCGGTTCACTCGCGGGCGCAGCCCGGCGCCGTGACCCCACCGAGGGAGAGGGAGGTTGGCATGTCGGTTCGCGTAGGCATCAACGGATTCGGTCGTATCGGACGCCTGGCCCTGCGCGCCATGGCCGACAAGGACATCGAGGTGGTCGGGCTCAACGACCTCACCGATGCCAGGACCCTGGCTCATCTGCTGAAGTGGGACTCGATCCACGGCCCCTACCCCGGCGAGGTCTCTGCGGACGGCGACGCCCTGGTCGTGGACGGCAAGAAGATCCCGGTATCGGCCGAGCGCGACCCCGGCCAGCTCCCCTGGAAGTCCCTGGGGGCCCAGGTGGTGGTCGAGTCCACCGGCCGCTTCACCGCCCGCGACGACGCCGCCAAGCACCTCTCGGCCGGCGCCGAGCGGGTGATCATCTCGGCCCCGGCCAAGGGCCCCGATGTGACCCTCGTCCTCGGCGTCAACGACGCCGACTACGACCCGGCCCAGCACAAGGTGGTATCGAACGCCTCCTGCACCACCAACTGCCTGGCCCCGGTGGCCAAGGTGCTCCACGACAACTGGGGCATCGAGAGCGGCTGGATGACCACCATCCACGCCTACACCAACGACCAGGTCACCCTCGACTTCCCCCACAAGGACCTGCGCCGGGCCCGGGCGGCGGCGGTGTCCATGATCCCGACCAGCACGGGCGCGGCCCGCGCGATCGCGCTGGTCATGCCCGACCTCCAGGGCAAGCTGGACGGCTTCGCCATGCGCGTCCCGACCTCGGACGTGTCGGTGGTGGACCTCTGCGTGCAGCTCGACAAGGAGACCGACGCCGAGGCGATCAACGACGCCATGCGCAAGGCGGCCGCCGGCCCGATGAAGGGCATCCTGCAGGTGAGCGACGAGCCCCTCGTCTCGATCGACTTCCGGGGCAATCCCCACTCGTCGATCCTCGACGCGGAGTACACCAAGGTCATGGGCGGTCGCTTCGCGAAGGTCCTCTCCTGGTACGACAACGAATGGGGCTACTCGTGCCGCGTGGCGGATCTGGCCGCGCGCATGGGCAGCTAGACGGCCGTGGCCGTCCCCACCCTGGAGTGCCTCCTCGACGGCGTCCGCGGCCGCCGGGTCTTCGTCCGGGCGGACCTCAACGTGCCCCTGCGCGAGGGGCGGGTCGCGGACGACACCCGGATCCGGGCCTCGCTGCCCACCCTGCGGGCCCTTACGGAGGCGGGCGCCCGGGTGGTGGTGGCCTCCCACCTGGGCCGACCCAAGGGGCAGCGCAAGGCCGAGCTCAGCCTGCTCCCCGTGGCCGAGCGCCTGGGGGAGCAGCTGGGACGGGTGGTGAGCTTCGCCGACGACTGCATCGGAGAGGGCGCCGAGCGCGCCGTGGCCGGCCTGGCCGACGGCGACGTGGCCCTGCTGGAGAACCTGCGCTTCCACAAGGGCGAGACCGACAACGAGCCCGCGTTCGCCGAGCAGCTGGCGGGGCTGGCCGAGGACTACGTGAACGACGCCTTCGGCACCGCCCATCGGGCCCACGCCTCCACCGCCGGCATGGTCCCCCGGATGGAGCGCGCCGCCGCCGGACTGCTGATGGCGGCGGAGCTCGAGAAGCTGCGCGCGGTGCTCGAGCCCGAGCGGCCCCTGCTCTGCCTGCTGGGCGGCGCCAAGGTCTCGGACAAGCTCAGCGTGCTGGAGGCCCTGGCGCCCCGGGCCGACGTCCTCGCCGTGGGCGGGGCCATGGCCTACACGTTCCTGCGGGCGCGGGGCGAGGCCACGGGAACCTCGCTGGTGGAGGAAGGCAACGTCGAGGACGCCCGCCGCGTGATGGCCGCGGCCGAGGGCGCGGGACGCCGACTGCTCCTCCCCGTCGACCACCGGATCGCCCAGGAGCTGCGGGCCGGCAGCGAGAGCCGGGTGGTCAAGGAGATCCCGGCGGGCTGGATGGGGGTCGACATCGGACCCGAGACGGCCGCCGCCTACGCCGCCGAGGCGGCGGCGGCCGGCACGATCTTCTGGAACGGCCCCATGGGCGTCTTCGAGATCGACGCCTTCGCCGAGGGCACGCGCGACGTCGCCCGCGGCGTCGCGGCGTCCGGGGCCTTCTCGGTGGTCGGAGGAGGCGACTCCCTGGCCGCCATCAACGCGCTGGGCCTCGCCGAGCGCATCGGGCACTGCTCGACGGGAGGCGGCGCGTCGCTGGAGTTCGTCCAGGGTCTGACGCTTCCCGGTGTTGCCGCCCTGGAGGCGCACGCGTGAGACGACCGATCCTCGCCGCCAACTGGAAGATGCACAAGACCGCCGCGGAGGCGGTGGCGTTCGTGGAGGCGTTCCTGCCCCTCGTGAAGGGCGCGGAGGTCGACGTGGTGATCGCGCCGCCGGCCACGGCCCTGGACCGGGTCTCGGGGGCCCTCAACGGCTCCGGGGTGATGCTCGCCGCCCAGAACGTGCACCCGGAGCCGAAGGGCGCCTTCACCGGCGAGCTGTCGGCGGGCATGCTGGCGGAGCTCGGCTGCGCCTACACGATCGTGGGCCACAGCGAGCGCCGGGCCCTGTTCGGCGAGACCGACGAGTTCGTGGCCCGGAAGGCGGAGGCCCTGCTCGCCGCGGGGATCCGGCCCATCGTCTGCGTGGGCGAGACCCTCGAGGAGCGGGAGTCGGACCGTACCTTCGCGGTCTGCGGGGCGCAGCTCGAGGGCAGCCTGGCGCGGATCCCGGACGACCGGGCCGCCGACGTGGTCGTCGCCTACGAGCCGGTCTGGGCCATCGGCACCGGCCGCACCGCCACGCCCGAGATCGCCCAGGAGGTGCACGCCTTCCTGCGCGAGCGGCTCGAGGCCCGCTTCGGCGCCGCCGCCTCGGACGTGCGGGTACAGTACGGGGGCTCCGTCAAGCCCGACAACGTCTACGATCTGATGGGCCAGCCGGACATCGACGGCGGCCTGGTCGGCGGCGCGAGCCTCGAGCCCGAGAGCTTCTCCCGCATCGTCCACTTCGAACGGGAGGCAAGCCGTTGACCCTCTTCATCACCGTCCTCCATGTCCTGGTCTGCCTCATCCTGGTGCTGGTGGTGCTCCTGCAGCGCGGCAAGGGCGCCGAGATCGGCGCGGTGTTCGGGGGCGGCGCCAGCAGCACCGTGTTCGGGAGCCGCGGCGCCGGCAACTTCTTCACCCGCCTCACCACCGGCGCGGCGATCGTGTTCATGGCCACCAGCCTGACCCTCGCCTACCTGGGCGGCGAGCGGAGCGGACGCGGGCTCTTCGACGACGAGGAGCCGGCGGCCGCCGAGGAGTCGGCGGGCGAGAGCCCCTTCGAGCCCCTCGCGGACCCCGAAGCCCAGCCCGGGGCCGAGACGCCTTCGGGCTTCGGGGAGGTGGGTGAGCCCGCGGAGCCCGGCTTCGGGGAGGTGGGTGAGCCCGCGGAGCCCGGCTTCGGGGAGGTGGGTGAGC
>CAYTZH010000030.1:0-4587 GCA_964442285.1 uncultured Spirochaetales bacterium | reverse complement strand
GGCTTCGGGGAGGTGGGTGAGCCCGCGGAGCCCGGCTTCGGGGAGGTGGGTGAGCCCGCGGAGCCGGAGACCGAAGAGGCGCCGTCCACCCCCTAGGGCCTGCTGTGCGCCCGGGGCGTGCCCGCGGCCGGGCCGTCCGGTATGTTTCGCGATCTCGCGGCAGTGGCGGAATTGGTAGACGCACCAGCTTGAGGGGCTGGCGGGCGCAAGCCCGTGGAGGTTCGAATCCTCTCTGCCGCACCACCCCTCCCCCATCTCCCGAGCCTAGTCCCCGGAGACCGGGTCCCCGACGCGGATCTCGCCGTCCGACAGGATCTCGGCGCGCAGGCCGCCGCGGTGGAGCAGCGCCCGGACGACTCCCCTGCGCCCGTCCCGCTCCAGGTTGCGGCAGGGCTCGCAGAGCTCCAGGCCCCGCGCCCGCACCGTGCCCACCCGGAACTCGCGTCCCACCAGGTGGTTCAGGGCGACGCCGCGGGTCAGCAGGTTGCGCCGGGTGTCCGCGTGGGAGAGCGCGAGCTTCTCGTCCCGGGCCACGGCTTCGAGCGCCTCGGCCTCGATGAGCGTGAGCCCGTGGTCGTTCGACGCTCCGGACGGGGCGCGATCGCCCGTCCCGTAGCGGTCTCCTGCGAGGCCGCCGCCGGCCGTCGCCCGGATCTCCTCCCGGGTCTCCATCGGTGCGCCCGCCGCGGCCGCCACCCGGATCGCCTCGACGCGTCCCTCCACGCTGCCTCCTACACGCAGGTCCAGCCGCCGTCGACGGCGAGCACCTGCCCGGTGACGTAGCTCGACGCCTCGGAGGCCAGGAAGAGCAGCGGGCCGTCGAGCTCGTGGCGCCGGCCCGCCCGGCCCATCGGGTCGCGGCCCCTCAGCCAGCGCATCGAGCGTTCGTCCTCGAACATGTCCGCGGTCATCTCGCTCTCGAACCAGCCGGGCGCCAGGGCGTTCACGCGCACGCCGCGGCGGGCCCACTGGGCCGCCAGCTCCCGGGTGAGGTTGACCACGCCGCCCTTGGCCGCGCAGTAGCTGGCCTGCTTGATCTGGCCGCTTCCCACGACCCCGAGCACCGAAGCCACGTTGACGATCGAGCCCTGTCCGCGCTCCAGCATGGCGCGGCCGAAGTGCTGCGCGCACAGGAAGACCCCGGTGAGGTTCACGTCCAGGACGCGCCGCCAGGTGTCGAGGGGCTCATCCTCGGCGGGCTCCACGTGGCTCGTGCCGGCATTGTTGACCAGCACGTCGGCCGGGCCCAGCTCCGCGGCGGCGGTCGCCACCAGACGGGCCACGTCGGCCTCCCGGGAGACGTCGCAGGCGACGGCCCGCACCTCCGCGCCGTCCGCCTCCAGGGCCGAGGCCACCTCGCGCAGACGCTCCTCGCGACGGGCCGCCAGCACGACCCGGGCCCCCGCCCCGGCCAGGCAGCGCGCGAAGGTCACGCCCAGCCCCGACGACGCGCCGGTCACCACGGCCACGCGGCCGTCCAGGCGGAATGCCGCGGCGGAGTCAGGCACGCCCATCGAGGGCCCGCTGCGTCCAGCGCCGGTACAGCTCCAGGGGCTGGGCGCCGACGATCACGGCATCGTTGCCGCGCTTGCGCACCGCGGGCACGCCGGTCACGCCCGCCGCCACCGCGTCGTCGTGCTCGGCGCGCACCGCGCGCTCCAGCACCTCGCCGAAGGCGGGCTCGAGTGCGTCCAGCGGCAGCCGCAGCTCCTGCCACAACGCCGTCAGGGTCTCCCGCTCGCTCACGTCGCGACTCTCGGCGAAGTACGCCCGTAGCAGCCGCGCGTGGAGGCGCGCGAAGGCGTCCCGGCCCAGGGCCGCGGCCGCCTTGGCGGCGCAGTGGGCGGGCACGCTCGACCGGGGCGGTCCCGCGTCGCCCTGCCAGGCGCGGAAGGTGCCCGCGTCCGCCTCGGCGGCCGGCCGCGACCAGGAGCGGGTGTAGGCCCGGAAGCGCTCCAGGTCCCGGCCGGGACGGGCGAAGGGCCGCAGCAGGTAGGCGCGCCAGGTGAGCGCGACGCGCCCCTCGAACTCCGCCTCCAGCCGGGCCAGGCGGACGGCGCCGTTGAAGCACCACGGACACAGGTAGTCGTACCAGACGTCGAAGTGGACCGGGGACACGGCTCAGGCGGTCGCGAAGCGCCCGTAGGCTCCGCGGTGGTAGACGAGGGCCTCGCCCCCGTCGTGGCGGGTGTCCTCCACCTGGCCCACGTAGATCACGTGGTCCCCCGCGTCGTGGCCGGCCACCACCCGGCAGTCGAGGACGGCCACGGCCCCGGACAGGATCGGCGCGCCGGTGACGCCGCGCTTCCAATCCACGCCCTCGAAGCGCCGATGCTCGTCCTTCTTGGAGGCGAAGCGGTTCGAGAGGCCTTCCTGGCCCGCCGCCAGGACGTGGGCGGCGAAGACCCCACCCCGCTCGATCACCGCGCGGGTGATGGAGCTCTTGTCGGCGCAGATGAGCACCAGGGGCGGCTGGAGGGACACGCTGCAGAAGGCCGACACGGTCATGCCGTGGATGTCGTCGCCGGCGCAGGCCGTGACGATGGTGACCCCGCTGGCCCACTCCCGCAGGACCTCCCTGAACCGCTCCGGCGCCACCGCCACCCGCGACCTCCTGAAATGCGACCGGGCGAGGGCGCCGCGGCCCTCGCCCGGTCGGGATCCACCCTGACCGTGGACGTCAGTTCTCGAAGTCGTCCTGCAGGTCTTCGGGAATGTTGGGCGCATCGATGGTGCGGGCGAACCGCATCTTGCTGTCCTTCTCGTCCGGCACCCAGTAGACGATGATCTGCGCGTCCTTGGGGATGTCGCTGACCTTGGCCCCCAGGCCGTTGATCTTCACCGCGGTGCGGGTGAGGATCGAGCCCTCGGGCTTGACCGTGTAGGTCTTCTCCCTCCCGCGCTCCTTGATCACGATCGTGTTCGAGGCGGCGTCGAAGCTCACGAACTTCGCGTTCACCCGCTTGGGCTTCGCCTTCTGGGCCAGCGCGGGCGTCGCGCCCAGCGAGACGACCACCAGAGCGGCGATCGCCAGAATCGCCGCGCGCCGAATCGCGTTCTGCATCCTCACTCTCCTCCCAATGCTCCCCATGGTCTCGTGACGGCCGGACGAGCCCCGTCGCCACGGACGCCCGCCGCCGCCAAGCCTACGACGGTTTCTGACGGAGCGCGAGCATCCGGGATTCAACACCCAGGGGGATCGATTCGCGCCAGGACCAGGTCCATCACGTTGGTCCGCGTCGGCCCCGTGCGCAGGAGTCCGCCCTCCGCACTGAAGAAGCGGTAGGCGTCGTTGTCGACGAGAGCCGCCTGTGCGTCGAGGCCCCGCGCACGGGCCCGGGCCAGGGTCCCGCCGTCCACACAGGCCCCCGCCGCATCGGTGGGCCCGTCGGTTCCATCGGTGCCCGCCGCCAGCAGCGCCACCCCGGCGGCGCCCTCCAGGGCGGTGGCGGCGCCGAGGGCCAGCTCCTGGCTGCGCCCGCCGAGCCCGTCGCCCCGGACCTGCACCGTGGTCTCGCCCCCCGCCAGCAGACAGAGGGTCTCCCGCGGCCGCAGGCAGGCCGCCAGGGCGCCGAGCCGGCGGCCCACCCGGCGCGCCTCCCCCTGCAGGCGCCGGGTGACGACCACGGGTCGCCAGCCCCGCGCCCGGGCCGAGCGGGCCGCGGCGTCGAGGGCCGTGCCGTTGCCCGCCAGGATCCGCGTGGTCACCCGCGCGAACAGCGGGTCGCCGGGCTTCGGGGTCTCGGGATGCCCTCCGGCGGCCCCGGCTCGGAGCCGCTCGCGTACCGGGGCCGGCACCGCAGCCCCGGGCGCCCGCCGCTCGAGCACCGCCAGGGCCTCGGCGAAGGTCGTGGGATCCGGCGCGCAGGGTCCCGACGCGATCACGTCCAGGCGGTCGCCCAGGACGTCGGAGATCGCCAGCACGATCACCAGCGGAGCGGCCGCCTCCCGCGCGAGCCGCCCGCCGGCCAGTGCGCAGAGGTGCTTGCGCACGCAGTTCAGCTCGCCGATGGAGGCGCCGCCCCGGAGCAGGGCCCGGGTGGTGGAGGCGAGGTCGTCCCGGCTGATGCCCGGCAGCGGACAGGCCCAGAGCGCCGAGGCGCCCCCGGAGAGGAGCACCACCAGGGCGTCCGGCGCGGGCGTGCGCGCCGCCAGCGCCTCCGCCTCCCGGCCCGCGGCCTCGCTGCGCGCGTCGGGCACTGGATGGCCGGTCTCCCGAAGCGCGCCGCGCGCCAGCGGCAGGCCGTGGCCGTCCTTGGTCACGGCGAGGAGCCAGGCGACGGCGTCTCCCGCCGCCACCTCGAAGGCCGCGGCCATGACCGCCGCGGCCTTGCCGGCCGCCAGGACGCCCACGCGCGCCCCGCGCGGCAGCGCCACGTCGGCGACGCGCAGCCCCGCGTCGTCCCGGGAGACCGCCGCCCGGACCGCGGCCCCGGGCTCGACCGCGGCGAGGGCGTCGCGCAGGACCGCCTCGAGTCCGGGCCGTGCGTCCGGCGCAGCCGCCTCGAGTCCGGGCCGTGCGTCCGGCGCAGCCGCCTCGAGTCCGGGCCGTGCGTCCGGCGGACTCAACCCCGGCTCACGGGGTGG
>CAYTZH010000029.1:57190-62914 GCA_964442285.1 uncultured Spirochaetales bacterium | reverse complement strand
AGACCTCTTCGAGGGAGAGCAGGTCGTCGACCGTCTGCCGGCGCCGGATGAGACGCGGCGCGCCGCCGTCGACCAGAACCTCCGGCAGCAGGGGGCGGCTGTTGTAGTTGCCGGCCATGGACGCGCCGTAGGCACCCGCGTCGTGGATCAGCAGCAGGTCCCCGACCCGGGCCGGCGGCAGCGGCCGGGGCATTACGAGGCCGCCCTCGCCCTGGGTGAAGACGTCGCCGGACTCGCACAGGGGCCCCGCCACCACGGTGGGCTCCTCCGGGCCCTCGGCGGGCCGTCCCTCGGCGCCGAGGACCGAGATGCGGTGGTAGCTCCCGTACATGGCGGGTCGCTGCAGGTCGTTGAAGCCGGCGTCGACCAGCACGAAGCGGTTCTTGCCCTGGGCCTTCACCGCGCGCACCTCCGACACGAGGACGCCGGCCTGGGCCACCAGGAAGCGGCCGGGCTCGATCTCGAGGGTCACGGCGTGGCCCAGGCGCTCCTCCACCCGCTGGCGCGCGGCGTGCCAGAGCCGGAAGAGCTCCCCCACGTCGAGCGCCTCGTCGCCCTCGGCGTAGGGCACGGGCAGGCCGCCTCCGCCGGAGATCGCCCGCAGGTCGCGTCCGAGGTCCCGGACCTGGGAGACCATGGCGTCGCAGACCTGCTTCAGGTGCTCGACGTCCGTCCCGGAGCCGATGTGCATGTGCAGCCCGACCAGGTCGAGCTCGTGGCGGTCCACCAGGGCGAGGGCCTCGCCCAGGCGCTCGTACCAGACGCCGTGCTTGCTCGATTCGCCGCCCGTGTTCGTCTTGCGGCTGTGGCCATGGCCGAACCCGGGGTTGACCCGGATCCAGACGGGATGGCCCCGGGCCCGCGCGCCGAGCTGCGCCAGCATGTCCGCCGAGCCGGCGTTCAGCGGCACGCCCAGCTCGATGATCCGCGCGAGGGTGGGGTCGTCGATCACGTCGGCGGTGTAGACGATGGGGGCGGGCTCGCCGCCGGGGACGTAGCCGGCCCGCAGCGCGCGCTCGAGCTCGCCGGCCGATACCGCGTCGACGAGGGCCCCGGCCTCCCGCACGAGTCGCAGCAGTTGGACGTTGGAGCTGGCCTTCTGGGCGTAGCGCACGACGTCGAAGCGCCCGAGCTCGCGGATCCGCGCGCGCACGGCATCCGCGTCGTAGACGTAGCAGGGCGTGCCGTGCTCGCGGGCGATGCGCTGGAGGAGGGCGGGGTCGAGTGCCATGCCCGTCCGACACTAGCACCGGGATCAGCGGGCGTCGGGGCCGTGCTCGGCGAGCTGCGCGGCGAGGCTCCGGATGCGCTCCAGGCGGACCGGGTCCGTCTCCTTGGCTTCGAGGGAGCGCACGATGGCGGCCAGCCGGGGGGCCGTGGCGGCCGTCCCGAGCTTCTCGCCCGAGGCCGCGTCCTCGAAGAAGTCGAGGATCGAGGCGCGCAGGGCCCCCTCCTCGATCTCGCCATAGGCGCGCCAGGGGACCGCCAGGAGCTGGGCGGCCCGGAACGAATCGGCGAAGTAGGTCGGACCGCCGGGGTGCTGGCCGGCCCGGTAGTTGAGCTCGAAGTAGCCGATCGCGAGGGCGTTGAGCGCGTCGTAGTTGCGGGCGCCCACCGGCCGGCCCTCGAGGTCGTCGCGCAGCGGGCGGAGGTCGGGCTCCCGGGTGGTGCCCGGATCGAGCAGGATCTCGAAGTAGTCGGGATAGCGGCCGCGGACGCTCTCGAGCACGGGATCGTCCGCCTTGTCGCTCCAGTGGCTTCCGCTGTGGCTCAGCCGGTAGCCCAGCGGCTCACCCCCGCCGGCACAGGCGAGCGCGACGAGGATGGCAGGCGCGACGACGAGGGTGAGCGTGACGCGGGGCACGGGCATCCCCACTCTACGCGTCCGCGGGCTCGCCGGTTACGCTGCCCTCCGCCCAGGCCAGGAGCCGCCGCCGCAGACCCTCGTAGGTGTTGCAGTCCGGGTCCTCGAGGATGCACTCCGTGAGGTGGTCGAGGGCGAGGCCCACCCGCGGGCCGGGTCCGCAGCCGAGGATCTCCATCACCTGGCGACCGCTCAGGGCGAGGTCACGGCGGCGCAGCGCGAGGGCCCCCGCGGCCTCGAGCGCGGCGAGGCCGTCGCGCAGGGCGGCGAGCCGCTGCCGCGCGTCGCCGGCCTCCGGACCCTGCACCGCGAGCTCCGCGCGGCGCAAGGCGAACAGGTCCTCGACGCCCTCCCGGCCCGCCCGCTTGACCAGGCGGCGCAGGGACGGCCGCTGGTCCGGGTCGGCCTGCCCGTCCACGGGATGGAGGCGCACGAGCCGCCCCACCTCGCGCGCCACGGCCCGCGGGAAGCGCAGTCGCGCCAGGATGGCCTCCGCATCGGTGCCGCGCAGCCAGCCCGCGAGGCGGAGGGGCAGCCGCAGCGGGAGCGCCGCCACGACCCGGGGCGCATCCGGACGCGTGCCGGGCGCGAGATCGGCCTCGATCCCGGCGCGGCGAAGGAGGGCGAGGCCCGCCTCGGCGCGGGGCGCCAGGAGCAGCGCCTGCAGCTCCGAGCGGATCCGCTCCCGGGGAATCCGGCGCAGGGGAGCCCGCGACGCGGCTACCGCCGGCTCGACGCCCGGGTCGAGCACGAAGCCCAGCTGGGCGAGAAGGCGAGCCGCGCGCAGGGCCCGCAGGGGGTCCTCGCGCATGCGCGCCGCGGTGCTGCCCACGGCCCGCAGCCGCCGGCCGGCCAGGTCCCGGGCGCCGCCGTGCGGGTCGCGAAGCCGACACTCCCGCGGATGCCAGGCCATCGCGTTCACGGTGAAGTCGCGGTGGGCGAGGTCCTCGTCGAGGTCCGCCCCCCGGTAGCGGGTCACGTCGACGGGGCCCGCCTCGGTGGGGACCATCACCGTGCCGTGGCGGATTCCGATGGGAATCGCGCGGGGGAAGAGGGCCAGAAGCCGCTCGGCGGGGGCGTCCGTGGCGACGTCGAAGTCGCGGACCGGCGCGCCGCGCAGGAGGTCCCGCACGCAGCCTCCGACCAGCCAGGCCTCGAACCCCGCCGCCTCGAGCCGCGAGAGCAGGCCCGCCACCGCCGGGGGCAGCTCGGGGCCGGGTCGCGCGAGCCCGGTCTCGTCTGCGGGCATCGGCGCAGTCTAGCCGACTCCCGCCGGGGAGAAGCGGGACCACTCGTGTTAGCCTACGGCGCTCGTGGGAGGAAGCGCATGGGATCCGACTTCGCGTTCTCGAGCGGCGGGGAGGCGACCCGCGGCCACCTGGCCGTGCCGGCCGCGGGCCGCGGGCCCGGGGTGCTCGTGATCCAGGAGTGGTGGGGTCTCGTGGACCACATCCGCGATGTGGCCGAGCGGCTGGCCCGGGCGGGCTTCGTGGCACTCGCCCCCGACCTCTTCCGGGGCTCGACCACCACCGATCCGGACGAGGCGGGACGCCTCATGATGGACCTGGAGATCCCCCGCGCCGCGAGGGACCTGGACGCGGCGGTGGACGCCCTGCTGGGTCACGAGGCCGTGGACGGAAGCCGGGTCGGTGCCGTGGGCTTCTGCATGGGCGGCCAGCTCGCGCTCTCCACCGCCACCCGCAACCCGCGCGTCGGCGCCGTCGTGGACTACTACGGCATCCATCCGAACGTGTCCCTGGAGCTCACCGGACTGGAGGCGGCGGTGCTCGGCATCTTCGCCGAGAAGGACGGGTTCGTGCCGCCCGAGGCCGCGCGGCACCTGCAGTCCGAGCTCGAGGCCGCGGGCAAGCAGGCCGACATCCTGATCTACGAGGAGTGCGACCACGCCTTCTTCAACGACTCGCGCCCCGATGTCTACAACGCCCAGGCCGCGGCGGACGCCTGGGATCGGACCTTGGCCTTCCTGAGAGCGGAGCTGGCTTGAGCGGAAAACGACTGGCGGTGGCCCGCCGGCCGGCGCCGCGACGCCGCAGCTGGCTGCCCGATCCGCTCGGTGACATCGAGCGGGACATCGAGGACCGCATCGCCCGGATTCCCACCCGGCTCAACGAGTACGGCTACGACCCCTTCGGCTTCGATCCCACCTACGCCCGGGGCGCCCTCGTGGCCATGTACCTGATCTATCGCTACTGGCTCCGCGCCGAGCCGACGGGGCTCGAGAACGTGCCCGACGGCCGCGTTCTCCTGGTCGCGAACCACGCCGGCAACACCTTCGCCTACGACGGCGCCATGCTGGCCTCGGCCCTGTTCTTCGGCAACGAGCCGCCCCGGATCGTGCGCGGCATGGCCGAGTACTACCTGCCGCGGATCCCCTTCTTCAACGTGTTCCTGCACCGGCTCGGCTCCGTGGTGGGCACGCCGTGGAACTGCGTCCAGCTCCTCGAGAGCGAGGAGGCGATCATGGTGTTTCCGGAGGGCGAGCGGGGCTTCCTCAAGTCCTACCGGAAGCGCTACCAGCTGCAGCGTTTCGGTCTCGGGTTCATGCGTCTCGCCCTCGAGACGGGGACGCCCATCGTGCCGGTGGGGATCGTGGGCTCCGAGGAGCAGTCCCCCGGCATCGCCCGCGTGGGCTGGCTGGGCAGGCTGATCGGTGCGCCCGCCATCACCCTCACGCCCACCATGCTGCTCGGGCCCCTGGCCTTCCTCCCGCTGCCGGTGAAGTTCCGCCTCCACTTCGGCGAGCCCATCCAGCCCGAGGGCGACCCGAACGACGACGATGGCGTCATCGAGAAGCGGGTGGAGGAGGTCAAGGACGCCATCCGCGGCCTGGTCCGGCAGGGGCTCGACGAGCGCAGCGGCTGGTTCAGCTAGCCCGCCCCGGGGCCCGGACCGGGCGTGAACCGATCGGGCCCCCCGTGCGTATCACCGGCTGGACGCACGACGAGGAGGACGCATGACGCGTGCCAGGAGCGGGCTGCAGCGCTCGAGAGACGACCGCATCGTGGCGGGGGTTTGCGGGGGCATCGCGGACTGGCTGGGCTGGAGTCCGGGGCTGGTGCGGGTGCTCTTCGTCCTGGTCTCGATCTTCTCGGCGGCCTTCCCGGGCCTGCTGGTCTACATCGTGCTCTGGGTGCTGATGCCCCTGCGCGAGCACTAGGCCAGCGTCACCTCGATCACCGTCCAGCCGGCGCCCACCTCCGCCACGGCGCGAGCCACGGCGGCGTCGTCCGAAGCCGCCTCGACCACCAGCACCCGGGTTCGCGGGGATCCCTCCAGCTTGACCCGCACCCGGTAGCGCGTGTCGGCCGGCGACACGGACGGGGGCGGCTCCTTCGGCGGCTCGGGCTCGGGCGGCTCGGGTCGCGGCGCGGCCGGCGGCCGCGCCGGGGCGGGCCGCTCGGCCACCCGGGGGCGCGGGGCGTTCGCGGGCGAGGTCGCCACGGTCATCGTGGGGGCGGCCTTCGTGCTGGACAGGAGGTTCTGCCAGTCGTCCGGTCCCCGGGCGATGCGCATGCCGAGCAGGTTCGCGCGGTCGTTGGTGCCCTTGCGTCGCACCTGGCGTCCGTGCCAGACGATGGCCTCGAGCTCGAACGAGCCGCAACGGGGATGGTGGACGCAGACCCGCACGTGCTCGCCCTCGGCCAGGCTGAGGGAGGTGTGCACCGACAGGCCGTCGACGGAGACGTCGCGCACGACGCCCTGGGAGCGCTTCCCGCTCACGGACAGCTCGCAGGGGAGCTTGCACTTCATGCGGGGATGGCGGCGTTTGGACTTGTGGGCCATGGGGGTCGGTGTTGCGGATCCGGGGTTCTCATCGAACCCGGGGTTCTCATCGAACC
>CAYTZH010000029.1:0-57090 GCA_964442285.1 uncultured Spirochaetales bacterium | reverse complement strand
CCGGGGTTCTCATCGAACCCGGGGTTCTCATCGAACCGCCGCGGAGTGGCCTTGAGCGGGGCCGGCGAAGCGGAAGGCGGTCGGCAGCGCGTCGGCAGGACGGGCGCGACTCGGCCGCGCCGACGCCCGGCACGCGGCCCAGGGCCTTCGCTACCGTGCCGGGATGGCCGACCTCGCCGGGGCCCTTCGGGGCCTTCGTCCGTTCTTCGGCGACCTGCACAACCACTGCGACATCTCCTACGGCCGCGGATCCCTGGAGGAGGCATACGCCAACGCCCGGCTGCAGCTCGACTTCGCGAGCGTGACGGGTCACGCCCACTGGCCGGACATGCCGGCCCGGGAGGGGCGGCTCGCCTACCTGGTGGACTTCCACCAGCGCGGCTTCGACCGCCTGGCGTCGGTGTGGGAGGCGGTGCAGGACAAGACCGCGGCGGTGCACGAGGACGGTCGCTTCGTGAGCTTCCTGTCCTTCGAATGGCACAGCCTCCGCCACGGGGACTACTGCATATACTACGACGGTCCCCGCGGTGAGATCATCCGCGCGCCCGACATCGCGTCGATGCGGTCTTCGCTCGCCGCGGTGCGCGCCGCCGGGGGCCGCGCCATGATGATCCCCCACCACATCTGCTACGTGCCCGGTTCCCGGGGCATCCACTGGCCGGACTTCGATCCGGACTTCTCGCCCCTGGTGGAGATCGTGTCCATGCACGGCTGCGCCGAGCACGGGGACGCGCCGCGGCCGTACCTGCACTCCATGGGACCCAGGGACGACCGGGGCAGCATGCGGGCCGGGCTGGCTGCGGGCCATCGCTTCGGCGTGATCGGCTCCACGGATCACCATGCCGCGTACCCGGGCAGCCACGACCACGGCCGCCTCGGGGTCTGGGCTCCGGAGCTCACCCGGGACGGGATCTGGCGGGCGCTCGAGGCGCGCCGCACCTGGGCGCTGACCGGCGACCGCATCGAGCTGGGGTTCGCGGTGAACGGCGTGCCCATGGGCGGTGAGCTCGCCGCGACGCGAGAGCGCGTGCTCGAGGTGGACGTATGCGGGGGCTACGCGCTCGACGCGGTGGAGGTGGTGAAGAACGGCGTTCCCCTCGCCCGCCGCGATGCGCTGGGCGAGGTCGAGACGGGGGCGGCCTTCCGCGGCAAGGTGGCCCTGGCCCTCGGCTGGGGCGAGCCGGGGGAGCCCACGCCCTGGCGGGTGCAGCTCGGGGTCCGGGGCGGTCGGCTGCGGGCGGTCGAGCCGCGCCTGCGGGGCGAGGAGGCGCCCGAGGCGCGCTGGGGCTTCGACGGTCGCTTCCACGCGTCGCGGGTGACCCGGAAGGACGACACGGTGACCCTCGAGACCCGGACCTGGAAGAACCTCACGACGCGCACCGACACCACCCAGGGGCTCTGCCTCGAGCTCGAGGGCGACGGCGAGACCCGGCTCGCGCTCGACGTCAACGGCCAGCGCACGGAGGTCCGGCTGGCCGAGCTCCGCCACGGCCCGCGGGCCGCCATGCTGGACGGCTTCGTCTCGCCCGCCTGGCAGCTCTCGCGCGCGGTTCCCGAGGCCGAGTACCGCTGGCGCTGTCGCTGGGAGGACCGGGATGCGAGCCCCGGCCACTACTACGCGCGCGTCCGCCAGAAGAACGACCAATGGGCCTGGAGCTCGCCGGTCTTCGTGGGCTAGGGGTCAGCGCAGGCCGAAGAAGGCGAAGCTCTGGGCCAGATGCACGGCGTAGGGCCGGGCGCTGGTGTCGCTCGGCTGGTTCTGGGAGATCACCACGCCGACGAGCCCCGTGGCCGGGCTCACGAAGAAGGTGGTGCCGTAGTAGCCCGCCCACCAGAAGTCGCCGTCCCGATCCGTGGTGGGGGTGGCGCCCGCATCGGCGACGACCCCGAGCCCGAGTCCCCAGCCGTGTCCCTCCAGGCCCTCGTCCGCCAGCACGCCCGACGCCACGTGGAGCCGGGTCATGAGGTCCACGGTCTCGGGCTCGAGGATCTTCACCCCGGCGTAGGTGCCCCGGTTCCAGAGCATCAGCGCGAAGCGCAGGTAGTCGGTCGCGGTGGAGGCGAGGCCGCCCCCGCCCGGCGTCCAGCCGACCGGATCGGAATGCACCGGATCGGCCGGGACCAGGTCGCCCCCGGCGTCCTGGGTGTAGACGGTGGCGAGGCCCGCGCGCTCGCCGGGCGGGGGCACGAAGCCCGTCTCCCCCATGCCGAGGGGCGCGAAGATGCGGCGCGCGAGCACGCGATCGAAGGGCTCCCCCGCGGCCACCTCGATCACCCGGGCGAGCACGTCCGCCGACCAGCCGTAGCGCCAGCGCCTCCCGGGCTGCTCGAACAGCGGGAGCGTGCGGAAGAGCCGGTCGATGCGCTCGGCGAGGTTCCCCTCCGCGTAGTACAGGTGGCTCGCGCTCCAGCGGCGGGCCAGGTCCGAGTCCTCGCCGGAGTCCGCGCCGACCCCCGAGCGGAAGGTGAGGAGGTCCCGCACCGTGATCGGGCGCTCCAGCGGCTCGGTGGGGATCGCGCCGTCGGGGCCGGCGGTCGCGCTCGTCGCCACGCGGGCGTCGGCGGCCGCGGCGACGTAGTGGGACACCGGATCGTCGAGCCCCAGCCGGCCCGCCTCCACGAGCTGGAGCGCCGCCACCGCGGTGATGGGCTTGGTCATCGAGGCGATCCGCACCCGCTGGTCCACGGCCATGGGCGTCCCGGACGCGATGTCGGCGTGGCCCGCGCTGGTGGCATGGACCACGTGGCCGTCGCGGGCGAACAGGGCGATGTAGCCGGAGCGTCTTCCCAGGCCCACGTTGGCCTCGAGGAAGCGGTCGAGGGCACCCGTGGCCAGCCGCCGCAGCGGCTCCGGGCGCGGGATCGCGGGGTCCGCCGGCGGGAGGTCGACCTCGAGCGGCGGGTCGCCGCAGCCCGCCAGGGCCAAGGCGCAGGCGAGCAGCCGGGTCTGCGTCAATACGACATGTAGGCCATGTAGATCGGCCGGTTCCAGTTCAGCTCGGCAGCGCCCAGGTCCGTGTTCTGGTTGGCCACGGCCCCGTAGCGGCTGCGGTACTGGCTGCCCCGACCCACCGGGCCCGGGTCGTTGATGAGCACGTCGTCACCCTCGACGCCCGTGATCACGCGGATGTGGGGAGCCACGCCCGCGCCCGCCTGGACATCGGCGGCGAACCAGAGCGGACCGTGCACCTGGAGCAGGGAACGGATGCCGTCCAGGCTGTAGCTCTGGGGGTAGTCCCACTTGAACTCCCAGACCGACAGCGGGTGGGTGTCGTTGGGCATGAGACCGGTGGCCAGGGCGGCACGGTAGTTGGCGACATCCGCCACTCCGTCGTCATCGAGGAGGCCCGCCTCGGCGCCCCGACGCCAGCGGCAGATCATGGCGATCGACGCCGCCCAGCAGCTCATCCGATACTTCTGGGGGACCAGGGGAACGGTGTAGCGCATGCAGACCTCCGTCTACCGGGCAGGCGAGAGCATACCGCCCTGCGCAGCCCGACGGAATCAGTGGGCCAGCTCGGCCGGGAGGCCGCGGCCCATCAGGTCGACGAAGTTGTCGGCGTAGAAGCGGCGGCGCACGTCCTCCGAGGCGTCGCCCAGGCTGCGCTCGAAGCGCTCGAAGGGGCGGCGCCCCCCCTCCACGTGGGGGTAGTCGGTCGAGAAGAGACAGATCCGGGGGCCCACCTGGGCGGTGATCCAGCCCACGTCCTCGGTGGGGTAGGGCGTCACGCGGACCTGGCGCTCCACGTACTCGCTGGGCCGGAGCGAGAGCTTCTGGAGCCGCTCCTCGTGGCGGTGGAAGGCCTCGAACGCCGACTCCATCTGCCGCATCCAGCTCGGCAGCCAGATGGCGCCCTGCTCGGTCACGCCGATGCGCAGGTCCGGGAAGCGCTCGAGCACCCCGTCGAAGATCAGCGTGGCCAGGGTCTGCATGGGCGGGAACGGGATGCCCATGTAGTCCACGGAGCGGAAGTTCTCCTCGCCGCCGTGGAAGTCCGGCGGGATGGGCAGCCCGTTCTGGAAGTAGGCGGGATCGAGGAGGTCGGCGGTGCCGCCCACGTGGAAGACCACCGGGATGCCCGCCTCCTGGGCCGCCGCCCACACGGGATCGAGCGCCACGTGGCTCGGGGCGTGGCCCTTCGGGCAGCCCGACGCCACCAGCAGGGCCGCCGCCCCTTCGGCCAGGGCCGCCTCGGCCGTGGCGCGGGCGCGGTCGAAGTCGACGAGGGGCACGTAGCAGGTGGGCAGCAGGCGGGTGTCGACGCCGCAGAACTCGAGCATGCCCCGGTTGTGGGCCTCGGCCACGCCGTAGGCCAGCGCCACGTCGTCGCCGTGCTCCCAGTCGCGCAGGCGGCGGTTGTGGAAGGTGTTGAAGACGAGCTGACTCGCCACGCCGATCAGGTCGAGGGCCCGCGGCCGGTGCTCCGCCAGGAAGGAGCCGGTCGCGGCGAAGTTCTTGCGGAGCATGATCTCCGCCTCCTCGTCGGCCCGGTAGGCCTCCGAGCGGTGGCGGTCCGCCAGCTTGCGGAAGGCGGCATCGAGGTCGGCGCGCTGGGCCTCGTTGTCCCCGGTCTGACGCAGCTCGTTCACGTAGCCCGGGGGGGCGATCCGATCGCGGAAGGCGGGATCGGCGTAGTCCCGGAGCCAGGTGGGGGTCTCCATGATGTGGGCGTCGGCGTCGTGGACGAGGCGGTCTTCGATGTAGGCCATGGCGCTCCCAGCATACGCCAACTCGGCCTCAGGGGGCCGACTCCTCGCCCGGGGCGCGGAGCTCGAGCTCCCGGGCGAGCACCGCGGCCTCGGTGCGATTGGTGGCCTCGAGCGCCTCGAGAATGGCCTTCACGTGGACCTTCACCGTGTTCTCGGCGATGCCGAGGACGCCGCCGATCTCCCGGTGGGTGAGCCCCTTGGCCATCAGGGCGAGCACGTCGCGCTGGCGCTCGGTGAGGCCCTCGGCCCGGTCGCGCCGGCGCACGGCGGCCCCGGCCTGGGCGTCGGTCGGGAGGGCCGCCTCGGGAACGAATACGCCCCCGGCGAGGACGAGCCGGACGGCTGCCAGCAGGGCCGCGCGGCCCAGCGCCTTGGGGATGAAGCCCGACGCCCCCTCCTCCAGGGCCCCGCGCATCTGGGCGGGATCCTCGGCGGCCGAGACGATGGCCACCGGGAGGGCCGGGCAGGCCTGGCGCAGGCGGCCGGTGCGCGCTCAGGCGCCGAGGCTGTTGGGATCGCGCCAGGTGCGCTCGAACGGGAGCCGCCAGGCGCGGGGCGCCACGAGCTGGTGGATCGCGTTGGGTCCCCAGGAGCCCTGGGCGTAGGGCCGCACGATCGGGGGCGCCTCGATCAGAGGTGTGGCGACCTCCCAGAGGCGCTCGATGCCGTCGGCCGTGGTGAACAGGGTGCGGTCGCCGCGCATGGCGTCCAGGATGAGGCGTTCGTAGGCTTCGAGCACCTCGCCGCTCAGGCCGGTGTCGTGCATGGCGAACTGGAGGCTCAGCTTGTCCAGGCGCATGCCCGGGCCGGGACGCTTGCCGTAGAACGAGAGCGACATCTTGGACACGTCCGCCAGGTCGAAGGTCAGGTGGTCCGGTCCGTGGGCCCCCACTCCCGAGTTCGCGGGGAACATGCTCTTGGGCGGCTCCCGGAAGGCGATCGAGATGATCCGCTGGCCCTCGGCCAGGCGCTTGCCGGTGCGCAGGAAGAAGGGCACGTCGGCCCAGCGCCAGTTGTCGATCCAGCAGCGCAGGGCGACGAAGGTCTCGGTCTCCGACTCGGGATCGACGCCGGGCTCGTCGCGGTACCCCTGGTACTGGCCCCGCACCACGTCGCTGGGCTGGATCGGCAGCATGCTCCGGAAGACCTTGTTCTTCTCCTCGCTGATCGGGCCCGGGGCGAGCTCCGTGGGCGGCTCCATGGCCGTGAAGGCGAGGATCTGGAACAGGTGGGTGACCACCATGTCCCGGAAGGCGCCGGTGGCCTCGTAGAACGCCGCCCGGGTGGCCAGGCCCAGGGTCTCGGGGACGTCGATCTGGACGTGGTCGATGAAGTTGCGGTTCCAGATCGGCTCGAAGAGGCCGTTGGCGAAGCGGAAGGCCAGGATGTTCTGGGCCGGCTCCTTGCCCAGGAAGTGGTCGATCCGGAAGATCTGGTCCTCGGCGAAGACCTCGTGGAGCCGGCTGTTCAGCACCCGGGCGCTCTCGAGGTCTACGCCGAAGGGCTTCTCCATCACGATCCGGGATCCCTCGACCAGCCCCGCCTCCCCCAGCAGCTGCACGGCCGAGAGCGCGGCGCCGGGCGGCACGCTCAGGTAGTGCAGCAGGTCGCAGGCGTGGCCGAGCGCCTGCTCGGCGGCCTCGACGGCGTGATTCAGCGCGCCGGGCCCGCGCGCCATCGGGAGGTACTCGAGGCGCGCCGCGAAGGCCTCCCATTCGACCGGCGAGAACTCGCGCGAGGCGTGCTCGTCCAAGGCCTTGCGGGCCAGGGTGCGGAACTCGTCGGCGTCGATCTCGTCGAGGGAGACGCCGATGATGCGGCAGTCCGGGATGAACCCGGAGCTCACCAGATGGTAGAGCCCCGGCAGCAGCTTGCGCTGGCAGAGGTCGCCGGTGGCGCCGAACAGCACCACCACCTGGCGTCGCTTCGGTCCCACCCCTTCCGGGATCTTCGGCAAGACGCTCCGTCCTCGGGCCGGGGGAGAGGGGCCCCGCGCACGCCGGGACTCTACGCCAACGGTGCGCCCGGGGCGATCGGGGGTTCGGCGCGTCGCCTCCGCGGTCCGGCAGGCCTCCGGTCGAAAGGCTGGCGAACTTCGTCTGAGCACCCGCGGCCCCGTAGCGCAGGCGTTGCCGGTCGTCCGGCAGCGACCGCCCCCGCGCGTCTTCTGATACCCTGCGCCCATGCGTCGGACCGCTCGCCCTCGTCGTCTCTGCCTGCTGCTGGTTGCGGGCCTGCTCCTCGCCCCGTGGAGCGGCTGCCTCCCCTCCGTGGACGGCTTCGCCCACCCCTCCTGGATGTGGTCGCGGCAGTTCGACTGGCTGCTCTTCGCCACCGAGACGCCCCTGAATCCGGGCTCGATCGGCAACGTCACGGGGCACCTCGAGCGCGACCGGCGCGACGGGGCGTACAGCGTGCCTGCCGGCGCGATCCCCGACGATGCCTGGGACGCGATCTTCGAGAAGATGTGGCGCCTGAGGGACACGAGCGACTTCGACGCCCTGCGCCTGATCAACCTGCTCTACGGCTTCCGGGGCCACCCCGCCGCGAGCGAGGCGTTGTGGGCCGCCACCGAGCAGGCGCTCTTCGACTTCAAGTACTGGTACACGGACCCGACGCCGGTACGGACGTTCAACGGAGAGCCCGTCGTCGACGCCATGTGGTACTGGACCGAGAACCACATCCTCATCTTCAAGGTCTGCGAGTACCTGATCGGTCAGCGCTACCCGGACCAGGTATTCAGCGTGACCGGCCAGACCGGCGCCTGGCACCAGGATCGCGCGCGCGAGTTCATCCGCGACTGGCTGCGGGAACGAGCCCAGGTGGGCTTTGCCGAGTGGCACTCGAACGTCTACTACAACCTCGACATCCGTCCCCTGCTGGTGTTCATCGAGTGGGCCGAGGAGCCGGACCTGGTCCGCCGGGCGTCCATGGTGCTGGACCTCGTCCTGCTCGACATCGCGCTCCACCTCCACCAGGGCACCTTCGGCGCCACCCACGGACGTTCCTACATCAAGGACAAGGCCTCGGCGACGACCGAGGACACCTTCGAGCCCTCCAAGTTCCTCTTCGAGGACACGCCTCTGCCGTATCCGGGCCGGGGCGGCGCCACGGTCGCGGTGCTGGCCCAGGCCACCCGCTATCGCCTCCCCGAGGTGATCCGGCGCATCGCGCGCTACGACGGGCCGATGATCGACCGCGAGCGCATGAACCTGCCGCTCGAGGAGATGCCTCCCCCGAACGCCCCCACCTGCGCGCCGGGCGCGCCGCTGGGCTGGGACTGGTGCGACGAGAAGTACCTTCCCTATTGGTGGGGCACGAACGCGCTGACCGTGTGGAGCCACATCGGGCTGACCTTCCAGGTCGGCTTCCAGTACGGCCTCTTCGACTCCCAGTTCGCCGACTTCGCCGACCTCGCCAACCTGGTCTGGGACCCCAACGACTTCGATGGGTCCGTCCAGAACGCCTACATCCTGCTCTCCAGCCTCTGGCGCCAGGCCAACTTCGCCCTGCTGAAGGAGGTCAACACCTACACCTACCGGAACGCGGACTACATGCTGTCCACCGCCCAGGACTACCGGAAGGGCGTGCGCGGCTCGCAGACCCACATCTGGCAGGCGACCCTCGACGAGAACGCGCTCGTCTTCGTGACCCACCCGACCTATCGGCCGGAGGAGCTCGACCCGCAACCGGCGCAGTGGAACTGGCAACGGCAGGACGAGTCCGGCGCCGGTGCGAGCGGTGGCCGCTGGACCGGCGACGCCAGCCATCCCCGCAGCGCGCAGTTCGAGAACGTCAACATCTCCATCTACCAGCCAGCCTACCCGCCCAGCCCGGTCTTCGGCTTCGACTACGTCGACGAGACCCATGCCTACTTCCCCGTGGCCCACTTCGACGAGGTGGTGCGCGACGGCCACTGGACCTTCGGCAAGCGCGGCAACGCCTACGTGGCCCTCTTCTCCCGTCGCCCGGTGGACTGGCGGGGTGGCCAGCCCGAGGTGTTCCAGAACGGCGGTCTCGACTTCGACCTGGTGGCCGAGGGCGGGGCCGACAACGTCTGGATCGTGGAGCTCGGCAACCTCGACCAGTGGCCCGGCGGCTTCGACGCCTTCCGGGCGGCCTTCGACGCGTCGCTCGTGACCTACCCGGACGTGGGCACCGGACCCGTCGAGGTGGTCTTCGAGTCGCCGAGCCAGGGCACCGTCACCTTCGGCTGGGAGGCGGACCTCACGGTGGCCGGCGCCGTCCAGCCCCTCGGCGGCTACCCCCGCTACGACAATCCCTTCGTCCGGACCGACTTCCTCGACACCCGCTACGAGGTCTCGGACGGCGAGTACTCCCTCACCCTGGACTTCGCGGACGTCGACGACGAGAGCCGGGACGTGCGCGCGGCCACCGCGCCCGCCGGCGCGGCCCAGGAGGCCCAGCAGATCCTCGCGGCGATCTGGGAGTCGATCGCGGCACTCTGGCAGGCGCTCTTCACCGGTCCGTAGGGCCGGCCGAAGGGCTCTCGAGCAACCCCAGGAACGTGTGGATCGCAGCCGCGGTGCGCTCCGGGGCCTCCTCCATCGTGATGTGGCCGACGTCCTCGAAGACCACCAGGTGCGAGTCCGGGATGCGCTCGTCGAAGACCCGGGCAGCCCAGCCCGGCGTCACGCGGTCCTCGTCGCCCCACAGGATGAGGGTTGGGAGGTCGATCTCGCCGAGGCGTTCTCCGAGCTGCGGCTCCCGGTCTGCGATCGCCCGCAAGCCGGCCGCTCGTCGATTGCCGGGGTGGCGCATCAGCTCCCAGTAGCGGTCCACCATCGCTTCGGTCACGAAGGCGTCGTCGGCCGTGCCATCCTGCAGCGACCGTTCGAACAGGGATCTCGGCGTGATGTGCTGCGCCAGGGCCCTGCCCACGGCGCTACGCAGGATCCACGCGCCCAGATAGGGCCTGGTCGCTTCCGCCTCGGGCGGCGGCGGGGCTCCCGAGGCGTTGAGCAGGATCAGGCTGCGCAGGCCCTGGGGTCTCGCCAGCGCGTAGCGCCACGCGAGCCAGCCACCCATCGAGCTGCCGGCGATGGTCAGGCGCTCGACGCCCGTGGCGTCGACGACGGCGGCGATCGCCTCGAACAGCCCCCGCGCGGTGTAGTCATCGCGCGGGTGGGGGCCGGTGAGCCCATGGCCGGGCTGGTCGTAGGAGATCAGCCGGTAGCGGTCCTGCAGCCTTGCGACCAGGGGCTCCCAGGTGTGGAGGGAGGCGTTCGATCCGTGCACGAGGAGGATCGCCGCGCACTCGCGGCACCCCTGATCGCGGTAGTGGACGCCCGCCAGGCCATTTGCCGCCTGCGTGAATCGGGAGTCGGGTCCGCCGTACTTCGCGCGCATGGCCACGGGGTCGGTGTCCGGCGTGCGCAGGGCGAAGAAGGTGACGGCGACCAGGCCCGCGAGGATGCCGAGCGCGATGGCGAGCCTTCTCACGAAGCGGACTCTACCCGATCCCCGAGGGCTTCCCCTGCCGGAGAGATCGTCCCGTCCTCTTCGCTCGGTGCGCCTGACGTGAAACCCCGAGTCCGGGTCGGGCGTCGGATCCGCGCATTCCCCAGAGTGCCAAGCGCAGTCGTCCGACTCGGGCGAAGTGGTGAGCGTGTCCGCGAGGCGAGCGCGGTACCGGTGGGCCACCAGCTTCGCTCGCAGTCGAGGCTCGGGGGCCAGCGTTCACCGTCCGGTCCTGGCCGCCACAGGCTTCTTGCGAGCCCGCCGCACGATCTGCCTTCGGACCGCTTCCGAGACCTCGAGTAGCGTCTTCGAGGCGAGAACCTGCTCGGACGCGCGTGCCGCCTCGTCGAGAACGGCGC
Organism: uncultured Spirochaetales bacterium; assembly: GCA_964442285.1. Classification (GTDB taxonomy): domain Bacteria; phylum Myxococcota_A; class UBA9160; order UBA9160; family JAFDET01; genus CAYTZH01. Next base: position 46,540 of record CAYTZH010000029.1, on the reverse strand, counting down.
GCAGGGGCTCGTCGATCACCGCGCCAAGAGGGCACTCCGGATTGGCCCTGTGCACGCCGCTCGCGGGGCTGAGCGCGACTGCTCGGAAGACGTCGAGCAGCGTGATTCGGGCCGGATCGGCCGCCAGTTCGGCCCCCCCGGCCGCGCCCGGCTGGGAATGCACGAGCCCGGCCTTCTTCAAGGAGCCGAGGATGCGCCGCACCATCGATGGGTTGGTGTCGATGCTCCAGGCGAGGCCCTCCGAGCTCAGGCGCTCATCGCGAAGACCCAGCGAGACGAGGATGTGAATCGCCACCGCGAAGCGGGTGCTACGCGCCACAGCTCCCTCCTCCCCGCACCCGAGTCTCCCGCGGCCACGGGTTCGCGTGGATATCTGATACCGTAACTGTTACAGTATCGAATTGCCAGCGTGGTCGGCCCGCTCACTTGGCTCCTGGCCATGGTGCTGGCGACGCTGGTGGCTCGATACGTCGACGACACGGGCACGCCCCGTGCGACCGGGTTCGTCGTGCTCGGTGCGACGCTCCTCGTGGCCACGCGCTGGGCGGAGGGGGACTTTGGGAGCCTGGGCTGACATTCTCGAGGCCCTGGTGGCGCACCGCGACGACGCGCCCCACCTGGCGGCTCTCCGGCTCCCCATGCTCGCCGGATGGGAGGCCGGTCGCGTGTGGACGACCTGGCCAGTGGAGCGTGACTTCCTCACCCCAGCGGTGGGCTCGCTCTTCGGCGGCTATGTCGCGGCTCTCGCAGACCATCTGCTTGCCTGTGCGGTGTTCACCGTGCTGGAGGACGACGAGACGTTCGCGACCTCGGAGGTGCACGTACACTTCTTGCGCTCCGTGCAAGACGGGGCGCTCGAGATCGAGGCGCGGGTCGTCGCCCGCAGCAGACGCAGCGCCTATTGCGAGGTCACGATGGTCGACCTGGCCGGGAGGCTGGTCGCCCGCGCCGGTGCCACGCAAGTGATCCGGCCAGCTCGATGAGAGGGACGGTCCGAAAGGGTCACGTGCGGAGTGTCGGCTTCTCGGTGCGCCTCAGCGCGGGCATGATCCCCTGCTCGGCCAGCAGATCGGCCAGCTCGGACACACAGTCCATGAAGCCCCGGGCGGAGCCAAGGTCGTCGAACAAGGCGGGGATCGCCAGCACACGGCGCGCCACGCTGCCTGCGTCCTCGGGGCCGCTCGCCGCCGCAGCGCGAATCCGCTCGGCATGGGCATCGGCGACCCGAGTGGAGGCGGGGCCCGTCGCGATCCGGATCCACGCCGCGAAGACCAGAGCCAGCCGTTCCGCGCCCTTTCCGCGCCGCGCGAGGACGGTCGGAAGGAGGCGCGCGCGCAGCTTGGCGGCGCCGTTGCTGGCGGTCTGGCTCGTCTGATAGCCGAGGGCCGCGTTCTGGAAGCGTTCGAGCGCCGTGGCCACGTAGCGTTCCAGGTCGAGTCCGTGCGGTACGCTGAGTGTCGGGGCGACGTCTTCGCGCAGCAGCCGTGCGACCCACTGGAACAGGACCGGATCGGCGGCGGCGCTCGCCATGGTGGTGTGTCCAGCAAGGATCCCGAGGCACGCGAGCGCGAGATGTCCGGCATTGAAGACCCGAAGCTTCACGTCCTCCCAGGGCGCGGTGTCCTGCACGAACGTGGCACCGGCCGACTCCCAATTGGGGCGTCCGCCAGGAAAGTCGTCCTCGATCACCCACTGGCGGAATTGCTCGCATGCGACGGGCCACGCGTCCACCACGCCGAGCTTCTCCCGGGCCTGCCTCCGGTGGCGGTGCGTGGTCCGGGGAACCATCCGATCGACCATCGAACGGGGGAACGAGACACGTTCGTCGATCCACGTGGCCAGCCGGGTGCTTCGCGCCCGCGCGTTCTGGAGCACGTGGCTGCGAACCGTCGCCCCCGTCCCGGCGAGGTTGTCCAGACACAGCACCGTGAAGGGCGGGACACCCGCGGCGCGGCGCGTGGCGAGGGCGTCGACGATCAGCCGAACTGCAGGGCCCTCCGGTTCGTAACCCGACTCCGTCACGGTCGACGTGACGATGTGGACGGCGGGATTCGCCAGCACGCTGCGGGTCTCCTCCGGCGACTCGGGCTCGAACAGACAGCGAAGGATCGAGCCGATGATGCGAGGCTCGCTGCCCTGTTCGAGGAGCGTGTAGAGACCCCCTTGCGGCGCCAGGGCGTCCCGAACCGAGGGGCTCCGCATCGAGATCCCGCAGATTCCCCAGGCGAGGTGCCCGCGTGCGAGGACTTCGTGTGTGTAGACGGCAAGATGCGCGCGGGCAAAGGCCCCGAGGCCGAGGTGCGCGATCCCGATCCGCACTCGGGAGCGATCGTAGGGACACGGCCAAGAGCCACCCTCGGTGGCGGCTCCCAGACGCCGGCTCCCGGCGCCCTGGGAGCTCCTACGACCGGGAGGAGAGGCGCCGATCCGGGAACCTCATCGCCCACGGCTCAAGCGGCGTCCGCGTGGCGCGGGCCGTGAGCGCGACGTAGCGATAGAAGCCTGCCACGAGGAGCAGCTCGAGCAGCTGGGCGTCGGTATAGTGAGTTGCAAGATCGTTCCAGAGTTCGTCGGACACGCTGACCGAGCTTTCGGCCTCGTCGACCAGGCGAAGCAACCGGCGCTCGTGTGCGGTCCAGCGCGGGTCGTCGGTCGGTACGCAGGCGGTTGCTTCGATGAGCTCATCGGCGAGTCCCGCCCGGCGGGCGTATCCGACCGCGTGAACTCCCCACTCGTACTCGGAGCCGGCGAGCGCGCACGTCCGCAGGATCAGCAGCTCGCGATCGGCGTCGGCGAGGTCGCCCCCGCCGAGCAGGAAGGCCCCCACCGGACCCAGGGACCGCCCGAGGCCTGGATGTCGGGCCCAGACGCGGAAGATCGCCAGCGGACCGCTGTTTCGCCAGCTCGGGGTGATGCGCTCGAACTCCGCTTCCAGGGCAGGCGGGTAGGGCGGCGACAGGGGCTCGATGCGCGGGGGACGCGTGGCCGACATGGCACTCCCGTTGGCTCGGCCGCCATACTACAATATTTTTTGATGCATGCAATCATTATTGAAGCAAAGGGGCCGGCTTGACTCCGCGACCCGGTCGACCGGTCCGCGGCTCGCGCACGGGCCGGCCGATCATGGCGCTCCTCGACCTGCTCGGGCGGCGTTGGATGCTCCGAATCGGCTGGGAGCTTCGCCATGGCCCCCTGACCTATCGCGAGCTGCAACGCCGCTGCGGAATGCCGTCACCCAACATCCTCACGACCCGCCTCCGCGAGGCCCGTGAAGCACGGCTTGTCGAGAAGCAGCAGGACGGATGCTACGGCCTCACACGGCGCGGCCAGGCCCTGCTCGACCTGATGGACCCGCTGGACACCTGGGCGAAGGGCTGGGCCCGCGAGCTGAAGCGAAGCGGCGAGGACGACAGGCAGCGCTCGCGGTGAGTTCCCGGCTCCTACCTACTCGATCCCCAGCCGCTTCATCTTCTTGTAGAGCCCCTCCCGGGTGAGCCCCAGGCGCCGGGCGGTGGCGGCGCGGCGGCCGTCGTGGGCGTCGAGGGCGCGGCGGATGAGCCAGGCCTCGATCCGGTCGAGCTGCACGCGCAACGTCTCGCCGAGGTCGGTCTCGGTGTCGACCGGCTCGAGCACGCCGAGCAGGCTCTCGGAGAGGTGCTCGGGACGGATGGTCTCTCCCGCGCCCACCATCGCCACCGCCCGCTGCATCTCGTTCTCGAGCTCGCGCACGTTGCCGGGCCAGCCATGGGAGGCCAGCAGGTGCTCGGCATCCCGCGAGAGTCGCAGGCCGGGCTTGGCGTCGCGATCGGCGTGGGCCGCAAGGAAGTGATGGGCCAGCTGTAACACGTCCTCGCGTCGGTCGCGCAGGGGCGGGACCTCGATCGGGAAGACGGCGAGCCGGTAGTAGACGTCGCCCCGGAAGGCGCCGCGCTTCACCTCGCGGCGGAGGTCCCGGTTGGTGGCGGCGATCACCCGCACGTCGACGCGCCGCGACCGGCTGCCGCCGACGGGCCGCACCTCGCGCTCCTGCAGCACCCGCAGGAGCTTGGCCTGGAGGGGCGTCGAGGTCTCCCCGATCTCGTCCAGGAACAGCGTGCCGCCGGCGGCCACCTCGAAGAGGCCCTTCTTGTCCCGGTCGGCGCCCGTGAAGGCGCCGCGGACGTGGCCGAAGAGCTCGCTCTCGAGCAGCGTCTCGGGGAAGGCCGCGCAGTTCACCGCCAGGAAGGGGCCGTCGCGCCGCTGGCTGCCGCGATGGATCGCGCGCGCGACGAGCTCCTTGCCGGTGCCGGTCTCGCCGGACAGGAGCACCGTGGCGTGGGAGCTGGCCGCCCGCTCCACCAGGTCGAAGGCGCGCGAGAGGGCTGCGCTCCGGCCGACGATCCCTGCCAGATACGGCCGATCGCCGCCGCCGCGGCGGCTGCGCCGCTTGGGTGTCGGGAGCTTGCCCAGGCGTTCCACCAGCTCGGCGGCGTCGGGTCCCTGGGCGGTGTAGAGCAACACGTCCGAGGCGCCGGCGCCGCGCAGGGAGGGGAGGGCATCCGCCTGGGCTGCGGGGATCCGCGCGAGCAGCGGGGGCGCCCCGGACAGGCGCCCCAGGCGCCGCACGGTGGCCAGGGCCTGGCTGGCGTCGGGCGCGTCGACCACGGCGGCGTCGAAGGTGCCGAGGGGCAGGCCGAAGGCCTCGTCGATGTCGCGGGTCCAGGTCACGTCCAGGGACGGGGCGTCGGCGACGGCCCCACAGCCGCTTTCCTCGCCGCACCCGATCCAGAGCACCGATCGGATCTGCATCGCATTCCTCCCCCAGCCCCGAGCGGGGATTGTGCAAGCGACATGCCGCGGAACGCGACGCGGTCTTCGGGGCTCGCCGGGGTGGACACCCGGACCGCGCAACGTCCGGTTCAGGCGAGCCGGGGCGCGGGCCGATACGCTCTCCATGATGTCGCTCCTGGAGATGCATCCCGCCGTCTTCGCCCGCAGCCTGGCCGAGACCGGTGGCCGGCGGATGGCCCTGCTGGGCGACGACGCGGGGGGCCTCGTGGCGGGCGATCCCGCCGCCCGGCCGCTGGCGGAGGCCGTGGGGCCGCTGGCGGAGCTCGCTGGGCACGAGGCCGTCTTCCTCCAGGCCGAACCCGGCTACGACGCGCTCTTCGCCGCCTTCGTCCACGACACCACCCGGGGCCAGGCCCAGGGGGGCCTCCGCCGACACGCGTACGCGAAGCTCAGGGACCTGCTCCGGGACGGGCTGCGGCTGTCGCGGGCGATGACCCGCAAGAGCGCCCTGGCGGGGCTCTGGTGGGGCGGCGGCAAGGGTGTCATCGCCGTCGAGGGCGACCTTCCGCCGGCCGACCGCGAGGGTCTCTACCGCGCCTACGGCCGCTTCGTCACCAGCCTGGCCGGTGCCTACGTCACCGCGGCCGACGTCGGCACCACGCCGGCCGACATGGCCGCGATCCATGCGGGGACGCGCTTCGTCACCTGCGTGCCGCCGGACCTGGGCGGCTCGGGCGAGCCGGGCTCCTGGACCGCGGCCGGGGTCCTCTGCGCCATGCGGGCGGCGCTCGAGGCCACGGGCGCGGGCGCGCTGCCCGGCAAGCGTGTGGTGCTGCAGGGCGCCGGGAGCGTGGGCGCGTCGCTGCTCGAGCAGCTGCTCGAGGCCGGGGTGGGGCGGGTCGTGGTCGGCGAGGTCTCGGCGGGCCGGCGCGCGGCCCTGGCCGACCGCTTCGGAGGCGCCCCGGTGGAGATCCGCGCCCTCGCCCCGGGCGACGACACCCTGCTCGCCGAGCCCTGCGACGTGCTCGCGCCCTGCGCGCTCGGCGGGGTGCTCGGGCCGAAGACCATCCCCACGCTGCGCTGCCGCGTGGTGTGCGGCGCCGCGAACAACCCCCTGGAGGACGAGCTCCGGGACGGTGACGCGCTCGCGGCCCGGGGCATCGCCTACGTGCCGGACGTGATCGCCAACCGCCTGGGCATCGTGCACTGCGCCGACGAGCACGCGGGCTCGCTTCCGAACGACCCGGCGGTGGCGCGGCACCTCGGCGACGACTGGGAGCAGGCCATCGGTCCGACCGTGCGTCGCGTGCTGGCCCACGCCCGGCGCGAGGACGTCTCGCCCGTGCGGGCCTGCCACGCGCTGGCCGACGAGCTGGCGGCGGTGCCGCACCCGCTCTGGCCCGGGCGCGGTCGCGCCCTGGTGGCTTCGGTGATGGCGGCGGGCTGGCTCGCCCGGGCCGGGGAGGCCGACGCCGCCTAGCGTCGGGCCCAGAAGCGGCTGAAGCGTCCGCAGCCGAGCTCGCCGAACTCGCCCCCGGGAACCACGGCGCCCGCGACCGGCACCGACTGCTCGCCCTCGAAGCGGGCGTCGATCCGGCCGTCGAAGTCGTGGTCCTCGTCCTGCCGTACGACCTGGCCCCCCGAGAGGTACTGGATCGTGTCGGGCCGGCGGTCGCCGTTGGTGTCGGCGTCCACCCGGGTCAGCTGACCGCCCTCGTAGACCTCCCGGAGGTCGACGGAGCCGTTGCCCGCGGTGTCGTAGAGCACCTCGGCCACGGCGCCGCCGCGGACCACGGCGCGGGCGTCGAGCACGCCGTTGCCCGTGCTGTCGGTGCACTGGGCGCTCACCTGGCCGCTCCCGTCCAGGAAGAGGCGCTTGTTGGGCTTGCGGCCCGTCTCGGCGATCTCCTGGATCTGCGGCCGCCCCTGGGCGTCGAACACCGTCAGCACGTCGGCGAAGCCGCGGCCCCGGGTGTCCTCCGCCTGGCGGACCACCCGGCCGCGCTCGAGGAAGGTCCAGACGTCGAGCCGGCAGTCGCCGTTGTCGTCCCGGCGCTCCTCGCGGACGTCGCCCCGGGCGTCGTAGGTCTGCACCAGGTCGATGCAGCCGCGCCCCGAGGAGTCCTCCTCGAGGCGGGTCACGCGCTCGCCCTTCATGTGCAGGATGCGGTCGCGCTTGCCGTCTCCGTTGCGGTCTTCCTCCCGCTTGAGCACCGCGCCCTGGGCGTCGACGGTGATCCAGGTGTCGAGGGTGCCGTCGCCGTCCGTGTCGGCCTCCTGGACCTGGCGCCCGCCCTTGGCGACCCGGCTGCGGCGGTCGACGCTGCCGTCGAAGTCCGTGTCCTGCTCCTGGCGCACGACCTTGCCGCCCTGGTAGTAGGCGAAGACGTCGGGCCGGCCGTCGCCGTTGGAGTCCTTCTCGGTGCGGACGGTCTTGCCCTTCTCGAGGAAGGTGGTGGTCTCGAGCCGCCCGTCCCCGTCGGTGTCGGCCTCGACCCGCTCGGGCTCCTGGGCCGCGTCGAAGAAGGTGAGGCGGTCGACGCGGCCGTCGCCGTCGCTGTCCTCGGTCTGGCGGCTCTTCTTCCCCTCGGCGTACTCGATCACCACCTCGGCGCGGTCGTCGCCGTCGGCGTCGAGCTCCGAGCGCTCGGGCTGCTCGCCGGCGCCGTAGCGGGTGACCAGCTCGAAGCGCCCGTCCCGGTCGTCGTCGGCGCGGTCCTGGACCAGGCGGCCCGCCTCGAAGCGCTTCTCGAGGTCCACCTGCCCATCGTGGTCCCGGTCGACCCGCTGGCTGGCGGGCCGGCCCTCGGCGTCGAGGGCCACGAAGACGTCGGGCCGGCCGTCGCCATTGGTGTCGCGCTCCTCTTCCGCTTCGCGACCGCCCTGGAAGCGCACCACCGCGTCGCGGCTGCCGTCGCCCGTGGTGTCGCTCTCCTGGCGTACCTGGACGCCTTCCTCGAAGTAGAGGGCGAGGTCGAAGCGCCCGTCGCCGTCGGTGTCCCGCTCCTCCAGCTCCTTCTGGCCGCCCGCGTAGCGGATGCGCAGGTCGAAGCCGGGCTTGCCGTCGGTGTCGCGCTCCTCGGCGACGACGCGGCCGTCGGCATCGAGGGCTCCCCGGTGGTCGACCCGGCCGTCGAAGTCGGTGTCCTCCTCGAAGCGCTCCGGGCGGCCGTCGGCGAAGGTCACCACCCGGTCGGGCTCGCCGTCGGCGTTCTTGTCCTCCTCCAGGCGCTCGGTGCTGCCGTCGGCGGTGTTGGTGCGCCAGGAGTCGGGACGTCCGTCGCCGCGGGTGTCCTTGAGCACGCGGCGCTCGGTGCCGGCCGCGTCGAGGGTCACCCAGGTGTCCACCCGGCCGTCCAGGTCCGTGTCCTGCTCCTGCTTGTCCAGGCGGCCCTCGGGGCCGTAGAAGTTCCAGAGGTCGACGTCGCCGTCGCCGCTCTCGTCCAGCTCGACGCGGACCAGCCGCCCGTCGGCGTGGAACTCGATGCGGTCGGGCTTCGCTCCCTTGCGGGTGTGGACGGCGCGGCGGACGAGCTCGCCGGCGTTGCGCTGTGCCTGCACCTCGAAGAAGCCGTCGAAGTCGTTGTCGAGGCTCTCGGTCTCGACGTCGCCCGCGGCGTCGAAGACGTAGACCCCGTCCACGTCCCCGTCGTTGTTGCGGTCCTCGTCCTGGCGGACCTTGCGGCCGCCCCGGTAGGTGACGAACGTGTCCAGGCGCCCGTCGCCGTCCGTGTCCGCCTCGCTGCGCTGGGGCTCGTCGCCGCGGAAGGTGGTCACCAGCTCGGGCCGTCCGTCGCCGTCGTTGTCCTCCTCTTCGGACACCTTCAGGCCGTTCTCGAAGCGCCGCACCAGGTCGATGCGGCCGTCCTCGTCGCCGTCGATCTCCTCGCGCTCCCGCCGGCCCTGGCGATCGAACAGGGCCACGAGCTCCGGGCGGCCGTCCCCGTCGAGGTCGCGCACCTGCTTGCGCTCGCTGCCCCGCTCGTAGGTGGATACGGTGTCGAGGCTGCCGTTGCCGTCGGTGTCGGCCTCGCGGCGCACGATCTGGCCGTCGGCGTACGAGGACACGACGTCCGGGACCCCGTTCTCGTCGGTGTCCTCCTCGACGCGCTCCCGCACGCCGTTGGCGAAGATGATGGTGACGTCCGGCCGCCCGTCGCCGTCCGGGTCCTGCTCTTCGCGGCGCTTCTCGCCGTCGGGCCCGAGCTCGGCGCGGATGTTGGGCTTGCCGTCACCGGTGTGGTCCTCCTCCACGACGGCGGGCTCGCCGTCCTCGAAGGTGACCCAGCGGTCGTCCTTGCCGTCGAAGTCGCCGTCCTCGACGCTCCGCGCCGGCTGGCCGGCGACGTAGCGGACCCGCGCGTCGATGCGGCCGTCGTGGTTGCGGTCGTCCCGGCGCTCGCTCGGCTCGCCCGCCTCGAAGTCGATCCACTGATCCGGCTTGCCGTCGGCGTTGGTGTCGCGCTCCTGGGTCGCCGGGCGGCCCTCGGCGTCGAAGCGCAGGAACAGGTCGCGGCGGCCGTCGTGGTCGGTGTCGCGCTCGGCGCGGACGGCCTTGCCGGACTCGTAGAAGACGAACTCGTCGTGGGCGCCGTCGCCGTTGGTGTCGGTCTGCTTCTCCGTCAGCTGCTCGTTGTCGTCGTACTTCAGCACCACCGGAGGTGCGGCGGCGGAGGGGCCGGCGGCGAGGAGGGGAGTCAGGGCCAGCGCCGCGCAGCGCAGCGAGCGAAAGAAGGAGCCGGCGCCCACCCGCCTATCCGTCCCCGGCGGTGAAGCGGCCGATCAGGTAGGTGCCCGAGAGGCAGCGGACCTCGTCCCGCATGGGCGGGAAGGGGGCGGCGCTGCGCAGGGCCATCACGGCGCCCTCGCCGATGGCGGGCTCGGTGTCGCCGACGAAGCCGGCGTCGAGCACGGAGCCCGCCGGATCGAGGCGGAAGCGCAGCTCCGCGGTGCCGTCGGGCGTGGTCCGGTCCTGCTTCCAGCGTTGGGTCATGCGGCGCCGTACGTCGTCGATGTAGCGCTGTACGGCGGGTCGCTCGAGACATGGCGCCCGCGCCACGCCGCCGGCGCCCGTGCCGCCGCTGCCGTCCATGAATCCCTCGCCCACGCTGGTATCCACGTCTCCCAGGCGGGGGCCCGTGGCGGAGCCGAGCACGTCGCGGGTGGAGTCGATGCCCTCGCGCACCGACGAGCCGTCGCCGAGGCGGACGCTGCCGGTGCCGACCGTGTTGCCGGAGCGCGCGACCTGGCGCGGACCGGCCGAGGGGCCCGCCGGCGCCTCGATCTCGATCGGACCCCGCACTGCGGGGCCCTCGTAGGCCTGGATCTCCACGCGGCTGGTCACGGCCGCCGCGGTGCCGCGCACGGTGGCCACGCGCTCGACCGTGGGGGCGGTGGTGCGACGCACGTTGCGCGGTGCGGCCACCCGGGCGACCGAGGCCACCTCGAGCTTCTGGGCGGCCACCTGGGGCGCCGCGCGCGCGACCACCCGCGGGTTGTTCACCTGGGGCGCGACCGCCTGGGCCTGGGGCTGGAACACCGCCGAGCGGCGCTCGGCGATGACGCGCCGCGCCGGCGCGGGATCCGTCTTGGGGGCGGGCGGCTCCTTGATCAGCCGCACCTCGATCGGCTCGTCGAGGATCTCCTCGTGGGTGACCCAGCCGGCGATGAAGACGATGCCGAAAATGGCGCCGTGGAGAAGCAGGGAGACGCCGCCGCTCAGCCAGCCGCGGCGGTTGTCCTCGCGCTCGGGGATGTAGATGCCGGGGAAATCCGCGCTGGGTGCCCCGGCTGCGTCGGGGCCCGCGTAGAGGGCGGTCCCGACCCGCGTTGCGCGCAGGGGGCGTCCCCTCGGCCGTCGTCGCCGGATCTCCAGGACCTCGCCTTCCGGATCCACGTCCATCATGGCTCCCTACCTGGGCCCCGCATCGATCTGGGCCTCGCATCGATCTGGGCCTCGTATCGGTCGGCCGGCCGGCGCGTCGGAGCCCCTGGTTGCCGGCTCGCTGCCGGCCCGGCTCACCGGATCGACGCCCTCGAAGGCACCTGCTCTTGGACGATCCGGCGGGCCCTTCCGTTCGAACGCATCTTCCGCGCCCCCGGGCGTTGCCCGGCGCGGTCGGCCCCCCAAAAGATTCCGATCGGGCTCTCCGAAGGTTCATGGAACGAACGATGCGAACCGCGGAAACCCCCGCCCCGGCGTAAAAAAAACGTACGAGAGGGGGTCGGCAGTGTCAACGCGTTCGGGTACGTTCCACTCGCCGCCGGCCTGCGCCCCCGCGAGACGCGGCGTTTCACCATCAGCCCCCCCCGGTGAAGGAGGACGCGTGGACCTCGAAACGCTTCTCGAGCTGCTGGCCCAGGGCTGGCACACCACCATTCCGCTCGGCATCGCGTCGATCTTCTCGATCGGGATCGTCGTCGAGCGGCTCTGGCGCTACCGGGGCCTGGACGACCGGACCCAGGGGCTGACCCGCGAGGTCGTGGACTCCCTGGTTCGCCGCGACGTCGCCAGCGTGCGCTCCCTGTGCGAGAAGGCCAGCAAGACGCCCGCCTCCGACATCTTCCTCGACGGCCTGCGCTGGAAGAACATCGCCCTCGAGGACCTGGACCGCATCCTGGCCACCTCCCGCCAGGAGGCCGTGCACGGCCTGCGCCGGGGCCTGTGGGTGCTGGGCACGGTGGGCTCCCTGGCGCCCTACGTGGGACTGCTCGGCACCGTCATCGGCATCATCCGGGCCTTCGGCGCCATGGCGCGCGAGGGGGCCGGCGGCTTCGAAGTGGTGGCGGCGGGCATCTCCGAGGCCCTGGTCGCGACGGCGGCCGGTCTGTTCGTGGCCATCACGGCCCTGGCCTTCTTCAACTACCTCTCGGTGCGGGTGACCAACATCGCCAACACGCTGGCGCGGGCCTGTGAGCGCTTCGTGCAGGCCCTGCTCTACGTGGAGTCGGCCACCCCGGGCGCGACCCCGCCCCCGAGCGGAGACACGGCGGAGGTGCCCGGTGGCCGGCCCCAACCTGCATGAGGGTGAGGATCTCGCCAACGAGCAGATCGTCGCCGAGATCAACATCACGCCGCTCACCGACGTCTTCCTGGTGCTGCTGATCATCTTCATGGTCACCACGTCGGTGATCTCCAGCCAGGGCAAGCAGGTCGATCTGCCCGAGGCCGCCGTCGCCGACTCGACGCCGAGCGGCGTCACGGTCACGGTCACCGAAGCGGGGGAGATCGAGGTGGACGGTCAGACCGTCAGCGTCCAGCAGCTCCCCGAGGTGCTGCAGGTGAAGCTCGACGCGGCCCGCGAGAAGCTCGTCATCCTGCGCGGGGACCGCAGCGTGATGCTCGGCGACGCGGTCAACATCCTCGACGTGGCCCAGCAGGCCGGCGCCCAGGGCATCGCCCTGGCCACGAAGCCGGCGCCCGAGGGCTAGCCCCGCCCCTAGGCCCCGCGCCGGCGCGACCAGACCACGGCGGCGGCGATCAGGAGCAGCTCCGGCAGGAGCAGCCCGAGGCCGTAGAACATGGTCAGGCTCTGCTGCAGCGTCAGCGGCTGCTGGTCGAGGCCCAGGAACTTGGCCCGCACCGTGATCGCCGGGTCGCGGGCGGTGGTCCACTGGACCGTGTTCATCACCAGGTCGAGGTTGTAGAGCGTGCGCAGGTGGCGGTTGGAGGCGAGGTCGCTGTCGCCGAAGACGGCGATGCGCGCCTCGCGAACGTCGTCCTCTCCGCGCGGGTAGCGCCCCAGGGCCACGAGCCCGAAGCGGCGCAGGCGCAGCGTCTCGGGCCGCTCGGGCCGCGCGCCGCGCTCGGCCGCCGCCACGTCCGGGGAGAGCCAGCTCCGCGGACTCGACCAGACGGCGATCTCCAGGTCGTCCCGGGGCTCGGGCTTGCGACCGAGCTCCACCGGCCGCACGCCGGGAAAGAAGGTCATGCGGTTGCCGTCGAGGGAGCGCACGATGGGGTGGTCGCCGTAGGCGTAGGCGATCGGGGCCACGCCCGGGGCCAGGCCCTCCACCGGACCCGAGGCGGCGTCGACGACGACTCCGTCGGGCAGGGCGAATCCGTACTCGGTGAGCAGGGTCTCGAGACCCGTCTCGACCCCCGGGTCGAGGAACACCACCAGGCCTCCGCCCCGGCGCAGGTGGGCGCGAAGCAGCGCGAGGCTCTGCTCCCGGAGCGGGCGCTGGGGCGCCGGGATCACCAGGGCCGCCGCGTCTTCGGGCACGGCCTCGGCCGCCGCCAGCACCAGCTCGCGCACCTGCAGGCCCTCGGTCTGCATGGCGACCGCGAGCCCCGCGTAGCCGGCGTCGTCGGCGCGGGTGGGGTCGCCCTCGCCCTGACCCCGGGTGATGTAGACCACCCGCTCGTCCCGGCTCCGGTCCAGGCGCTCGAGGCCCTCCCAGAGGCTCCCCTCGGTGGGCCGCTCCACCAGCTGCCAGCGCACTTCGTGCTCGAGGAGCACCGTGTTGGAGCTCGTGATGCCGAAGCGGTCCACGTCCTCGATGGCGTCGTCGAGGATCCGCTCGCGCACCGCCACGCGACCCGTGGCGGCGAAGCTGTCGAGGAGCAGGCGCGTGCCCCGGAAGCGGGGGTCGCCCCGGTCGTAGTAGAGGGTGGCCGCCACCTGCGCGTCGCCGTCCGCCGCGCCCGGCCCCGTCAGCCGCTCCAGCGCGTCCAGCGTGGCGGGCGCCAGCTGGAAGCGCTGCTCCACGGTCCAGTCGAAGCGGAGCTGGGCACCGGCCGCCAGCCGCTCGGCCACCACCGCCGCGGCGAGCACCGCCAGCAGCCCGGCCAGGCGGGGGAGCAGCAGGCGTCGGCCGCCCGCGCCGCCCAGGCCGCGCACCCGCACGGCGCCCCGCGCCGCGGCGATCATCAGGGCCGCCGCCCCCACCCCGAGATTGGCCCGGCTGAACCAGCCGAAGTCGCCGATGGCGTAGTAGGAGCCCAGACCGGCGGCCACGGCGATGAGTCCGGCGAGGGCGAGCTCCCGCACCGCTAGCGCACCCGCACCAGGTCGAGGGAGAGGCGCGTCAGGGCGAACGCCACCGCGGCGAGGCCCGCGAAGTAGACGAGGTCGGCCACCTGGACCACGCCGTGGGCGAAGGCCACGAAGCGCAGGCGCATGGAGAGGGCGTCGAGCAGCGCGCCCGCCCAGGGGCCCACGAAGGCGCTCGCCCAGCCGAAGTCGTAGAGGACGAAGGCGGCGGCGTAGGCCGAGACCGCCGCGACGAGCTGGCTGGAGGTGAAGGCGGAGCAGACCAGCCCGATGGAGGCCACGCCGACCCCCGCCGCCAGCAGCCCCACGTACACCGAGGCGAGGTGCTGGATGCCGAGGCCGGCGCGCAGGAGCGCCGTGGCGGGGTAGGCGAAGCTCACCCCCAGCATCAGGGCGACGAAGAGGAAGGCGGCCGCGAACTTGCCCGCCACGATCCGATTGGGCGGCAGGGGCAGGGTGAGCAGGAGCTCGTCCGTCCCGCGGGCCCGCTCCTCCGCGAAGACGCGCATGGTGGCCAGCGGCACGAGCCCGATCAGCATGAGGGCGAGCTGGTCCATGACGGGCAGGAAGACCTGGTCGCGCACGTTCACGAACTCGGGGATGGTGTCGGTCTCGAAGCCGCCCATGGTCGTGCTCTGGTATACGAAGAGCAGCTGGTTGTACGCCCGCAGATGGTCGAAGAAGACCAGCGCCGTCACGACCCCCACCATGGTGAGGGTGAGATAGGCCACCGGCGACCCGAACAGGACCGCCAGCTCCTTGCGCACGAGCGCCGCCCAGGCCCTCACGCGCGCTCCTGCTCGCCGCGGCGGAACAGGGCGAAGGGATCGTCGGTGTCGAGCACCTCGGCCGCGGGGCCGAGCGCCACCAGCCGACCCGCCCGCAGCACGGCCACGCGGTCGGCGAGGGCCCGGGCCTCGGCCAGGTCGTGGGTGCACAGCAGCACCGTGCGCCGACCCCGCGCCTGCTCCAGCACCTCGCGCACCTCCGACTGCTGCAGCGGATCGAGACCGCTCGTGGGCTCGTCCACGATCACGAGCGGGGGCTCGTGGAGGAAGCCCTGGGCCAGGGAGACCCGCTGCTGATAGCCCTTGGAGAGGTTCCCGATCAGCCGGCCCGCGACCGGGCCCAGGTGGAAGCGCTCGAGGGTGCGCGCCACCGCGTCCTCCAGCGCGTCGCCGGCGAGCCCGCGCACGCGGCCCACGAAGCGCAGGAAGCCGCCCACGCGCAGGTCGGGGTAGATCCGGGAGGTCTCGGCCACGAAGCCCATGCGGGCGTGGACGGCCTCGGCGTCCCGCACCGGCGAGAGGCCGTCCACCCGGACCTCGCCGCGGGTCGGCACCAGGTAGCCCGTCACCAGGCGGATGAAGGTGGTCTTGCCGGCCCCGTTGGCTCCGAGCAGCCCGAAGGTCTCTCCGGGCTGCACGTCCAGGCTCAGCCGGTCCAGCGCGAGGTGGTCGCCGAAGCGGCGGACCAGCTCCCGGGCCTCCACCCGCGCGCCCTGCGCCGGGCCGCGCCGATCGGGGTCTCGAACGGACTCCGCCTCGCGCATCACCTCCCTCGGATGCCCCGCCCCCGCCGCCGTTCCCGGCCCGCCGGGCGCTTGCCGAGCGGCCCGCCGGGCGCTTGCCGAGCGGCCCGCCGGGCCATACATTGCCGCGCCGTGGCCGACCCCGCCCAGCGCCGCGAACACTATCGTCCCTACAGCAGCTCCTGCCCCCGCTGCGGCGACGCCCTGACCCTCGCCGCGGTGCGGCGGGGCGCCAGCTGGTACTGCAGCCCGGCCTGCGCCGAGGGCACCCCGGCCCGCACGCCAACCCCGGCGGTCGCGGCCCCGCGGCTCACGAACCGGCCCCGTCGCTTCCACGGCCGCCGGCGTCCCAAGGAGCTGCGGACCGCCCCGAACGAGGGCTCCTGATCAGAGACCCTCCAGGGCCTCGAAGTATTTCGGCCAGGACTTGGCCACGCAGCCGGGGTCCCGGATCGAGATCCCCGGAACCCGCAGACCGGCCAGGGCGAAGGCCATGGCCATACGGTGGTCGTCGTAGGTCTCGATCTCGGCGGCGCGCAACGGGGCGGGCTCGACGACCAGGTCGCCCGCCCCGGTGGCCTGCGCGCCCGCCCCCAGCCGGCGCAGCTCGGTCTCGAGCGCGGCCAGCCGGTCGCTCTCCTTCAGGCGCAGGTGGGCCACGTTGCGGATGCGGGTCGTGCCCTCGGCGAAGGCGGCCGTGACCGCGAGCGCGAGCACCGCGTCGGGCATGGCGTTCATGTCCACGTCCACGCCCCGCAGCGGCCCGTCGGGGCCGCGCACCGCGACGCCGTCGGGCGCGCGCTCGACCCGGCAGCCCATGGCCGCGAGCACGTCGAGCAGCCCCATGTCGGCCTGGAGCGAGTCGCCGGGCAGGCCCTCCACCCGGACCCGGCCCCCGGCCAGGGCGGCCGCGCAGAAGAAGTAGGCGGCGGTGGAGGCGTCGGGCTCGATGGCGAACGCGCGTCCGCGGTAGCCTCGTCCCGCCGAGACCTCGAGGGCGTCGCCAGCCCAACGGGCCTCGGCGCCGAAGGCCTGCATGCAGCGCAGGGTGACGTCCACGTAGGGCCGCGAAGCCAGGACCCCGTCGCGGAGCGCGAGGCGCACGTCCCGCCGCGCCAGGGGCGCCACCAGGAGCACGGCCGAGACGAACTGGCTGGATCGGCGCGCGTCGATGGTGGCCGAGCCGCCCTCGAGGCCTCCGCCGGCGACCCGGAGCGGCGGGCAGCCGCCCGGTCCGAGCGCGCGGGCGCCGGCCCCGAGCGCGTCCAGGGCCGCCACCAGCTCGCCGGCCGGGCGCTCCCGCAGACGGGCGGTTCCGTCGATCTCCACGGGGCCGGGCGCCAGCGTCGCCACGGCGGTGAGGAGGCGCATGGCGGTGCCCGAGGCGTGGACGTCCAGGGCCGTGTCCGGCGCCCGCAGCGCGCCCCCGGTCCCGCCCACGCGCCAGGTCCCCGCTGCCGACTCCGTCGCCGGGGCGATCTCGACCCCGAGGGCGCCCAGGCAGCGCGACATGGCGTCGATGTCCTCGCTCTGCAGCAGCCCCGAGAGCCGGCTCTCGCCCCGGGCGAGGGCGGCGACCACGAGCGCGCGGTTGCTGATGCTCTTGGATCCCGGCACGCGGACCCGGGCGTCGAGGCCGCTTCGCGGTGCCACCCGGGCCGGGGCCGGGCCCGGGCCCGGCGTCGCTCGCGGCTGCTCCCGCTCTGTGTCGGTCGTCGGCGCCATGCCCTCCCCGCGCGGCGCGAACCTACCGCATTGACACCCCAGGGGTGCTCCGGCACACTGCGGACTGCCCGAGCCGGGTCCGAAAACGTTTTCGATCCGGGAACTTACAGCTTCTGCGCGGGAACTTACAGCTTCTGCGCCCTTCGCCCCGCCCCGTGCCCCGCCCGTTCCGGCACGGTACCCGCCGCCTCCGGTGCCGCGGTCGAGGTGCGGGCGGCTGCGCGCGAACCGAATCCGAGGGAGCGGAACGATGCCCAAGGTGCTCGTGACGGACAGCCTGGCCCAGCAGGGTCTCGACATCCTCGAGCAGGCCCACGGCCTGGTGGTGGACTACCGGCCCGGGCTGTCGCCCGCGGACCTGCTCGAAGCCGTCTCCGACGCCGAGGGCCTGGTCATTCGCAGCGGGACGAAGGTCACCGCCGAGGTGATCGCCGCGGCCGAGAAGCTGCGGGTGGTGGGGCGCGCCGGCATCGGGGTGGACAACGTGGCCGTGGATGCCGCCACCGCCCGGGGCATCGCGGTGGTGAACACCCCCGAGGGCAACACGGTGACGACGGCGGAGCACGCCATCGCGCTCCTCGTGTCCCTGGCGCGCCACATCCCCCAGGCCACCGCCTCCATGAAGGCGGGCCACTGGGACAAGAAGCGCTTCACCGGGCTCGAGCTGTCCCAGCGGATCCTCGGTGTGATCGGCCTGGGCAACATCGGCCGCATCGTCGCCCGGAAGGCCCAGGGGCTCGGCATGCGCGTCATCGCCGCCGACCCGCACATCGGCGTCGAGCAGGCCCAGAAGCTCGACGTGGAGCTGGTGACCCTCGACGAGCTGCTGGGCCGCGCCGACGCCATCAGCGTGCACGTCCCCCGCACCAAGGAGACGGCCGGCCTGCTGGGGGCGGCGGCCTTCGCCAAGATGAAGCCCGGGGTGCTGCTCGTGAACGCGGCGCGCGGTGGCATCGTCGACGAGGCGGCGCTGCTCGATGCGCTCGACGCCGGCCGCGTCGGGGGCGCGGCCCTCGACGTCTTCGAGACCGAGCCGCCGCCCGCGGACCACCCCCTGGTGGGCCACCCCCAGGTGGTCTGCACGCCCCACCTCGGGGCCTCCACGGAGCAGGCCCAGCTCAACGTGGCGGTGGCCGTCGCCGAGCAGGTGCGCGACTTCCTGCTGGACGGCGTGGTGCGCAACGCGGTCAACATGCCGTCGGTGTCGGCCGAGGTGATGGCGCAGATCCGCCCCTACGTGCTGCTGGGCGAGAAGCTCGGCCGCTTCCAGGGGCAGCTCTGTCCCGGACAGATCGAGGAGATCGAGATCGAGTACGCGGGCGAGGTCGCCGACCTGCGCGTGGCCCCGATCACCGTGGCGGTGCTCAAGGGCCTCCTCGAGTCGATGACCGATCGCGTGAACATGGTGAACGCCCCGATCCTGGCCCAGGAGCGGGGCATCAAGGTCGTCGAGTCCAAGTCCAGCCGGGCGGAGGACTTCGCCAGCGCCATCACCACGCGGGTGCGCGGCTGCGCCGACCGCCTGATCATGGGCGCGATCTTCCACGGCGGCCAGCCCCGCATCGTGCGCGTGGACGACTTCATGCTCGAGGCCATTCCCGAGGGTCCGACGCTGCTCATCCAGAACCGGGACCAGCCCGGGGTGGTGGGCACCGTGGGCTCCGTCCTCGGCGAGGCGGGCATCAACATCTCGCGAATGCAGCTGGCGCTGGTGCCCGAGCGCCAGGAGGCCTGCATGCTCGTCAATGTGGACACCGCGCCGCCGGATGCGGTGATCGAGCACCTGAGCGGGCTTCCCCACATGAACGCCGTCCAGCTCGTGGAGCTCTAGATGACGACGGTCGTGGCCGTGGGTGCCCAGTGGGGCGACGAGGGCAAGGGCAAGGTCGTGGACTGGCTCGCGGAGCGGGCCGACGTGGTCGTGCGCTTCGCGGGGGGCAACAACGCGGGGCACACGCTGCTGGTGGAGGGGGAGCAGACCATCCTGCACGTGGTGCCGTCGGGCATCCTGCACCCCGGCACCCTCAACGTGATCGGTCCCGGGGTGGTGGTCGACCCGGCGATCCTGCTGCAGGAGCTCGACGAGCTCACCCGCAAGGGTGCCCTCAAGGACCCGTCGCGGGTCCGGGTCTCGGGCCGTGCCCACGTGATCCTCCCGTGGAACACGGCGCTCGACAAGGTGCGCGACGAGGCCCGCGGCGAGGGGGCGATCGGCACCACGGGACGCGGGATCGGGCCCACCTACGAGGACAAGGCGGGGCGCCGCGGCATCCGCGTGGCGGACCTGCTCGACCCCGCGAGCCTGCGCGACGCGCTCGAGCGGCTGGCCGACGAGAAGAACCGCGAGCTGCACGGCATCTTCGGCTGGCCACCCGTCTCCGCCGACGCGGTGATGGAGGACGCCCTGACCTGGGGCCGACGCCTCGAGCCCTACGTCGACCACACCACGCCGCTGCTCGACACCGCCCTGCGCGACGGCAAGAACGTGCTCTTCGAGGGCGCCCAGGGCACGTTCCTCGACGTGGACCACGGCACCTATCCCTACGTCACGTCCTCCAACTGCGTGGCCGGCGCCGCCTGCACCGGGGCGGGCGTCGGGCCGACCCGGATCCAGTCGGTGCTCGGCATCAGCAAGGCCTACACCACGCGGGTGGGCGGCGGGCCGTTCCCCACCGAGGAGACCGGCGCCCAGGGCCGGGCCCTGCGGGAGAAGGGGGCCGAGTTCGGCGCCACCACGGGCCGACCGCGGCGCTGCGGCTGGCTCGACGTGGTCATGCTGCGGGAGGCCGTGGCGGTGAACGGCACCACCGGGCTGGCCATGAACAAGCTCGACGTGCTCTCGGGCCTCCCGGAGCTGCCGGTGGCGACCGCTTACCGGCTGGACGGCAAGGTCACGGAGCACTTCCCGATGACCCTCGGCGAGGTGGCGCGGGCCGAGCCCATCTACGAGACGCTTCCGGGCTGGAGCGAGGACCTCTCGGGCGTGCGCGAGTTCGACGATCTGCCGGCCGGCGCCCGCCGCTACGTCGACCGGGTCGAGGCGCTGATCGGGATCCCGGTCGTGCTGCTCTCGGTCGGGCCCGGCCGCGAGCAGACGATCGTCCGCTCGAGCCCGTTCTAGCGACCGTCGCCCCGTCGCGACTTCGCCACGTCGCCACGTCGCCATGTCGCCATGTCGCCATGGGGGCGCCCCGTCTCCGGGGCGCCCCGGCGCGGTGAAAGGACCCGTCAGGGTCGCTCGTCTGCGGGGGGTGACCGCGCGAAACGGCTCTCACCGGCGTTTCGAGAAGACGACGTGACGAGGCGAAAAATAGGCGAAACTCTTCCCTCCGTCAAGGGCGCGACGCGGCGAGTCGCCCGCGTGCGCCCGATAGGCGAGACTGGTCCGGTGAGCCTGCGCCGCCGCTTCGTTGGGTCGCTGTCCGCGCTGCTGCTTCCGATCGCGCTCTCCCCGATCGCGCTTCCCCTGGCGGGCTGCTCCGACGCCGAGCCGGGTCGAGCGGCGGCCGTGGCGGCTCCCGCCGCCTATCCGCGCACCGAGGTCGCCACCGCCGTGGTGCGGCGGGGCGAGATCAGCCAGCGGATCACGGCACCGGGAAGCCTCCAGGCCCTTCGCAGCAGCCCCATCGGGGCCGAGGTCCGGGGGACGATCCTCGAGGTCTTGGTCTCCGACGGCGACCGGGTGGCCGCGGGCGACCCGCTGTTCCAGATCGACCCCGAGCCCTACGAGGTGGCGCTCCAGCAGGCGCGGGCCGGGCTCGACCTCGCTCGCGCCGAGCGGCGGCAGACCGCGGCCGACCTGGCGCGGGCCCGGGCCCTGCTCGGGAAGGACGTGGTCTCGCGCCAGGAGGTCGACCGCATCGAGACCGGCCTGGCGGTGGCACGGGCCCGGGAGAAGCAGGCGGTGCAGGCCGTGGCGCTCGCCGAGCTGAACCTCCGGCGCACCCGGGTCCAGGCGCCGTATCCGGCGACCGTGGCGGAGCGCCGCGCCGACGAGGGCACCACCGCCCTGGCCCAGCCCCAGACGATCGTGGTGGTGCTCCAGGAGGTGCACGAGCTCGAGGGTCGGGCCACCATCCCGGAGGCCCATCTCGCCCGGATCTCCGTCGGCGACCGCGCCCGCGTGCGCGTCGCGGGTCTCCCGGAGCCCCTCGAGACCACGGTCTCGGCCGTCGGCGACGTCGTGGATCCCGCGACCCGGACCTACGAGGTGAAGATGCGGGTCCCGAACCCGGACTATCGCCTGAAGGCCGGCGTGTTCGCGGAGGTCGAGATCCTGCCCGCGCCCAAGCCCGACGTCCTGCTGGTGCCCCGCGAGGCCCTGCGCACCGAGGACGGGCGCACGCGGGTCCTGGTGGTGCGGGAGGGACGCGCCGAGGCCCGCACCCTCGCGCTGGGTCTCGTCGCCGACGACGTGGCGGAAGTGGTCTCCGGCCTCGAGGCCGGCGAGGAGGTGGTGGTGGGCGAGGCGGCCCAGACCCTGGCGCCCGGGATGGAGGTGCGGGCGACGGCCCGGGCGGACGCCTCGTGAAGCTCGCCGACGTCTGCATCCGTCGCCCGGTCTTCGCCGTGATGCTGATCGGCGGGCTCGTGGTCCTCGGCATCGTCTCGATCCCGCGTCTCGGGCTCGACCTCTTCCCGCGGGTCGAGTTCCCCATGATCACGGTGCTCACCACCCTCGAAGGGGCGTCGCCGGACACCGTGGAGCGCGAGGTCACCCAGGTCCTCGAGGAGTCCATCAACACCATCGAGGGCATCCGCAACCTCCGGAGCAACTCGAGCGACTCGCTCTCCCTGATCTTCGTGGAGTTCGAGCTGGAGTACGACGTCCAGGAGAAGGCCCAGGAGGTACGCGACAAGGTCTCCGAGGTTCGCGCCGACCTCCCGCGCGACGTCGAGCCCCCCGTCATCGGCCGGGTGGACCCGGATGCCCAGCCGATCCTGGCGATCATGCTGGCGGGTCCCGAGTCGATCCGTCCGATCACCGAGCTGGCGGACAAGACGATCAAGCCGCGCCTGGAGCGGATCCCCGGTGTGGGCAGCGTGAGCCTGGTGGGGGGGCGACCCCGGGAGATCCGGATCTGGATCGATCCCCTCCGGCTCTCGGGCCACGCGCTGGCCGTGGACGACGTCCTGGCGGCCCTGGAGCGCGAGCACGCCGAGCTGCCGGGCGGGCGCCTCGAGACGGCCAAGCGCGAGCTCTCCATCCGCACCCAGGGCCGTCTGACGAGCACCGCGCAGTTCGGCGGCATCGTGGTGGCCGAGCGGGCGGGGCGCGTGATCCACCTGCGCGACGTGGCCCAGGTGGAGGACGGCATGGCCGACGAGCGGACCGTCTCGCGCCTGGACGGGCGCCGCGGCGTGGCCCTGCTCGTACGGCGCCAGTCCGGCGAGAACACGGTCGCCGTGGCCGACGCCGTCAAGACCGCCCTCGACGCGCTGCGCGACGAGCTCCCACCCGGCTACACCATGAGCGTCGCGCTCGACGACTCGCGGTTCATCCGCAGCGCCATCCGCGACGTCGCCATCGCCCTGGCCTGGGGCGCCGCCTTCGCCTCGGTGGTGGTGCTGGTCTTCCTGCGCAACTTCCGCTCCACGCTGATCGTCGCGGTCGCCATCCCGTCCTCGATCGTCGGCGCCTTCGCGTTCTTCTACTTCCTGGGCTTCACCCTCAACACCATGACGCTGATGGCGCTCTCGCTCTCGATCGGGCTCCTGATCGACGACGCCATCGTCGTGCTCGAGAACGTCTACCGGCACATGGAGCTGGGCCGTTCGCCGGAATCCGCGGCGTCCTTCGGCACCGACGAGATCGGGCTCGCGGTGGTGGCGACCACCGCGGCCAACTGCGCCGTCTTCATCCCGATCGCCTTCCTCTCGGGCGTCGTGGGCCGCTTCTTCCGGGAGTTCGGCCTGGCCGTCACCTGTGCGGTCTGCATCTCGACCCTGGTGGCGCTCACCCTCACGCCGATGCTGTGCTCGCGCTACCTGCGCGTGCGGCGGGGCGGCGAGCCCGGCGCGCTCTTCCGCGCCTTCGAGCGGGGATTCGAGCGACTCGACCGGGCCTACCGGCGCACGCTGGTGTGGGGGCTCTCGCATCGGGTGGCGGTGCTGACCCTGGCCGTGGCCGCCTTCGCGGGCGGCCTCGGGATCGCCCGGCTCGTGCCCGTCGACTTCCTGATCCCCGAGGACCGCAGCGAGTTCAACGTGTGGATCAAGCTGCCCCTGGGCACCGCGCTGAACGAGACGGAGGGCGCGGTCGCCGCGGTGGACGCGGTGCTGCGCGAGGTGCCGGAGGTGGTGACCACCTTCTCGACCATCGGCGCCGGGGCCCGCAAGCGGGTCAACGAGGCGCGGATCTACGTCCAGCTCGTCCACAAGAGCCGTCGCCACGCCTCCCAGCAGGAGATCATGAAGTCCCTGCGCGCACGCATCGCGGCCCTCGACCTCCCGTTGCGCGACCTCGCCGTGGAGGAGATCGGCGTGATCCAGGGCGCCGGCTGGCGCCACGCCCAGATCATGTACTCGGTCCGGGGGCCCGACCTGGATCGCCTCCAGCTCTACGCCCACCGGATCCTGGAGCGCATGGGCCGTCTCGGCGGCTACGTGGACCTCTCCCAGTCGTACGAGACGGGCAAGCCGGAGGTGGCGCTCGAGATCACTCGCGAGCGCGCCGCCGACCTCGGCGTGCCGGCGGTCCAGATCGGACGCACGATCTCGGCGCTGTTCGCGGGCTTCGAGGCCACGAGCTTCGAGGAAGGCGGCGAGCGCTACGACGTGCGCGTGCAGATCCGGCCGGAGTACCGGGACGACCTCGACAAGCTCGACCTGGTCCGGGTGCGCGGCGTGGGGGGCGCCCTGGTCCCCCTGCGCAACCTGGTGACGCCCCGGATCGGCAGCGGACCGGTGCAGATCGACCGGGAGAATCGCGCCCGGGCCATCACCCTGTTCGGCAACCTCGACGGGCGCTCCGCCGGGGAGGCGGATCGGGAGGTCATGCAGCTGGCGCGCGAGCTGGAGATCGCGAGCCCCTACGAGCTGCGCGCGGTAGGCCCCTCGGAGCGCATGCGGGAGACCGTCGCCGCCGTGCTGTTCGCGTTCGGTCTGGCCCTGGTGGCCATCTACATGATCCTCGGGGCCCAGTTCAACTCGTTCCTCCACCCCTTCACCATCATGCTCTCGGCGCCGCTCTCGTTCATCGGCGCCTTTGCGTCGGTCTGGCTCTTCGGGCACTCCCTGGACGTGATGGGGCAGATCGCCTTCCTGATGCTGATGGGCATCGTCATGAAGAACGGGATCCTGCTGGTGGACTACACCAACACCCTGCGGGAGCGGGGCCTGGGCCTGCGCGAGGCCGTGCTGGAAGCCGGTCCCACCCGGATGCGGCCCGTGCTGATGACGGCGGTCTCGACGATCTTCGGCATGCTGCCCGTCGCCTTCGGCCGGGGCGACGGCGCCGAGTGGCGCAATCCCATGGGCATCGTGGCCATCGGCGGCCTGGTGACCTCCACCGCGCTGACGCTGCTCGTGGTGCCGGTGATCTACACCATGATCGACGACGCCCGCACGGCGCTGACCCGGCTGCTGGGCCGGCTCGCGGGGCGACCGGCGCTCCGGCCGGCGTCCGGCGCGGGCGGCGAGGACGATCCGCGGCGCGCGCCGGACGCGCCCCCCGACGCGGGGAGCGGAATCTGAGCCCGACCGGCGGGTCGGGACCACGGCAGCGCGGGAGGGCCCATGAGCGCATCCGGGCGGGTTCGCACGCTGATCCTCGGCGCAGCGGGACGCGACTTCCACGACTTCAACACGGTCTACCGCGACGATCCCCAGACGGAGGTGGTGGCCTTCACGGCGAGCCAGATCTCGGGGATCGAGGGTCGCCGCTACCCGCCCGCGCTGGCGGGTCCGCTGTATCCGGAGGGCATCCCCATCGTGAGTGAGGAGGCCCTCGGCGCCCTCTGCCGGGACCGGGCCATCGAGCGGGTGGTGTTCGCGTACAGCGACCTCCCCCACGAAGCGGTCATGCACCGGGCGTCGATCGCCCTGGCCAGCGGCGCCGACTTCGTCCTGCTCGGACCCGAGCGCACCTGGCTCGAAGCATCCGTCCCGGTGATCGCCGTCTCGGCCGTGCGCACGGGCTGCGGCAAGTCCCAGACCACGCGCTGGCTCGCCCGCCGTCTGGCGGGCCGGGGGCTCCGGGTGGCGGCCATCCGACACCCGATGCCCTACGGCGACCTCGAGGCCCAGGCCGTGCAGCGCTTCGAGACGGCCGGTGATCTCGACGCCGCCGACTGCAGCGTCGAGGAGCGGGAGGAGTACGAGCCGCTGATCGAGGCCGGCACGGTGGTCTTCGCCGGAGTCGACTACGCGGCGATCGTGGCCCGGGCCGCCGCAGAGAACGACCTGCTGCTCTGGGACGGCGGCAACAACGACTTCCCCTTCCTGCGCCCGGATCTCCATGTGGTGCTGGTAGACCCGCTGCGACCGGGGCACGAGACCACCCATCACCCGGGCGAGACGGTCCTGCGCATGGCGGACGTGGTGGTGGTGCCCAAGGTGGACGCGGCGGCGGCGGCGGACGTGGCCCGGGTGGAGGCCTCGGTAGCGCGGATCAACCCCGATGCGCCCGTCGTCCGGGCGGCCTCGCCCGTCCGCCTGGACGATCCGGGTGCGGTGCGCGGACGCCGGGTGCTGGTGGTCGACGACGGTCCCACGCTCACCCACGGCGGCATGCCCTACGGGGCTGGCTACGTGGCCGCGGTGCGGGCGGGCGCAGCCGAGCTGGTGGACCCGCGTCCCCACGCGCCGCCCGAGATCGCCGCGGTATTCGCCCGGCATCCCCATCTCGAACGGGTCCTGCCCGCGATGGGGTACTCCGGGGCCCAGCGGGCGGCCTTGCGGGAGACCATCACGCGCTCGGGCGCCGAGGTGGTCGTGAGTGGGACGCCGAGCGACCTGGCGCGCGTCCTCGACCTCGACCTGCCGGTGGTGCGCGCCCGCTACGACTTCGAGGACCTCGACGACCCGGGGCTGGGCGGCCGCGTCGACGCGTTCCTGGCCGCGCTGCCCGCGACCGGGCCGGGGGGCGGGGGCCGGTGAGGCTGGTCGCGGCGCTGGGTGGCAACGCACTCCTGCGTCGCGGCGAGCCCTTGGACGTGGGGGCCCAGCGCGCGAACGTGGCCCGCGCGGTCCGGGCGCTGGAGCCCCTGGCGCAGCGGCACGAGCTGGTGGTGACCCACGGGAACGGCCCGCAGGTGGGCTGGCTGGCGCTGCAGTCCGGTCTCGACGCGCCGCTGCCGCTCGACGTCCTCGATGCCGAGACCGAGGGCATGATCGGGGCCTGGATCGAGCAGGAGCTGCGGGGGCGCCTCCCCGGGCGCGAGGTGGCGGCGCTGCTGACCCTGGTCGAGGTGGACCCGGAGGATCCCGCCTTCGCCGCGCCCACGAAGCCCATCGGCCCCGTCTACGCCGAGGCCGAGGCGCGCCGGCGGGCCGCCGAGGCGGGCTGGGCGCTGGCGCCGGACGGGGCGGGCTGGCGCCGGGTGGTGCCGTCGCCCGAGCCGGGCCGCTTCCCGGCGAGCGCCACCATCGCCCGCCTCCTCGCCGCCGGCGCGGTGGTGATCGGCGCGGGCGGCGGGGGGATCCCCGTCCGGCGCACGCCCGAGGGCGCCCTGGTGGGCGTGGAGGCCGTGGTCGACAAGGATCTCTCGAGCGCCCGCCTGGCCGTCGAGCTGGAGGCCGATGCCCTCCTGCTGCTCACCGACGTGGACGCCGTCTACGCGGACTGGGGGAGCGCCCGTGTGCGCCCGCTCTCGTCGCTCGGCGTCGCCGCTGCCCGCGCCCTCGACCTGCCCGCGGGCAGCATGGGGCCGAAGGTCGAGGCGGCCTGCCGCTTCGCCGAGGCGCGCGGCCGACCCGCGTCGATCGGCGCGCTGGAGGCCGCCGAGGCGCTCCTGGCCGGCACGGCGGGCACGCGGGTCCGTTCGTGAGGTCCGGGGCGCCGGGATCGGAGCGGATCGGCCCCGTGCTGGCGGTGGGGCTCGTGGTCACGGCCTGGAGCTTCCTCTACACGCCGCTGCGGCTGCCGCCGCAGCTTCCATTCGGGACCTTCGGTTTAATCGTCGGCGGCGACGTGCTGCCCCTGTTGATCGTTCCGCTGCTCTTCGTCCGGTTCGCGCTGGGTGAGCCCCTCGCTCGCTACGGCTGGCGACGGCCCCGGCTGGGGGCGCTACTCGCGGACGCCGGGGTGGCCTGGCTGGCGGTGGCGCCGCTCGTGGTGTGGCTCTCCCTGCGCCCCGAGTTCCAGACCTTCTACCCCTCGCCGGCCTTCCCGCCGGCCCGCGACCACGCCATCGGCCTGGCCTTCCTCTGGCTGCTGCACCACGCGCCCCAACTGCTCGCCGTGGAGTGGTGTTACCGCGGCTTCCTGCTCATGCCCCTGGCCCGGCGCTGCGGCGTCGGGCCGGGGATCGCGGTCCTGGTCGCGTATTACGTGCTGCTGCACCTGGACAAGCCGCGGCTCGAGCTGGGGCTGGCGGCCTGGGCCGGGGTGGTGTTCTCCCTGGTGGCCTGGCGGAGCGGGTCGTTCCTGCCGGCGTTCGTTGCGCATTGGCTCGTGGCGATCACGATGGATGGTCTCTGCCTGCTCTGGCAGGGGAGGTGAGCCTGCCCGGCACGAACGGTGTTTTCAGCGGTGACCGGATCGTCCACAATAGGCGGTATGCGCGCCATCGGATCCGAACCGGTCCGCCTCGGGACCGGCTTGCTCTTCTCGTCGTTCGCCCTGTCGTTCGCCCTGGCCCTCGCCCTGGCGGGGGCCGGTCCAGCGACCGCCCAGCCCGTGTTCACCGACGTCACTGTCGCCGCCGGGGTGGACTACCTCCAGTACCAGCTCGAGTCCCCACCGGCGGCCAGCGAGCCCGTCTACATGAGCGGCGGCGCCGCCGCCGGCGACTACGACGGCGACGGCTGGACCGACCTGTTCGTCACGCGGCTCGACGCGCCGGATCTGCTCTTCCGCAACCAGGGCGACGGGACCTTCGAGGAGGTGAGCGCGGCGGCGGGGCTGACGGCGGATCTGCCCAGCAACGGCGCAGCCTGGGTGGACGTCGACAACGACGGCGATCTCGACCTCTACGTCACCACGATCCACCACACCCGCTACTACCTCTACATCAACACCGGCGGGGTCTTCACCGAGGAGGGCGTGGCCCGGGGCGCGGCGCTGGAGGGCGTGGACGAGCACTTCGGCTACGGCATCGCCGTCGGCGACTTCGACCTCGACGGCTGGCTCGACCTCTTCGTCGGCGAGTGGCGTCACGACAGCTACAACCCGGGGGCCGCGCCGTCGAACGCGCGCCTGCTCCGGAACCAGGGCCCGGCCCAGCCGGGCCACTTCGCCGACGTGACGGCCGCCGCGGGCGTCACCCTCGACGCCATCCCGGGCACACAGCCGGGCACGTTCCCGTTCACGCCGCGCTTCGCCGACATGGACGCCGACGGCTGGCCGGAGCTCGTCATCGCCGCGGACTTCGGGGAGAGCCGAATCTTCTGGAACGACGGCGACGGGACCTTCACCGATGGCACCGCCGCCGCCGGGGTGGGCACCGACGAGAACGGCATGGGCTCCGCCATCGGCGACTTCGACGGCGACGGCCTGCTGGACTGGTTCGTGACCTCGATCTTCGACCCCGACGAGCAGTGCGAGACCTCCGGCTGCGGCTGGGGCTACTCCGGCAACCGGCTGTTCCGGAACGAGGGCAATCGCACGTTCAGCGACCAGACCGACACGGCCGGCGTGCGGGACGGCTTCTGGGGCTGGGGCGCCGCCTTCCTCGACTACGACAACGACGGCGACCTGGACGTGGCGATGACCAACGGCGTCGATTTCGCCTTCCTGCCGCCGCCGGGGAACCTGGTCTTCGACCGCTTCGACGATGACCCGCTCTGCCTCTGGCGCAACGACGGGCCCGGCGCCTGGACCGAGGTGGCCGGAGCGACCGGCTTCGTCGACACCCGCAGCGGCAAGGGCTTCCTGACCTTTGACTACGACCGGGACGGCGACGTCGACGTGTTCGTCGCGAACAACGCCGAGCATCCCCTGCTGCTCCGCAACGACGGCGGCAACGCCTCGGACTGGCTGCGCGTCCGCGTGGTGGACCCGCTCGGCGGCCGCGACGCCATCGGCGCCGTGGTGGAGGTCACGTCGGAGCCCGGCGGGCCGACCCTCGTGCGCGAGGTGAGCGGGGGAGGGCACTTCCTCGGCCAGAGCGAGTTCCCCGTCCACGTCGGGCTGGGCGACCTGGCGCAGCCGCTGGTGCACGAGGTGAAGGTGACCTGGCCGCGGCTCGGCGTGACCCGCAGGCTCCTCGCCGTCCCCGCCAATCTCGAGCTCGTGGTCGTGGTGCCCGGGCGCTGCGGCCTCCTGGGCGCCGAGCTCCTGCCCCTGGTCTGGCTGGCGATCGGGCGCCGCAGCCGGAAGCGCCGCCGCTAGACGCCGAGGCGGCGCTGCAGCCACAGCCGGAGCTGGGCCAGGGGTCCGAGGATGCCGTGGATCGCCCGCGTGACGGGCCGGGGCAGCTTCTTCAGCACCGGGAAGCGGGTGGCCCAGCCCTTCATGGCGATGGCCGCCAGGGCACGCCCCGCGATGGCGTAGCGGCGGTCGCGGTACTCCGGTCGGATGACGTCCACCACGAGCACCACCCGGTGGCGGTCGGTCCGGTTCCAGGCGTAGTGCCGATGGGCGATGGTGATCGCGAAGACCTCGCCCTCCCGCCAGCTGCGCTCCTCGCGTCCGACCCGGATCCCGAGCTCGGGAAGCCCGCTCGGCACCGTGAGACCCAGATGGCTGCGCACGACGGCGTTGCAGTCGCCGCGGTGGGCCTTGATGCGGGTGTGGGGATCGAGCACGGCCACCTGTGCCAGGCACATGTCCGGGATCTGCTCGACGATGGCGGCGGTGCGCGGGAACCGGGCGCAGTTCTCGCCGTAGCGGAGGAAGTAGGAGTAGAGGTTGATCGTCTTCCAGCCCGGCTCCGAGTAGGCGTAGGGCGTGTAGTTGGCGCCGAACGCGCCGGCGTGGGCCGCGTAGAAGGCGTCCACCTCCTCCTTGATCGTCTTCCAGTTGTCCTCGAGGATGCGGGTGCCCGGGAGCGTCGACGGATCGGGGAACCCCGGCAGGCGACCGGGGTAGCCGGCGCTGCTCACGTAGTACCAGACCGGCTCGACCGCCTCGACGGACCCGCGCATGGCGCCCGCAGTATATACTGGCCGCACCATGTCCGTGCGCGTCGAGGTCGAGCAGGACGAACGCCTCGAGGAGGCTCTCGAGGTGCTCCTGCCCGTCGAGCCCCACCTGGCGTACGCCAACTTCCTGCCCGTGGCACGGCGTCCGGGGGCCGCTGTGGCCCTGCACCGGGCGCGCTGGCGGGGGGGCGACGATCTGGGCGTGCTCGTAGCGCGCGATGACGGCGATCGCCCCCTGGCGGCGCTGCGGCTCGAGCCGCGCCCGTTCGAGTCCGCCCACTTCGAGCTCGCCATGGCCCGGATCGAGCCGCCCCTGGGCGTCGCCGACGACGCGACCCGCGACGCGGGGCTGGCGGCGCTGTATCCGGCCGCGCTCGAGCAGCTCGCCCAGCGCGGGATCGAGCACGTGGCCGCCCGCGCCTCCACGCGCGACCGGGCCGCGCCGTGGCGGATCCAGGCCCAGGGCGGGGTGCACGTCGACACCCAGGTGTCCTGGATGGCGGCGCTCACGGGTCAGCCCTGCGACGAGAGCGTGCCGCCGCCGCTGCGCATGGAGATGCTCGACTCGGTGGGGATCGCCCGGCTCGACCCCGCGGCCTGGAAGCGGCTCGCCCAGTGGAGCGGCCGCGCCTTCGACCGCGGTCCCCTGGTCTTCGATCGCTCGCTGCCCCACGACCGCGCCCTGGCCGTCTACGAGGCCTGGACCGAGCGGGTCATGCGCGGGGACTGGGCCGATGCCGTGCTGGTGGCCTGGGACGGGCCCGAGATCGTGGCCTTCATCTCCATGCAGGTGATGGACGACGTGTCCGCGGCCGCCGGCCAGAAGGTCTGCGGACGCGGGCTGGGGGCGACGCTGCCGGAGTACCGCGGACTGTTCACGGCGATCCAGCGCGAGATGGTGGCGGAGCGGCCCCTCGGCGCGCGCTACATGGAGAACGAGACCCAGATCGCGACCCTCGGCAGCATCAACGTCTACGCCAAGCTGGGCTTCCGCTACCTCCGTTCCACCGCCACGTTCCACCTCCGTCCCGGGAGCCCGCTGCGGGCGTGCGGGTGACGTTCCTCGGGCACGCCTGCCACCTGGTCGAGGTGGGCGGCGTGCGGATCCTGACGGACCCTTGGCTCGTCGACCCGGCCTTCGAGGGGCACGTGGAGCACGACCCGCCCCGGGCCTTCGGGGTGGACGACCTCCCGCCCGTCGACGCGTTGGCGTTGACCCACGGCCACCTCGATCACTTCTCGGCGCCCACCCTGGCCGCGCTGCCCGACAAGTCGATCCCCGTGGTCCACCCGCCGGTCCGCTTCACCGAGCTCGACGCCAATCTGCGTCGGCTGGGCTTCCACAACCTGGAGCCCCGCGCGGACTTCGAGGTCTTCGAGATCGGGCGGGCCCGGGTGGTTCCGACGCCGTCCCTCGGCGTCCTCGACGAGTGCGCCTACCTCGTCGAGGGGCCGGAGGGCCGCTTCTGGAACGGCGCCGACGCGCCCCAGCCGGCGCCGGTGCTGCGCGAGATCGCGGCCAAGTTCGCGCCGGTGGATCTGTGCGCCCTGAGCCACAACTCCTTCGACCAGCCGGCCCTGCTGGGCCTGGACTCGGTGAAGCCGGCCGACCACGGGCCCGCGGGCGCCGCCGCCTCCGCGGCGCGGCTCGAGGCCCGCCACGCCTTCGGCGCCGCCTCGAACCTGCGCTGGTGCGGCGAGGCCGGTGCCGCCGTCACCGCCAAGGTGATCCGCCGCTGCCCCCGGCACCTGGCGGGCGCCCTGGCCCGCGAGGCGCCCGGGACCGACTTCCTCGATCTGCGGCCTGGAGACGCCTGGTCCCGCGACGGCGTCGAGCGGGGCGCCCTGCGCGGTCGGGCGCCGGCGCGGGTCGCCCACGACTACCTCCACGCCTGGCTCGACACCGGGGAGCGCTGGTGCGGCGCGCAGCGCCCCGCCACGGAGGAGATCTTCCGGACGCATCTGCCGCGCCACACGGCGCGCCTCGCGGAGGCGTCGCGCTACGTGGGCCAGCCCGTCTGCATCGAGGTCGTGGGGGACGATCCCGGCTGCTCCACCGTGGACTTCGCGCGGCCGGGGGCCGCGCCCGAGCCGGGCGACGCCGGCGCGCCCTACGGGCTCCGAGTGCGGGACCGCGACTGGAAGGATCTCTTCGAGCGCCGGATTCCCTGGCAGGTGCTGCTCGTGTCGGATCGGCTGGCGGTCACGCGCTACACGCCCGGCCCGCCGCCCGAGGGTCTCCACTTCTGCTTCGCCCTCCAGGCGCTCTTCCCATGACCGAGCGCCGCCCCGACGTCTCGGTGGTGGTGCCGGTCTTCGGCAACGCCGCCACCCTCGACGCCCTGATCGATCGCCAGATGGTCGTGCTCGAGAAGCTCGGCGTGGACTTCGAGCTGATCTTCGTGGACGACGGATCCCGCGACGGGAGCCTCGAGCTGCTCCTCCGCCGCGCCCGCAGCGATCCGCGGGTGCGCCCCTTCGCGCTCACCCGCAACTTCGGCGGGCAGTCGGCCATGTGCGCCGGCTTCGACCAGGTGCGCGGCCGCCGCACCGTCTGCATGGACGCGGACCTCGAGAACCTCCCGGAGGACATCCCGGCCCTGCTGGCGGGGCTGGATCGGGGCTACGACCTGGTGTGCGGCGTGCGCGAGAACCGCGAGGACGCCTTCCTCACCCGCCTGCTGCCCTCGAAGCTCATGAACGCGTACGTGCGTCGGCAGACGGGGACGCGCGTGCGCGACGTGGGCTGCGCCATGCGGGCGATGGAGTCGCACCTGATCCGGAATCTGGAGGCCGAGGGCGAGAAGCGGCGGCTGATCACGCCCCTGCTGCTGAAGCGCGCCCAGGCGGTCACCGAGGTCCCCATCCAGCACCGGCGCAAGGCGGGGCGGGGCGGTCACTCGTTCTTCTCCCTGCTCGGCATCGCCATGGACTACTACCTGCTCACGGCGAACCGGCCGTTCCTCGTGAGCGGCGCGCTCTCGGTCCTGGCCGCGGGGGTCGGCCTGGTGAGCCTCGTGCTCGGCGCGACCTGGCTCGGTCTGGTGCTCGGCGTGGCGGGCCTGCTCGGCGGCCTGCTCTCGCTGGTCGGCGAGTACGTGCAGCGGATCTACCAGATCGGCCAGGGCCTTCCCTTCTACCAGCTTCGCGACGATCTCGACACGACCCCGGCGCGTGACGGAGGACCCGATCCCGAGCGGCCTTGAGCTCGCGGGCGCGCTCTGGGCCCTGGGGGCGGGCGTGTGGGCCCCCGGCGCGGCGCTGGTCGGCGCGCTCGGACTCGGTCGCGACGCCCTCGAGCGCGGCGTCCTGGCGTTCGCCCTCGGCCGGGTGCTCTTCGGCGCGGTCGCCCTCGCCGCGGTGTCGACGGTGGGCGCGGTCGGGATCCACCTCTGGAGCGGTCTCGGCGCACTCGCCTGGCTGATCGTCCGCCTGCGCGCCGGCCGGACGGCCGCCGGCGTGCGGCCGCGTGAGCTCGCGCTGCCCCTGGCGGTGGCGAGCCTGGCCGCCGCGCTGCTCGTCGTCGCGGTGGTGGCGCGCGGCGGGCTCCCGGGCCCCGAGGGCGGTCTCGTCTTCCACGGGCGCGACAGCACCAACGACCCGCTCGTCTACAGCGCCATCGCCCTGGAGCTCTTCGAGGGCGGCCTGCCCCTGGCGTATCCCTTCACCGGCGGCGCGTCGACGACCTCGACGTATCTCCCCTACGGCACGATGGTGGGGCTGCACGCCTTCGGCGTCCCCATGCTGGACGTGAACCTGCGCGTGCTCCCGCTGGCCGAGGCCTGGGTGCTAGGGCTGACGGGTGTCGCCCTGGTGCGTCGCCTGGGCGGCGGCCCGGGGGCGGCGGCCCTGGGTGCGGGTCTGGTGCTGCTCGGCGGCGACCCGGGCGCCTGGCTCGGACCGCTGGCGTCGCTCGTCGGTCGCGAGGCGCAGGCCCTGGACGGCTGGGGGCTCTTCGGTCCGTACCTGCTGGCCTTCAACCCGGCGACGTCGGCGCTGCAGCTCGCCTTCGCCGCCCTGCTCCTGCTCGGCGGGCCGGCCGGCGCGGGCCGGCGGGTGGCCGTGGTGGCCGGCGGACTCGTCGCCGCCGCGTTCGAGACGAAGCTCTTCGTGTGGGCGCCGCTGCTCGGTGCGCTGGTCGCGGTGGCCTGGATCCGTCCGCCGGCGGCGTTGGCGACGCGACTTCGCCTGGCGAGCGTCGTTGCCGCCGCGGCCTCGCTGCCGTCGCTCGTGGAGAAGGCCCTGTGGGCCGACGCCTTCCGGGGCCGGGACGTCACCGCCTTCGTCGCCTGCCCCGGTTGCCTGCCGCGCTACCTCGCCGACGCCTCCCTCGGCAGCCGCGAGCTGGGCTTCGAGGGGTTCGTCGCCTTCTCCTTCGCGCAGCTCCTCGAGCCGCGCGTGATCGTCGAGACGGCGGCGGCGTCGGTGCTGCTGCTGGTCGTGGCGCTCGGCGCGCGGGCGTTCGGCGTGCCCGTCCTCTGGCGCGGCGCGCGCGCCGACGACGGGGGGCGGGCGGCGATCCACCGCGTGCTCGGCATGGCCGCGGCGCTCGGCCTGGCGGGTGCGCTCACCTTCACCACGGCGCCCCACTACCTGAACGGCGCGCAGTTCGCCTGGCTGGCCACGGTGGGACTCTGGCCCGCTGCCGCCATCGCCCTGGCGCGCGGGGCGGCCCGGCGGCGGCTCGCGGCGTGCGTCGGGGCGGCGCTGCTGATGCTCCCGGGTACCTGGCGCTGTCTGGTGGACCTCGGCGTGGCGGCGCCGCGTCAGGCCTTCGTGCCGGCCGCCGAGCTGGCGCTGGTCGAGGCGCTCCGGGCGCGCAGCGCGCCGGGTGAGCTGGTTCTCGAGCCCTCGATGCTGGCGAACACGGACTTCCCGTCCCCGGTCACCTGGCTCGCGGGGCGCCCGGTCGCCCTGAGCCTCCTCTCGGCGGTGCAGATCCTGCCGGAGGCGGAGCTCCTGGCGCGGCATCGGCAGCTCGTGGCCGTCTTCGCGGGTGTCGATGCCCGTGCCGGTCGGGCCGCCATCGCGGCGAGCGGCGCGCGTTGGATCCTCGCCCCGGCGCTCTGGCCGCTGCGCTTCGACCCGGGACCCGGGGTCGAGGTGGTCCTGCGGCGCCCGGCCGGGACCCTCTACCGGGTGCGGCCCGGGGCGTATACTCGTTCGGGCCCCAGCGACGCGGGAGAGCTCTGACTTGGCCAGCGAGGACCGACCGGGCGCGGCGAGGGATCGCGCGGCGATCGACGACCGACCGGCGGCGGCCGGCGGGACGCCCGTGCGGGCGGAGCCGCTGCCTTTCTTCCGGCCCTCGGTCGGCTCGGCGGAGGAACGGGCGGTGGTGGAGGTGCTGCGCTCGGGCTGGCTCACCACCGGGCCGCGTACGGCGGCCTTCGAGGCCGCGTTCGCCGAGGCGGTCGGCGTCCCCCACGCGGTGGGGGTCTCCTCGTGCACGGCGGGTCTCCACCTGCTGCTGCGCGCCCTCGGGATCGGACCGGGCGACGAGGTCGTCACCTCGCCCATGACCTTCCCGGCCACCGCCAACGCGGTGCTGCAGGCGGGGGCCGCGCCGGTCTTCGCCGACGTCCTGCCGGGTCGGCTCACCCTGGATCCGCTCGCCGCCAAGGCGGCCGTCACCGCCCGCACCCGCGCCCTGCTGGGGGTCCACTACGCGGGCTGGCCCTGCGAGATGGAGGCGCTCCGGCGCGTGGCCGACGACGCGGGCCTGGTGCTGATCGAGGACGCCGCCCACGGCCTCGGCGCCACCTACGCCGGCCGGCCCGTGGGCAGCCTGGGGGATGCCGCCGCGT
The DNA here is from genome assembly GCA_964442285.1 of uncultured Spirochaetales bacterium. Taxonomy (GTDB): domain Bacteria; phylum Myxococcota_A; class UBA9160; order UBA9160; family JAFDET01; genus CAYTZH01. The sequence goes on along the minus strand of CAYTZH010000029.1, from coordinate 10,466 downwards.
TCAGCTTCTACCCCAACAAGAACATGACCACGGCCGAGGGCGGCATGGTGACCACGGCCCGGGACGACCTGGCCGAGCGGGTCCGGCTCTCGTGCATGCACGGCCTGGACCTCGACGCGAGCCAGCGCGAGAGCCACCGCTACGCCCACTGGGAGTCGGTGGCCCTGGGCTGGAAGGCCAACCTGAACGACCTCCAGGCCGCCCTGGGCCTGGTGCAGCTGCGCCGGCTGCCGGACCTGCTGGCGCGGCGCCGCCGGCTCGATGCCCGCTACCGCGAGGCGCTGGCGGACTGGCCGGCGGTCGAGGTCGTGGGTGGTCCCGAGGTCGCCGAGAACGCCGCCCACCTGTTCCCGATCCTGATCCGCCCCGAGGCGCTCTCGCTCGACCGCGACGGCCTGCTCGTCGCGTTGGGGGCCGAGAACATCGGCGTCGGCGTGCACTTCCGCGCGCTGCCGCTCCACGCCCACTTCCGGCGCACGGTCCCGACGCCGCCGGAGGCGGTCCCGGTCGCCCTCGACGCCTCCGAGCGCCTGCTCTCGCTGCCGCTCCACCCCGCGCTCGAGGACGCCGACCAGGACGACGTCCTCGCGGCGCTGGGTCGGATCCTGCGCTTCTACGCGCGCTAGGCGGCGTGGGTCGACGCTGGCTCGCGGCGCTCGTGCTCCTGCCCCCGCTGGCGGGAGTCGTGGCCCTGCTGCCCGGGCTCGGCGCGGGCTTCGTCCACGACGACCATCTCCAGATCCTCGGCAATCCGCTGCTGCGCGACCTGCGCCACCTGCCCACGTTGTGGACCACGAGCGTGTGGGCCGGCGCGGGCTCGGGCTCGAGCTGGTACCGGCCGCTCATGATGTCGTCGTATGCCCTGGACCACGCGCTGTTCGGATTCCGCGCGCCGGCCATGCACGCGGTGCAGCTCGGGCTCTACGCCGCGGTGGTTGGGCTGCTGGTGGCGCTGGTACGGCGCGTGGGCGGAAGCCTCCCCGGGGCGGTGCTCGCCGGTCTCGTCTTCGCCGTCCATCCCGCCAACGCCGAGGCCGCCGTCTGGATCTCCGCGCGCTGCGATCTGTGGGCGGCGGCCGGGGGCCTCCTCGCCGCGCTGCTGCACGCGCGGGGGCTCGACGGTGCGCGCGGGGCCTTCGCCGGGGCCGGCGTCGCGTTCAGCCTGGGGCTCTTCGGCAAGGAGAGCGCCATCGGCACCCTCGCCGTGCTGGCGGCCCTCGACCTGGCGGCGGGCGCTTCGTGGACCCCGCGCGCGCTCCTCGCTCGCTATTCCGCCACCGGCATCGGGCTCGCGCTCTACCTCTGCCTGCGCAGCCTCGCCCTGGGCGACGCCTCGGGCGGTCTCGCGGCGCCGATCGCCCCGGGCGCGGTGCTCGCCGCGGTGGGGCAGGGCGTCGTCCGGATCGCCTGGCCGGCGGGACTCAGCCTGTCGCCCCCCGCACCGGGGCTGGGATCGGCCGTGCTCGGTCTGCTGGGGGCGCTCGGGGTGGCGGTCGCGGCGGCGATCGGCGTGCGCCGCCGGGCCCCCTGGCTCGTACCGCTCGCCCTCGGCGCCAGCCAGCTCGGGATCGGGGCCCTGGGTGCCGCGCGGGTCGGCGAGCTGGCGGATCGCTACCTGCTCGGCGTGGTCGCGGCCGGCGCCTGGCTGGTGGCGCTGGGCCTGCCGTCGGCCGAGGCCGCGCTGGGCCGGGCCCGCCGGCCCGCCGTCGTCGCGGGCGTCCGGGCCGGCCTCGTAGGGGTCGCCCTGGTGCTCGGTGGCGCGAGCTGGCGCCACGCGCAGACCTTCGTCTCCGACGAGCGGCTCTGGACCCATGCCTGGCGGGAGAACCCGGCCTCGCTCCGGGCCGCCATCAACCTGGCCGCGCTCCACCTCGACGCCGACGAGACGGAGACCGCCCTGGTCTGGGTGCGGCGGGCCGAGGCCCTGGACCCGGAGGACCCGCAGGTGGTGCTCAACCGGGCGGTGGCCGAGCTGCAGCGGGGCGATCCCGAGCGGGCCCGGAGCCTTCTCGAGGGGCTCCTGGCGCGCGACCCGGACGACATCGGGGTCGCCCTGCGGCTCGCCCACGTGGCCCTCGATCTGGGCGACGCGCCGACGGCGGAGACGCACTACCGCACGGTGCTGGCGCGGCAGCCCGCCTGGGCCGACCCCTGGGCCGGCCTCGGGGTGGCGCTGGCCCGTCAGGGGCGACGCGCGGAGGCCGAGGCGGCCCTCTCGCGCAGCCTGGCACTGGCACCGGCGCAGGAGGACGCGGCCGCGTTGCGGGCGCTGCGCGCCTCGCTTCGCCAGACGCCCGAGGAGCGGCGCTAGACTCCGCTCCCCATGCGCGGAGCCCGGCAACCGAATTCAGGCAATCGACGGACGTTCGTCTGGAGCGCGGCGCTGCTGTCGTGGCTGGGCGCCGCGGCCGCAGCCGACGCCGCCGAGGCCTGGCTGCCCCTGGTGGATGGCAGCCGGCGGGTCTACGCGGTCCATCGCGACCGCGTCTTCGACCCCGACGACCAGGCGAACTCGCGCGAGTTCTACTTCGCCGAGGAAACCGAGCGGATGCGCGCGGTGGACGGAGGCTTCCGGCTCACGCGCAAGACCGTGGAGGACAGCGTCCAGGGCTCGGGGCGCCAGCGTCGGGAGGTGACGAGCCTGCTGGTCGCCACGCCGGAGGGTGTCCGCATGCGCCGGGAGGAGACCCGCAACTTCGGCGCGGCCGTCGATCGCTCGACCGACTACGACCCGCCCTTGCTCCTGATGCCCGCGACGCCCGAGCCGGGCCGGAGCTGGCGGGTGGGCGCCCTCCGCCAGGACGCCCAGCTCGTGACGGAGCTGCAGGCCACGGTCGTGGGCTTCGAGGAGGTGACGGTCGACGGCACCGCGTATCCGGACTGCCTCCACGTCCGCTACGAGGGCACGCTGCGGGGCAGCGTCTCCTCGGAAGCGGGCCCGCTCGCCGTGGAGCGCGGTCGGGTGGAGACCGACGCGTGGTACCGGGCCGGCCTCGGGCTGGTGCGCGAGGTGGGCACCTGGGAGGTGGAGCTCACGCTCCCCGACGGCGTCGGAGCGCGCCTCCGCGAGACCCTGACCCGCCGGCTCACCGACGCCTCCCCGCCGTGAGCCGCGTGCTCCCCGGCCTCCTCGTCGCGATCGTCGCGGCGGTGTATGCGGCCGGGGTGGGCAACGGCTTCGTCTACGACGACCACGAGGTGATCCTGGCCCAGGAGCCGCTGCGCAGCGGGCGCGACGCCCTGCGCGTGTTCGCGGAGCCCCACGGGCTGCCCCTCTCCCAGCTCCCGTACTACCGGGCCGTGACGCGGCTCTCGCTCCTCGTCCAGAAGACCTGGCACGGCGACGTCGCCGGGCCGTTCCATCTGGCGAACGCCGCACTGGCGACGCTCGCCGCGCTCGGCGCCTACGCGGTGCTCCGCGCGCGCGGCTTCGCCCTGCCGGCGGCGGCGGCCGCCCTGGCCGCGGCGGTGTGGGCGCTGCACCCGCTGACCTCGTCGGCGGTCTGGCCCATCGCCTCGGGGCGCGAGACGCTCATGCCCACGGTCTTCTCCCTGTGGGCGGTGGCGGCCCACCTGCGCGGCGGCCTCGCCGGGCGTGCCGGCTCGGCCGCCCTGCTGGCCCTGGCGCTCCTGAGCAAGGAGCAGGCGCTCACGCTTCCGGCGGTGCTCCTGGCCGCCGATGCCTTCGCGCTGACCGCCGATCCGCCCGGTCGGCGCCTCGGGGCCTGGGCCCTGCGCGCGGCGCCGCTGCTGGCCGTGGTGCTCGGATACGGGCTGCTGCGCCGCGCGGTGGTCCCGGGCGAGCCCGGCGGGAGCCTGCTGGCCGCCGTCGCCGAGAGCCTCGGCCGCGAGCCCCTCGGGCCGCTGCTCTCGCTGCTGTACGCGCTGCAGGGGGTGTTCGCGCCCTTCGCCGGCGTGGTCTACGAGCCGGAGGTGGGGGCCTGGCTCTCTCCCCTGCGGCTGCTGCTGGCCCTCGCGGCATCCGGCCTGCTGATCGCGGCCGCCCGCCGGCTTCCCGCCGCGGATCGGCGGGCCGCGGGCTTCTGGCTGCTCTGGGTGCTCCTGTGCATGGCGACGACCCTCAACCTGGTGCGCCTCGAGATCCGCTTCGCCGAGCGCTTCGTGGTGCTGCCGGCGTTCGGTCTCGTCGCCCTGGGGGCGACGGTGGTGACGCGGGCGTGTGTCGATCGGGGCCGGGAGCGGCTCGGTCTCGCCGCGGGTCTGGCCGCGATCGCGCTGCTCGGCGGGCTGACGCTCTCGCGGATGCCCACCTACCGGGACGACCTGCGCTTCTCGGCGCAGTGGGTGCGAACGAGTCCCGCCCACGCCAACGCGCGCTTCGTGCTGGGGACGGCGCTGCTCGAGCGGGGCCGGGTGGGCGAGGCGCTGGGCGAGCTGCGGACGGCCCTGGCGATCGATCCGGCGCATCCGGGCGCTCGCTTCAACCTCGCCGTCGGCCTCGTGCGGCAGGGTCGGCGCGCCGAGGCTGCGACGGAGCTCGAACGCCTGCTGGGGACCGAGGGCCGGAGCGCGGAGGCGCGGGAGGCCCTGGAGCGTCTCAGGGCACCGCCGCGGGACCCTCGAGCTCCCTGAGTCGCTGGTGGGCCACCGGATCCGTCGGGTCGGCCCGGAGCGCACGCCGAAACGCCGCCGTGGCCGCGCCCGGCTCGCGGCGCTGCAGGTAGAGGAGCCCCAGGTTGCGCCAGGCGGCCACCTGGTCCGGACGCAGGCGGGTCGACGCGCCGAAGTGCTGCTCCGCCTCGTCGAGCGCACCCCGTCGGGCGAGGAGGGCGCCGAGGCTGTTGTGGGCGCCGGCCGAGTCCGGAGCCACCCGCACGGCCTCGCGCAGCACTGCGAGCGCCTCGTCGCTGCGGCCGGCCCGGCCGAGCAGCTGGCCCAGGTTCACCAGGGCCTCGGGGTGGGCCGGGTCTCGAGCGAGCGCCTCCCGCAGCGCAGCGCGGGCCTCCGCCTCCCGGCCGAGCATCGCGAGGGCCGTTCCGAGGTTGTGGTGGAGGTCGGCCGAGTCGGGGCTGCGCGCCAGGGCGGCCCGGAGGTGGGCAAGGGCCTCGTCCGCGGCGCCGTCGCGCAGCAGCCGCGCGGCGAGCAGGTGGTGGGCATCGGGCGAGTCCGGGTTCGTGGCGAGCCAGCGCCGGGCGAAGGTGACGTCGTCCGCATAGGCGGCCGCCCGGCCGAGCGTCGTGCCCGCCGCGAGCGCGAGCGCGGCGAGGGCCGCGGCCAGGCCGGCTCGCTGCGCGGCCCGGGGCCAGGGCCCCGACGCGAGCCCGGCCGCCACGCCCAGGGGCGCCAGCAGGGCGAGGAAGGCGTAGCGCTCGGCGAAGTGCGCCTCCTGGGCCAGGAGGTTGGCCGTGGGAAGCTGGGTCACCACGAACCAGCCGAGCCAGAACGCCTGCACGCGACGCGGCGGTGCCTCCAGGCGCCAGGCGACCACGGCCAGGCCGCCGACGACCGCGGTGGCCAGCGCCAGCCGCCAGGGCGAGAGCCAGACGGCGAGCTCCGGCTCGTAGACGAGTCCGGCGAAGGGAGCGACCGCCGACTGCAGGCCGTAGGCCAGGGACAGGAGCGGTCCGAGGGGCCACGCGAGGACGACGAGGTCGAACTCGCTGCCGCCGAACAGACGCCAGCGGACGAGTGCGTAGGTCCCGACGATCGGCAGCACCGGGGCGTAGCGGACGAGGAGGGTGCGAAGGCGAGCCCGGTCGGCTGCGCCGCGCGGGCCGAGCCCCAGCGCGTCGATGCCGGCGAAGAGCAGCGGCACCACCACCGCCTGCTCCTTGGCGAACAGTGCCAGCGCGAACGCCGCCCAAGCCAGGGTCTGCCGCGCGCGCAGCCAGGCCGCCACCGCGAGCAGCACGAGCACCGCGGGGAGCAGGGTCTCGCGCCCGGAGGCCACGGGGTACACGCACGCCGAGGCCAGCGGGTGCACGCCGAAGAGCGCCGCCGCCAGCAGGGCCGGGCCCCGTGCCACCCCGAGCCCGACGAGCACCACCGCGGCCAGCACCGCCGCGACGCCCATGAGCGCTGCGTTCACCAGTCGGAACGGGGCCGGCTCGGCGCCGTGAAGGGCGCGCTGCAGCAGGAACGTCGAGCGGGTGACCGGCCGGTAGTAGGCCAGGCCCTGGAAGTGGGGCTCGGTCGCGGCGCGGACCAGGGCCTCCGCCAGCCGCTGCTGCGGCTGCACGGCGATCACGTCGTGGTCGTCGTGGATGAAGCCGTTGCCGAGCGAGGGCAGGTAGACCGCGGCCACCCCGACGGCCAGCAGCAGGGTCGCGAGCCAGGGTCGGGAGCCGGGGCGACCGGGCGAGACGGACACGGGCCATCATAGATCGCCCGTCCCACAGGGAAGCCGGCTACCCGAGATAGGCACTCGACTACATATCCCCATTCTCCGGGCAGCGGGGCGGGAGGGTTCGCCAGGGCCCGGGCGAATCGAAAAAAATGATCGTTTCCAGGGGCTTCGCGGATGGACGTCGAAACCCCACCCGATCCGGCGGCTTGGCAGGTTTATTGCTAGTTCCCGTGTCCGGGAAGGTGGACCGGGCTCGTGCCCGTCCAGACCAGTGACCTTTGTGCTGGGAAGGGGATCTTTGTGGAATCGGCTCTCTCTCTCCGTCTGTTGCAGCTCCCGCTGCTCGCTCTCGCCGCCGCCGTGTTGCTCTGGGCGGCGCCGGCCTCGGCCAACACGTTCAGCTTCGGCAGCTCGTCCCTGTTCTCGACGAACAACAATGGGACCGGCGGCAACAACAGCGACCAGAACACGACCCAGACCAGCAGCGCGGGCGGCACCTCGGCCAACTTCCGGGCCCAGGCCTCCGCCGACATCGGCGCCCTCACCTCGGCCATCATCGACCGGACCTACACCTGGCGCGTGCCGTACACGATCACCCGCACGGTCACGACCGACGCCTGCTGCGATCCGGCGGGCCCGGCTGAGTACGTGGTGCCGCTCCAGAACGTGAGCTTCAGCATCAGCTTCTCCGGGGCCGTGGCCGTCGACGAGTTCGGCGGCTTCGAGGGCGCCTTCATGGACTTCCCCTCGACCACCGTCCGGAGCCTGGGCGGTCTGTTCGGCTCGGTGGATCTCGGCGGCTCCGTCACCCGCAGCAACAGCAACGGCGCGACGCCGGTGAACCGCGGTGCGAATCGCAGCTACAACACCTCGCTCAACCAGAGCGGCGCCGCGCTCGGCGAGGTGGACTTCGCCTTCCAGCTGCCGACGGACTACCGGGGCTGGGTCGACAACACCCAGCCCTACGCCCTGGGCAACCCGGCCAGCCCGGACGCCCTGAACCTCGTGCAGAGCTTCACGGACACCCTCGAGGTGAGCTTCCGGGTGCGGGCGGCCTCCCGGACCTCGGGCTCGATCTCGACCACGGCCGGCGAGGCCCTCGCCTGCGCGGGCCTGAATTCGCAGCTCGGCAGCTTCGACCTGGACAACAACACCAACTGCGGCAGCGGCCTGACCATCAACGCCAGCATCGTCCAGAACGGCGTCCAGACCCTGGTCCCCGAGCCGGGCACGCTGGCGCTGCTCGCGGCCTCGGCCGTGGGTGTTGCGGCGCTCTTCGGGCGCCTGCGCCGCCGCGACGACGACTAGATCTCTCCCGCGAGGAGCCTCCGGGGGGTCGATCGCGCCCGGGCACGTCGGTGCCCGGGCGCGACGCGTTTCGGGGCTGCGAGCCGGCCGAGCGCTGCCACCCGCGGCCAGGAGATCGGGGGTGCCCGCGCGGGTGTGCATCAGAGGTGGTGCAGACGGTCGGATTCGCTCACAATAACGCCGCGTTCGCGACGGCACTTCCGCCGGCGACGCAAGGGGGATGTCGTGACGAACTTCAGGGCCCGGCGCCCGGCTCTGCGGATGGGGACGTTGCTTCTGGCTGGCGTGCTGTGCGTGGCGGCCACGGGCTGCTTCGGCAGCTTCAACATGACCCGGAACGTGTACGCCATGAACCGCGACATCAGCGAGAACCGCTGGGCGAAGTCCGGCACCATGATCGCGTTCGCGGCGTTCCAGCTGTACACGATCGCCGCGATGATGGACATCAGCCTGTTCAACACCATCGAGTTCTGGCACCGCAACCCCGTCAAGACCTTCGATGCGACCCGCACCACGCCCGAGGGCGACGTGGCGACCTTCTCCGGGCGGGCCGACGGCAGCCTGGTCGTGCGCCTCGAGCGGGCCGACGGCCGGATCGAGGAGGCCCGCCTGGTCCAGGACGACGACGCGGTCGTGGCCTACGGCGCCCACGGCGAGGTCGTCGCCCGCTATCCCCGCGCCGGCCGCTAGGTCGGCGCCCGGCGTGGACCCACCCCCGGTCCACCCCCGTCCTGCCCGGGAGGCAGACGCGATGCCGTGGCGAGACTGGCGCAAGGAGGTCCCCAAGGTCTCCGTCCGTGCGGGCTGCATCGACGTCAAGCGCCGCGTGTCGGGCCAGAAGCACGTGCTCTTCCGGCTCGTGGACCCCCTGACCGTCGAGAACCGGAACACGGGCGAGACGCTGGACCTGCCCGCCGGCACCCTGAGCGACGGCTCGAGCGTGCCCGGTGCGCTCTGGGGCGCCCTCGACGCCGACCCGGCCGACCTGCTGCTGCCGGGGTTCGCCCACGACTACGCCTATCGCGAGGGCGCCAGGTGGCGCAAGCCGGGCGGCGGCACGCGCGTGTTCAATCGCTACGAGGCCGACCTGCTCCACATCGCCGTGTCCCGGCTGATGCGCGTCGGCAAGCGCGACCAGGCCAAGATCTTCTACGCCCTCCGCGTGGGCGGCGGCTTCGTCTACCGGGGCCGCAACGTGGGCTGGGACGGCAAGGGCTGAGCGGCCAGGCGGTCTGCGGTCCGCCGGTCAGGGCCTCTTCCCGCTGCCCTGCGCTCGTACGAGACGGGAGTTGCCGGCTCCCGGGTTGTCGATGGTAGAATCGGGCTCGCCCGCTTCCGAGCGCACGTGGAGGTTGATCCATGGCATTCATCTACGGGTCGGTGGGAGACGCCGCCAAGCGATCGCGCAACCGCAAGCGCGACGTGCAGCTCGTCCAGCAGCTCCTGAACCACGCGATCCTGACGAACATCGACCTCAGTCCGCACTACGCCGTGACGGGCTCGCTCGGACCCGGGGCGAAGGCGCTCGCGAAGAAGGCTCCGGCCCAGACGGCGGGCGCGAAGCGCGACCCGTTCCGCTCGCCCTTCATCGAGACGACGGGCCGCATGGACAAGCTCACACTCGAGGCGATCCAGCGCTTCCAGGCGACGTTCATGCAGAGCCCGGACGGCAAGATCAGCCCCAAACGGACCACGATCCAACGGCTGTGGCCGGTGAAGTACGCGAACCCGACCGGCCTCACGATCCGGATCTCCGACAAATGGGGCGCGGGTCACCACGGTGCGCCGCGAGGTAGCCGCCGGCACGACGGGACCGACTACAAGTGCACGGCGGGCCAGTCGGTGAAGTCGCCGATCTCGGGCCGCGTCGTCCGGGTGTCGAGGCCCTACAACGTGGCCAAGGAAAAGGACGAGAAGAAGAAGAAGGAGAAGGGGAAGCTCTCCGGGCTTCTCATCGCAGCCAGCGACGGCAGCATCGCGAAGGTCTGGTACATCAAGCCCGATGCGGAGATCGTGGGCAAGGTGGTCGCAGCGGGCCAGACCATCGGAACGGCGCTCACGCTGAAGAATCTCTACCCGGGCATCACGGACCACGTCCACGTACAGATCCGCGGCCCGAAGAACCAGAAGGTCAACCCCCAGCACGTGATCAAGTAGCGATGGAAAGGGCGGATCCGAGAATCGAGCGCCGCGTCGTCCCGCACCGGGTGCCGTGGGCCCTCGTCTGGCTCGTGGCGGCCTTCGCCCTGACGGCGTGCCCCGGGGCCGAGACCACGCCGGCGCCGAGCCCGCCCGACGCTGCCGCACCCGCATCCCCGGACCTCTCGACGCCCGAGGCGGCCGCGGAGACCTTTCTGCGCGGACTGCAGGAGCGCGACGCCGCCCTGGCCGGGGCGGCGTGGCACGACCTCCTGGGAACCCGCAATCCGCTGGTCCTCGCGCACCACCCCACGCCCAGCGCCTATGAGGTGCTCTCGTCCCACACCATCACGCCAGCCGACGTGCCCGAGGACGTCGACCCCGACGCCCAGGGCCTGGGCTACTGGCAGCCCGGCACGGTGCAGATCGCGGCACGACTCCGCGACACCCCGGTGGAGGGTCGGGAGGCGGAGCACCGCCTCTGGGTCCAGCAGCTGGAGGGACGCTGGAAGGTGGTGGAGTGGACCTACCTTCCCTCAGCGGACGTGCCGGCGATCGACTAGCCGCGGAAGCCGATCTCGCGAGCCACGAGAGCGCCAAGCACCCGAGATCCCGTGCGTTACCCTCCCCCCGGGCCGCTAGCTCAGCTGGTAGAGCACCGGACTTTTAATCCGATGGTCCCGGGTTCGAGCCCCGGGCGGCCCACCAGGGA
>CAYTZH010000028.1:56639-63262 GCA_964442285.1 uncultured Spirochaetales bacterium | reverse complement strand
GAACCTGGCGCGCCGGGAGGGACTCGAACCCCCAACCCCCAGGTTCGAAGCCTGGTGCTCTATCCGATTGAGCTACCGGCGCGCGTGGGACGGGCGACGCGTTGATACCGCAGGGACTGTTCGGGTTGCCAACGCGCGCACGGCGGCGCGCGCTTCGGCGACGTGCGCGAGCGAGTGGGCGCGGCCTAGGCGGAGCGCACCTCGGGAAGCGCGGCCAGGCTCGGGCGCACGCTGCGCGGGCCCGCGAAATAGTCGTTACGCAGCTCCCACGGAACGCCGAGCGCGCTGAGGATCCTCCGCTTCGTGGCCTGTCGGCAGGCGCGGCCGCGCTCCACGGCGTAGATGGTGCGCGGTGAGACGCCGGCGCGTTCGGCGAGCTCGGATTGCGTCCAGCCGTTGGCCTGACGCGCCGCGCGAATCCGGTTCATGCCCTATGCCCCCGGAAAGTAAGGGAAAGAGCTTTGAGTCTAGCCCCCGGGCCGAGAGCCTCCAACCCGTCTTCGAAACCCCGTTCGTGTGGGATCGGCGCGGTCTACCAGCGCCAGGTATAGGGGAGGGAGGCGGGCGTCTCCGGGGTGGGCGCGAGGAAGGGACCCGGGTTGTGGGAGGCCACGACGACCCGGGACGGCATCCGAGGGTCGCTGGGCAGGGGTGTTGCGGGGTGAATCCACATCATCAAGGCCAACGCGAGCGCGGCGGCCCCCGCCAGCACTCCCCCGGCGGGCCAGCGCCAGCCGAGGCTCGGCGCGCTCGAGGCCGGCAACGACCAGCGGGTGAGCGCCAGGAGCCGGGCTTCACCCGCGGGGGTCCAGGCGTGGGAGAGCAGCGAGGCGGGCAGCTCGCCCAGCAGCCGCTCGGCGGTCTCGAGCTCGCGCAGCTCGCGTCGACAGGCGCGGCAGTCCTCGAGGTGCGCGCGCAGCGACGCCTCCAGCGCCGGGGCCAGCGTGCCGTCGATCAGGTCGGAGAGGTGGGCCCGCGCGCGGCGATGTCTCATTGCGCCTCTCCGTCGAGCTCGCGCGCCAGGGGGCCCAGGGCGCGCCGCAGCTCCTGCCGCCCGCGCCGCAGCCAGGTGCCCACGGTGGCCAGGGGGACGCCCTCCCGCTCGGCGATCTCGGTATTGGTGAGGCCCCAGACGATCCGCAACACCAGCGCGCGTCGATGCTGGGGCTTCACCTGGAGGAGCGCGCGGGCCACGCCGGCCATCACCTCGCCCTCGAGCACCTGGGCCTCGGGGCCGCGCTCGACCGTGGCGACCTCGGCGGCGTCGAGCAGCCGCGTCAGGTTCTCCTCGGCCAGGGCGGCGCGCCGGCGCCGGGCCCGCAGGGCATTGACCGCGGTGTTGGTCGCCGCGCGGTACAGATAGGTCCAGAGGCTCGCCCGCCCGTGGTAGGCGGCCTGGGGCAGGGCCAGGAAGACGCGCTGCACCACGTCCTCGGCGTCGGCGCGGTTGCCGACGACGCGATAGGCCACGGACTCGAGGCGGCGGCGGTAGCGGCGGTCCAGCTCGGCGAGAACGCGCTCGTCGCCGCGCAGCCAGAGCCGGTCGATCTCCCGGTCCGGCAGCTTGGCGAGTCTCAGCATGTCCGCGGAGGCCGCGGACTGGATGCGCGAGCGCGCCCCCATGGGCTCCCCCGTAGCTGGCCCCTAGGAATAGACGCTGCCCAGCCCGTCTTCGTTTCAGCCCTCCAGGCGGCTCAGGGCCTCGGCCCCGTGCCGACACCCGGAAGGCCCGGGTCCACCGGGCCCGTGACGGCCACCGGCAGCGCCACCGGTCCCTGCACCAGGATCGGCATCTCGTTGCTCTGCCAGCCGTCCGGGTTCAGGACCTGCACCACGTGGACGCCCTCGGCGAGCGGGCCGAGGAGGGTCAGATCCATGGCGGGCACGCCCCCCGACGAGGTGGTCAGGGCCAAGCCGCAGCCCCCGCAGAGCACGCCGTCCACCAGCACCTGGGCCGCCGGATCCACGTACAGGGCGCCCAGCCGCTCGGTGCCGCCGCTCGGGTCGAAGATGGGCAGCGGCAGCGGCGGGATCTGGTTGTCCATCTCGAGAGCACGCAGGTCCGGGTCGATATCCAGCAGCGGCTGGCGATCGAGCCCCCCGATGGAGATGCCGGCGCGCAGCTCGGCCGTGACGGTGGTGATGGCCTCGGTCTCGTCGGCCACCGTCAGCAGCGCCATCCGGTTGTAGGACTCTCCCGGATGCGTGGGCATCCACAGCCCGCCGTGGAAGCGGTACTCGCCGAGCACCGGGTTGCGCAACACGGCCTCCACGCGGCCCTCCTGGGCCATCTGCTCCAGGAGGTCGAGGAACGCGGTCAGCGCGGGGTCTCCCGTCTCGCCGGGCGCAAAGGAGACCTGCCGCCCGGTGAGACCGGGCAGGCCGACGCTCATCTCGCTGAAGAACTCCCACATGGGCGCACCGCGCACGCCGTAGGCCAGATGGAAGATGGCCTCGAAGGAGCCCATGAACTGGCCGCGCTCGGTCATGCCCACCGCCGGGTCGTAGATCTCCTCGCCGCTCGGCTGGCCCGGGAAGGGATCGAGCAGCAGCGAGGTGATGCCCGGGAGCGGGATCGGGGGCAGCCCTCCGTTGCCGTCGCCCGAGAGCAGCGGCGAGTTCAGGGCGCATGGATCGCCCACGAGCAGGCCCGGAACGCTCTGGGGGAAGCCGCCCAGCAGCAGGGTCACGTCCGGGTGGTCGCCCGGCGGATTGCCGTCGGCGCAGTCCTGGGCCACCTCGAGCCACTCCTCCGACGACACGTTGCCGTTGGAGAAGAGGATGAAGCGGTCCCAGATGCCGCGCATGGAGGGCGCGTCGAAGCCGCCCACCGTGCGGGAGTTGGTGCTCGCCGTCAGCGGCAGCGCGTGGCATCCACCGGTGTTGTCTGCACAGGTGACCGGCGCGAAGCCCACGGCCTGGCCGACGCCGCCGCTGTTGGGGCTGCCCACACCGAGACCGTCGAGGTCCGTGAAGAAGTCCGACACGCCCTGCATGGCCACCGGCGACAGCACGTCGTCGGGGCGGCGTTTGGGCGAGGGCGGGAACGAGACGCTCATCATGAAGGCCGCCAGGGCGTCGCGCTCGGCATCGGTGAGCAGGCCGGGCAGACCGGTCGGCCCCACCGCGCAGGGCTGCTCGCACATCACGCCCGAGAGGCTCGCGTTGCTGAGATCGCGGGCGCAGCCCACCTCGCCGTCCACCGCCAGGTCGCAGTCGGGCGCGCCCAGGGCCTCGGGCTGGGGCAGCTGCCCCGGGAGGTCCGGGAAGGGGTCGCCGAGGTTGCCCACCCAGTGAAGGGGCAGCGTGTCGCGCAGCCCCCGGATGGGCATGGTGGTGCGCGGCTCCGGGCAGTTCTCCGCGAAGGGGTCGCAGCCCGGGACGTCGTTGGGGCCCTCGTTCGTGTTGATGACCCAGAGGATCTGGTCGATGTTCGCATTCGGGTGGCACGACTCGCACGAGAAGGTGCCCTTGGTCGAGGCCCGCGCCGACATGAAGATGGTGCGGCCCTCGCGGATCTCCGGCGGCGTGGGATCGCTGCCCACCGGGAAGGTGGTCGCCACCGTCGGCTGGGCCGGCTCCGAGAGGTCCACCAGCGAGAGCGTGCTGTCGACCGTGTTGAGCACGAAGGCCCGATGCAAGGTGCCGCTCTTGCCGGAGTCCAGGGCCACGCCCTGGGGAATGGCGCCCGTGGCCACCTGGCCGATCACGTTGCCGACGGCGTCGGTGACGATCAGGCCGGGAATGCTCTTGCCGGCGTCGGCGCCGATGCCGGGAATGCCATCGGAGCCGGCGACGCTGATCACCAGGTTCTCGCCCGTCCGACTGGCGGCCACGCCGTAGGGCGTGGGCACCGGCAGGCCGAAGGGGTTGGCCTCGAGGTCGACCTGGGTGGTCGCGCCGCAGCCCGCCTGGGTGCACGTGGTGTAGGCGAGCCGGTTGTCGAACATCCGGTTGTCGAGGGCGGTCAGGCCCTCCAGGTGGTTGCGGGCGTCGGTGTTGGTCAGCCAGACCTTGCCCTCGTGGGCGGCCAGGCCGTAGAGGAGCGTGCCCATGCCCTCGAGCACGGCCACCGGCGACATGTCGCTGCCGCGGAAGACGAAGAGGTCGCGGTCGGGGAGGTCGCGGTCGAAGATCACGCGGCCGCCGATGTTCGGGTTGACCGCGGCGAAGTCGAAGATGGTGCCCAGCTCCAGCTGGAAGTCGATGTCGACCGGATCGAGGCTCACGACGTCGACGGTCAGCGACTCGATGATCTCCTCGGTGAACTCGCAGCCCTCGTCGTGGGGGTCGTTCTCGTCGAGGCCGCGCGGATCGCCGGGGGCGCAGCTCGGGAACTCGGTCTGGTTGCCGGACTCGAAGGCGGCCACGTAGACCAGGTCGAGCTCCCGGTCGACGGCGACGGCGCGAGGCGCCTGGGCCGTGATGGGGATGCGCTGGGTGATGGAGGCCTCGTCGCCCACGAAGTCCAGCACCAGCACCTCGTTGGTGTCGTCGAGGGTCACCAGGGCCCGGTCCCGGTTCACGAACTCGATGCCCACGGGCGCGTCGGTCCGGGTGACGCCGTCCGCGTCGAGCTCCTGGATGGTGTCGACGACCGAGAGCGAGGCGAGGCTCACCACGGTCACGTTGTCGGAGATGTAGTTGGTGACGTAGAGGAGCTCGTCCTCGTCGCGGGTCGCGCCGGGCCGGAAGGCGAGGCCGACCGGGTCGAGGCCCACGTGGATCTCGGCCAGCAGACCGTGGTCCTGCTCCGGGTCGTGGATGACGTCGGTGTCGAAGATGGAGACCGTACCGCTGGTGGTGTTGGCCACCGCGAGGCGGTTGCGGTTCTCGTTGAGCACCACCGGGTTGGTCTGGGGGCTGTCGAAGAGCTGAGCGCCCGAGTTCGACTCCACGCCGCCACACGCCGTGCCGAGCAGCGCCAGCAGCCCCACCAGGCCCGTCGCCACCCCACCTCGCATCCGCTCGAGAACCATCACAAGCCTCCTCCGCGCGCAACCCACCGGAGCGGGTCGCCAAACCAGCCGGCGCCGCTCGAACCCTCGCTCGAGCACGGTTCCACACCCCCGCCCGGGCATGGGTAGCAACTCTTATATCAAGGATTCTGGGCCGGATTCACGCCAATTTTTAACTGCGGTTCAGCGCCCCCCGTGGGGCCGACCCCTCGGAGGCCGAGGACACCGAGCCCCGCCAGGCCGAGGGCCAGCCAGCCCGGCGAGACGACGGGAGGGCCGAGGGGAGGCGGGGCCCGCAGGGGCTCGAGGGCGAGGCGCAGCAGGCCCAGCCCGAGGAGGACGGCGCCCGGCCGCCGGGCCGCGGACGGCCACCGGACCGCCCGGTGAAGGAGGAGGAGGCCGGCGATCTCGTAGGCCGGGGTCGGGTGGAGCGGCGCCCGGCAGCAGCCCGCGGCCAGGCAGCCCAGACGCGCGACCGCGATGGCCAGCGGAAGGGCCCCGAAGGCGGCGGCCAGGAACGTCCGGCGCGCCTGGGGGGACGCCCGCGGCGCCGCCAGCCAGGGGCCCAGGGGGAGGAGGAGGACGCAGTAGCCCAGGCGCGGGTCCAGCCAGGCGTACGGGTGGGCGGCGAGCGCGTCGGCGTGGAGCAGGAACCAGCCCAGGTGGGCCGCGGCGGCGCCCAGGCCGAGACCCGCCGCCATGCGCACGCGATCCCGGTCTCGAACCTGCGCCAGGGCCACCCAGAAGGCGCCGCTCCAGGCGAGCGGCGCCAGCACGCCGACGAGCTCCGGTCCCCGCTCCACCCGGAGAGGGAAGCGGCGCGCGGGCCGGGGAACCATCAGGACTTTCTCAAGACGGCACAGCTAGACTGGAGGGCTGCCGTGCAGGACTTCAGTCCCCCCGTCCGCGCCTGGTTCGAGGCGAGCTTCGACGCGCCAACGCCCGTGCAGCGCGAGGGCTGGGCGCGCATCGGAGCCGGCGAGCACGCGCTGCTCCTGGCCCCGACCGGCAGCGGCAAGACCCTGGCGGCGTTCCTGGCCTTCATCGACCGCCTCTCCCGCGCCCCCGCCGACGAGCCCGGCGTGCGCGTCGTCTACGTCTCGCCGCTCAAGGCCCTGGTCTACGACATCGAGCGCAACCTGCGCGCCCCCCTGGCCGGGGTCGCGCGCATGGCCGAGCGCCAGAGCCGGGACGGGTTCCGGCCGCCGCGGGTCGCCGTCCGCACCGGCGACACGCCCGCCCGCGAGCGCCGGGCCCAGTCGCGGGAGCCGGCGGAGATCCTGGTCACCACGCCCGAGTCGCTCTACCTGATCCTCGGCTCCCAGCAGCGCGAGACCCTGCGGGCGGTCGAGGCGGTGATCGTGGACGAGATCCACGCCCTGGCGCCCACCAAGCGCGGGGCGCACCTGGCCCTCTCCCTGGAGCGCGTCGCGGCGCTGGCCCGCGCGGGCGACCCCCAGCGGGTGGGCCTCTCGGCCACAGCCCGACCCGTGGAGACCGTGGCCCGCTTCCTCGGCGGCAGCCGGCCGGTGTCGATCGTCGACACCAGCGCGCGTCCCCAGATCGACCTGCGGATCTCGGTGCCGGTGCCGGACATGACGCAGCCGGGCGTCGGCGCGGGCGGCGCCGAAGCGGGCGTGCCAGCGCCGGCGCCCGCCGACACCG
>CAYTZH010000028.1:0-56539 GCA_964442285.1 uncultured Spirochaetales bacterium | reverse complement strand
GCGCCCGCCGACACCGGCTCGCTCCTGGGCACGCTGCTGGCCCGGGCCGCTCCCGAGCCGCCGGACACGAGCCTCTGGCCCGCCATCTACCCGGAGCTGCTCGCGGCCATCCGCGCACACCGCAGCGCCATCGTGTTCGTGAACAGCCGCGGCCTCTGCGAGCGGCTCGCCCAGCGCCTGAACGAGCTGGCGGGCGAGGATCTGGTGCGGGCCCACCACGGGAGCATCGCCCACGAGCAGCGCCGCGAGATCGAGGAGTCGCTCAAGGCCGGGAGCCTGCGCGCCATCGTGGCCACCAGCTCCCTCGAGCTCGGCATCGACATGGGCGCGGTCGATCTGGTGCTGATGGTGGAGAGCCCGGGCTCCGTGGCCCGCGGCCTGCAGCGGGTGGGGCGCGCCGGCCACCGGGTGGGGGAGACCAGCCGGGGACTCCTACTGCCCAAGCATCGGAGCGACCTGCTGGAGGCGACGGTGGTCTCCGACGCCATGCGGCGGGGCGCGGTCGAGGCCCTGCGCGCCCCGCGCAACCCCCTCGACGTGCTGGCCCAGCAGATCGTGGCGCTCTGCAGCGTCGAGCCGTGCAGCGTCGGCGACCTGGAGGCGCTGCTGCGCCGCACGGCCAGCTTCGCGGAGCTCTCCCGGGAGGGCCTCGAGGCCGTGCTCGACATGCTCGCCGGTCGCTACCCGTCGACGGACTTCGCGGAGCTGCGCCCGCGCATCCTCTGGGACCGGGAGGCGGATCGCATCGAGGGCCGCCGCGGCGCCGGCAAGCTGGCCATCCTCTCGGGCGGCACCATCCCCGACCGCGGTCTCTACGCCGTGCACCTCGGGCCCGACGGTCCGCGCATCGGCGAGCTCGACGAGGAGATGGTGCACGAGACCCGGCCCGGCCAGACGGTGACCCTCGGCGCCTCCACCTGGCGCATCACCGAGATCACCCGCGACCGCGTCGTCGTGGCGCCGGCGCCGGGCGAGGTGGGCACGCTGCCCTTCTGGCGCGGCGAAGGGCCGGGCCGCCCCCTGGAGCTGGGACGCGCCCTGGGGGCCTTCGTGCGCGAGCTCGGCGAGCGCGCCGGCGGCGCCCGGCGCCTGCACGAGGCCCGGCCCGACGTGGAGACCTTCCTGCGCGAGCACTACGGCCTCGACGCCTGGGCCGCGCGCAACCTGGTCGACTACCTGGTGGAGCAGCACGACGCGACCGGGTGTCTCCCGACGGACCGCGCGATCACCGTCGAGCGCTTCCGCGACGAGCTCGGCGACTGGCGCGTGTGTCTGCTCTCGCCCTTCGGCGCCCGGGTGCACGCCCCCTGGGCCCTGGCGATCGAGGCCCGGCTCTCGGGCGAGGCCGGCTTCGAGGTACAGACGCTCTGGAGCGACGACGGCGTGGTGCTGCGCCTGGCCGACGCCGAGGAGCTCCCGAAGCTCGACGCCCTGCTGCCCGACCCGGAGGAGGTGGAGGACCGGGTGGTGGAGCAGCTCGCCGACTCGGCGCTGTTCGCCGGGCAGTTCCGGGAGAACGCGTCGCGGGCGCTGCTGCTGCCCCGGCGGCGTCCGGGGGCGCGGACGCCGCTCTGGACCCAGCGGCTGCGCGCCCAGAACCTGCTGGCGGTGGCCCGGGAGTTCCCGTCGTTTCCGATCCTGCTCGAGACCTACCGCGCCTGCCTCCAGGACGTCTTCGACCTGCCCGGCCTGGTGGAGCTGCTGCGCGCGGTGCGGCGTCGAGAGGTTCGGGTCGACGAGGTGGAGACGGCCTCGGCCTCGCCCTTCGCGCGCTCGCTCGTGTTCGCCTACACCGCCACCTACCTCTACCAGGGCGACGTGCCCGTGGCCGAGCGCCGCGCCCAGGCGCTCACCCTGGACCGCCACCTGCTGCGCGACCTGCTGGGCCAGGAGGAGCTGCGGGACCTCCTCGACGCCCGGGTCATCGAAGAGGTGGAGGCGGAGCTCCAGGGACGCAGCGAGGAGCGGCGCGCCCATCACGCCGACGCCCTCCACGACCTGCTGCGGCGGGTCGGCGACCTCTCGCCCGCCGAGCTCGCGGGGCGCTGCGACGGCGATCCCGCCGCCTGGCTGGAGGCCCTGGAGGCCAGCCGGCGCGGGGCGCGGATCCGCGTGGCCGGGGAGGAGCGCTGGGTGGCCGCCGAAGACGTCGCGCTCTACCGCGACGGGCTCGGCGCCGTGCCGCCGCCGGGCCTGCCCGACGCCCTGCTCGAGCCCGCCGAGCGTCCCCTGGAGCAGCTCGCCTTCCGCTTCGCCCGCACCCACGGTCCCTTCGTCACGGCGCAGCTCGCCGAGCGCTACGACCTGCTGCCCGCCCAGGTGGAGCCCGTGCTCCGCGGCCTCGAGGCCCAGGGCAAGCTGCTCGCCGGGGACTTCCATCCCCACGGCCTGCAGCGCGAGTGGTGCGAGCCGGAGGTCCTGCGCCGGCTGCGCCGCGCCACCCTCGCGCGGCTGCGGGGCGAGGTCGCGCCCGTCGAGGACACCACCCTGGCCCGCTTCCTGCCGGCCTGGCAGGGCGTCGGCGCCGGGCGCGGCGAGCGCCGGCTCGACGACGTGCTCGACCAGCTCGAGGGCGTGCCGCTCTCGTTTGCCGAGCTGGAGGGAGCGATCCTGCCGGCCCGGATCCCCGACTTCGACGCCCGCATGCTCGACGAGCACGGCGCCCTCGGGGCGCTGGTCTGGCTCGGCTGCGGAGCGCTGGGCGACCGGGACGGCCGCGTGGCGCTATACCGCCGCGAGCGCGTCGGGCTGCTCGTGCCCGCCCCCACGCCGCCCGAGACGACGACACCGCTCCAGGACGCCGTGCTCGCGCACCTGACGCAGCGGGGGGCCTCGTTCTTCGCCGAGCTCCTCGCCGCGACGAACGCGCCGTCGGCGGAGCTGATGGCGGGGATCTGGGACCTGGTCTGGCAGGGTCTCGTCACCAACGACACCTTCGCGCCCCTGCGCGGCCTGGGCGTGCCGGAACGGGCCCGCGCCCGCCGTCGCGGGCGCGCCGCGACCTCGGCGGTGGCGGGGCGGTGGTCCCTGGTCGCCCAGCTCCTGGCGAGCGCCGCCGAGCCGACGGCACGCGCCCACGCCCGCGCCCTGCTCCTGCTCGAGCGCTACGGCGTGGTGAGCCGCGACTGCCTGGCCCTCGAGGCCATCGCCGGCGGCTGGAGCGGCGTGTACCCGGTGCTGCGGGCGATGGAGGAGGCGGGCAAGGCGCGCCGCGGCCACTTCGTCGACGGCTTCTCCGGGGCCCAGTTCGCGTTCGCGGGCGCGGTGGATCGGCTGCGCGGCGCACGGCTCCGCGGCGACCAGCCGCAGGTGCGCGTGCTGGCCGCGACCGACCCGGCCCAGCCCTTCGGCGCCCTTCTCCCCTGGCCGGCGCCGGCCGCGGAGGCGGCGCGCCCGCGCCGGGCGGTGGGCGCGCGGGTGGTCCTCGTCGACGGCGAGCTGCTGCTCCTGCTCGATCGCGGGGGCCAGCGGATCTGGACCTTCCCCGCCCGCGAGGCGCCCGACCCCGAGGCGGCGCTCGAGTCGGCGGTGCGGGGCCTGCACGGCCTCTTCGACGACCGCCGCCGGCGCCCCCTGCGCATCGAGCAGATCGACGGCGAGCCGGCCGCCCGCTCCCCCCGGGCCGAGGCCTTCGCCCGAGCGGGCTTCCGCCCCGGCTACAAGGGGCTGGAGCTCGAACGCCGCGCCGGCGTCGCCCCGGGCCGCGCCTAGTGCCCGAGGGCGACACCCTGCACAAGCTGGCGCGGGCGCTCGCGCCCCTCCTCGTGGAACGCGCGGTCGACGGGCTCTGGCTGCGCGACCGCGGCTGGCTCGCGCCGCTGGCGGGTCGCCGCCTCAGCGAGGTGACGGCGCTGGGCAAGCACCTGCTGGTGGGGCTCGCCCCGGACGGCCCGCGACCCGACCCACGGCCGCGACCCGACTGGGTGCTGCACGCGCATCTGGGCATGCACGGCCGCATCCACCGCTACCGCAGCGAGGAGCCCTGGCGCCGCCCCTCACACCAGGCCGTGGCGCGGCTCGAGGCGGGCGGAGAGCGGATCGTCTTCTTCCGGGCTGCGGTCGCGGAGGTTCTGCGCGCGGTGGACCTGGCCCTGCATCCCGCGCTCTCGCGCCTGGGTCCCGACCTGCTCGGCCCCACGCTCGACCTGGGTCGCGTGGTGGCTCGGGCCCGCGCGCGCGAGCCCCGCAGCGCGGCCGACCTGCTTCTCGACCAGACCGTGGCCTGCGGCATCGGCAACGTCTACAAGAGCGAGGTGCTCTTCCTGGAGGGGGTCCACCCGGGAACCCGGGTCGACCGGCTCGACGCCGATACGCTGGCCCGGCTCTACGCCACGGCCCGGCGCCTGCTGCGGGCCAATCTCGGCGGCTGGCGGCGCACGACCCGCCGCGCGGTGACGCCGTCCACCCCCCTGCGGCGGGGGGAGGAGCGGCTCTGGGTCTACGGGCGCGCCGACCGGCCCTGCCTGCGCTGCGCAACGCCGGTCCGCAGCGCGCGCCTGGGCGATGCGGCGCGGGCCACCTGGTGGTGCCCAGGCTGCCAGCGGCCGGCCGCGCGCTATGCTGCGGCCCCCGTCGCGAGGAGGGTCTAGCCATGAGTCCCGGCGCACGGCTGTCGCGCGCACGATCCGCTGCGCCTCAGGACCGGATCCTGGTGGCGGTGGACTTCTCACGAGCCTCTCGCGCGGCCTTCCGAGTCGCCCGCGACCTGGCGCGGAGGCTCGGCGCCGCGCTCGAGGTCATCCACGTGATCCCCAAGCTGACACCGACGCTCCCCCGCTCGCCCACGGCGCGCGAGCTCGTGGCGGAGCTCCAGGGCGAGAACCGCCGGGCCGCCGAGCACGGCCTGGAGAAGCTCGTGCGCAACGCCGGGGACCTCCCGGTGCGCAGCCGGATCCTGGTGGGCGTGGCCCATCGGCAGATCCTCGACCACGCGGAAAAGCGCGGGGTGAGCCTGATCGTGCTGGCCAAGCGCGGCCAGAACCTCGCGGAACGGCTGCTCCTGGGCTCGACGGCCGACCGGGTGCTGCGAAAAGCCACCATCCCCGTCGTCGTGGTGCCCGTGCCATCGAATTCGTCCACCGCGGACGACGTCTGACGCGAGGAGGTATCCCCATGCATCGACGGAACCAGCAACGGGCCGCCGCGGCGATCGCCATCGCGGCGCTCGTGGGCCAGGGCTGCACCACGGATCCCTACACCGGTGAGAGGCAGGTGAGCAAGACCGCCGTCGGCGTGGCCGCGGGCGCGGCGGTGGGCGCCGCCATCGGCGCTGCCACCGGCCGCAACCGGGCCAAGCGCGCCGCCATCGGCGCCGGGGCCGGCGCGCTGGCCGGCGGCGCGGTGGGCGCCTACATGGACATCCAGGAGCGCAAGCTGCGCGAGCGGCTGGCCGGCACCGGGGTCAGCGTGACCCGCGAAGGCGACAACATCCGCCTCAACATGCCCGGCAACATCACCTTCGCCACCGACCGCTCGGAGATCCGGAGCGACTTCTACCCGGTGCTGAACTCGGTGGTGCTCGTGGTGAAGGAGTACGAGAAGACCCTGCTCGAGGTCACCGGCCACGCCGACAGCACCGGCCAGGCCATGTACAACCAGGAGCTCTCGGAGCGGCGCGCCGGCAGCGTGGGCCAGTACCTGACGGCCCAGGGCGTGATGCCGGCCCGGGTGGTGACCCAGGGCTTCGGCGATCGTTTCCCGATCATGAGCAACGACACCGCCGAAGGACGCCAGCAGAACCGCCGCGTGGAGCTCCGCCTCATCCCCCTCACCTGACCCCCACCAGGTGGCCCAGGCGGGTGGCACGCGCCTGGGCCTCGAGGGCGAGCGCCATCGCCGTGAAGGTGTGCTCCTGGGGCAGGGCGGTCTGGGTGCGCTCGGTGACGTCGCGCAGCAGCGCCGGTCCGAAGGGCAGGGGGTCCTGGGCGCAGTCCAGGTGGCGCACGCCCCGGCCGTCGACCAGGAAGAGGTGGTTGCCGCCCTCTCGTCCCTCCAGGTCGCAGTTCTTGCGGACCTCCAGGGTGCCCTCGGTGCCGGCGACCACCAGGCGCACGTCGCCCCAGGTGCCGAGGCCCTCCGGCGTGAACCAGTCCACCCGCGCGTAGCCGGTGGCGCCGTCGCTCCGCAGCAGCAGCTCGCCGAAGTCCTCCAGGCCCGGATGCTCCGGGTGGTTCCAGTTGGCGACCTGGGCGCTCACCACCTCCGCCCCGGTGGCGCCGGTCAGGTACAGGAACTGGTCCACCTGGTGGCAGGCCAGGTCTGCCAGGATGCCGCCGTAGCGAGGCCGGTCGTAGAACCAGGCCGGCCTCGGCGCGAGCCCGAGCTTGTGGGGCCCCAGACCCAGGGTGTGGATGGGCCGGCCGATGGCGCCCTCGCGCACCAGCTCGCAGGCCCGCACGGTGGCGGCGTTCTCGAGCCGCTCGGAGAAGTAGATGGCGTAGAGGCGACCGGTCTCCCGCTGCACGGACCGCAGCGTGGCCAGCTCGTCGAGGGTGACGGCGCCGGGCTTGTCCATGAGGACGTCCTTGCCCCGGCGCATGCACGCTGCGCCGAGGGAGGCGCGCCGATCCGGGACGACCGCGCAGATCACCAGCGGGATCGTCTCGTCGTCGAGGATCTCGTCCACCTCCCGGGCGCGCCGGGCCATCGGGAAGAGCTTGCCGAAGCCCTCCGCCTGCTCGTCGGCGCCGTGGAAGGCGGCGAACTCGGCGCCCGCCTTCAGCAGGCAGGCGGTCATGCCATACACGTGGATGTGGTCGAGCCCGAGGGCGGCGAAGCGGATCGGGGGCGTGTCGGACATCAGCGGCTCCTCGCGGTGGCGGCGGTTCGGGCGCGGGCCTGCTGCAAGCGCACCGGCGGCAGCCCCTGCAGCATCAGGTCCAGGTCGTCCTCGAGCATGTCGCTGATCCTCCGATACGACTCCAGCAGCCCCCCCGCCCGGTGGGCAGAGAGCAGCACGGCGTCGGCCTGGCGGACGGGGTGGTCCTTCGGCAGCGGCTCCTCGGGGAAGACGTCGATGGCGGCCCGGAAGCGGCCCGCCTGGGCCAGCTCCACGAAGGCGTCGAAGTCCACCACCTCGGCGCGGCTCGCGAGCACCACGGCGGCGTCCTCGCGGATCTTCTCGAGCCGGGCGCGGTCGAGGAAGCCCTCGCTCTCCCGGAACACGCCCGCCAGGACGAAGATCACCTTGGACTCGGCCAGCAGCTCGTCGAGGGAGGCCGGCTGGCAGCCGTGGTCGCGCAGGAAGCCGGGCGCCAGCCAGGGATCGTAGACCCGCACCACCCCCCCGAAGGGCGCCAGCAGCGGGCGCAGGCACTGGCCCAGGTTGCCGAAGCCGATGAGGCCCACGGGGGCGCCCCGCAGCAGGAACGACTTGAAGTTGCCGAGGATGCCCCACTGCTCCTCGCCCGCTCGGAAGGCGCGGTCCGCCGGCGTGATGCCCCGCGCAAGGTCGAGGGCGAAGGCCAGACACATCTCGGCGACGGCCGGCGCCATGGCGGGCGCGATCGAGAGCACCGGGATGCGCCGGGCCTCGCAGCCTGCGTAGTCCACGTCGGGCCGCCAGTTGCCCTCCACGTTGATCACCGCCCGCAGCTTCCCGGCGCGCGCCAGTCGCTCGGGCGGCAGCGGGATCTTCCCGATCAGGAACACGGCCTCGGCGACGTGCTCGTCCACCCAGGCGTCGGGCGGCTCGCCCCCCTCGTGCACCACCAGGTCGAGCTTCTGCTCCACCCGGGCGAGGGCCTCGTCGGTGAGGATCATCCAACGCGCCCGCGGGTACGGGGACACCAGGGCGAGGGGCTTGGCTTCGGACATGTCAGGGCTCCACGGGCGTCATGCCCTCGAAATCCGGCAGCGCCGCCGAGGCGAAGCCCACGCAGTCGAGGGAGGCCAGGGCGATGCGGCCCTTCTCGATGCGCAGGCGCAGGCCGCCCTCGTGACGGCGGTAGAGATCGGGATGGGCCGCGGCGAAGGCGTCGCGCTCCGCGTCGGCGGCGCCGTGGAGGCCGGTGGCGTAGTGGTGGCCGTTGCGCTCCGCATGGGTGCAGCCGAGCAGCGCCGCGAGCCAGAGGTCCTGCTGCACCGCGAGGCCGGCCTGGCAGGTGAGGTCCTCCGCCGTGACGAAGAAGGGCGACGCGGGGCCCTCGGCATTCCAGGCGGCGCAGCGGGCTGCGTTGCGCAGGGAGCGGTAGACGCCCTTGCAGGTCTTGGTGGAGACGCCCGCGTAGCCGCACTCGCGGGCGCGGACGAAGGCCTCGTCGTCGGCGTCGGACTCGTCGATCACCACCGGGGCGAAGCGCGCCAGGGGCCGCACGTTGCAGTCGAGCGCCAGGTCCCGGTGGATCGGCTGCTCGACGTACAGCAGCGAGGCGCGGAAGCGCTCCAGGGCGGGCTCTGCGGCGACGGCTTCGAGCAGCTCCCGGGCCGCCTCCACGTCGCGGAACTGCTCGTTGCCGTCGAGGGTCACGCGGTAGGGGTGGGTCAGGCGATCCAGGCGGCCGGCCACCGCCCGCAGCCGCGCGAGGTCCGCCGGCGTGTCGCCGCAGACCTTCACCTTGAAGGCGCTCAGGCCGTAGCGGGCGATGGCGGCATCGAGGCTCTCGGGCAGGCCGTCGTCCACGCGCTCGGCGGGATCGAGCTCGGCGTCGGCGAGGGCGTCCGCCAGCCCCACGGTGTGGCGCGCCTCCATACGGGCGGCGGGAGCGAGGCCGGCGAGGAAGCCGTCCGCGTCGAGGGCCGGCTCGAACGCGATCCCGAAGCGGTTTTCGCGCAGCGCCTGCAGCACCGGCAGCTCGAGCGCGCGGCACAGGCCGTCCATCACCGCGCGGTCGATCAGGGCGGGCCCGTAGCCCGAGACCAGTCCTCCCTCGGCGCCCGCAGGCGGCGCGACGGCCCGGGCGTGCTCGAAGGCCGTGGCCTCGCCACCCGAGAGGTAGGCGTCGCGCGCCGTCGCGAGCGAGCGCCGCAGCTGTGCCAGGTTCTCGGCGTTCGACAGCGCGGGACGCTTGTCGAACCACTTGGGAATCATCAGCTCGGCGGCGGCGCCCCAGGCCTCCCGACCTCCCGCGACCACCCGCGCCCGCGCGAACGCCTGGCTGGCCTCGCGCACGGTGACCACGCCGAAGCGGAAGGGCAGCCGCAGCCGGACGGGTCGCTCCCCGAGCTCGATCGCCGCGATGCGCAGTCGGGGGGAGTCGGCTCGGGACACGGGATCTCCGGGACGCGGAACGGCTGGGCAAGGGACCCGTCTTCGGTAGGCTCTCCGAACCGGCGCCGCAACCCTGACGCGGGTCGGGCGACCCGGCGGGCGGCTGCCGCGCGGGTCTCGGGGCTCGGCCGGGGCGGTCGACGTCGTTCCGTCGCCGGAACGACACGGCCCCGCCCCACGGCCGTGCTTGTCTCGCGAGGCCCCGCGGGCGCGGCCCGCGGGGCGGGGGGCATTCTGGACTTCGACGCGATCGTCATCGGCACCGGCGCGGGCGGCGGTGCTGCCGCCCACGAGCTGGTCCGCGCGGGACGACGGGTGCTCGTGCTGGAGCGCGGCGGGCGCCTCGAGGACCCGGAGCTCGGCCGCGACGAACGCCGCATGATCCTCGAGGGCGCGGCGGCCGACGACCGGGCGCTCCACATCAACGGCGCGCTCCAGCGTCCCATCAACGGCGGCGTGACCGGCGGCAGCACGGCGCTCTACGGCGCCTGCCTGCTGCGCCCCGCCCCGGCCGACTTCCAGCCGGGGCGCTTCTACGCCGATCACCTGCCGCGACACCTGTGGGACTGGCCCCTGGCCTACGAGGAGCTGGCGCCCTACTTCGACCGGGCCGAGGACCTGTTCGGCGTCTCCGGAGACCACCGGGTGGCGCCCCCCCACCTGGGGCGTCGCATGCGGCCCTACCCCGGCGCGCTTCCGGAGTACGAGCCCATCAGCCAGCGCCTGGCGAGCGCCTTCGCCGACGCGGGCCTCGCGCCCTTCCCGCTGCCCCTGGCCATCGACTTCGAGCGCTGCCTGCGCTGCCCGGGCTGCCCCGGCTTTGCCTGTCCGACCGGGGCGCGGGCCTCGAGCTACGACCGGGCCATCGCGCCGGCGGTCCGCAACGGCGCCCTCACGCTCTGGGAGCGCTGCGAGGCCGAGCGCCTGATCGTGGAGCGCGGCGCGGTGCGGGCGGTGCGGGTGCGCCACCGCGACACCGGACGCGAGGAGGAGGTGCGGGCCGAGGCCTTCCTGCTCGGCGCGGGCGCGGTGGGGACGCCGCTGCTGCTGCTCAGGTCCGGCCTCGAAGGCCGCAGTGACCAGGTGGGTCGCAACCACATGTGCCACCTGGGCGCCGTTCCGGTGGGGTTCTTCCTGCGGCCCACGGGCGCGGCGGAGCGCTTCGCAAAGCAGGTGGGACTCTCGGACTTCTACCTGGGTCGCAACAGCTTCCAGCACAAGCTCGGCTACGCCCAGGCGATCCCGGTGCCGGGTCCGCTCTCGGTGGCGGAGCACGCGCCCGTGCCACTGCCGGGCGCCGTGGCACGGGCCCTGCACCGACGCATGATCGTGTTTGCGGGCTCGATCGAGGACCTCCCCCAGCCGTCGAACCGGGTGCGCATCCGCCCCGACGGAAGCGCCCACCTGACCCGCCGCTTCCACGCCTACGACGTCTTCCGGGGCGCGTGGCTGGCCCGGCGCCTGGCGAGCCTGCTGCGCCGCGCGGGGGCGGTCGTCAGCCTGTCGACCGTGGCGAACACGAGCCATCGGCACCTGGGTCATCAGGTCGGCACCTGCCGCTTCGGCCGCGATCCGCGTCACTCGGTGCTGGACGCCCAGTGCCGGCTGCACGGGCACCCGAACGTCTACGTGGTCGACGGCAGCTTCATGCCCACCTCCCTGGGTGTCGGCCCCGCCCTCACCATCGCCGCCAACGCGCTGCGCGTGGCGTCCCACGTCGCGAAGGAGCTCCGATGAAGACCGTGCTGATCACCGGCGTCACAGGCACCCTCGGCGCCGCCCTGGCCGAGGTGTACGCGAACCGGGGCTGGAAGGTGGTCGGCGTCTCCCGCCAGGCGGACGCGAAGCAGGAGCATTGCGCCCGGATGGTCCAGAACGCCCAGCGCACGGTGGAGGACGCCCGGGCCCTGGCCGCCGAGGACTTCGACGTGGCGCTGCTCAACGCCGGACAGATCGAAGGCGAGATCGCCGACAACGGCATGCCGCTCCTCGATCAGACCGAGTCGATCTACGAGATCAACGCCCTGTTCCCGTCCTACTTCGCCCTGGTGGCGGCGGAGCGCGCCTGGGAGCGGCCGGTGGACGTGGTGTGCATCGGCTCGATCGCCGACGGCGCCCCCTCGTGCTTCGGCCCGGTCTACCACGCGTCGAAGATCGCGGCGCACTACTTCTACACGGGCGTGGGTCCGATCGCGAACCACGCGAACCCGCGCCTGCGCCTCCGCCTCTACCGGCCGGGCGCGATCCAGGGCCCCCTGTCCTGGGCGCCGGTGATCCGGCTCAACGAGCGCGGCACCCGGATCCGCAGGCGACGCTGCGACAGCGCCCCGGACGGGGCCACGGTGGCGCGGCGCATCGCCGCCTGGGTGGACGGCAAGCAGTGGGTGGGCACCTACGACGAGCCCATCTCGTTCCGGCTGCTGCGGGTGCTGTTCGCCCTGGCGCCCAACCTCTACTACCGGCTCCAGCAGGTGGGCTGGCGCAAGGGCAGCCGCTTCGCCGGAGGGGTCCCGGAGCGGCAACGAGACCTTTAATCAGCTGGAATCAGGAGCTTTTTCGATCGCACGGCCCGTCGGGCGAGGCGGCCACGCTACAATGGTGGGCTCGAGCAGGGGCGATCGCGCAGGACGGCCGCGCCGCTCGGGCACCGATGCCCTGTCGTGGAGTGACCCCTGCATGGATGCCGCCGCGCTTCGCCGCCTGCGAGCCGCCTTCGACCCCGATCGCTTTCGCGAGCAGGGTCACGCCCTGGTCGATCGGCTCGCGGACTACCTGGGTGACGCCGTCGCGCGACGGAGTGCCGCGGTGCTTCCCTGGCAGGAGCCGGAGCACCAGCTCGCCCGTACCCCGGGCGTCGGCGAGGCCCCGTCGGCCACGGTGGACGCGCTGACGGAGGATCTGCTGCGGCGGGCCCTCCACCTGCACGACCCGCGCGCCATGGGCCACCAGGACGGCCTGCCCCTGCCGGCCGCGGCACTGGCGGGGCTCTTCATATCCCTGCTCAACAACGACCCCTCGGTGTACGAGACCGGGCCGACGGTCGTGCCGATCGAGGTGCGGCTGATCGAGTGGATGTGCGAGGAGGCCGGCCTGCCCAAGGGCGCCGGCGGCATCCTCACCAGCGGCGGCTCCCTGGGCAACCTCACCTCGCTGCTGGCGGCGCGCCAGGCGGTGGCCGGCTACGACCTCTGGACGGAGGGGGCGCGCCCCGACGAGAAGCTCTGCGTCCTGGTCTCCGACCACGCTCACTACTGCGTGGCCCGGGCGGTGAAGATGATGGGCTGGGGCGAGGGGGGCTTCCTGCGGGTGCCGGTCGACGAGGCCTACCGCATGCGGGTCGACGCCCTCCCCGCGGCCCTGGACGAAGCCCGGCGCCTGGGCCGGCGTCCGATCGCCGTGGTGGCCAGCGCCTGCACCACCGCCACCGGCAGCTTCGATCCGCTCGAGCCGATCGCCGACTTCTGCGAGCGCCAGGGGCTCTGGTTCCACGTGGACGGCGCCCACGGCGCCAGCGTCGTGCTCTCGCCGCGCTATCGGCACCTCCTCCGGGGTCTCGGCCGCGCCGACTCCCTGGTGTGGGACTGCCACAAGATGATGCTGACGCCGGCGGTGCTGACCGGCGTGCTCTTCAAGGAGCGACGGCGCTCCTACGAGACCTTCCGCCAGGAGGCCACCTACCTCTTCGACGAGCGGCCCGACGAGGAGTGGTACAACCCGGGCAACCGCACCGTGGAGTGCACCCGCTCGGGCATGGCGCTGCTGCTCTACACCGGGCTGCGGGTCCACGGCGCAGGCCTCTACCGGGACTACGTCACCCGCTGTCTGGACGTCGCCCGGCGGCTCGCGGAGCTGGTCGAGACCTCCGAGGACTTCGAGCTGGCGATGGCCCCGGAGGCCAACATCGTGTGCTTCCGGTACACGGGTGCATCCGGCGACCCGGACGACGCCCAGGACCGCTTCCGGCGCGCGGTCACGGCCACGGGAAGCTATTACCTGGTGTCGGCCGAGCTGGGGGGCCGACTGTACCTGCGCTGCACCCTGCAGAATCCGTTCACCGACGACGAGGATCTGCTCGGACTGCTGGCCGCGGTCCGCGAGGCGGCCGCCAGCGACGGCGCGCCGCTCGCCGAGCCGGCCGGCGGGCCACGGTAGGGTTGGAGGCCAAGGCCCGGCCACGCGGGCGCGCGAACCCATGCTGTACCGGTTCGGAAGAGACTTCTTCACCCGTCATCCACACCTGATGACCGGCCCCATCGGTGCGCTGGCCCGCGCGGTCCCGTACTCGATCCGACACGGACGAGAGTACCGCGAGACCCGGCGTTTCCTGGACCGCAGCCAGTGGTGGACCCGCGAGCAGCACGACCGCCACGCGCTCGCGCAGCTCCAGAAGACGATCCAGTACGCCTACGCCGAGAGCCCCTACTACAAGGAGCGCTTCGACCGCCACGGCGTGCGGCCGGAGTCCCTCCGCACCCTCGACGACATCCGCCGCTTCCCCACCCTCACCAAGGACGAGCTGAGGGAGAACCTCGATCGCATCGTCCCGCCCCGCTTCGATCGCAGCAAGCTGATGCAGTTCTGCACCGGCGGGACCACCGGGTCCGGCGTGGTGCTGCCCTTCGAGGAGAGCTACCGCAACCGGGGACGCGCGTTCATCTGGCACCTCTGGGAGCGGGTCGGCTACCGGCCGAAGATGCTGGCGGCCATCCTCCAGCACCGCGAGTGCCCGGAGGACCTGAACGATGGGATCTGGTACGAGGACAAGCCCTCCAATGCCATCGTCCTCTCCGCCCACCGCCTGACCCGGGAGAACATCCACCGCTACCTGGAGGCCCTCGAGCGCTGGCGGCCGAAGGTGCTGATCGCCTACCCCTCCCTCGCCCATCTGTTCGCGACCTACGCCCGGGAGGCGGGCTGGAGCGAGAAGGTCTTCGACCTGGTGATCCTCGGCTCCGAGACGCTCTACGACTTCCAGCGCCGGGAGCTCGAGCAGATCCTGCAGGCGACGGTCCGGATCCACTACGGCCACGTGGAGGCCTGCGCCCTGTTCGGCTACTGCGAGTACTCGAACGTCTACCACGTGCAGCTCGAGTACGGTCACGTGGAGTTCGTCCGCGACGACGGCTCGCCGGCGGGCCCGGGCGAGGTGGGCGAGGTCATCGCCACCAACTACGAGAACCGGGCGCTGCCCCTGGTGCGCTATCACACCGAGGACCAGGCGGAGCTGTCGGCCGGCGCCTGCGCCTGCGGCCGCAGCCACCCCCTGGTGGAGCGGATCCAGGGACGCCAGGGCGATTTCATCCGCACGCCGTCGGGCAAGGCCCACGCGCCCATCATGATCGAGTTCCTCATGGACAACATGCTCCTGGCCGGCTGCGACGGCTTCGCCGACCTCCAGATCGTACAGACCAAGCTCGACGAAATCGTCGTGAAGGTGGTGCCGGGAAAGAACTTCGCGCCGGCGGATGCCGAGCGCTTCTGCCGGCTCCTGGCGGAGGAGCTGGAGCACGAAGTGGGCGTGAGCGCCGAGCTGGTGCAGCAGATCCCGCGTACGCCGCGCCAGAAGAAGAGCCTCGTGCTCTCCCAGCTCCCCGCGCAGACGCCCGACGCCCCCTAGCGATCCCCCGCGGCGGACTCGGACACCACGCCGAAGGCGAGCTGGCCGTCGAGGCCGCGGACGGCCTGCCCGCTGAAGGCGATCCAGGGCTGCGCACTCGCGCCGCGGGGAAGCACCAGCGACCCGAACTGGAAGTAGAAGCCGGGCCAGACGTCCTTCGACGCCTCGAACACGCGCTCCCACCGCTCCGCGTCCCGCGACACCCACAGGACGGCGTCGCGGGCCCGGTTCACCCGGGACGGCTCGACCGTGGTCGTCAGCGCGAACACGTCGCCGAAGCGGCAGGCGTGGATGCAGCTCCCGTCGGTCTCCGCGAGGCGCTCCACCTTTCCGGTGGCCTTGTCCAGGGCGACGATCGCGTTGGGCTCGAGCTCGGTGTCGGTCCCGTAGACGAGCCGGTCGCCCAGATCGAGGGGGGCCACGGCCCGGAGCTGCTGGGAGCCGCGCCCGAGCCACTCGAAGCGCTGCAGGTCCCGGGAGAGCCGGCCGATCCCGGCCTGCTCGCCCCAGTCGCCCACGAACACCCAGTAGTGGTCGTGCAGGGGATCGAAGACCAGGTTGTGCACGTGGTAGACGTCGCCGGCGGCGAAGCGATGGAACTCCTCGAAGGTGGCGCCGGCGTCCTCGGAGACGAAGAGGCGGACGGCGCGGGGATCGTCGGGGATGCCGTACTCGCCGAAGAGCACCCGGGCCTCGGGCCCCAGGCTCAGGGTCATGGGCGGCATCAGGGGCAGGTCACCGCTCGACACCGCGCTGGCCCGGAGCTCGCCGCCACGGCCGTGGAACACCCCCTGCCGATTGGCCGCCACCCAGCCCCGCGTCTCGGGTAGCCGCGCGAGCGCGCGTACCTCGTGGCGGAGCAGGCGAGAGGCGAGTCGCGACGGCTCGACACAGCGCCGGAGCCACGAGCGCGGGAGCCGCGCCACCTCCTCCCAGTGCGCGCCGGCGTCGCGGGTCCGCTGGATGCGGCCGCTCCGCGAGGCGTAGAGCGTCCCGTCCTCCTCCACCAGCAGGGCGCGGCCGGGCGCGCGGCGATCGATGGAGAAGCGGAGAGCCACGGCCCGGGAACCTAGCCCGGATGCCGCGTGCCGGCCGATGCCCCGGCGGCCGCGCTCCTGGGGCACACTCCGCGGGCAGCGACGCGCGAGAGGAGCGACGTGACCGGGGCGGCGAACGACGACGGCGAAGACGGAGCGGGCCAAGGGCGCCGCGGGCGGCGCCTCCTCTGGGCGGGGGGCATCGCGGTCTGCCTGGCCCTCGCCCTCGCGCTGGGGGTGCGCGCCGGGCTGCCCGGCTTCGTGGAGCGCGCGGCGGAGCGCGGGCTGGCCGGGGCCCTCGACGTCCCGGTGGACATCACCGAGGTGCGTCTCGACCTGCGCACGGGTGGCTTCGCCCTCGGCGAGGCCCGGGCGGGCGAGGACCCCGAGAAGCCCGTCGCCCGCTGGCAGCGATTGACGGGGCGGATCGACCTCGACGCCCTGTGGGCGCGTCGCGTCCGTTTCCCGGAGCTCGAGGTCGAGGGGCTCCGCCTGCAGCTCGTGCGGACCCGGTCCGGTCGACTGCAGCTGCGGGGCGCCCGGCCGAACCCGACGGCGGCGGGCGCGGCGGCGCCGCCGGTCGCCGTCGACGCCCTGCGCCTTCGCGACGCCGCGGTCACTGTCGCCGGTGCGGGCACCCCGCCCCTGGAGCTGGCCGTGGACGCCCTCCTCCTCACCCAGATCGGTGTCGGTGCGGACGGCTTCGAGCTCGGGGCGGTCTCCCTGCAGGGGCCGCACCTCCACCTCCCCCGAGACCTCGCCCTCGGCCCCGAGCTCGCGGCGCCGCCCGCGGAACCGGCGCCCTCCGCAGAGGCTCCCACGGCGGGCCCGCTCCTGAGGCAGATCTCCGTGGAGCGCGGGGGCATCACCCTGGTGACACCCGCCGGCGCCTTCGACGTGAGCGTGAGCGTCGACGCCCGGGAGGTCGGCATGGACGCGCCCTTTCCGCTGCGGGTCGCGCTGGCGGTGGGGCCGGGAAGGCTCGAGCTCGAGGGCGAGGGGGGCCTCGCGCCGCCGTCGTTTCGCGGGCGGGTGGTCTGGCACGACCTCCCCCTGCCGGTGCTCTCGATGGTCGCCCGCTCCGACCTGGCGAGCTGGATGGCGGCCTGCCGGGCGAGCGGCCGCCTCGCGGTGCGGGCCTCCCTGGGCGACGTGGCGTCGAGGGGTCTCCGCGCGGGCGTGCGCGTGGACGGCCGGCTGGCCGCCGACGACCTCGTGCTGGCGGATCCGCGCACGGGCGAGCCGGTCCTGAGCTGGCGCCATCTGGAGGCCGAGGTGCTCGACGGCTTCGTCCCCCTCTCGGCGTCGGCGCCGGCTCGCCTCGCGCTCGGCCGGGTGCTGCTGGTCGATCCGACGAGCGCGATCGGGGGCACGGCGGCTGCCTGGGGCACCGCCGACGCGGCCGCCGAGCGCGTCGCCCCGGGACTCGAGGTGACGCTCGCCGCGCTGGCGGTGCGCGGGGGCCGCCTCGCCCTCCACGACCCCGGGGCCTCACCCGCCTACACGGGCCAGGTGACGGAGCTGGCGATCGAGGCCGGCGACCTCGCCTGGCCCGCGCCCCGCGCGGCGCGCCTGCACGCCACGGGTCGCCTCGATGGCGCCGCCTTCGCGGCCGACGGCCGCTTCGACGAGGGACGCGGCGCTCTCACCCTCGAGGTGGAGCGGCTGCCCCTCGTCCCCCTGGAGGGCTACGTGGTGCACACCACCGGCTACCGACCCCTGCACGGGGCGGCGAGCCTGCATGCGGAGGTCCTCGTCGAGGACGCGCGGGTCGACCTCGACAGCGATCTGGTCCTGCACGACCTGCGGGTGGAGCGGGTCGGCGAGAGCCCCCTCGACCGCAGCCTCGGCATGCCCATGGCGGTCGCCCTGACCCTGATCCGCGACCGGGAGGGGGACGTCCGTCTGGACGTCCCCCTCCGCTTCGACCGCGACGGCTCCCGCGGGCCCGGAACCGTGAACCTCCTGCGCCAGGCCGTCGTGCAGGCGCTGCGCGGCGCGGTCACGTCGCCGCTGCAGCTCGTGGGGTCGCTGCTGCCGGACGTGCGTCCCGGTCGCGACCGGTCGGGCGACCGGTCGGCGGACCGGTCGGGCGACCGGTCGGCGGACCGGTCGGCGAGCTCCATGGAATCCGCCCTCGAGGCGACCCACGCGGGGCGGATCGCGGAGCTGCTGGCCGCCAAGCCCGAGCTGGGCGTCCTGCTGCGCGGGGAGCCGCAGGCCGTGGAGCGCACCCGGGAGCGACTCCGGACCGCCGGCGTGGGAGCAGAACGCGTCCGTGCGGAGATCGACCCCGGGGCACGGGGCCTGGAGGCGGGCTTCTTCCTTCTCGGCGGCGGCCGCTAGGACGCGGGACGCGCGTCGGCCTGCTGCGGGGCGTCCGGCGGCGTCCAGCCGGGAGGCCCGACGACCGGCAGCGGGTCGGGAACGCGCGCGATCACCCCGCGCTCGACCAGGCCGCGGGCGATCGTCTGCAGATTGCGGTTCAGGTACGGGAGCAGGGGCGACTCGGTGATCGAGCGTCGCGCCTGGAAGCGGTTCAGCTCCGCGTAGACATCCTCTACGGGGCGCTGCTTGACCAGCAGCAGGTAGAGGGAGACCACGGAGGCCGCGCGCCGCACGCCGGCCTCGCAGTGCACCAGCACCCGTTCGCCCTCGGACTCGGCCCGGGCCAGCGCGGTCAGGGCCTCCACGTAGTGCTCCGGCTTGCCCGTGCCGTCGCCGTGGAGGTGCAGGTTCAGACCCTCGACGCCGAGGGCCCGCATGGCGTCCTTCTCCGCCACGTGCTCCGGCCGGCGCGGATCGTGGTGGAACATGGCCAGCACCCGGTCGATCTCGTGTCGCTCCAGGGTGTCGCGGATGAGACGCGGATGGATCTGCCCGCTGCGGTACAGGAATCCCGGCTCGACCACGGCGAGCCGCTTGGGCAGCGTGCGGTCCTTGAGCCAGCCGTCCCAGAGCCAGTAGCCGCCGCCCGCCAGGACGGCGAGGAGCAGGATCGGTGCCACGCGCCGCAGGGCGCCGCGGGTGAAGGTTCCCCCCATGGCCGCGGAGGCTACGGCTTCCCGGCCTCCTCAACAACGTCCCCGGGGGTCGGGTTCGACGCGGCCAGGCGCACCAGGTGCGCCCGCAGCTCGCCCGCCTCGAGGGGCACCACCTCGGCGATCCGGTCCCGAGCCCGCTTGCGCAGCTTGCGGTACTCGGCCTCGTTCAGCGCCAGCCAGCGCTCGCCGGGCCCGTCCGGGGGGTACCCCGTCAGCAGCTCCGCCTCGACGTCGGCGTAGAAGAAGAGGTCGGCCTCGTGCCACAGGAGCCAGTCGGCCAGCACCGTCTCGTCGCCGACCGCCTCCCGCAGGACATGGGCGGCGGGCAACGACGAACGCTCGAGCCGCGCGGACACCCGGGCCACCGCATGGCCGAGCGAGGCCAGGGCGAGCGCCGCAGCGAGGCCCGCGGCGCCGAGGGCGGGCCTGCCGCGCAGCCAGGCCCACGCGGTCAGCGCGGCCACCGGCACGACGAGCAGGGCCGCCGCCAGCAGCCAGCCGCGCAGCGCCTCCACCCACCAGGCTCCGGCGGCGTACACCGCGAAGACGCCGGCCAGCACCGGCCCCAGGGCGGCGAGCGCGACGGCGAGCCGACGCCGGAAGGCGTCGGAGAGGGCGCCCCGCTCCCAGGCGGCCGCCACCACGCCCACCAGGGGCACCAGCAGCGGCAGCGCCGGATAGTGGTAGCGGGGCCGACTCATCAGCGCGGCGAGGCCGAACAGGAGAGCCAGGCCGAAGGCCACGGCCAGGGCGCGCACGAGCGCCCGCTCGCGATCCCCGAACACCGGGCTCCGGACGACCCACCCGGCCAGGGGCAGGCCGATCACCAGGGGCAGGTCGTAGAGCAGCACCTCGAAGGGCGCGACGGCGGCCCGGCGCAGGGTGAAGAGGTCGGTGGCGGTCACCCGGCCCGCCACCTCGTCCACGCCCGAGAGCTGTCCGGCCAGGTTCGAGACCGCCGAGGCCAGGCTCCCGGCCCAGGCGCCGAAGGCCGCAGCGCCGAGGGCGAGACACAACAGCGGGGCGACGAGCCTCGGGCGCGCCGCCGGGCTCGGCGCGCGCCAGCGGAGCAGCACGAGGGCCGCGAACACGGCCCCCAGCACGGGAAGCCCGGCGGGGCCCTTGGCGAGGAACGCGAGGCCCGCCAGCAGGCCGCCGGCAGCGATCCGGACGGCGCGGGCACCGGGCCAGAAGGCCAGGTCGAGCATCACCAGCGCCGCGCCGGCCGTGCAAAAGGTGTTGAGCGCGTCGATGTCGGCGGAGCGGGCCTGGCTCCACAGGGCCACCGTCGCGCCGAAGGCCAGGGCGGCGGCCAGCCCCGCGCGCCCCGAGAACCACCGGGCCGCGAAGCCGGCGAGGAGCGCGCCGAGGCCCGCGTGGGCCAGGGCCGAGGGCAGGCGCCAGACCCACTCCCGGGCGCCGCCGACCGACTCGGCCAGCGCGAGCACCCAGTAGTGGCCGGGCGGCTTGCGGAGGTAGACCCGACCGTAGAGCCGCGGGACGAGCCACTCGCCGCTCTCCACCATCTGATGGGCGGTCATGGCGCGGTGGGGCTCGGTGCCGGCCAGCGGCCCCCGGTCGAGGAAGACGGCCGTCAGGGCGGCCACGACGAGACCGGTCGCCAGCGCGATGCGCCAGGGTCGCGCGGGCCGCGGCGGATCGTTCGGCATGGTTCGCGGCGCAGGATAACGGTGATCGTCGCCCGGGGCCCCGCCCGAGCGCTCAGGGATCGAGGCCCACGCTCGGCGCGAGGGAGGCCTCCTCGGCCCGCGCCGCCGGGACGATGCAGGCGTAGGGGGCGAAGCCCGGCGGCGAGCTCGCCACGCGCGCGAAGCCGTCCCCGGCGAGCGCGCCGCGATCGAG
The DNA here is from genome assembly GCA_964442285.1 of uncultured Spirochaetales bacterium. Lineage (GTDB taxonomy): Bacteria > Myxococcota_A > UBA9160 > UBA9160 > JAFDET01 > CAYTZH01. Next base: position 35,770 of record CAYTZH010000028.1, on the reverse strand, counting down.
CAGAGGCTCGAGCACGATGGCCGCGCTCCACGCGCCCCGCTGGAAGCCGTCGCGGAGGTCCTCGTCCTCCACGAAGCGGAGCTCCCGGGCGTAGAGCAGCAGGCCTTCGTGGATCTCCCCCACCACGGCGACCCGCCCGCCGCGCGCGGCCGCGGTGCGGACGCAGCCCTCGGCGAAGTGGCGCAGTCCCGCGCGCTGCTCGCGGTCGTCGTGGGCGACGCACCAGGCGGTGTAGCCGGCGGAGACCAGCACCCCGGCGGCGACCGCCGCCTGGGCGACCGGGCGCCAGCGGCGGCCCCACTCCGCCGAGAGCGCCGCCACCAGCAGCCCCGGCAGGAGCAGGCACAGCGGTGGCACCACCGGAAAGACGCGATCGAGGCGCTTGGACGGGACCAGGGACAGGCACAGCAGCCCGCCGAGCGACCAGCAGAGCAGCCAGAGGAGCGCCGGCTCGCGCCGCAGCGCCGCGCGGCCCGGTCGCGAGACCGCCAGGGCGATCAGGAGCGCCGACCAGGGCGCGAAGCGGTGCACCAGGGGCAGCAGATAGGCGTAGACGGGCTTCGGGTCGTGGACCGCGTCGGCGCCCACGGCGAAGCGGGCCGCGAACTCCGTCACGACGATCTGCTCGTAGAAGTCCTCGCGGGTGGCGAGTCCGATCAGCGCCCAGGCGCCGAACAGCAGCACCGGAAACACCCAGGACGCCCAGCCCCCGGCATCGACCCGGAAGCCGCGGCTGCGGCCGATCCAGAGGAAGGCCAGCAGGCCCGGCACCAGGAAGGCCAGGAACACGGGCCCCTTGGCGAACAGGCCCGCCGCGACGAAGACGCCCAGCAGGACCCGCTGGCCCGCGGTCCAGGGCGAGCCGTCGCGCACGCGCAAGAGGATCAGGGCGCCGGCGCCGAAGACGGTGGCAGCGAGCAGCATGTCGGTGCGCACGAGGGTGGCGAGGCGCTGGCTCAGCATGTTGAAGGCGAAGGCCGCCACGGCCAGGGCGCCGCCCCAGGGCGCCCAGTGCCGACCGAGGCGCCAGAGCGCCGCGGCGATCGCCAGGGCCGCCGCGAACGAGGGCAGGCGGAGGGCCAGGTCCCAGTCGTCCAGGGCGCGGTAGGAGAGCGCGGAGAGCCAGCCGAGCAGCGGGGGCTTGGTCGCCATCCGCCCCCGGGGCGTGTGGTTGAACCAGACCTCGCCCGTGTGGACCATCTCGAAGGCGACGTAGGCCTGACGGGCCTGATCGCCATCGTCCAGCCGCCACGGCAGGTTGCGCGCACCCAGGGTCAGGAAGGCGAGCACCAGCAGGGCCACCCAGGCGGCTCGGTGCCCCAGCCAACCCGCGGCGATGGAGCCCGCGGAGATGGAGGACGCGCCCTTCATCCGGCCCGGGTGGGCGCGCCGCGGAGAGCTACGCTCCGCTCCGCAACGATGCTTCCCGACCCGAACCCCACCCCGGATGAGATGCCGAGCCTGGCGCCGCGTACCCGCGCTCCCTCCATGCCGGCCGCGCTCCTCTCGATGGCCCTCGCGCTCGCGGCGGGCGCGGGCTGTGGGGCGGAGGGGCCCGCCGCCCCCTCTTCGGAGACCCCCGCCGGCCGGCGCCTCCACTCCCTGCTGGCCGTGGGGGACACGGGACATTACGCCGGCTGGTTCCGCCACTTCAAGGGCCAGATGGCGGTGGCCCGGGACCTGGCGCGCGAGGACGAGCGCAGCCGCGTGGACGGCCTGCTCCTGCTCGGGGACAACTTCTATCCCCACGGCCTGCCGAAGGACCGGGTGATCGAGTACGTGGACGAGCGGCTCGTGCTCCCGTTCTGCCGCTTCGTGGAGCTCGGTTCCGCCGCGCCGGAGCGCCTGCGGCGCTCCTGCCAAGCCCCGGGCGCCGCGGGTCGTCCGCTGTTCGCGGTGCTGGGCAACCACGACTACACGTTGGAGGAGAGCCCGCGCCTCCAGCGCGAGGTGGTGCCGACCCTGATCGCCAACTGGCGGATGCCCGGGGAGGCCGCCGCCTGGGTCCGGCTCGCCGACGGGCTCTCGCTGATCCTCCTCGACAACGAGGCCTTCCGGCACCACGGCGCCGATCCGGACCTGCTGATCCGGGTCCTCCAGGAGGCGCCGGGCCCGTTCCGGATCGTCGCGATGCACCGCCCGCTGAGCCTGAGCCAGCCGGAGTGGAAGCTCGCGCGTCGGATCGAGCGCTCGGGGGTCCCGGTGCAGCTCGCGCTGTCGGGACACCTCCACAGCCTGCGCGTCGCCGTGCGTCCGGACCAGCCGCCGGCGCTCCGGGTCGTCGCCGGGAGCGGCTCGAGCGCCCGGCCCCTCGACGAGCACCTGGAGCAGGAGCGCCTGGCCCACCGCGCCCTGGGATTCGCGCGGATCGACTTCGTCGAGGAGGAGGGCGGTCGTCGCCTGGTGGTCTCGCTCTTCGAGAGCGCCCCGATGCTGCTGCTGCGGCGGGGCGACGCCGCCCTCGTGGCCCGCTGGTCCGTCGACGCGGAGGGCCGCGTGCGGGAGGACGTGGCGGGCCCGGCGGACTGACCGATTGCGCGGGCTCCGGCGGTCGCCTACTCGTCCGCGGGGCTGGTTCCGCAGCCCGGGGGTTGGCTTGGCCCGATTCCGACGCTCGGCGCTCGCCGCCGGGGCGCTCGTCCTCCTGCTCGCTCTGCTCGGTGCGCTCGGCGCCGGGGCGCTCTCGCGGCGCGCGCCCGACTACGGCGCGCTCCAGCCCGGCGCCGGCAAGATCGTCGGCTGGCTGCACGACCCCGCGGCTCCGGTGGTGCTCGTGGCCGCCCACCGCGGCGGCGTCCGACCCGAGAACTCCCTGGCGGCGCTGCGCCACGCCATCCGCCTGGGAGCCGACGTGGCGGAGGTGGACGTGCGGGTGAGCCGCGACGGCGTCCCCTTCCTCCTCCACGACGAGACCCTGGACCGGACCACCACCGGGAGCGGCCGCTTCCACCCCCTGGCCTGGGAGGAGATCGCGAGGCTCCGGCTGCGACACAGCCGGGACGGCGAGACCGTGCCCTCCCTGGAGTCGGCCCTGCGCCTGGCCCGGGGTCGCATCGTGCTCGACCTGGACGTGAAGGACCGCGATCGCGTCGAGCCGGTGCTGGCCCGGGTCCGGGACCTCGACATGCTACACCAGGTAGTGTTCTTCCTGGGCGGCTCGACGGAGCGGGCGGAGCGCCTGGCCCGGCGCGAGCCGGAGGCGCTGGTGATGCCGCGGGCGCGGTCGGCGGAGGAGGTGGATGCGCTCCTGGAGCGCTTCGAGCGGCTCGCCCTCATCCACGTATCGCCGGACTTCCTCTCGCCGGACCTCGCCCGACGCGCGGCCGGGCGGGGCGCGCGCCTGTGGGTCAATGCGCTCTCCTGGCCCGACGCCCTGGCCCACGTGGCCCCGAGCTGGGCCTACGGGCGCCTGGTCGACAATGGCGCCGGCGCCATCCAGACCGACGTCCCCCAGATCCTCCTGGCGCACCTCCGGGACCGGGAGCGACACCCCTAGGTGACGGCTCCCCACGTCGAGGACGGAGCGGAGCGCGGGCCGGCCCTGGGCACGGCGTCGCGGACGCTCGTCGCGGCCTGCGCCCTGCTCATCGTCTTCTGGAACCTCGGGGCGAACGACGTCTGGACCGAGAACGAGGCCCTCTACGCCGACGCCGTGCGGGAGATGCTCGAGAGCGGCAACTACCTCGACATCCAGTTCAACGACGAGCCCCGGCTGCGCAAGCCGCCCGTGACCTACTGGCTGGCCGTGATCCCGGCGGCCTTCCTGGGCCCGACCGAGTGGGCCCTGCGCCTGCCCGTGGCCCTGCTGACCCTCGCATCGGCGTGGCTGACCTTCCTGCTCGGGCGGGAGCTCCACGGCCGCCGGGCCGGGGTCTACGCCGGCCTGGCCATGCTCTTCAGCGGCCAGTTCATCGCCAACGGCCGCTACCTGTCCCCGGAGGTCCCGCTCACCTTCTTCTTCTTGCTGGGCATCCTCGGGCTGGTGGCCGGCTACCGGCGCGACGCGACGCGCTGGATCCTCGTGGGCTGGATCGGCCTGGGGCTGGCCGCCGCGACCAAGGGCCTGCACTTCATCGCGCTGGCCTTCGGGATCGTGGCCCTGTGGGTCGCGGCCCGGGAGGGCTTCCGGGGCCGCGACGCCTGGCGGGCGGTCCTGCGCCTGGGACCGGCCTGGGGCGTCCCCCTGTCCCTCGTGCTCGGTGGGGCCTGGTACGCCTACGCCGCCCTCACCCACGGCGACGCCTTCGGCAGCGTGCAGTCCGACGAGACCCTGCAGCGGGCCTTCGGCTTCGACAAGCACCCGCCGCGCCTGAGCGACCTGACCTTCTATCCCCTGGTCGTCCTCTGGGGCTTCCTGCCCTACTCGCTCACCGCCTACCACGCCTTCCTGCACGCCCTGGCCGACCCGGCGCGGCGGCGGCGACACGGCCTGGCCCTGCTCTGGATCGGGACCATGTGGGTGGTGCTCACCCTGATGCGCGGGAAGATCCCCACCTACTTCATCCAGGCGCACCCGGCCCTGGCGTTGCTGGTGGGCGTGATGCTCGCCGAGGGTGCGCCGGAGGCCGCGTGGGGACGGCGGCTCTACATCGCCGGGCTCGCCCTGCCGGCGCTGGTGCTCGCAGCGGGCTGCGTGTGGCTGGTCTGGCTCTTCGACCTGGGGTGGCTCTGGCTGGCGGTGCTCGTCGTTCCCGCCGCCCACTACGCCGCCACCCGCGACCTGCGGCTGCAGCCCTTCCTCGCGGGCTTTGCCTTCCTCTTCGTGTGGGTGGGAGCCGCGCTGCCGCGACTCGAGGGCTTCCGACCCTACGACCAGATCGCGGCGGCGGTCCGCCGCGCCGACGTCTCGACCGAGGTCCCGCTGCTCTCCCAGCGCCGCAACATCCGCAACCTGCCCTACTACCTGGAGCGCCGCTGCGACACGAAGCTCGAGATCGACGAGATCCGCGCGCGCGCCGAGCAGGAGGAGATCCTCGCCCTGGTGCTGGCCGACGACCGCGACCGGATCGGGGGGGAGGAGCTGTGGCGGGGCTGGATCTACTGGTTCCGGAGCGAGTCCCAGATCGCCAAGCTGGTCCGGGACGTCCACGCCTTCGAGAACGGCGACCCGTCGGGCTTCGCGGAGTTCGTGCTGGTTCACAGCCGCCCCGAGGCGGCCCCGCCGACCGCCGCGCCGCCCCGGCCCTGGGCGCTGCTCGCCGTGGGCGACACGGGCGCGCACCTGGACGGCTTCTGGGCCCGCCGCGGCCAGGGACTCGTGGGACGGGCGCTGGCCCGCAACGAGGCGGCCCGGCCCGCCGACGCCCTGGTCCTGCTGGGCGACAACTTCTACCCGAACGGCCTCGAGCCGGACCTCGTCGAGGCCCGGGTCGGCGTGAACGTGGTCGGGCCCTACTGCCGCTTCGTGGAGCTCGCGCCCGACTGGTCGAGTCGCTTCTCCCGCCGGTGTCCCCCCGCGGAGCGGGCCCGACCGTTGCCGCTCCACGTGGTTCTGGGCAACCACGACCACAACCTCCCCGAGAGCCCGCGCCTCCAGCGGGAGGCGGTGAACCCGATCGTCGCCAACTGGCTGCCGCCTCCCGAGGTCGTGGCGCTGCACGAGACCGGCGCCGGCGTCAGCCTGGTGCTGCTCGACTCGCAGCGGCTGATCCGCCGGCCGCGAGACGCCGACGCGCTCCGCGACGCCCTGGCGCGCTCCCGGGGGCCCTGGCGGATCCTCGTGAGCCACCACCCCGTGGCCCTCACCAACCCGGAGACCGATCCCCTCGAGCCCATGGCGGACTTCCGGCGCGGCGTCACCGAGGCCATCCGCGCCTCCGGCGTGTCCGTGCACGCGGTGCTCTCGGGCCACGAGCACAGCCTGCAGCTGATCGCCGCACCCGAGACCGGCGCGGCCCTGCAGGTGATCGCCGGCGGTGGCTCCGAGACCAGCGCGGTGCTGACCGAGCACCCGGGGCTGATCGCGGGGGTGGAGTCGCTGGGCTTCGCGCGCGTCGATCTGGCGCGCCCCGACGCGGAGCGCCTCGAGGTCTCGCTGTTCCGGACGGACTGGCGGGGCACCCGCCCGGTGGCCCGGCTGGGGGTCGACCTCGATGGCCGGGTCCGCGAGCTCGGGGACTAGCGGTCCCCTACCCCGGCGTGACGTCGCCGACGTCGACGAAGCCGGTCCAGGACCACGAGCAGCGGCAGCAGCTCGAACCCGGTGCCGCAGGTCGTCATCTTCTCGAATGCCAGGTAGGGCTCGCTGCACTGGGGGTCCGCGGCCGCCAGGGGCACGCCGCCGTTCGCGGAGGCACCGCCGTCGAAGTCGATGCCCGTGTCGCCGTCGTTGTCGATGCCGTCCTGGCAGGCGGGCGCCTCGGTGATGCCGGCGGGGACCACGCAGCCGGGGTCCGCCGGGAAGTCGATCGCGCCGTCGCCGTCGTTGTCGAGCCCGTCGTCGCAGGCCACGGTGGCTTCACGCTCGTCGGGATCGTCGGCGGAGAGACAGCCCGTATCGTCCGGGAAGTCGACCGCGCCATCGCCGTCGTCGTCGATGCCGTTGGCGCACTGCACCGGGCCCAGCGCGAGGGCCGCGGCCTCCGCCGTGAGCAGCCCGGCGCCCGAGTCCCGGTCGTCGCCCGGGGCCTCGATGTCCAGGGCCGTCCCGAGCAGGGCGGCGACCACCTCGTCGGGGCCGGCACCCACGGGTGCGCCGAGCTGCAGTAGCAATGCGGCCAGCGCCCCGGCGTGGGGCGCCGCAGCCGAGGTGCCGCAGAAGGTGCCGAAGCCCGGCGTGGCGGTGCTCACGCAGTCGGCGGCCGCCAGGTCCGGCTTGGCCCGCAGCTCGCCGCCCGTCGACGAGAAGTTCCCGGGCGTGATCGCACTGCCGTCGCTCTCGAAGAAGACGCGCCGGGGGCCGTCGGAGCTGAAGGTCTCCACGGACTCGGCGCCGTCGAAGACGCCGCCGGGGCCCGCGTCGCGCGCGTCCACGGCGGCGACGCCCAGGGCGCCCCGCGCCGCGGCGTGACCCGCGGTCTGGCCGTCGGTGGCGATCTGCAGCCGGCCGCGGTTCGTGTTCAGGTGGAGGAAGCGACCGGATCCGGCGAGCCGCACCACCATCAGCCGGTTGCCGACGTCGTTGGACGTCTCCGACGAGATGAACTCGAAGGGATCCTGGAATCCCGTCTGGGGATTGGTGGAGGCCGCCAGGATCGTGCTCTCCGCCGCGTCGAGCAGGACCAGGTCGTAGTCGTTGGCGGCGCCGGCTTCGGGATCGGACCACTGCAGGATGAAGAAGGAGGGCGAGTCCCCGGTGATGACGTTGCTGATCGAGCCGCCGCCGAAGGTGTGGATGGGCGTTGCGTCGAACAGGGGTGGGGCGTTCAGCACGAAGCCGCTGCTGGCGTAGTCGCCCTCCCAGACGCCGCTGGTGCCGTCGCCCAGGTTGCCGCTGTTGCCCGCCGACGAGAAGTAGAGCGCGCCGTCCGCGGCCACGGCGTCCGCCGCAGCCGCCACGATGCCGTCCTGGAAGGTCGGCTCGCTGAAGTAGAAGACGTCGTCGATGATCACGTCGGCGCCGGCCGCGCGCAGCAGCAGGATGTTGTTCGCGAAGTTCGCCTCGCCGCCGAGCGCGGTGGCGAAGAGGAGGTCGGCGCCCGGCGCGAGGTCGTGGACGATCTCGAGCATCGCCGTCCCCTCGCTGCCCGAGCCCGCCTGGAGCTGGCCCAGCCCGTTTTGGATCACGGTCACGTTCGCCGGGAGGTCTCCAGAGCCCTGGAGTGTGCCCAGGGAGTCCACCCCGTCGGAGAGCACCCCGACCGTGACCCCGCTCCCGTCCACCGCGAAGCGGGTCCGCAGGGCGTCGGCCGTGTGGGCGACGTCCCCCTCGCTGGTGTCGAGCTTCCGGGTCTCGGGCGGCAGGGCCCGTCGGATCGAGGTCACCTCCGGCAGCGACGCGAGCGCCAGCAGCGCCCGGACCCGGACCCGGGCGCGCATCCGGCGCTGCGCCGGGAAGCTCGCGATCATGCGCCCGCCTTCGCGGATCAGGCGCTCCCGCAGGCGGGCGGTGATCCCGCCGCGGACGTCCACGGCGCAGCGACCCTCGGCGTCGAGCTCGAGTGTGGGGGCGCGGAGGCTCGGGACGCCGGGGACCGGCGGGTCTCCGCGCCGGGCCCGCAGGGCATAGAGGAGCGCGGAGTCGAGCTTGCGCTCGATCGGCCCCCGCTGGGCCTTCTCGGCGAGCAGCGCCTCGAGCTGATCGGCCAGCTCGGGACGGAGGGCCAGAGACGGTCCCGCCTGGAGGGCGACCGCGGCGGCAAGGGCGATGGCAACGGCAGCACGACGACACATGACGAGCCCCCTCCCGTGGACCCGAAGCTAGCGAACGACTCGATCGGTGGATTCGCCGCGTACGGCGAATCGGTTCAAGGGTCGCCCGGACTTCACGCCCGCTTCATCCCGATGCCGCCGGCGCCTTCGCCCGGAATCGAAGAATGCCTATGCTCTCAAGTCCACCACGTCCGGGGGAACCCACATTGTCCGAGCGTCTCGGCCGCCTCGCCATCGCCAGCGTCCTGGGAATTGCCGTTGCCGGCTGCGTCCGGATCCCGGGCGGCGTGGCCCCGTCCGACATCCCGCTGCATCCGGACGGCTACGAGATCCTGGGACCCGTGGAGGGGGGCGACTGCAAGGTCAACCTCTTCGGGGTCATCCCGGTCAGCGGCGGCAACCACATCCTCGACGCGATCGAGAAGGTGAAGCGGAAGCGCCCGGGCACGGACGCCCTGATCCAGATCACCGTCGACCGGGCGTCGAAGTTCTTCATCTTCTGGACCCAGGTCTGCACGGAGGTCCGCGCCATCGCGGTCCGGCGGGTGCCGCCGCCCAGTCGCCAGCGCTCCGAGGCCTGGTGAGCCCCGCGGCCGGTCAGGGTGCGGTGCGGAGCTGCGCCAGCAGGGATACCACCTCGCTCGCCGGGGTGTGCACCCGCTGCTGGGCGTCGCAGGACGTGATCAGGTCCAGGCGCCGCCAGCGGTTCCACCAGGTGTCCGGCCGGCCCCGCTCCGCACAGCCGTCGAGGAACGGGAGCACGCTGCGCTCGAGCAGGCGCTCCGCGGCCCGGTGGCGACCGGCGTCCGCGAGGCGCCGGGCCGAGTCCACGCCCCAGGCGAGGTAGTAGCCGGCGAACCGGAAGAGCAGGTCGTTCCGGCCGAGCTCGGACATCTGGTCCTCGAGCTCCTCGAAGGCCCAGTAGAGCTGCTGCTCCGTCGAGGGCGTGAAGTACTCCGAGAAGTCCACGTCGACCACGCCGTTCGGGGATCGCACCCAGTCCCGGAAGTCCCGCGCGTTGTCCGGATCCGCGGCAAAGGCCATCAGCCACAGGTTCTCCCAGTCGGCGATGTTCTCGAAGCCCGCCGGGATGTTCCCGTGGAAGAGCTCGCTCAGGTAGGTCTCGTAGTACGCGCGCTCGTGGGGCTCGTCGAAGTCCGGGTGCTCGAGCAGGAACCCGTCGGGCTTGAATGGCTTGAACAGGCCGAAGACCAGTGGGAAGTAGACCGCGTCGTCGTCGAACGGGGGCCCGAGCACGTCCTTGATCTGCCCGCGCTGGTCGTAGACCAGGTAGATGGTCTCGACGAAGTGGTCCATCACCGTCCGCTCCCGGTCCAGGGATGGCGAATAGGTGCGGAAGCGGAACTCGTCGGCCTCGAAGTCGAACTCGTAGAGGCGCAGGTAGCCGTCGCCCCCGTTCCGGGTGCTCTGGTAGTCGGTGAGGATCTGGATGATGGTCTTCGCCGCCCCGTTCAGTCCGTCCAGACGCAGCCACTCGGCGTGGAAGTGGCCCGCGTGGATCATCAGGATGTTCGGGTGCTGGCTGATGAAGTCGGTGAAGAGCGCCTCGGCGTCGTTGCCGTCGGCGACACCGCCGATGAAGTCGTCGTTTCCGATGTTGATCGGCCCACCCAGGAGCACGTCGAAGGCCGTCGAGACGTCCTCCCCGTAGCGGCCGCCGGCCACCTTGAAATCGTACAGGTAGCGGTGGGTCCCGATCACGAAGATCGTGTCCGGGTTGTTCTCGACGACCTGCGTGGCCCAGTCGACGTCGGACTGGGGGTGATCGATGCTCAGGTTGAGAAAGCCGATCTTGTAGCCGTCGTGCTCGAGGAGCTGCCAGTTGGCGGTCCCCGGCGGCGTGCCGGGACCGCTGCTCGTCAGCGGCGGCGGGCCCATCGGGGACGAACCGGTGTACCAGTCCCGGTCCTGGTAGAACTGCGGCCCGAAGTGGTCCAGGTAGTTGCGGGCGTAGTCCGGCCCGTGGTTGTCGTCGTGGTTGCCCATGACGGTGCCGTGGGGGATGTCGGCATCGAGCAGGATGTCCATGGCCGCCTTGGCGCGGTCCCACTCGTCCAGGTTGTTGCCGTTCTGGACGATGTCGCCGAGGTGTCCCACGTAGCGGATGCCGAGCTCGTCGGCGTACTCCGCGATCCACTCCGTCTGGTCGAAGAAGAACTTGAGGGTTCCCTCGGGCTCGGTCACAGCCGGGGTGCGCGGCGGATCGGGGAAGCGGTTCTCGGTGTAGACCTGGGTGTCCGGCAGGGACACGAAGACGAAGGGCTCCGCCTGGGCGGGCGTCGAGGCCAGGCATGCGAGTCCCAGGAATCCGGGCATCACCCGCTCGAGCATCCAGCCACGCCGCGTCGTCGTCCGCCGCACCATCGAGACCTCCGTCGCGCGACCGCCCCTGGGTGGGGGCGGAGCCGCGCCACGGGCGATCGTACCCTCGGAGACCGGGTTTGTGGTGGCGATGTGATGACGATCGACGCGGACCCGGCCGCGACGAGCGCCGCGCTCAGCCGCGACGAGCGCCGCGCTCAGCCGCGACCGCCGATGTCGAGCAGGTAGGCCTCCTGCAGGACCTCCGCCTCGGCGGCCTCGTGGTCGCGCAATGCCTCGCAGAGAGCCTCGAAAGACCGCCACACTTCGGCCCAGGCGCGCTCCTCGGCCGCGGCCGCCAGGGCCGCCTCGGTCAGGGTCCTCGCCCAGCGGCGGAAGGTGCCGTGCTCCTCGCGCAGGGCCACCACCCGACGCGACAGCCGCGGCTCGGCCTCCGCAGCCAGCTCCAGGCACTCGTTCTGCTCCTCGAAGTCGAGGTGGTCGCAGAGCTCCTGGGCGAAGTCTGCCAGCAGGAGCCGCGCGGAGACATCCCGGCCCGGCTCCTCGCCCGCGCGCCCCTCGAGCGCCGTGAGTACCTCGGCGAGGGCCCCGGCGTGGCGGTGGAGGCTCGAGTGCTGGAGTCCCAGGGTGCGCGCCAGCGCCTCGCTCGACTCCACGGCCGCCTCGAGGGAGCGGAGGGTGTCGAGCTCCTCGGCGAGGCTCCGCAGCAGGGCCTCGATGGGCCCGGGCCACTGACCGGCGGCCAGACGCTCCGCCTCCGCGGAGACGCTGCGCTGGCGCTGGCTGAGACGCTCGAAGACCGGGGCGAGGATGACGGAACCCATGGCTGGACCTCCTGAATCCCTCCGATTCCTTCGGTCCATATTCTAAGCAAGGCATGTACCAGCCGCCGACGGCCTCCCGATCCGATTCCGCGCCGAGGCTGCCCGCGTTCTGGGACCGATGTCGCCCCTCCGACGTCACCTTGCGCCCTCCTTGGGCAGGCCCGGCCCGCGTGGCGTCTGCGTGAAGGGAAGCAGGCCCGGCCAGGGATGGGCCCCGAGGGGATGCCCCTTTCGGCGATCTCCATCTCATGCCCTACGGGGACATGTGTAATCCTTTTCCGCTAGATGGGTCGGCCGCTACCCCCTCGCACCTCGCGCCGGTGAGACTTTCCCTCGCAAGTATCAGGATTTGCTCATGAAACCAATCGATCCGGAATGGAATAGTGCTTGCAGCTTATATGGCCAGACCTAGACCGGGTGCCGGGCGTTGCTTGAAGAAGCCGCGACGGGCCCGGGACGGACCTGGGAAACAAGGGGAAACTCGAATGCGCCTGCTCTCGCGGTTGTTGTTGCTCGCCTTGCTGGTTCTCGGCCTCGGAGGCCGCGAGGCCTCGGCCCTCACGGTCTACGGCGACTTCTCCGGCACCAACGTGGACTTCCTGGGGGTCCAGGAATCCTCGACCTTCGGCGACCCGGAGCCGCTGTTCGGAGCGCCCACGGTGGTCGGCAACCAGCTGCTCTTCTTCCCGTCGACCTTCAGCGCGAGCGCGGGCGGCGGCGGCTTCGACCAGACCGGCTCCCAGCTCCAGCTCACGATCTCGGGCAGCGGCCCCACCGACACCATCGACGTCGTCCGGATCGACGAGTTCGGCGACGCGGTGCTCGCGGGCCTGGGCACGCCGGCCACGGGCGTCTTCGCCAGCATGGCCGGCTTCGTGACGGTGACGGCAACCACCAGCGGCGCGATCGCCCCGGTGGCCATCCCCTGGACCGGCACGTTCACCCCGACGAACGCCGCCCCGGACCTCAGCCTCTCCCTGCCCGGGGACGCGGGGACGACCCTCTGGAGCGGCAGCGTCACCGTCGACGTGGCGAGCGTGGTGCCGAACGCGACCGAGGCCTTCCTCTCGTTCGACAACAACCTGTTCGCCTTCAGCGAGGCGGGCACGAGCGCCCTGGTCCAGAAGAAGGTGGTGAGCGGCCCCTCGGTGGTGATCACCGTGCCGGAGCCCTCCCTCGGAGCGCTGCTCGGCACCGCACTGCTGGCAGCGCTGGGCGTCGCGGGGCGGCGCCGGCGCTAGCGACGACCGCGGGAGCGGTCGCGACTCTTCCCGGGGATCTGTTGTCGGCGGAAACTTGGGTCGATTTTACACCTTCGTGTGTATAAATTCTCGTGGTGAAAGAGAGGGGCTTCCCGTGAGCAATCCCGTGAGCAAGGTCGGTTTCGCACTCGCGCTGGCAATGTGGATCGCCGCACCGGCGGCGCACGCCACCGTCAACCACGGGGACTTCCTCGGGACGGGCGTGGACTTCCTCCAGGTGTCGGAGACGACCACCACGGCCGGCGACCCCGAGCCCCTGTGGGACGCCCCGACCCTGGGCGGCACCGGCGACCAGCTGCTCTTCTTCCCGCCGTCGTTCACGTCGTCCTGCGCCGTCGGCGGCGCCGACATCACCTCCTCGACGCTCACGACGACGATCGTCGCCCAGCCCGGCGGCAACATCGACAACCTGGCGCTGGTCGAGGCGGGCGACGCGGTGCTGACCGCCTTCCCGCCCTTCGGCGACCCGACGACGAACGCGGCGGTGAGCCTCAGCGGGACGGTGACGGTGACCGAGACCATCTCGGGCCCGATCGCCCCGGTGGTCATCCCCTTCACCGGCTCCTTCACCCCCGCCGCCAGCTTCGCGCTGCCGGGGAACTTCGGCACGAGCACCTGGAGCGGCTCCATCAGCGTAGACGTCGACTCGGTCGTGCCCGACGCCACCAAGGTCGAGCTCTCCCTCGAGAACACCCTCGCCTCCAACTGCGGCGTCGGCAACACGAGCGTGCTGGTGCAGAAGAAGACCGTGAGCGGTCCCTCGGTGGCCATCATGGTGAACCCGGTCCTGTGCAACTTGCAGGTGGACAAGACCTGCTGCGTGACGCGACCCGCGCTCCCGGACCTGGGCCAGTGCGAGGGCGACCTCGAGCGCATCGTGTTCGAGTTTACGGGCGACAAGTGCTCGGCCTCGACCAACGACCAGGGCCACGCCTTCAAGTGCTACGGCCGCCGTCGGGTGAAGGACCCGGCGGACCTCACGATCTTCAGCCCCGACGTGGTGGCCACGCCCAGCACGGGCCTGAACGTGGGCGACACGGTCGAGTTCACGAGCACCAGCGGGACGCTCCCGGACTGGCTCAAGTGGAAGGCCAAGGGCGCCTGGCACCGGCGCCAGTTCCTGAAGCTCGACGCCTCCTGCAACCGGGCGATCCAGTGCGGCGACAAGTTCGGCGCCTTCACGGTGACCGAGTTCGAGAGCACCGACGGCGGACTGGTGGACTGCAGCGCCCCGCCGCCGCCGCCGGTCTGCATCGGCGCCGGGGATCCGCTGGGTACCCCCTGCGACGCCAAGCTCGTCGACGTGGTCTTCGAGTACAACGGACAGGCCTGCCAGAGCCCGCTGCCCAATCCGCAGAACGGCGAGGCGAGCTGCACGGGCGACGCCACGGGCGCCAGCAACGTGGGCATCGTCTACGCCGGTCCGTTCGGCTGGAAGCAGATGATCTCGCCGGCCAGCAATCTGAACGACGGGGACACCTTCCGGGTGACCGCGCGCTGGCGGGGCGGCCTGTTCCCGAACCAGAAGTACCTGATCGTCGACGACAGCGGCGTGCAGCAGGAGATCGAGCTCCACACCTCCTGCTCGCAGCCCCTCGCGCTCGGCGAGGAGTTCGGGAGCCTGAAGGTGGTGGAGTTCACCACCAGGAACGGCACCACTGCCGCACTCGGCGACGGCACCGACGGCACCGCGGACGCCTGCACCGTGCCGCTGGCGCCGCCGGGACCCCACTGCACCAGCGACCTGCAGTCGCTCACCCTGGTCTACATCGGGGACTTCCTCGGTGAGGGCTGCACGGTGAGCAACAGCCAGAGCGGCTACGCCTACTGCACGGGCGACGCCAATCCGGGGGATCCGGTGTCGGTGGCGGTGGGCTCGGGCCTCGAGGTCGACCCGGTCGACATGATCGAGTTCGGCGACCTCGTGACCATCACCAAGGCGGGGGGCGGCGATCTGCCCTCCTTCGTGACCCTGGACACCACGGGTACCGGCACCCAGTCGATCCAGCTCAAGACCTCCTGCCACAAGCCGCTCAGCCTGGGCGACCGCTTCGGGGCCTGGGTGGTCTTCGGGATGGACCGCGAGGACGAGGGCGAGATCAGCCTCGGTGGCAACGTCCAGTACCAGTACAAGGTCACCAACCCCAACCTCGACACCGTGGACAACGTGACCATCAGCGACGACCAGCTGGGCGAGATCGCCAGCGGCATCACCCTGGCACCGGGCGAGATGCAGACGTTCGTCGCGCCGGCGACCCTGTTCGGCACGACCACCAACGTGGTGAACGTGACGGGCGACGTCATGGGCGACTTCTGCGATCCGGGGGTCGACCAGGTCACGATCGACGTGGAGGCCCCGCCCCAGGGCTCGTTCCGCTGCGCCTGTGCGCAGTCGCTCAGCGAGGTCACGCTGATCTGGGACGGCACCGAGACGGTGGACGTGACCATCTGGGACGGCGCCGTGGGCGGCACCGTGCTCGCCACCCTGGACGACGTCCTCGTGGGTGACGAGGTCACGGTGAGCGGCTTCACCCAGGACGAGTCGGTCTGGGAGATCTTCGACGCCACGGGCACCACCAAGCTCGGCGAGTCGATCTTCCACCTGACCTGCCGCGACCGGGCGCTCAACGGCGTCGAGGACTGCGGCAAGCGGGTCGGGGACGGCAAGTACGACGATCCGACCAGGACCAACGACTGGATCGTCGAGGGCCTGGTGGACGACGACGAGACCCTGGTCTGCTCGCCGTCGGTACCGCCGCCGCCGACCAGCTGCGGCCTCGGGCCCGAGCTGATGCTCGTGCTGCCCGGCCTGATGGCCCTGCACCGGCGCCGGATGCGCAAGCAGGCCCGGAAGGCGTAGGACCCCTTCGGGTCCGCGGAGATCGCGGCGCCCCGGCCCCTGCGGCCGGGGCGTTCGCGTCTGGGTCGGGCTCGCCCGGGCGGGTACCCTGGGCCGCCGGACCCGGAGCGGAGTGCGCGGCACGGTGCTGCCCTACATCGAAGAGCCGGCCCTCGACCTGGGCTTCTACCGCCTCGAGGCCTTCGGGGTGCTCGTGGTGGCGGCGATCGTGGTCCAGTTCCGGCTGGTGCTCTGGCGCGCGCCCCACTTCGGGATCGAGCGCGAGACGGCCTCCTCGCTGCTGGCCTGGGCCATCGGCCTCGGCCTCGTGGGCGCCCACGTCTTCGACGTGATCGCCTACCAGCCGGAGAGGCTCTTCTCCGACCCGCTGTACCTGTTCGCGATCTGGAGCAGCTTGTCGTCATTCGGGGGCATGCTGGGTGGTCTGGGCGGACTCCTGTGGGTCATGCATCGGCGCCACATGACGACCGCCCGGATGCTGGCCTTCGTGGACTGCCTGATCTGGGCCCTGCCCTTCACCCTGGCGGTGGGCCGGCTGGGCTGCGGACTCAAGCACGACCACCCGGGCGTCCTCTCCAATCACTGGCTCGCAGTGGACTTTCCCGACGGCGCGCGCTTCGACCTCGGACTGCTGGAGTCGTTCTACGCGGCCGGGATCGCGGTGCTGTTCGCCTTCCTCGGTCGGCAGACCTGGCCCTCCGGCTTCTTCTTGGGGCTCTTCTTCGCCCTCTACGGTCCGATCCGCTTCCAGATGGACGTGCTGCGGATCCACGAGGCGCGCTACCTGGGCTGGACCCCGGGCCAGTACGCCTCGGTGGCGGCCACGATCCTGGGACTGGGGGTGCTGCTGGCGATCTGGCGAAGGCGGCCCGCGACGGCCACCTGAGCCCGCCCAGCGCAGCGGCGATGCGCCCGCTCCGCGCAGCGGCGAAGAGCCCGCTCAGCGGATGGCGATCGGTGCGCCCTCGCTGCGCACGACCCGGTCCGCGGCGCGGCGCCAGGCCAGGGCGTGGGCGCCCCAGGCGACCAGGGCACCGGCGGGGAGATCCACCAGCCAGTGCTGCTTGGTGGCGAGGGTCGAGTAGAGGATCAGGCCGCCCCAGAGCCAGGCGCCCGCGAGGACCCGGCGGCGTCCGCCGTCCTGCAGCCCGTCGCGCAGCACGCGCCAGCCGAACAGCAGCGAGTAGACGGTGAGGCCCGCGTGGAGCGAGG
Organism: uncultured Spirochaetales bacterium; assembly: GCA_964442285.1. Classification (GTDB taxonomy): domain Bacteria; phylum Myxococcota_A; class UBA9160; order UBA9160; family JAFDET01; genus CAYTZH01. The sequence goes on along the minus strand of CAYTZH010000028.1, from coordinate 18,959 downwards.
GCAGGGAGTTCGAGGGCCGGTCGACCGACACGATCCAGCCGTAGAGCCCCTCGACGGGGACCGCCGGCCGCGGCCCCTCCACCGGGAAGAGCAGGAACGTGGCGAAGCAGGCGGCGCAGAGCAGCGCGAGACCGACGGCGTAGCGCCGCAGCTCACTCCGGCGCAGGGCCAGGAGCGGCGCCAGGGGCACGAGCAGCGCGAGCGAGGCGTAGGGCCAGACCCAACGCGGATCGAACGCCACCCAGCCGTCCAGCGGCGTCACCGGGACGCGTTGGGGCGGCCAGAGCACCGCGTGCTGCAGCAGGAAGTAGGGCACACAGATGCCCACGGCGAGCCCGAGCCACACCCGGACCTTGGCGCCGAGATGGGGAACCGCACGGGCCCGCAGCGCTGCCGCGAGCCCGCCCTGAGCCTGGGGGGGCATCGGCCCATTATGCGCTAAGTGCCCGCCGTGGGGAAGGATTCTCGGCGTCGGAACGGAGGCGATCCATCGACGGCAAAGCCCGCCTTGGCGGGGATCGCGGGATACACCGAACGATGTTCAGCGGCGTGCCGCCGTGGCGCTGGGCGGGCCGCCAGGGGACGTTCCGGGGTGAGCGAGGGGACTTGAACCCCCGACCTCCAGGGCCACAACCTGGCGCTCTAACCACCTGAGCTACGCCCACCGTCGGAGCGCTACAAGCTAGTCACGCGGGCTGGGGCAGTCAACGCGGCCCCGCGTCGGGGCCTGCTAGGCTCTGGGGGCCGTTCCGGGCCGGTTCCGGCGGCCTGCGCCCCGATAGCTCAGCTGGATAGAGCAGCGGCCTTCTAAGCCGCGGGTCGGAGGTTCGAGTCCTCCTCGGGGCGCCATCCGGTGACCGGGTTCGTGTGACGGAGTTGGGGCTTGGACGTCTGGATCCTGGACTCTGCAGAGGACGTCGCCCGGGAGGCCGCGGACCGCTGCGCCGCCCTGATCCGCGAGAAGCCGGACGCGCGGCTGGGTCTCGCGACGGGGACGACGCCCCAGGCGCTCTATGCGGAGCTCGTCCGGCGCTGCCAGCGGGGCGCGCTGAGCTTCGCGCGCGTCGAGACGTTCAACCTCGACGAGTACCTCGGCGTCGGCCCCGAGCACCCCCGGTCCTTCCACCGCGCCATGCGCGAGAGCCTCTTCGCCCACGTCGACATGGACCCCGCCAACACCCACCTCCCCGCTGGAGACACGGCGGATCCGGTCGCCGAGGCCGAGGCCTACGAGGCGCGGATCCGGGCTCGCGGCGGCATCGATCTCCAGATCCTGGGCATCGGTCGCAACGGCCACATCGGCTTCAACGAGCCGGGGTCGAGCCTCGGCTCGCGCACCCGCGTGAAGACGCTCTCGGCCGCCACCGTGCGCGACAACCAGCTGGCGCGGGAGCCCGGGGGACCGACGATGGCCATCACCATGGGCATCGCCACGATCCTGGATGCCCGCGCGCTCCTGCTGCTGGCCTGCGGCGCGCGCAAGGCCAGCGCCGTCGCCGCCGCCCTCGAGGGCCCCCTGGCGGCCCGCTGCCCGGCCTCGGCCATCCAGCTCCACCCGCGCGCCACGGTCCTGCTCGACGCGGAGGCCGCGAAGGAGCTGCGCCTGACGGACTACTACGCGCGGGTCGACGAGGCGCGCCGTCGACTCACCCGGCAGGACCGGTGAGCCGGCGGATCGGCTACGTGGCGCTCGTGGTGCGCGACTACGACGAGGCCATGGCCTTCTACACCGAGCGACTCGGCTTCCGCCTGCTCGAGGATACGCCGCTCTCGGCGTCGAAGCGCTGGGTGCGGGTCGCGCCCGAGAGCGAGGGCACGGCGCTGCTGCTGGCCCGCGCCGCGTCGCCCGAGCAGGAGGCGCGGGTGGGCGACCAGACCGGCGGCCGGGTCTTCCTGTTCCTGCACACCCGGGACTTCTGGAGCGACTACGAGCGCCTGCGCGCGCGGGGCGTCGCGTTCGAGGGGGCGCCGCGCGAGGAGCCCTACGGCATCGTCGCGGTGTTCCGGGACCTCTACGGCAACCGCTGGGACCTGCTGCAGCTGAAGGCCTGACGCGAAGCGTTCTGGTCACCCCCAGGGAAGCCATGATCCCGTGTATCCTGCACGGAATGCGTGAGCACGCCGAGCAGGGCCAACGCCACTTCGTCCCGGCCGCCGGACACGACTGGCTGCTCCCGTTCTACGACCCGCTCGTGCGCCTGCTGGGGATCGCGTCCGCGCGCCGGCAGCTGATCGAGCAGGCGGCGCTCGAGCCGGGCCACCGCGTCCTCGACCTCGGCTGCGGCACCGGAAGCCTGGTCGCCCTGCTCGGGCGCCTCCATCCGGACGTCGAGATCACGGGCCTCGATCCGGACCCCAAGGCGCTCGCCCGAGCACGGCGCAAGCTGGACCGGGCCGGGCTCGGCGTCGCGCTCGACGAGGGCTTCGCCGACGACCTGCCCTACGCCGACGCGTCGTTCGACCGCGTGCTCTCGTCCTTCGTGTTCCACCACCTGCCGTCGGAGGCCAAGCCGCAGGCCCTGCGGGAGGTGCGGCGGGTGCTGCGTCCCGGCGGCGCGCTCCACCTGCTCGACTTCGGCGGCGAGGGCGTCCACCGGGAGGGCCTGCTGGCCCGATCGCTCCACGCCGCCGACCCCTTGCGCGAGAACTTCGAGGGTCGGATCCCCGCGCTGATGATCGAGGCCGGCTTCCGGGAGGCCCGAGAGTGCGCCCACCGCCGGACCCTCTTCGGCCGCATCGCCTTCTACCGGGCCGCCTGAGCCGCCGGGCTCCGGTGGTACCCTGGGCGCGGGGAGCGCCGCCACACCCGCACGAGGAGGACCCCATGCCGAAGAATCCCCCCGACGACACCCCCCGCATCTCGCCCTACCTGCTGTACGAGGACGTCGATGCCGCCCTGGCCTGGCTCGACCGCGCCTTCGGCTTCCGCGAGCGCATGCGGATGCCGGGTCCGGACGGGCGGGTGAGCCATGCGGAGATGACGCTCGGCGACGGCGTCGTGATGCTCGGCTGCCCCGGCGCGGACTACCAGAACCCGAAGAAGCTGGGGCACGTGACCCACAACCTCTACGTGTACGTGGACGACGTGGACGAGCACCATCGGCAGGCGGTGGAGGCGGGCGCGACGATCCTCGAGGAGCCGGCCGACCAGTTCTACGGCGACCGCCGCTACGGGGCCGTGGACCCGGAGGGCCACCACTGGTACTTCGCCCAGCGCGTGCGCGACGTGGCGCCCGAGGACATGAAGCCCCCCGACCCGGCGGCATGATCCCCTGGGAGCAGCGGCTGCCGCGGGCCACGCGGCTGCCGCCGCCCGCCGCCCGCCGCCGCCGCCCTGATCGCCGTGTTGGCCATGGGCCTGTACGTGGCGATCGCCTCGCTCCAGGGTCGCCCGATCGTCGATGCCGAACGCGACCTGGCCATCCCCCTGCACCAGGGGGCCTGGACGGCCTTCGTGCACAGCCTGCTGCTCGGCTTCAGCCTGCTCGGGGTGCACTCGGCGCTGGTCCACAACGGCGAGGACTTCGTCGGGCTGGCCGCGCTCTCGCCCGGCCGCAGCGCCGAGGAGCTCCGTCGGCGCTGGGTCGACCGGATGCGGGAATCCCTCCCCGCGAGCCGGCTCGCGGCCGGTGCCACGCTCGCCTTCGGCGTGGTGGTGCCCAGCGTGCTGGCCGTGGGCCTGGCGCGCCAGACGGGCGTGTTCGCCCGCCTCGGCCTGCGCAACGCCCTGGGTGCCATCCTGGGCATGACCGTGTTCTCCCTCTACTTCGTGCAGATCCCGGCGTCGGAGCTCCTCACGACCGTGCCGGCCTTCCTCACCATGACCCCGCTCGCCGTCCTGGCCCTGGTGCTGCCGTTCCGCTCGGTGCGGAGCCTACGAGGCCCGCATCGACGCCGTCCGCGAGTGGCCCCTGAACTCCTCGACGCTCGTCCGCTTCGTCCTCTACCTGGCGATCCCGGTGGGTTCCTGGCTGGGCGGCGCCCTGGCCGAACGCCTGGTCGACGCGGCCCTGGACTGATCACAACGATCGGGTGTTGACACCGCACCGCTCATTATTTAGCATGATCGCTAAATGACAGAAAAGGTGCCCATGTCCGCTTCCGTGACCGTGATCTGCCTGTACCGCGTCAGCGCCGGCCGCGAGGCCGAGTTCGCGGCGCTGATGGACCGCCACTGGCCGGCCCTGCGCTCCCTGGACCTGGTGACGGCCGACCCGCCCCAGCGCTACCGGGGCAACGAGCAGGACGGCGGGTCCCTGTTCGTCGAGATCTTCCGCTGGAAGGACGACGCGGCGGCCGGGCTCGCCCACGAGCATCCGGAGGTGATGGCGATCTGGGAGCCCATGGGCGCGCTCACCGAGACGCGGGGCGGGCGGCCGAGCATGGAGTTCCCGCACGTCCAGCCCCTGGCGGCGTGAGCCGGCGCGACGGTCGGCAGGAGCTCGCGGACCTCGAGGCGGTCTTCGCCGCGCTCGCCCACGCCTCGCGTCGGCAGATCCTGCTCGTCCTGCACCACCGCGGGGGCGAGATGACCGCCGGCGAGATCGCCGGACGCTTCGAGTGCTCGTGGCCGACGACCAGCCGCCACCTGAAGCAGCTCGAAGCGGCGGGACTCGTGCGGAGCGAGCGGCGGGGGCGGGCGCGGAGCTATTGCCTCGACCGGGAGCGCCTGTTGCGCGTCGCGGGGCGCTGGCTTGCGCCCTTCGCACGCGGCGCGGCCCGATGACCCGCTCCCTCACCCTCGAGTTGCTCCCGGGACGCCTCGCGGTGGCCCGCCTGGCCCCCGACGCCGAGACCCCTTCCTGGGCGGCGGCGGGGGCATTCGTCTCGGTCACCCGCACCCGCGCGGAGCTCTCGGTGATCTGCGACGAGGGCGCCGTGCCCGAGGAGGTCCGCGCCGAGCGCGGCTTCCGCGCCCTGCGGGTGGCGGGCGCGCTGGGCTTCGCGGAGGTGGGTGTGCTCGCGTCCCTCGCGGCGCCCCTGGCCGACGGGGGCGTGCCGATCTTCGTCGTGTCGACCTTCGATACGGACACGCTGCTCGTCGCGGCGGGCGACCTCCCGCGGGCCCTCGAGACACTGCGGCGAGCGGGACACGCGGTCGGCGAGGATCCCGAGGCGTGAGGCGCCCCCGGCCAGGCGGGGCGGTGTCCTCAGTCGACGCGGCGGGCGAAGACGGCGTAGGGCTCGGGCCCGCCGTCGTGCACGCTGATGAGCATTCGCTCGGTGCCGCGGCGCAGGACCAGCAGGGACCAGCCCCGGCTCGCCACCTCCCAGCCCTCCCGGTGCTGCGGCGCCTCGTAGAAGGCGAGCAGGTTCCGGGGATCGGCCTCCTCGAGATCGAAGACGAAGCTGCCGTCGCCGAGGCCCGTGGCGATGCCCACGGGCGCGCGCAGACCGGGCGCCCGGGCCAGCCCGAGCTCCGCCAGGCGCGCCGGTGCCGTCGCCTGGGACACGAGGACCACGCACACCAGCGGGATCAGCAGGAAGGTGAGGACCAGGAAGCTGGCCTTGGGGAGGAAGTCGAAGAGGTCGTCCCGGGTGACGAAGCCCAGGTAGAAGCAGAGCGCCGCCAGGCCGAGCAGACCCACCAGCAACGCGACGAGGCCTCCGTCGACGGCACCCATGCAGGGTCTATCGGCCGGCGGGTGCGGAGACCGTAGCCGGCGGGTGCGGAGACCGTGGCCCGCGGGCGGTCACTCGGCCGGCGGCGTCTCCTCGGGCCAGACGTAGCCCAGATCCTCGAGGGCCTCCTGCATGGCCTCGGGGATCTCCACCTCGGCCGCCCGGGCCTCGAGCCGGTCGCGGAGCGCCCGCTCTGCCGCGAGCAGGTTCCGGAGCTCCGCCCGGGCCTCCTCCAGGGCGCGGCCCTGCTGGATCGGCTGCTGCTCGCCCGGATCCCGGACCAGGTCGAAGTAGATGGACTGGGTCGTGCCGTCGGGCCGCTCGTGCACCAGCAGCTTGCCCTCCGAACGGCGCAGACTCCGCAGGGTGTAGCGCTGGGGCCAGACCAGCAGCGAGAGCGCCGGGAGGTCGCGCTCGGGCTCCGCCCCCCGCGCCACCCCGACCAGGCTCCGTCCCATGCTGGGCTGGGTCCGCGGCTGACCCAGGAGGTCGAGGAGCGTGGGGAGGACGTCGATCAGGCGCACCTGCATGCCCACGCGCCCGCCCGCGGGCAGCCGCCCGGGAAGCCGCAGGATCCAGGGCACCCGGAGCTGCTCGTCGAACAGGGTGAAGCGGTGGACCTTGCCACCGTGCTCGAAGAACTCCTCCCCGTGGTCGGACACCACGGCGACCAGGGTGTTCTCGGCCAGACCCCGGGCGTCGAGGGCGTCGAGGACGCGGCCGACCTGGGCGTCGGTCCAGTGGATCTCGCCGTCGTAGAGGGCGCGGAGCTGGCGCTGCGCCGCCGGCGGCAGGTCGGCGTCGAGGTCCTTGCGGAAGTAGAAGTTCGAGAAGTCCCAGCCGCCCGCGTAGTCGGGGTTGAAGGGGCGCCAGTGGGACTCGGGCGGCTGGTAGTCCGAGTGGGGATCGAAGAAGTGCAGGAACAGGAAGAAGGGGCCCGAGCCGGCCAGCCGGGCCAGCGCCTCCACACCGAAGTCCGCCAGGCGACCGCTGGTGCGCGTGCGGTGGGAGGCCTGGTCGAGGGTCCGCTCGCGCTCGCGCCAGGCCCGGTCGCCTCGGCCGCGATCGGGGGCGTAACCGGGCTCGTCGTAGATCGTGTCCAGCAACACCTCGTAGCGGTCGAAGCCCCGGCCGAAGCCGAAGACCGGGTGCACGTAGGGCGCGCTCACCGCCGCCTCGGTGCGGTACCCCGCGCGCTTCAGGATCTGCGCCAGGGTGACGTGGTCGGGACCGAGACGATAGCGATCGTCGGTGACCCCGTGGACGCCGGAGGAGAGCCCGGTGAACAGGGTGGCGTGGGTGGGCAGCGTCCACGACGACTCGGAGATCGCCTGCTCGAAGACCACGCCCTGCGCGGCGAGCTCCGCGAGGTGAGGCGCGGTGTCCCGCTCGTAGCCGTACATGGGCAGGCGATCGGCGCGGGTGGTGTCGAGCGAGATCAGCAGCAGGTTCGGCGGCGGACCGTCCCAGGCCACCGGGGCGAAGGCGCCACCGGCGTCCGCGGGGCGCTCCTCCCCGCAGGCGGCGATCCAGACGAGCGGCAGCAGGAGCAGGAGCGCCGCCGCGGGTCGACGTCGCCCGCTCCCCTCCCGTCCGCCGAGGCCGCTCACCACCAGTACGCGAAGCCGAAGACGCCGAGCATGCCGCCGATGAGACCCATTTTGGCGGCCAGACCGAGGACGATGCCGAGCCAGGCGCCGAGACCCGCCCGGCTGGCCTGATCGAGATTGCGGCGGACGCTGTACTCGCCGAGGACGGCGCCCACGAAGGGACCGAGCACCAGCCCGACCAGGCCGAAGAACATGCCCACGAGCATGCCCAGGGCCGCCCCCCAGGCCGCGCGGGGGCTCGCGCCCACGCGCTTGGCGCCCAGCGCCGTGGCCGCGAGGTCGGCGGCGTAGCACAGGCCGGTCAGCACGCCGATCGTGACCAGGGGCAGGAGGCCCACGCGCTCGAAGCCGTCGATCCACGCGCCGAGCAGCAGCCCGGCCGCCACCAGGATGGGCCCCGGGAGCGCGGGCAGGGCGGTGCCGGCCAGCCCGACCAGCACGAGCACCAGCACGCCGATCCACAGCAGCACGTCGCCCGCCATCCCCGGATTCTAGTCCGTGGCCCGGCGCGCCGCCGACGGCCTCAGCGTCCGGCCACCTCCTGGCCCGCCGGCTCGGGGTGCCCCTCGTCCGGCTCGGCCAGGGCCTCCTCGGACTCGGGGCCCGGGCCGAGGAGCACGCCCAGCCAGCGGGTGTCGGGGCGGCTGTCGAGCGCGATCTTGAGGGTCATGGTGAGCGGCACCGACAGGAACATGCCGAGCGGACCGAGCACCCAGCCCCAGAAGACCAGCGAGAGGATCACGACCAGCGTGGAGAGCCCGACCCCGCGACCCATGATCCGGGGCTCGATCACGTTGCCGATGACGTTGTTCACCGCCAGGTAGCCCCCACCGGCCCAGAGCGCGGCCCCGAAGCCGGCGTCGACCAGCGCGAAGAAGATCGCCGGGATCGAGGCGATCACCGAGCCGATGCTCGGGATGTAGTTCAGCAGGAACGCCAGCAGGCCCCAGAGGGCCGCGTAGTCGATGCCGAGCAGCCACATCCAGGACCCGATGAGCAGTCCGGTCACCAGGCTGGTGGCGGTCTTGATGACCACGTAGCGGCGCAGGGTGCGCTCGAAGCGCCGGAAGGCGTCCCGGGTGGCCTCCGGGTCCTCGGCCACCAGCCACAGCTTCTCCCGGAGCGAGGAGAGCTCCGCCAGCAGGAAGCCCACCACGATCAGGATCATCGTCGCGTCGGTGAGGACGCCGGCGAGCGAGTTCAGGAAGACGCCGGTGAACTGGAGCACCTGGGTCGGGTCGACCAGCTCGAAGAACTCCTCCTCCTCGATGCGCACGCCGCGGCCGCGCAGCCACTGGAGCAGGGCCATGGCCTGGGCCTCCAGGCGCACCGAGTACTCGGGCAGCGCGGCGGAGAAGTTGCCCAGGGAGCGCCCGAGCACCCCGCCGAAGGCGCCGCCGACCCCCAGCAGGAGCAGCAGGACCAGGGTGAGCGAGAGCGCCTTGGGGATGCCATGGGCCACCAGCCAGAGCAGCAACGGCGCCGTCAGCATCGCCAGCAGCAGGGCCAGCAGGAACGGGACCAGGACGGGCTCCGCGACCCGCATCCCCCCCACGACCACCACGAAGGCGGCCAGGCCCACCAGGGCGCGCAGCGGGGTCGATTCGCTCACCGGCTACTTGCGGGCCCCGGCGGCATAGCTCCCGAACTGGGCGAACACGTCCTTCATCTCGGCTTCGCTGAGGAGCTCGGGGCCGCCGAGCGGCAGGGTGAGCAGGTACTGGCGCGCGAGGGTCTCCACCTCCACGGCCAGCCACATGGCGTGGCCCAGGTTGCGACCCGTGGCGATCATGCCGTGGTTCGCCAGCAGGCAGGCGCTGCGTCCCTCGAGCGCCCGGAGCACGTGGTCCGAGAGCGCCTGGGTGCCGAAGGTCGCGTAGGGCGCACAGCGGATCGAGTCGCCGCCCGCGACCGCCACCATGTAGTGGAGCGGGGGGATGTCGAGGCGCTTGATGGCGAGCGCCGTGCTGTAGGGCGGGTGGGTGTGGATGACGGCGTCCACGTCGGGCCGCGCCACCAGGATGTCCCGGTGGAAGCGCCACTCGCTCGACGGTTTCAGCTTGCCGCTCCAGCTGCCGTCGGCGTCCATGGGCACGATCATCTCCGGCGTGAGGCGATCGTAGGGGACGCCGCTCGGGGTGATCAGGAGGCCGTCTCCCAGGCGGGCGCTGATGTTGCCCGACGTGCCCTGGTTGAGCCCGTTGGCGTTCATCTCGAGGCAGCGGTTCACGATCTCGAGGCGAAGGTCCTGCTCGTCCACGGAGGCCCCCTGCGGCTCTCGGGAGATCCTACCAGACGCTCCGCGGCAGCTCGCCTCCGGCGTGCGGCCGCGGGACGTTCAACTTGAGACGCCGGGTTCGAGATCGAAACGCGCGGGCGGCCGCCTTCGCGGAGCGCCGAAGGCAGCAGGGGCGCAGCTCTCGTCCTGAGACGGGCCCCTCTCGGGATGAAAGCTCCCCTCCGGGCTTCGCCCCGGGCCTCTCCGGGCTTTCCCGGGCGCGGGCGATGGCACCCGCCTTGCAATGTGAACGGAGTGCGGAGGGTGACACACGCACGAGGAACGCCATGGGCTTTCGCATCAACACCAACGTGTCTTCCATCAATGCCCAGCGGAACCTGCTGCGGACGTCGCTCGCGTTCTCGCGGTCGCTCGAGCGGCTCTCGTCGGGTCTGCGCATCACCCGGGCCGCGGACGACGCCGCCGGCCTCGCCCTCTCGGAGCGCTTCCGGGCCCAGATCGCCAGCCTCTCCCAGGCCCGCCGCAACGCCAACGACGGTGTGTCCCTGCTCCAGGTGGCCGAGGGCTCCCTGGCCGAGACCAGTGCCAACCTGATCCGCCTGCGCGAGCTCGCCGTCCAGGCCGCCAACGGAACTTTGGGGAGCAGCGAGCGCGCCACCCTCAACAGCGAGCTCCAGGCGCTGACCTCCGAGATCAGCCGGATCGCGGAGATCACCGAGTTCAACGGCACCAACGTCCTGAACGACTCGAGCGCGACCCTCACCTTCCAGGTGGGCCCGGACGCCGGCGCCGCCAACGAGATCACGGTGTCGGGCGTGAACGCCACCGCGAGCGCCCTGAGCATCGACTCCCTGGATATCTCCACGGCCTCCGGGGCCACGAGCGCCCTGGCGGCCATCGACGACGCGGTGGATCAGGTGGCCAGCCTCCGGGCCGGCTTCGGCGCCTCCCAGAACCGGCTCGAGTCGGCCATCCGCTCGATCGGCGTGGCGATCGAGAACAGCGCGGCGGCCGAGTCCCGCATCCGCGACGTGGACGTGGCCGCTGAGAGCTCCCTGCTGGCCCGGGCCCAGCTGCTGCAGCAGGCGGGCGTCGCGAGCCTGGTGCAGGCGAACCTCAACTCGTCGGTGGTGCTGCGACTGCTGGGCCAGAGCTAGCCGGGCGGTGGCCCCGCGCGAGCGGGGGACCCGCCGCTCAGCGGGTCGTGCCGCCGCCCAGGGCGATCTCGCAGGCGGCGGGGTCGAGCATCCCGGCGCAGCTCTCCCGGGCCAGCGACTGCTGCGGGGTGATGTCCACCTGCTCGACGCAGCTGCGCACGCAGTCGCGATTGCGGATGGGGTCGGCGGCGTGGAGCTGCGCGCAGAGCGACTCGCACTCCCGCCGCCGCTGCAGCGTGCGCTGGGCCAGGGAGGCCGCCTCGTAGTCGGCGTACTGGTGGCGCGGCGGCGCCACGTCCGGCTCCACCTCGATGGTGTTGACGGCGACGAACGCCCAGGCGCCGAGCCCGGCGGCCAGCACGCTCCCGCCACGACCGGCCAGACGCAGCCTCGCGCGGGGCTCGGAGCGTCGGCCCAGCAGCGCCGACGGAGCCTCGGTGTAGTGGGTCCGGGGCGTGTGCGCGGCCTCTCCGCGCGGACGCCCCGCCCGCGCCTCGCGGATGATGTTCGTGCCGCCGCAGCGGCTGCAGATCTTGAGGCGGGTGGCGTGGCGATACCAGCAGTAGAGGGCGCCGGGGACCAACCCGCACAGCCAGCCCAACAGCTCGAGCCGGTCCGAGCCCTCGATGAGCGTGTCCGGCACTCCACTCTCGCCACAGTCGGTACAGGTCATGATGCAGGCCACGGCGCGGAACCTCCCGGAAGTCCTCCACGGGGGTCTATCGGCCGACCCGAGGGGTGGCTCGAGCCCGCCGGAGGCGCCATGTTTTCGGGAGCCGGCAACGCGTCGGCAACTCGCCGGGGGATGTGCCGTGTCCGAGCCTTTCGAGCCGTTCGCCGAGAAGATGCGCGCCGACGGTCTACCGCCCGTCGCGATCGAGACCTTCCGCCACTACTACGAGCAGCTGCGCGCCGGGGCCACCGGAACCCTCTCCGAGGAGGAGATCGCGCCGCTCGAGGACGTGCCGCGGCTCGACCAGATCGAACACCATCGCGAGGCGGGACGGCGCGCCCTCGAGCGCACCGTGGTCGTGAAGCTCAACGGCGGGCTCGGGACCAGCATGGGCATGACCCAGGCGAAGTCCCTGCTGGTGGTGAAGGAGGGCCTGAGCTTCCTCGACGTGATCGCCCGCCAGGTGCTGCACCTGCGGCGGGAGCACGGCTGCCGCCTGCCGCTGGTGCTCATGAACAGCTTCCGCACCCGGGACGACTCCCTGGCCGCCCTGGCGCGCCACCCGGAGCTGGCGAGCGACGTGCCGGCGGACTTCCTCCAGCACCGGGTTCCGCGCATCCGCGCCGACGACCTCACGCCCGTGGCCTGGCCCTCGGAGCCCGAGCACGAGTGGTGTCCGCCGGGCCACGGCGACATCTACACCGCGCTGCTCACCTCGGGCATGCTCGAGACGCTGCTCTCGAAGGGCTACGAGTTCGCCTTCGTCTCCAACGCCGACAACCTGGGTGCCGTGGTGGAGCCCACCATCCTGGGCTGGGTGGCGGCGTCGGCCCTGCCCTTCGCCATGGAGGTGACGGCCCGGACCGAGGCCGACCGCAAGGGCGGACACCTGGCCCGGCGCCGCGACGGCGGCCTGGTGCTGCGCGAGGTCGCCCAGTGCCCCGAGGCGGAGCTCGAGCGCTTCCAGGACATCGAGCGCTACCGCTACTTCAACACCAACAACCTGTGGCTGCACCTGCCGTCGTTGCAGAAGCTCCTGGACCAGCGGGAGGGCGTGATGGGCCTGCCGCTCATCCGCAACGAGAAGACGGTGGACCCGCGGGACCCGGCGAGCCCGAAGGTGGTCCAGCTCGAGACGGCCATGGGCGCCGCCGTCGGCGTGATCGACGGCGCCCGCGCCCTCGACGTCCCCCGCACCCGCATGGCGCCGGTGAAGACCACCGGCGACCTCCTGGGCGTGCGCTCCGACGCCTTCGACCTCACGCCGGACTTCCGGGTGGTGCTGGCGCCCGAGCGGGAGGGCCGGGCCATCGTCGTCGACCTGGACTCGGCCTACTACAAGCGCATCGACGACTTCGAACAGCGTTTTAGCCACGGTGCCCCCTCTCTCGTGCACTGCCGCCGGCTCGCGGTACGGGGAGACGTGCACTTCGGCCGGGACGTGGTCTGCGAGGGCGACGTCCGGGTCGAGAACCCGGGCCCCGAGCCGCGTTTTCTCGACGACGGAACGCGCCTGTCCGGCTAGGATCCACCCAAACGGCCTCGCAAGGCAGCAGCGCTGACGCGCCGCGAGGCGGAGCCGAGCAAAGGGGACAAGGGTGGGGATCGACCTTCCGCTGCTCCGCGAGATGTGCAGCCGCACGCTCGAGCGAACCGACTTCACCGACCTCGGCGAGCGCCACGAGGGCAAGGTCCGCGACAGCTACGTCCGCGGCGGCCGCCGCACCATCGTGGTCAGCGATCGGGTGAGCTGCTTCGACGTCGTGGTGGGCACCCTGCCCCTGAAGGGCCAGGTGCTCAACCAGGCGGCGGCATTCTGGTTCGAGCGCACACAGCACATCGCGCCCAATCACCTCCTCGAGGTCCCGGACCCGGCCGTGTCCCTCGTGAAGGAGTGCCGGCCGCTGCCGGTCGAGTTCGTCTACCGCGGCTACCTCACCGGATCGACGAGCACCTCCATCTGGACCGCCTACGAGCGCGGCGACCGGGAGTACTGCGGCCACCGGCTGCCCGAGGGCCTACGCCGCCACGAGCGCCTGCCCGAGCCCCTGCTCACACCCACCACGAAGGCCGAGCAGGGCGAGCACGACGAGCCGGCGTCCCGGGCGCAGCTCATCGAGCGGGGCGCCATCGACGAGGAGACCTTCGACCGCGCCGCCGCCCTGTGTCAGGCGCTCTTCGTCGAGGGCCAGCGGTTCGCGTCGACCCGGGGCCTGATCCTGGTGGACACCAAGTACGAGATCGGCGTCGACGGCGCCGGGGAGCTGGTGGTGATCGACGAGATCCACACCCCGGACTCCTCGCGCTACTGGTACGCCGCCGCCTACGAGCGGGCCATGAGCCAGGGCGAGAGCCCCCAGTCCCTCGACAAGGAGTACGTGCGCCGCTGGCTGCAGGACCAGGGCTACCGGGGCGAGGGCGCGATCCCGACGATCCCCGACGAGGTGCGCTGCGAGGCGGCGCGCCGCTACATCGAGGCCTTCGAGCAGGTGACGGGCGAGGCCTTCCAGCCCGACACCGAGGAGCCGTCGACCCGCATCCGCCGCAACCTGGGCTTGTGAGCGGGGCCGCGCCCGGCGCGGCCGACGACGTCGCCGTCGGCCCCCTGGCGGCCGACGAGATCGAGGCCGCGGTGGGCGTCCTGGCCCGGGCCTTCCGCGACAATCCCCTGAACCGGACGGTCCTGCGCCGCGGCCCGGAGGCCCGGGAGCGGGCCAACGCGGCGGGCATGCGCTCGCTGGTACCCACGGCCCGCCGCTACGGCCTGGTCCTGGCCTCCCGGGAGCGGGCCCCCGGGCCCGCGGGCACGATCCGCGGCCTGCTGGTCGCCACGCCGCCGGGCGGCTACCCGCTGCCGCCGCCGCCGGCCGCCGCCCGCCTGCGGGCCCTGCTCGGCCAGGGCCTGCGGGCCAGCGCCCGCTGGAGCGAGGCCTTCGAGGCCCTCGACGCCGCCCATCCGCCCCGGCCCCACTGGTACCTGGGCACCCTCGGCGTGGATTCCGAACACCAGCGCCACGGCCACGGCACGGCCCTGCTGCGTGCCTGGCTGGCCCGGGTCGACGCCGACGGCGAGCCCGCCTGGCTGGAGACCGACCGCGCCGAGAACCGGCCCTTCTACGCACGCGCCGGCTTCCAGCCGGCGGGCGAGATCCGCGTGCTCGACGTCCCGGTGTGGCTGCTGCGCCGCCCCGCGGCGGGCGGACCGCAAGCCCGCCCCGGCTGATGTGCCACAATGGGGCGAGCCAGGAGCCCCCTCTTCGGGGCGAGCCAGGAGCCCCCGTTGTTCGGACGCCGACCCGACGCCACGCTCGTGCGGGACCTGCCCGCTGTGCGGCAGTTCATGCCCTTCGTCTCGCCGCGGCGCAACGAGTCCCTCGTCTACTTCGCCCACGACGTGGAGATCGACGCCGCCCTGGCCTTCCTCGAGCGATACAACGCCACGCGCGACGATCGACCGCCGGCAACGCTCTTCCACCTGGTCCTGCGGGCCCTGACCCGGCTCCTCCACGAGCGGCCGCGCCTCAACCGCTTCACCGCGGGCGGACGCGTCTGGCAGCGGGACGGCGTGTGGATGACCTTCGCGGCCAAGCAGACCTTCTCCGACGACGGCGCCATGGCCACCATCAAGCGCCGGCTCGACCCCGCCTGGAGCCTCGACGAGCACGTGGACGTCCTCGTCCGCGGCATCCGCGAGGGCAAGCGCGGCAAGCGCGGCACCTCGGACTGGGAGATGGACCTGCTGCTGCGCCTTCCCCCCTTCCTGACCCGCGCCGCGCTCTGGCTGGTGACCCGGGCCGGCGAGGCGGGGCTGCTGCCCCGGGCCATGATCGACGCCGACCCCCTCCATACGTCGGTGTTCCTGGCGAACCTGGGCTCCGTGGGGCTCGACGCGGGCTACCACCACCTCTGGGAGTGGGGCACCTGCCCGCTCTTCTGCGTGGTGGGCCAGATCCACGAGAATGCCGCCGGCCGCAAGGTCGTGACCCTCAAGTGGAGCTACGACGAGCGGGTGGAGGACGGCTTCTACGCGGCGCGCAGCCTCGAGCTGCTGAAGGCGCTGCTGGAGAAGCCCGAGTCCCTGTGAAGAGCCACCGCAAGACCCTCACCTTCCAGGTGCCCGCCCGGATGGACTTCGTGAACATCACCGGGGACGTGCGGGCGGCGGTGGCCGAGAGCGGCGTGCGCGAGGGCCTGTGCCTGGTGAACGCCATGCACATCACCGCCAGCGTCTTCGTCAACGACGACGAGCCGGGTCTCCACGCCGACTACAAGCGCTGGCTCGAGAAGCTCGCCCCCTTCGACGCCAGCCCCGAGGTCTACCACCACAACCGCACCGGCGAGGACAACGGCGACGCCCACCACAAGCGCCAGGTCATGGGCCGCGAGGTGGTGGTGGCCATCACCGACGGCGAGCTCGACTTCGGCCCCTGGGAGCAGATCTTCTACGGCGAGTTCGACGGCCGCCGCCCGAAGCGGGTGCTGGTGAAGATCATCGGGGAGTAGCTGCTGGCTGGCGAGCTATGCGATCCTGTTCGCAATGAGTGAGCCCGCCGACCCGCCCGCACCCCGCCAGCGCGCGCCGCTCCGCGAGGACGACGGGCGGCTGGTCCGGGGCCGGGCGAGCCGGGCCCGGATCCGCGCGGCGGCCGCGGCGCTGTTCCGGGACCGGGGCTTCGACGCCACCACCCTGCGGGCCATCGCCGACCGGGCGGGCATGGGCACGAGCTCCATCTACCGCCACGTCCAGAGCAAGGAAGAGCTGCTGATCCAGGAGCTTGCGGACCTGCAGGAGGAGGCCTGGGAGCGCTTCCGGCGCGCCGACGACCGCGCCCAGCCGGTTCGCGAGCGCGTTCGCAATTTTCTGGACGCCCAGCACGTGCTGCTGACCCGGGATCCAGACCTCACCACGATCGCCCTGCGGGCCGTGACCCAGCCCGAGAGCCGCGCCGCGCGCCAGTCCCTGGCCGTCCAGGACCGCACCATGGGCCTGGTGGCCGAGATCCTGCTCCAGGGCCGCGCCCGGGGAGAGCTCCACCACCGGGTGGATGTCCTGGCCGGCGCCCGGGCCGTGGTGCACGTGGCCCAGGGGGCGCGCCTGGCCTGGGCCAACGGCCTGATCGGGCCCGAGGACTGCCGGGCCTCGATCGAGAACGCCGTCGGCCTGCTCTTCACCGGTCTAGAATGAAGCGGTCCGAGCCCGCTCGAGACCCCCAGCCCGGAGGCGCCCCATGGGATTCCACCACCTCGCCCTGGCCACCCGCGACGCCAAGCGCAACCACGAGTTCTACACCCGGGCCATGGGCTTCCGGCTGGTGAAGGTGGAGCCCGGCGAGACCCCCGAGGGCGGCTGGGCCAAGCACCTCTTCTACGACACGGGCGGGGGCGGGATGATCGCCTTCTGGGACATCCACGACCGCAGCCTGCCCGACGACTGGTCGCCGGCCATCTCCCTCGGGCTGGGCCTGCCGGAGTGGGCCAACCACGTGGCCTTCGAGGCCGCGGACCTCGATGATCTCGCCCGCCGCCGCGAGCGCTGGCTCGACGCCGGCTGCGACGTGGTGGAGATCGACCACGGCTGGTGCGTCTCCATCTACACCCGCGATCCCAACCAGATCCTGGTGGAGTGGTGCACGAGCACCCGCCCGTTCACCGAGGCGGACGAGCGCGAGGCCCTGGCCCTGCTCGACGATCCGAATCCGCCCCTGGGCGGCGAGAAGCCGCGCATCCAGGTCTTCCGCGCCGCCAGGCGCGACTAGCCTCGCGCGGCGGGGTCGCGCGGCTAGCGACTGCGCTCCAGCCAGTCGACGATGGCGGCCACGGCGTCGGGGCGGCCATCGGGCAGGCCGTAGTGATCGCCGTCGACCAGCACCCGCTCGAGGGCGTCGGTGCCGAGGGCGCGGGCGATCGTGTCCTGGTCGCCCGGAAAGATGCAGTTGTCGGCGGCGTAGGCCACCTGGAGCGCGGGCAGGGTCATGCGCGGGCCGGTGCGGGGGATCTCGGCCCGGGACGAGAGCCCGGACCAGGTGGAGAGCCAGGCCTCCGGCGAGAGCACCCGGCCGAAGCCCACGGCGCCGTAGTTGGTCCAGTCGGGGCGACGCCCCCAGAGCGATCCGTAGTCCCGGGACGAGGGCTCGAGGGAGAGGTCCACGCAGCGCGGGTCGGCGTCGGTGCGGTAGACCACCAGGAACTCGGTGGCGAGAGCCGCGCGGCGGTCCTCCGCTTCGCCCGCGGCCTGCCAGCGGGCGCGCGCCAGGCGGCGATGGGCCACCCGCTCCCGGGCCTCGGCGTCGATCCGCTCCACCCGCGCCCGCTGGGCCAGGCGGTAGGCCGCGAGGAAGCCCGGCTCGTAGGTACTCGACTCGGGCGGCTCGCAGAAGCCGTTGTCCTCGTCGAAGGGGTCGAGGGCCGGGTCGGCCAGGACCGGGTCGTCCTCGTCCACCACCGAGGGATCGATGGCGTGGAGCAGGTAGTGCCCCTCGCCGGGATGGGCCGCCAGGTAGACCATGGCGTCGGCCGTCGGCAGATCGAAGCGCGTGAGGTCCAGGGGGTCGCCGGCGGCGGTGTCCCGCAGGCGCTCGTCGGCGGGGGCCAGGGCCTGGCTCAGGTAGAAGGTGAACAGGGAGCCGCCGCCCGAGTTGCCGCAGAGCACCACGCGCTCGAAGCGCGCGCGGGCCGCCCGCACCACCTCGGCCACGTCGAGCACCAGGTGCTCGTGGATCAGGGTGGCGTCGTTGCCGAGCCAGCGGCTGTTCCCGCACAGGACGGCGTAGCCCGCCTCCAGCAGACCGGGCACGGCGTAGTGGCGGGAGAAGTCCGCCCGCGGGTGCATGAGACACACCACCGTGTTCTCGCCGCCGCGGCGGTAGAGCCAGCCCTGGGCCATGGCGCGGTCGGCCGTCGGCAGCAGCAGCGGCTCGCAGCGAACGTCGCCGGCGGGGTCGGCGCTCCACTGCACCACGCCGAAGGGGTTTTCGTAGCGACCGATGCGGGGATTCGACATGGACGACTCCTCAGACGGTGGCAAAGCGGCGCGCCTCGTGACTCCAATCGGGCGCACTGCGCAGGGCGCCGAGCACGGCGTCGGGATCGTCCACCACGGTCCACATGTCCCGGTGTCGCGGGTCCATGAACTCCTCCTCGATGGAGCGCTCGAGCAGGGCCAGCAGCGGATCGTAGTAGCCGCCCGGGTTCACGATCACGATGGGGTGGACGTAGAGGCCGAGGCGCTTCCAGGTGATGGCCTCGAGCAGCTCCTCGAAGGTCCCGCAGCCGCCGGGCAGCGCCACCACGCCCTCGGACGGATCCAGCATGGTGCGCTTGCGCTCGTGCATGTCGCCCACCAGGCGGGTCTCCGAGAGGCCCGGGTGCGCCAGCTCGAGTCCGAACAGCGACTCGGGGATGACGCCGACCACGTGGCCCCCGGCGGCGAGCGCGGCGCTGGCGACCCGGCCCATGAGGCCGGTGGCCCCGCCGCCGTAGAAGACCCGGATGCCGGCGCCGGCCAGCGCGCGGCCGAGACGCTCGGCGGCGTCGAGATAGGCCGGCGCGCTGCGGCGGCTCGACGCGCAGTAGACCGCGACGGCGCGGGGCAGCGGGCGCAGCGGCGCGGCCTCCCCGCCGCGCGGCGCGCTCACGCGGCCTCCCCGCGCGCGCCGAGG
>CAYTZH010000027.1:59814-64805 GCA_964442285.1 uncultured Spirochaetales bacterium | reverse complement strand
TCAACTACGGCCGCCACGAGGTGCGGAGCTTCCTGCTCTCCAGTGCCATGTACTGGCTGGACCGCTATCACATCGACGGCTTGCGCGTGGACGCGGTGGCCTCGATGCTCTACCTGGACTACTCGCGCAAGGAGGGCGAGTGGATCCCCAACCGCCACGGCGGGCGGGAGAACCTCGAGGCGATCGAGTTCCTGCGCCGCCTCAACCACGAGATCTACGCGGCGCATCCGGACGTCCAGACCTACGCGGAGGAGTCCACGGCCTGGCCCATGGTGTCGCGGCCCACCTACGTCGGCGGCCTGGGCTTCGGCCTGAAGTGGGACATGGGCTGGATGCACGACACCCTCGAGTACATGAAGCGCGACCCGGTGCACCGCCGCCACCACCACGGCGAGCTCGGCTTCCGGATGATCTACGCCTACAACGAGAACTTCACGCTGCCCCTCTCCCACGACGAGGTCGTGCACGGGAAGGGCTCGCTGCTCTCGAAGATGCCGGGCGACGACTGGCAGCGGATGGCGAACCTCCGGCTGCTCCTCGGCTACCAGTTCACCCAGCCGGGCAAGAAGCTGCTGTTCATGGGCAGCGAGCTCGGCCCGTGGAGCGAGTGGAGCCACGAGACGGAGCTCGAGTGGCACCTGCTCCAGCATGCCCCGCACCGCGGTCTCCAGCGCTGGGTCCGGGACCTGAACACCCTCTACCGGGGCGAGCCCGCCCTTCACGCCGGCGACTGCGATCCCGGCGGCTTCGCCTGGATCGACTGCAACGACGACGAGCAGAGCACCCTCTGCTTCGAGCGACGAGACCCCCACGGCGGCCCGTGCCTGGCCGTGGCGTGCAACTTCACCCCGGTCGTGCGCGCGGGGTTCCGGATGGGCGTCCCGCTCGGCGGGACCTGGCGCGAGATCCTGAACAGCGACGCGCCGATCTACGGCGGCAGCGGTCAGGGCAACCTGGGCTCGGCGCGCGCGGGGCCGCTCGCCTGGCACGGACACGAGCAGTCGCTGGAGGTGCGGCTCCCGCCGCTGGCGATGGTGGTGTTCCGGAGCGAGGACCCGGGGGCATGAGCCGCCTGCGGGTGTGGCCGGGCGCTCCCTGGCCCCTCGGCGCCACCTGGGACGGCCGCGGCGTCAACTTCGCGCTCTTCTCGGCCAACGCGGAGCGGGTGGAGCTCTGTCTCTTCGATCCCAAGGGACGGCGCGAGCTCGAGCGGATCGAGCTGCCCGAGCGCTCCGAGGGCGTCTGGCACGGCTACCTGCCGGACGTCCGCCCGGGCCAGCTCTACGGCTACCGGGTCCACGGCCCCTACGAGCCCCAGGCCGGTCACCGCTTCAACCCGCACAAGCTGCTGATCGATCCGTACGCGAAGTCGCTGGCCGGCGCCTTCCGCTGGAGCGACGCCCACCACGGCTACCGCCTCGGTCACCCCCGCGGCGACCTCTCGATGGACCGCCGGAACAACGCGCGGGGCATGCCCAAGTGCGTGGTGGTGGACACCTCGTACACCTGGGGCCAGGACCGGCCGCCCCGGACTCCCTGGCACGAGACGGTGATCTACGAGGCCCACGCCCGCGGCTTCACCATGCGCCACCCCAAGGTCCCGGAGGCGATCCGCGGCACCTTCGCGGGCCTCGCCCACCCGGCGGTGGTCGACTACCTGAAGGCGCTCGGGATCACGGCGATCGAGCTGCTCCCCGTGCACGAGTCCCTCGACGACCGCCGGCTGGTGGAGCTCGGGCTGCGCAACTACTGGGGCTACAACACCCTGTGCTTCTTCGCGCCGGAGACGCGCTACCTGGCCTCCGGCGATCCCGGCGAGTTCAAGACGCTGGTGCAGCACCTCCACGACGCCAACATCGAGGTGATCCTCGACGTGGTCTACAACCACACCGCGGAGGGCAACCACCTCGGGCCCACCCTCAGCTTCCGCGGCATCGACAACGCGTCCTACTACCGGCTCGTGGAGGGCGACGCCCGCTACTACGCCGACACCACGGGCACGGGGAACTGCCTCAACCTCCGGCATCCGCGGGTCACCCAGCTGGTCATGGACTCGCTCCGCTACTGGGTGGAGGAGATGCACGTGGATGGCTTCCGCTTCGATCTCGCCAGCGCGCTGGCCCGGGACGACGGCGGCTTCGATCCCCACGCGCGCTTCCTGGTGGCCGCGGGGCAGGATCCGGTGCTCTCCGAGGTGAAGCTGATCGCGGAGCCCTGGGATCTGGGGGAGGGGGGCTATCAGGTCGGCGGCTTCCCGCCGGGCTGGGCGGAGTGGAACGACCGCTACCGGGACGTGGTGCGCCGCTTCTGGCGGGGCGACGAGGGGCTGGTGCCGGAGCTGGCGTCGCGGGTCACCGGGTCGAGCGACCTCTTCCACCGTCGCTTCGGACGGCGCCCCTGGGCCAGCGTGAACTTCGTCACCGCCCACGACGGCTTCACCCTCCACGACCTGGTCAGCTACGACCACAAGCACAACGAGGCCAACGGCGAGGACAACCGCGACGGCACCGATGCCAACTACGCCTGGAACTGCGGCGTGGAGGGCCCCACCCACGACCCGGCGATCCGGATCCTGCGGGCCCAGCAGAAGCGGAATCTCATGGCCTCGCTGCTGCTCTCCCAGGGCGTGCCGATGCTCCTGGCGGGCGACGAGCTCGGCCGCACCCAGGGCGGCAACAACAACGCCTACTGCCAGGACAACGAGATCGGCTGGATCGACTGGCCCGGGGTGGACGAGGAGGCGATGCACTTCCAGCGTTTCGTCCGCCGCCTGGTCCGCTTCCGCCGGGAGCACATCGTCTTCCACCGGCATCGCTTCTTTCGCGGAACGGAGGTGTCCGAAGGCGGGGTCAAGGACATCGCGTGGCTGCGCCCCGACGGCAAGGAGCGCCACCAGGAGGACTGGGGCGACCCCGGCGACCGCTGCCTGGCGTTCCTCCTGAGCGGCGAGGCCTACGGCTACCACCTGACGGCCTCGGGCGAGCCCGAGCCGGACGACGCCTTCCTGGTGGTGGCGAGCGCGCACCCGGAGCCCATCTCCTTCACGCTGCCCCAGCCCAGGCCGGGCGACGTCTGGCTCGGCGTCCTCGACACGGCCTGCGGCTTCCTCGAGGATCGTCCCCACTTCAAGGGCGGCGAGGTGATCCGGATCGGCCCGCGCTCGCTCGTGGTCTTCGTCTGCGAGGACGGCGCCGCCCCGTGAGTCGGGGCGCCGGGCAGTCCGGCGCGCTCCGGGCCCGAGCCGAGCAGGCCGGGATCCAGACCGCCTATCGACCCTCTGGCGCGCGCAGCCTGCGCCGGGTCCCCGATGCCACCCTGCGCGCGCTCCTCGACGTCCTGGGTCCGGCTTCGAGCCTGCCCCGGCCGTCGCGGGGGGGCCGCGTGCGCTGCGTCGATCCCCGTGAGCTCTATGGACGCCGCCGGGCCTACGGGCTCTGGCTGAACCTCTACGCCCTGCGCAGCGACCGCGGCTTCGGCGTGGGCCACCTGGGCGACCTGCGCGCGGTGGTGCGCTGGGCGGGCGAGCGGGGCGCGGCCTTCGTGGGCGTGAACCCACTGCACGACCTCCGCAACCGCGAGCCCGACGTGAGCCCCTACCAGCCGCTGAGCCGGCTCTTCCGAAATCCCCTCTACCTCGACCCGACCGCCACCCCGGAGTGGGCGGAGGCGCCGGCGGCGCAGCGGGCCTTCGCCTCGCAGCGCCGCCGCCGGCTCCTGGACGCCGACCGCATCGACTACACCGCCGCCTCGAGCCTCCACGAGGAGGTCGTGGCCCACCTCCACCGGGCCTTCCGACGGATCCACCGCGAGCGCGACACGGCGCGCGCACGCGCCTTCGAGCGGTTCCGGCGCGAGGGCGGAGAGCGGCTGCGGCAGTACGCCCGCTATCGCACGCGCGACGCGCGCGGCCCGGCCCGGGCGCTGGCGGAGGAGCGGCTCCTCTGGAGCCAGTTCGAGCTCGATCGGCAGCTCGCCGGCGTGGCCCGGGAGGCCCGGCGCGCGGGGCTCCGGCTCGGGCTCTACCAGGATCTCGCCCTCGGGACGGGCACGGACGGCTTCGATCCGGAGGCGGTTCCGACCGCCTTCGCGAGGGGCGTCTCGCTGGGCGCGCCCCCGGACGGCTTCAACCCGGCGGGACAGGACTGGGGGCTGCCGCCCCTGCACCCGGCGCGACTGGCCGACGAAGACTTCGGCTACTGGCGCAGCCTGCTCCGGGCCGCCCTCCGCCACGCGGGCATGCTGCGGGTGGACCACATCCTCGGCTGTCTGCGCCAGTGGTGGATCCCGGCGGGTCGTCCGGCCTCCGAGGGGGGCTACGTGCGCTTCCCGGCGTCCGCGCTGCTGCGGGTGCTGGCGGAGGAGAGCCGGCGCGCAGGCGCCGTGGTGGTGGGCGAGGACCTGGGCACGGTGCCGCCGGGACTCGCCTCGCTCCTGGCCCGCTACGGCGTCCTGTCGTCGCGGGTCCTGCTGTTCGAGCGCGAGCCGGGCGGGCGCTTCAAGCCCCCGGCGCGCTACTCGAGCCGCGCGCTCGCGACGGCCAACACCCACGACCTGCCGCCGCTGGCCGGCTGGTGGAGCGGTCGCGACCTCGCCCTGCGTCGCGAGCTGGGCCTGCTGGAGGGCCCGCGGGCTCTGGCCCGGGCCCGGCGGGAGCGCGACGCGGACCGGGCCGCGCTGCTGCGTCGGCTCCGAGCGAGCGGTGGGCTGCGCGGAGGAGGCGAGCCGCGCTGGCCCGAGGTCGCCGGCGCCGTCCACCGCATGCTGTGCGCGACGCCCGCGCCGCTGGTGGGCCTCTCCTTCGACGACCTGGCCGGGGAGGCGGAGCCCGTGAACCTCCCCGGGCTGCCCCAGTCCCGCTTCCGGAGCTGGAGCCGCCGGATGGAGCGCTCCCTGGACGCGATCCTGCGCGATCCGGACGTCGAGCACGCCGTCGCCGGCGCCGCCGCGCGGCGGCTGTAGACCCGCACCCGGCGGCTCTAGACCCGCACCCG
>CAYTZH010000027.1:0-59714 GCA_964442285.1 uncultured Spirochaetales bacterium | reverse complement strand
TAGACCCGCACCCGGCGGCTCTAGACCCGCACCCGCCTGCCGCTCAGGCAATTCCCCTGCAGCCTTCCCCGGTCGGCTACTGCGCATCCCCTGCCGATGCAGGAGGTCGAGCCTGCCGATGCACGAAGAGGAGAGAGCATGTCCCAAGCGGTTCTGCCGGCGGCGTTCTCGCCGGAGCCGGAGCCCGACGCCTGCGCCGCCCGTGGCGACGCCTGCGCCGCCTGTGGCGGGATGGATCGCCGCCCCTGGGAGGCTCTGGACGGCACCGATGGGCGCGACTACCGACTCCACGTCTGCCGGGACTGCGGGACCTGGGGCGTGCTGCCCCTGCCCGGCGAGGCGGACCTCACCGCCTACTACCAGGAGTACGCACGTCTCCACCCCGAGAGCAACGGGATCGTCGACAGTGCCTGCTTCTTCGCCAACGGCGGCGCCGTCCACGAGCGCGGTCAGGTGCTCCGGGCCGTACTGCGTCGGCTGGGCGGGAAGCGGCCCCGGGCCGCGCTGGACGTGGGCTGCGGACACGGCTTCTTCCTGGCGGCCCTGAAGGCCCGGGGCATCCCGGCGACGGGCATCGACCTGGATGCCGCCGCGGTCGCCCGCGCCCGGCGGTGGTTCGGCGTGGATGCGCACGAGGGCTCCCTGGACGAGAAGCTGCCGCTCGAGGATCCGGAGCTGATCACGGCGTTCGAGGTGCTCGAGCACCAGCGGGATCCGCTGCGGCTCGCGCAGCAGATCCGCGACCGGTTGCCCCCGGGCGGCTGGTTCGCCGGCTCGGTGCCCAACGCCGGCGGGGTCGGCGCCCGCCTCCACGGCACGCGCTGGCGCTGCGTCACGGCGCCCCGGCACCTGGTCTACTTCAACGAGCGCAGCCTCGCCCGGCTCCTCGAACGGGCCGGCTTCGAGGTCGTCTTCGTCGGGACCATCCGGCCCTTCGCCGCCCCCAACTTCACCTGGCGGCTTCGCCGGAGCCTGGTCGCGCGCGCGGAGCGCGCCGGCAGTCCGCTCGAGGTCGCGCTGCTGCAGGGACTGCACCGGAGCCTCACCTGGGCCAAGCGCCGCATCGTGTACGGCGTGCTGAACCTGCTGGTCATGGGCCTTCGGCTCGGGGGCGACAACGTGCTGTTCGTGGCGCGGCGCCCCCGCGCCTAGAGGAGGAGACACGGTGTCGAACCTGGAGCCCACACGGGAGCGACGCGAGGAGGACCGCCGGCGGCTGAAGCGCGTGGCGCCGGGCGCCATCCGCACCCAGCCGTTCACCGGCATCGACTACGTCCACCATCCGGCCTTCGCCGGCGTCCGGTTCCACCACGGCTCCCCGTCGCCCGCCCTCCGCGAGGCGATCGACCGGGTGGAGTCGTGGATGGGGCCGCTTCCGGGAGAGTACGCCCGGCGCGGCGACTGCATGGAGCGGGCCTGGTCGGCCATCGACCGGCTCCTGGATCGGCTCCGGGCCGAGGTGGCGCCGCGGCTGGACCCCATCTTCTTCGGGCGCCTCGCTGGACACCTGGCTCAGGAGATCGAGCGCAGCGTGACCGACCGCTGGCAGCGCTTCCACGGGCCGGCCCGGCCGGAGACCGAGCTCGGCCAGCGGCTGGTGGCGCGGGGTGTGGCGCCGCTTCGGGTGGACGAGGCGGAGATCGCTTCGCTGCGGGCCATGGCCGATGCCTACCGCGAGGACATCGAGCGCAAGCGCGGGGCGCGCAAGCCCAACGGGAACCTGATCGAGCGACGCCGCGGCGTGCCGGCCCGGGACACCCTCTTCTTCGAGGCGGTGCGGGCCGTGCTCGAGCGGCGGGGGGTCTTCGAGGCCGCGGGCCAGGTGACGGGCTTCTCGATGGAGCTGGCCTACGTGGTCGTGTACCTGAACGAGGCCGACGAGATCCGCTGGGACCGCCACGGCTACCGGGACCTGGGGCTGCCGGCGCCGCGCACCGGCGGCATCCACGCCGACGGCGGTGTCGCCACGATCAAGGGGCTCTTGTACCTCGGCCCGGTGGGGATCGACCAGGGTCCGTTCTGCTACGTGCCCGGAAGCCACCGCTGGGCGATGTCGGCCTGGGAGTTCGCCACCGCCAAGGCGGTGGCCAACGCCCTGGCCAGGAGCTACTGCGACCCCCGGACCCGCGAGTACGACCGGGGCCTCGCCCACGCCGCGGGACGGGCGGCCTTCGCGGCGCTGCCCCGCTGCCTGCGCCGGGTGGTGAACTACGGCGACGACCTGCTGGGCGGGGATCCGGTGGCCCAGACGCTGCTCGCCGAAGAGATCGCCTTCACGGACGAGCGCGCCAACCTGGTGGTCTTCGACGGCAACGCCGGCTCCCATCGCGGTGGCTACGTCCGCGACGGCGAGCGCTACGCGCTCCAGCTGCTGCTCAAGCCGGTGGACGCGCGCGGACGCCTGCTGCCGGCCTTCATGGACAACTATGCCGGGCTCACCGAACCCTGGCTGCGGCGCTTCCGCGGGAGGATCCGCTGATGCAGACCCTGGACCACTTCGCGGTGTGGAGCCCGCTGCACGCCGCGCTGCTCGACCGGGTGGAGCCGGGGGCTCCCGTGGAGGCCCAGCGCCGCGTCTGGCAGCGCTTCACCCGGATCCATCCGTCCTACGCGCCGCTGGAGACGCGCTGGCTGGCCTCGCGCCGGGCCGACCGCTCCCCGCTGGCGGATGCCGAGCCCTTCGTGACCTACGGCGCCCTGGCCTTCCTCGAGGCCTTCCTGCGTCCCGATCACCGGGTCTTCGAGTGGGGCTCGGGCGGCTCGACCCGCTTCCTGGGTCGACGCGTGCCGCGCGGCGAGCTGCTCTCGATCGAGCACGTGTCGCGCTGGGCGGCCCAGGTGGCCCGGGCCTTCGAGCGGGAAGAGATCTGGCGCCTGGCCTACACGTTCTGTCCGCCCGAGCGCAGCGCCGAGCCGGTGGAGGCGCGCTACGCCTCGGCCGAGGGCGTCTACGCCCGGGGCTTCAGCTTCGAGCGCTACGTGCGGCAGATCGAGCGCCACCCCGACGCGCACTTCGATCTCGTCTTCGTGGACGGGCGCGCGCGCATGGGGTGTCTCGAGGCCGGCATCCCCAAGGTGGCGCCCGGCGGTGCGCTGCTCCTCGACAACAGCGACTACGCTCGCTATCAGCCGACCCTCGCCCGGCTCGACGCCGGGCTGCTGCGGGGCTGGGAGCGCCGCGACTTCCTCACGCCCGGGCCCTACAGCGACCGCATCGGCTGGTGCACCACCGCCTGGCTCCGACCGACCTGACGGCGGCCCGGGACCGACCTGACGGCGGCCCGGGACTCGACCTGACGGCGGCCCGGGACTCCCGCCAGGCTATCGAGCCGCGTCGCCCTCGCGTCGGCAGAAGGCCGGCGTCCAGTGGCGGAACAGGACGGGCTCCTCCACCGGGCCCCGGCGTAGCGCCGCCACCATGTGCAGGGGCTTGAGCAGCCCGGCGTCGATCTTGCTCTCGTCGAGCCGGCTCAGCTGCTCGAGGAAGCGCCGCTCCCCGTCGCGCGAGAGGTCGAAGTTGGGACCGTAGTCGGGCCCGAGGAAGGCGTCGGCTGCGCTGCCGAAGGCCGCGAACACCTCGAACGAGAACCGCTCGCCCAGGGCCCCCAGCACGTCCCGGGGCGGGGACGCTGCGAGGGCAAGCGCCGGCTCGCCGTCCACGCGCCCGCTCGGGTGATGGGTCCGGTAGCGCTCCGGGAGCGAGGGCCAGATCTGCCGCACCACCTCCGCGCTCTCGGCCGGAAGCCCGGAACCGCCGGTGGAGCCCACCACCAGCAGGACGCCGGCGGGGGCGAGGGCCTCGTCGAGGCGGCTCACCGCCCGCCCGGGATCCGAGACGGCATCGAGCACGTCCTGCGCCACGATGGCGTCGTAGGCGGCCTCGGGACGGCGCTTCCACGGCGGGGCGAGGCCGAAGCGCAGGCTCCCGTCCAGCCCGTGGGCTTCGGCCACCGCGAGCAGCGCGGCACCGGCGGTGGGCTCGAGCGAGGCGCAGTCGATCTCCACCTCGAGGCCCGCATCGAGAAGGCTCCGCGCGAGCCGGAGCAGGCGTTCGCAGGGGCGCCGGGCCAGCCAGAGCACCCGCGGCGAACGCCCCTCGGCGGGTGGCGGCCGGAGCGGCTCCCGAAGCTGCTCGAGGAGGAACTCGTCCAGGGACGCGCCGAGCTGGGTCTGGAGCTGGACGTCGCGCCAGGCCTCGAAGATCGGCGGCCGCTCCACCGCGCCGTCCGCAAGCTCGTCGACCTCGACCTCGACCTCCGGCTCCAGAGGCTCCGTGTCCGTCGGTCCGGCGGTGGGCTCGAGCGGCTCGCCCGGGCCGGGGGCCGGATCGGGTCGGGACGCGGCGAGCGGGCTCTCCCGGCGCGCGAGCCGCTCGCACAGCTGCTCGACGCAGGCCACCAGGCGGTCCAGACGCTCGCTGCGGATCCCGTCCCGATCGGCGCGCAGCAGCGCGACCTCGCGAGCCAGGGCGTCCAGGCGCGCCAGAGCCGCCGCGCCCGAGGCCTGCTGCTCGCGCAGCGCCGAGGCCAGCCGCTCGATCTCGGCCGACCGCGGGTCGGCCTCGGGGAAGCCGGTCCCCCGAGGCTGCGTCGCCGCGGGCTCGGCGGGCTGCGCCTCCGGGGGCTCGGCGGGCTGCGCCTCCGCGGGCTCGGCGGGCTGCGCGGCGGCGGTCCGGGGCAGCGGATCGAGGCGCCAGCGCCGCGTCCGCGGGCGGATCGCCAGGGCGCGTCGCGCCCAGCCGGCGCGCGGCGCCAGACCCAGCAGCAGGCCGAGGGAGAGCATCGACACGGCCAGGCCGCCGGCCGCCCAGCGTCCGAGCACCACCCCGGAGGGCGCGGGGGCTGCGTCCACCGGGCCGGGCAACGCGGCCTCGGCCGGCGATGGCTCCACCCACGCCGGCTCGAAGGCCTGCCAGAGCGGCGGCAACTGCGCCGGCTCGCCGCTATCGGCGCTGCCCGAGGCGGCGGGCAGCGCGAGCGCCAGCAGGATCGCCGCGAGCCGGGCCGCGGCGAGTCCGGTTGCCGGCGGGCGCGTTCCGGAACGGAAGCGTCGGGTCGCAGGCCGCGTCGTCGTCAAGGCACCACCCCCAAAATCCCCGGGGAAGAAGCTAACGGAAGCCGCCGCGCCACCCCTGGGGGCTTCGCCGCAGGCCGACCGATCGCAAATCCCGCGTGCGGGTCCTCGGAAAAGCCCAGCCTCGTGCGGCGTTGCGTCAGGCGAAGCGGGCGCAGCCGCGTGCGGCGTTGCGTCAGGCGAAGCGGGCGCAGCCGCGTGCGTTGCCTCCTACGAAGCGGGCGCAGCCGCGTCCGTTGCGTCGCCGGGGTGGCTCGCGGACACTGCGGCCGGCCCATGGCCCAGCCTCCTCCCAGCGATCCGGCGCCCGGCACGGGGGCGGACGCGCGCCCGGCGCGTGGCTGGGAGCCGTACCTGGCTCCCTACGCGGCGTTCCTGATCCTGGTCGAGATCGGCGCCCGACTGCCGGACGCCCTCGCGCCCGCCCTGCTGGTGGCCAACGCACTGGTTCCGGGTGTGCTGCTCCTGATCTACGCGCGGGCCGGTCGCTACCCGGAGCTCGAGGGGTACCGCCTCGGCCCCGGCTCCCTGGCCGACCTGGCCGTCGGCCTCGCCGTCGCGGCGCTCTGGATGGGCCCCTACGTCCTGGGTGGCTGGTCGCAGCCGCCGCCCGAGGAGGGCTTCGACCCGGAGCTGCTCGGGAGCGGACGCAGCGCGCTCGCCCTGGCGCTCCGGCTGCTCGGCTTCGCGCTGGTGACGCCCTTCCTGGAGGAGCTCTTCGTGCGGAGCTTCCTGCTGCGCGCCTGCGAGCTGGTGTCGCTCGTCCGGGGCCATCTCGAGATCGACGCCACGCGCGACTTCCGCGACCTCCCGATCGCCCGCTACAGCCGCTGGAGCTTCGCCATCACGGTCCTCTACTTCACCTTCAGCCACGTGCCCTGGGAGTGGCCCGTCGCCCTCGGGGCCGGCGTCGCCTACAACCTCTGGCTCTACGCCCGGGGCCATCTGGGGGCGGTGATCCTGGCCCATACCACCACCAATCTGGCCATCTGGCTCGTCGTGGTGGTGGCTGCGGAGCGGGGCGTGGCCCTCTGGCAGTTCCTCTAGGGCCCTGGGAACGATCCTCGCCATTCTGGGAAGAAGAGTTCCCTCCCGCGGACGAGCCGGCATCGAGCAGATCCTCGTATCTTGTCCTCACGGCACTGAAATACCTGAGCTTTTCACTTCTGAATCGGCGCGTGATTCTTGGCCTGCGAGTTGCACTCTCGTGGGCCCGCAGGGTCTGAACGCTGTCGTTTCCGGGCCCCCTGGGAAGTGGTGCTGAGCGCGGGCTCACAGGCCCGCGCCGGCATCCACCCCCGATCCCCCGTTTCCGGGTCCCCCCCGTTTCCGGGTACCCCGAACGGCCCTCCGGGCCACACACGTGGAGCGCGTCTCGTCGCGCTGCGTCCGCGGTCGGCGATCGCAGGCCGGGCCGGGCGGGCTACTCTGGGTCCGGCGCGCGGCTTCGGGGGGAGCGGAGCGCCACCGCACACGCCGTCGGGGGCTGTCGCAGCATGGGTCGAACGGTCGTCATCGGCGGCGGACCGGCGGGTCTGACCGCCGCCTACGAGCTGGCGCGCCACGGCGCCCCGTCGATCGTCTTCGAGGCCGACGACCTGGTCGGCGGCATCTCCCGCACCGTCGAGTACAAGGGCTACCGCTTCGACATCGGCGGCCACCGCTTCTTCACCAAGGTAGAGCTGGTCGACGAGCTCTGGCGCGAGATCCTGGGCGACGAGTTCCTGGTGCGGCCGCGCCTGTCGCGAATCTTCTACAACGAGAAGTTCTTCGACTATCCCCTGAAGCCCATGAACGCGCTGTTCGGCCTCGGTCCGATCGAGGCGGTCCGCATCGGCCTGTCCTACCTGGCCGCCAAGCTGGCGCCCAGCCGCGAGGAGCGGAACCTCGAGCAGTGGGTCTCCAACCGCTTCGGGCGGCGTCTGTTCGAGATCTTCTTCAAGACCTACACCGAGAAGGTGTGGGGCATGGACTGCCGGGAGATCGGAGCCGACTGGGCGGCCCAGCGCATCAAGAACCTCGACCTGGCCACCGCGGTGAAGAACGCCCTCCTCGGGTCGCTCGCCCGCAGGGGCGAGGTGATCACCACCCTGATCGACCAGTTCAACTACCCGCGGCACGGCCCGGGCCAGATGTGGGAGGCCTGTCACGAGCGCCTGCTGGAGCTCGGGCAGGACGTGGAGCTCGGGACGAAGGTGGTCCGGATCCGCCACCGCGACGGCCGGGTCGAAGGCGTCACCGCGCGCGATCGCGCCGGCCGCGAGCGCGAGGTGGAGGCGAGCCACGTCCTGAGCTCGATGCCGATCCAGGAGCTGATCCGGGCGCTCGACCCGGCGCCGCCGCCGGAGATCGTCGCCGCCGGGGAGCGCCTGCGCTACCGCGACTTCCTCACCGTGGGCCTCATCTGCGACCGCGACGACCTGTTCCCGGACAACTGGATCTACATCCACTCGCCGAAGGTGCAGATGGGGCGGATCCAGAACTTCCGGAACTGGAGCCCGCACATGGTCCCCGATCCGGGCCGCACCTCCCTCGGGCTCGAGTACTTCGTCCAGGAGGGCGACGCGCTCTGGAGCGCCCAGGACGACGACCTGATCGCCCTGGGTACCCGGGAGTGCGCCGCGCTCGGCCTGATCGAGGAGCGCGACGTGGTCGACGGCTGCGTGATCCGGATGCCCAAGGCCTACCCGGTCTACGACGGGGAGTACCAGGAGGCGCTGGAGGTCCTGCGCGGCTGGCTCGACCCGATCGAGAACCTCCAGCTCGTCGGCCGCAACGGCCAGCACCGCTACAACAACCAGGACCACTCCATGCTCACCGCCGTGCTGGCGGCGCGGAACATCCTGGGCGAGCGCCACGACGTCTGGGACGTGAACGTCGAGGAGGCCTACCACGAGGAGGTCCGCGACGGAGAGTCGCGGCCGAGCACCAGCGGCGATCGGGCCGTGCCGCGCAAGGCGGAGCAGGAGACCCTGGACGAGATCCTCCAGAGCGTCTTCGCGCACTACGACCCGGTGGCCCTGGGGGCCTCCCTGGCCGCGGTCTTCGGGCTCGGGCTCTTCTTGGCCACGGCGGTCCTGCTGGTGCGCGGCGGCCCGCTGGTGGGGGCCAACCTCTCCCTGCTGGCGCACTACTTCCTGGGCTACGAGGTGAGCTGGACCGGCGCCCTCGTCGGCTTCGGCGAGGCGGCCCTCGGCGGCTTCGGCTTCGGCTACCTGCTGGCCCGGCTCATCAACGGCGTGGTCCGCTGGCACGAGATGGCGCTGATCCGGCGCCTCGAGCTGGCCCGGACCCTGGACCCGACGGAGGTCGACTGACGTGACCGCGACGACACCGCAGGAGCGCGAGCTCGAGCTGATCCACCGGGCCGTGGCGCGGCTGCGCGCCAGCATCATCGCCGTGGTCTTCGGCATGGTGGGCGGCACCGGGCTCTTCCTGGCCACGGTCTGGCTGCTGGTGCTCGGAGGCTCCCGGGTGGGCCTGCACCTGGGGCTGCTGGGCAACTACTTCCCCGGCTACACGGTGACCTGGGGCGGGGCGTTCCTCGGCTTCTTCTATGGCGCGCTCACCGGCGCCGCCGTGGGATGGCTGATGGCCTGGATCTACAACCGGGTGGTCGACCTCCGCCACACGGCCTGAGCAGCGTGTCCGACGCGACCGTCACCGTGGGGGTCGACGCCACCTGCTGGTGGAACGAGCGCGGCTTCGGCCGCTTCACCCGCGAGATGGTGCGGGCGCTCGCCCGGCGGGACGCCGGCTTCCGCTACGTGCTCTTCACGGACCGGGAGGGGGGAGACGGCGGGCTGCCCGACGGCGTGGCGATCCAGTGTGTGCAAACGCGGCGGGCGGTCACCGAGTCCGCGGTCGGGAGCGGGTCGCGCTCCCCGGCCGACATGTGGGCCCTGGGCCGGGCCGTCGCCCGGGTGCCCTGGGACCTGCTCTTCTTCCCGGCCGTCTACTCCTACTACCCGGTGCCCCGCCGCGCCCCGTGCGTGGTTGCCTTCCACGACACGATCCCCGAGCGGTTCCCGGAGCTCGTCTTCCCGACGCGCCGGAACCGCTGGCTCTGGCGCGCCAAGGTGACCCTGGCCCGGCGCCAGGCCACCCGGATCATGACCGTCTCCGAGGCCTCGGCGCGCGACCTGGTCGAGGTCCTGGGGGTGGACCGGGCGCGGATCGACGTGGTCAGCGAGGCCGCCGATCCCCGCTTCCACCGCCTCCCGGATCGGGCCGCCGTCGACGAGGTCCGCGCCCGCTACGGGCTCGGCGAGCCCCTGCGCTACGCGGTCTACGTGGGCGGGCTGAACCCCCACAAGAACCTGATGGGCCTGCTGCGGGCGGCGCGCTCCCTGGTGGCGCGCTTCGACGACTTCCGGCTCGCCATCGTCGGCGACACCAGCGGGCGCGGCTTCCACGACAACGTCGCGGAGCTGCGCGACTTCGTCGCGCGCCACCCGGAGCTCGACAAGCGCGCCGTCTTCACGGGCTACGTCTCGGACGAGGCGCTGGTGGCGCTCTACAACGGTGCCACCGCCTTCGTGCTGCCCTCGCTCTGGGAGGGATTCGGGCTGCCCGCCCTCGAGGCCATGGCCTGCGGCGTCCCGGTCCTGGCCAGCGACCGCGGGAGCCTGCCGGAGGTAGTGGGGCAGGCCGGTCTCCTGTTCGATCCCCGCGAGCCGGAGGCGATCGCCGCGGCGATCGCCCGGGTGCTGGAGGACGACGCCCTCCGGGAGCGGCTGGCCGCCGCCGCCCTGGACCGCGCCGAGCGCTTCACCTGGGACCGCGGCGCGGCCCTGGCCGAGGCATGCTTCCGGCGGGCCCTGGGCCGCGGGTGAGGGCCGTCCTCGCCTTCCACGGGGTGGACGACTCGGGCTCGGTGCTCTCCACCGCGCCGGCGGTCTTCCGCCGGCTCGTGGAGGGGATCCTGGCCAGCGGTCACCGGGTGGTGTCGCTGGCCGCGCTGCTCGAGGACCCCGCCGACGACGACCGGGTGGCGCTCACCTTCGATGACGGCTTCGCCTCGCTGGCGGAGGCCGCGCGGCCCGTGCTCGCCAGCCTCGGGGTGCCCGCCACGCTCTTCCTGACCACGGGCTACGTGGGGCGGGACAACCGCTGGCCGAGCCAGCCGGACTGGGCGCCGCGCTTCCCGCTGCTCGACTGGGCGGGGGTAGAGGCGCTGGCGGCCTCCGGCTGGGCGATCGAGGCCCACACGGTGAGCCATCCGGACCTGCGGACGCTGCCCGACAGCGCCCTCGACGGCGAGCTGGAGGGCTGTGCCGAGACCCTGGAGCAGCGCCTCGGGCGTCGGCCCGCGCTGTTCGCGTACCCGTACGGCTACCTCGACGCGCGGGTGGCGGAGCGGGTCTCGGCGCGGTTCCGCTTCGCCGTGACCACGCGGATGGCCGCGCTTCCCGCGCGCATCGCGGATCCCGTCCGGATTCCGCGGCTCGACGCCTACTATCTGCGTGCGCCTTGGCTCGCGGCCCGCTTCGGCGCCGCGTCCTTCCGGGGCTGGCTGGCCCTGCGCGCGGCACTGCGGGCCCTCCGCGGCCAGTAGGCGGCGGCGCCTCCCCTCCGGCCGCGCGTCGCGCCCATCCAGCCGCGGCCCGCGACTGCCGATAGTCCGAAGCGATGAGTGGCCTGCGCAAGAGCGAGCCCGTGCGGTCGGTGCTCGAATCCGACCCGGACGCCCGCGAGGCCCTGGACCGGTTCGTGGTCGCCCTGGGCGAGCACCTGGACGAGCTCCAGGATGCCGAGCAGGCCCGGGACCTGGAACGGGTGACGCGGGCCGCCCGGGAGCTTCGGGGAGCCGCCGAGCGCTGCGGCTACCCGGCCCTGGTCGCGCTCAGCGTGCAGGTGATCGACGCCTGCGCCGACCGCGACGGTCCGGCCGTGCGCAAGCACCTCGAGGCCCTCACGGAGCTCGTCCCGCGCGTGCGCCTCGGCCACCGCGGGGCCGCATGAGCCGCCCTGGGGGGCGCGGGGCCGCCGGCGGGGCTCGCTTCTCCTATCCTGCGCCGCCATGGCAGACGCCCCCACGCTCAGCGCCGTCGTGCCGGTCTTCGACGGACGCCACTACCTGGAGCAGAGCCTGCCGCCGCTGCTGGCCGCGGTGGGCCGGGAGCTGGAGGAGGTGGTGGTGGTGGACGACGGATCGAGCGACGGCTCGGGGGAGTACGCGCGCGCGCTCGGCGCGCGCGTGATTCCGAGCGGCGGGAGGCTCGGCCCCGGGGCCGCCCGCAACCTGGCCATCGCCGAGGTGCGGGGGGAGGCGGTGCTGCTGGTGGACGCCGACGTGGTGATCCACGCCGACGCCCCGGCCCGCGCCCGGTCGGTCCTGGCCGAGCCCGGCGTGGTAGCGGTCTTCGGCAGCTACGACGACGCGCCGCCGGAGCCCGGCTTCTTCAGCCAGTACATGAACCTCAGGCATCACTTCACCCACTCGAGCCATCCCGGTGAGGCGACGACGTTCTGGTCCGGCTGCGGGGCGGTGCGGCGCAATGCCTTCCTGGACGCAGGGGGCTTCGACACGGCGCTCTTCGACCGCCCGAGCATCGAGGACATCGAGCTCGGCTACCGCCTGCGCGCGGCCGGCGGCCGCATCCTGCTCGACCCGAGCATCCGGGGCACCCACCTCAAGCGCTGGAGCCTGGCGGAGGTGGTCCGCACCGACGTCTTCCGCCGCGCCGTTCCCTGGGCGCGGCTGCTGCTGACGCGCAGCAACGCGTCGGCGGACCTGAACGTGGGAGGCAGCGAGCGGAGTCGCGCCGCGCTGGCGGCGGGCTTCTGGCTGGCGCTGCTGGCGGCGCTGCTGGGCGCCGCACCCGTCTGGCTTCCGCCGGCCCTCTTCGCCGTGGCCGTGGCGCTGAACCGGCCGCTCTTCGCCCTCTTCCGCCGCCGCCGAGGGACACCCTTCGCCCTGGCGGCGCTGCTCTACCACCAGGCCTACTACGTCTACGCCGGCGCCGCCTACGCGTACTGCTGGCTCGAGCACCGACTCCGCCCCTAGGCCCTCCGGCTCGGGGGATGCCAGAGGCGCGGGTCGAGAAGGCGCGCGCGCAGGGTGCCCCGCTCGCGCGAGACCAGCACCTCGCCCGCCTCCGGCGGCCGCACGAGCTCGCCGTGGCCGGCCAGGCGGCGTCGGAGCACGGCGAGGGCGGCCCGCACGTCCGGGGCGTCGGAAGCCCCGGCTGGCGCCGCGTCGGCCCGGCTCCACAGCAGGCATCCGCGGTCGCCGGCCTCGAGCCAGGCCAGGGGACGGGGGGCCAGGTCGCGCTCGAAGAGCAGGTTGGCGTGGGTCCAGACCGTCGGGCCCATCGTTCCGTCGGGCACCGGAATCCCCAGCACCCAGCACCCCTCGGACGCGGTCAGGCCCGTGGGCGCCGCGCTCGTGGCCGCCGTCGCCAGGGCTGCGAGCTCGGCGTCGCGGCGGGCGAAGCCCTGCCAGACAGTCGACACCACCCGGTGGAAGCGGCGCCCGTCCCGGGTGAGGACGCGCCGCCAGCGCCGGGCGTCGCGGCGGCTCTGCTCCGGTGCCGCGGCCGAGACGCGGGCCCACCAGCGGCGGGCCGCTGCGCGATCGCCGTCGGCATAGGCGAGCAGGAAGCGCAGGCGGTGGGCGCAGCTCACGTCGGCGGACAGGCGGCGGTTCAGCTTGGCCAGGGCCGCCAGGCGGTCGGTATCGGGGGCCGGCCCGGGGCCGATCCCCGCGCGCTCGAAGTCGATGGCCACCACCTCGGGCTTCGTCCGCCCGCGCACCAGGAAGTTGTTCGGGGCGAAGTCGTCCTGCAGGAGACCGGCATCGTGGACCCGCCCGGCCGCGGCCCCGAACGCGGCGCACAGCGCGCGGCGCTCCGCCGCCGCGCCGCCGGAACGCCAGCGGGCCCGCAGGTCCTCGGCGTCGGCCAGGGGGTCGATCAGCAGGTAGCAGTCGCGGATGGCACCGCCCCGGCGCCGCTCGAGGGCGGCGGCGGGGACTGCGACCGGCGCGCCCCGCGCGGCCAGGTCCCGCGCGCAGTACCACTCGCGACGGGACTTGGAGCCCCGCAGGCGACGGAGCCAGCTCTCGAGACCCGTGTAGCGGTTGTGCTTCAGCAGGTGGTCGACGCGGCCCTCCCCGGCCAGGTCGAGGGCGTAGAGGGCTTTGCGCCGACCCTGCTTGAGGCGGCGGGCCCGCCCCGCGGCCACGGCCTCGAGCGCCGCCTCGATGCGTTCCCGGGCCGCGGCGTCGCCCCAGCGCCGGGTGGTGCCGTCGCCCTGGCGCCGCGTGGTGCCGTCGCCCTGGCCCCGGGCGCTCATCGCTCGGTCACGCGCTCACCGTGAGGGCGGGAGCTGGACCAGGTGGAAGACCAGCTCGGTCCCGTCCCGCGCCTCGATACGCAGCTCGCGCTTCGGCAGGTCCCGGTACTCGGCGAGGAGCTGTCCCCCGGCACTGCCGCGCCGCAGCTGACGGAGGTGGGCGTTCGCCCCGCGCAGGCGCAGGGTGCGCGGCTCGGCCTCCCCGGCGTCGCGGATGGTGAGCGTGCCGGCGGTCACCTCGAAGGCGAAGCCCCCGTCGCGGCGCAGCGCCTCCTGGAAGTCGCGTCGCGCGGTGTCGGGACGTGCGTGGGCGTCGAGACCGATGCGCAGGGTGCCCTCGATCTGCGGGGCCGGCCCGCCCAGCTCGTTGCGGCAGCGGGCGCCCTCGGGCAGCGGGTGGAAGACGACCTCGTCCTGGGGGCGGTAGGCGCGCCGGCGCTGGGGCCGGATCTCGATGCGCCGCGAGCCGCGGCGCGGATCGCCGTCGATCTCGCAGATGAGGGGCCCGCGGAAGTCGCCGGAGGCCCACATCAGGGCGAGATGGGCCAGGGTGGGCTCCGCGGCGGGCTGCGGCGACGCCGGCGGCGCGACGAGCAGCAGCGGCAGGACGAGGCCGGCGGCCCGGCCGAGACCGAAGAAGGCGCGCACCCCGGGGAGGCTACCGCTCCGGGCCACGGGCAGCACCACGATCGCCGCGGGCGAGTCGCCCTCCGACCCACGGCTTGACACCCCCATGCCCCGTGGCGCACCGTCGCTCCATGTTCTGTGCCGCATGCGGAGCCGAGCGCGTGCTGGCCGCCGGGGAGCGGGTGGGCTTCCGGGACACCTGCGCCTCCTGCGACGCCGACCTCCACAGCTGCCACAACTGCGCCCACCACGATCCCGCCGCCTACAACGAGTGCCGCGAGTCGAGCGCGGAGCGGGTGTCGGTGCGGGACCGGGCCAACCGCTGCGACTACTTCGCGCCGGCGGAACGCCGCGGCGACGGGCGTGCCGGCCGCGAGAAGCAGGCGGCCCGCAGCGCCCTCGACGACCTCTTCAAGAAGTGAGGCTCCGCCGCTCGGGGTGAGGCTCAGCCGCCGGCGGGCCGCTCCACGGGCCAGCGCTCGGCGAGGAGCGGGTCCAGCGCCGCTGCGAAGCCGATGAGGCGGGTACGCGCCAGCACCTCGCCGCCGGCGTCGATCGGCGTGCTGACCCGGACCAGGGCGCCGTCGGCCCGCCCGTCCAGGAGCCGGCCCCAGAG
This sequence comes from uncultured Spirochaetales bacterium, assembly GCA_964442285.1. Classification (GTDB taxonomy): domain Bacteria; phylum Myxococcota_A; class UBA9160; order UBA9160; family JAFDET01; genus CAYTZH01. Next base: position 45,100 of record CAYTZH010000027.1, on the reverse strand, counting down.
CCGGTCCAGGTTCTGGTCCAGGCCGGTCACCATCCCGGTGCGCCGGTGGGAGCGGAACCAGAAGTGGACCAGGCGGTGCTCCTGCTCGCGGCGGACCCGGAACTCGCGGGCACGCAGTCCGAGGTCCGGACGGACGTCGAGGGTCCGGTAGGCCTCGATCGCCCAGCCCGCGCCCGTGTAGCAGCCCCGGGGCGTGTGCTCGGGTCGCCCGCCGCGCTGGGTGCCGTAGTAGCCCACGTAGAGCCAGATGAGGTCTCCGGTGGCGCCGTGGACGTAGGCGCGCTGGAGGTTGTGGTCCGCGCGCAGGACCGACTCGACGGCGGCGTCCAGGGGCAGGTCCTCCGCCTCCCAGCCTTCGATCTCGCGGGGGAGGGTGGAGAGCACCGCCGTCTCGGGCACCAGACCCGGCTGCAGCTGCAGCCACCAGGCGAAGCCGCCCACGACCACCATGGCGGCAGACAGGAGCAGCAGGCCCAGACGGTCCGGAGGGCGGGGGGCCGGTGCTGAGTGCGGCGCAGCCGGGGCGTTGCTCATGCTCTCCATGGGTCGGCGCGAAGGCGCCGGCGCTGGAGTCGGGGTAGCGCGGCGAAGGGAATGGGTCGAGTCGTGCCCGGGCCACCGCGTTTCCGATCCGCAAGGCGGCGTCCGCGCTAGACTGCGTCGCCGCGATGCCCTGTCCGCAGCTGGACGCTCCATGACCGCCGCCGTCTCGACGGCACCCGCCCTGCGGCTCTCGGTGGTGGTGACCGTGACCAGCGGAGGCCGACACGTGGATGCGTGTCTGCGGGCCCTGGCCGCCCAGCGCGACGCGCCCCCGTTCGAGGTGCTGGTCCCGGTGGATGCCTCCGTGCCCGGCGTGAAGGCCTGGCAGCGGGCGCATCCGGAGGTGGAGTTCCCCTACCTCGAGGGCCCGGCCGCCCGCGCGGGTGACCCGGGTGCGGCCCACCTCCGCTACGACCGCCGCCGCGCGGCGGGGCTCGCGCGGGCGCGGGCCCCCGTGGTGGCGCTGACCGAGGACCACGCCCGCCCCGACCCCGACTGGTGCGCGCGGATCGTGGCGGCCCACGAGCGGCTGCCCCACGCGGCGATCGGCGGTGCGATCGAGAACGCCTCCGACCACATCCTGAACTGGGCCGTCTACTTCTGCGACTTCGGTCGCTACCAGAACCCGCTGCCGGCCGGCCCGGCGGCCTACGTCTCGGACGTGAACGTCTCGTACAAGCAGCACGCCCTGGCCCAGGTGGACCACGTCTGGCGCGGGGCCTACCACGAGACCGCGGTCCACGGCGCGCTCGTCGAGCGGGGGGAGTCGCTCTGGCTGCTGCCGGAGATCGTGGTGCGCCAGGCCCGGGACCCGCTGCAGCTGCGTACCTGCCTGCGGGAGCGGGTGGCCTGGGGGCGGCTCTACGCGGGCAAGCGCGTGCGCGAGATGTCGCCGCTGCGTCGTTGGACCCTCGCCCTCGCAGCGCCGCTCCTGCCGGCGGTGCTCTTCGCCCGCCGCGCGCGCGAGAGCTTCGCCCGCGGTCGTCACCGGGGCGCGTTCCTGCGCGCGGCGCCGGCCGTGGTGGGCCTGCTCGGCGCCTGGGCGTACGGCGAATGGCTGGGCTACGTGACCGGGGAGCCGACCCGCCCGGCCCGCTGAGCCCCGCGGTGCTCGAGACCCGCCGGGCCCCGTGGCGCGCGGAGGCTCAGTCCTCGACGACGTGGGTCTCGAAGACCTTGCGGTACCCGGCCCAGCGTTCCCCGTCGAAGCGTCCGTCGTCGCGAAGGCAGTCCACGGCACAGCGGGCCATGAACAGGGCGTGGTGGGTGTTGTCGTGGGCGTAGAGGCCCTGCCGGCCGAAGCTCAGCACCCGCGGCAGATCCTCGAGCCAGCGGTCGACGGTCTCGAAGCGCGCCTCGTAGCCGCTGCGGTAGATCGGGTAGGCGGCCGGCAGCCGCTCGACGGCCGTGTCCACCACCCGCGCGCGCAGCGGGAGGCCCGCCCGCGCCAGCCCCTCGGCCACGAGCTCCCCCAGCGCCCCCTCATCGAAGAGCCAGACGGGATCCGTCTTGGCGCAGGGGATCTCGGCGCAGAGGACCGTGCGTCCCACCGGGTCGAGCCGACCCGTGTAGTTCTTGGGCTCGGAGACGCGGGTGAAGGGGATCTCGCCGCCGGGGAAATAGTGGGCGTCGTACTCGGTGAACCGGTCGCGGTCGAGGACCAGGTAGACCAGCAGCATGGCCCGCAGCTCGAGCCCGCTGCCCGCCTCCACCACCTCGGCCGGCGCCGGCGGATCCAGGGCACGCGCCAGCGCGCCGACCGGAATCGTCGACCAGACCCGGTCGGCGTCCACCGACTCGCTGCCGTCCGGTCCCTCGAGGGTGACGCGCACCCCCTCGCCCAGCTCGACGCGGCTCGCGGAGGTACGCAGGCGCAGGTCGGCCCCGGCGGCCACCGCGGCCTCGGCCAGCGCCTGGCTGATCTGGCCGAAGCCCTGGCGGGGGTAGTAGAAGATGCCCTTGGTGTTGCCGGCGCCGCTGCCGGTGCCCCCCGGTAGCAGCCGCCTCAGCATCCGGCCCAGGGTGCCCGACGACACGCGCTTGTGGGCCTGCACCGGGGCGATCTCCTCCGGCTCGATGCCCCAGATCTTGCGGGCGTAGGGGAAGTAGAAGTCGCGGCAGATCGTGCGACCGAGACCCCGCTCGAGGACGCTGGCGAAGGTCTCGGGCTGGCGCGCCGCGCCCCGCGGCAGCGCCTTGCCCGCCAGGTCGGTGGCGACGCCGAGGGCGAAGCGCGGCGGCGCCCGCAGCAGCAGGTCGGCGGGGCGCAGCGGGAAGTGCAGGAAGCGCCCGAGCAGCGCGATGCGGCCGTGTCGCGGGCGCGTGAGCAGATCCGGGCCCAGGAGCTCGCGGAGCAGGGCGAGCACCTCGGGATCCGAGGCGGGGTGCAGTCGGTGGCTGCCGTAGTCGACCGGGAGCCCGTGCAGCTCGAAGCTCCCGGCGTTGCCGCCGACCCGCTCGCGCTGCTCGACCACGACCGGCGCAAGGCCGCGCCGCGCAAGGCCCAGGGCCGCGCCGAGCCCGGCCGGTCCGCCCCCGAGCACCACGACCCGGCTCACGGGGTCGCCCCCGCCACGGACGCATCCCCGGGCCGGGCGCCGAGGGCGAGCGCGGCGCCGCCGGCGACGAGCCCCGCCGCGACGAGCACCGTCTCCCAGAGCAGCGACTGCGCCACTGCGAGGGCGGGCGCGACGGCGAACGGCACCAGCAGGCCGGCCAGGGCGACCTCGCGGACGCCGATGCCGCCGAGACTCACGGGCACCAGCGCCACCAGCTTGGCGAGGGGCCAGGCCAGCAGCCAGGCCGCCAGGGGCAGGGCGATGCCGATCGCGGCGCCCAGCTGGGCGTTCAGGAGCACGAAGGCGCTCTGGACGGCCAGCGAGAGGACCAGGGCCCCCAGCGCCGCAACCGGACGCCGGCCCAGGGCGTCGAGGGCCTCGCGCACCTTCTCGAGCACGCCGGCCAGCCGGGGGGGCAGGGGCGCGGGATCGAGCCAGCGGGCCGCCGCCAGCGCGCCCAGGGTGGCGGCGAGACAGCCGAAGGCGGCCAGGGCCAGGATGCGGCCGGCGAGGCCGTCCAGCACGCCCGGTGCGAGCAGGGCGCCGGTGGCTGCCAGCAGGGTGAGCGCCGCCGTGTCCAGCACCCGATCGGCGAGTCCGCCCACGGCCACCCGCGCCGCGTGGCCATGGCGCCGGATCACCAGGCCGGCGCGGACCACGTCGCCCCCCACGATGGACGGCAGGCAGAGATTGGCGAAGAGGCCCGCGCCGTGGGCCCGGAGGGTCTCGTTTACGCCCGGACGGACGCCGGTTGCGTGGAGGAGCAGCCGCCACTTGAGGGCCGTCACGCCGTGGCCCAGCAGGAAGCCGCCCACGACCGCGAGCCAGAGCCCGGGCGGCGTGCGCGCGAGGGCGCCGGTGAGCTCGTCCAGGGGCAGCTGCAGGGCGAGCGCCGCCAGCACGCCGGCGGTTACGCCCAGGCGCAGCAGCAGCGGCCCCAGGCGGGCCCAGCGTCGGGTCGGCAGGTCGCTCACGGGGCTCAGCGTTGACGGGGCGCCAGCCCGACCCGCGCGATCTGGTCCGATAGCAGCCCCACCGACCAGAGCAGCGCCGCGCCGAGGAAGCCCAGGAGCGCGGTCTCGGAGAAGTTCCCCAGCGTGATGTCGTAGGCGAACTTGGCCAGGCCCACCAGGAAGAAGACCCCGCCGAGGGGCAGGAAGACCTTGAGCGGATTGAAGTACACCACCGTGCGCAGGATCAGCAGCAGGAAGTCGAAGGCGTGGGTGGGCCGGATCTTCGAGCTGCCCTCGCGCCGGTGGTACGAGATCGGGTGGTAGGCCACGAGGGCGTCGTTGCAGAGGGCCGCGAGGGTGATCGTGGTGGTGAAGGAGAAGCCCGAGGGCAGAAGATATTCGAAACGCTCCACCAGCGGGCGCCGGATCACCCGCAGCCCGGAGTTCAGATCCGGGATCTCCTGCCCCGCCAGGTAGCTCGCGAGCCGCGTGAGCAGCCACTTGGCCGGCCGGCGCTCCAGGGGGACGTGCACGTCCTCGCCGATCCGCGCGCCCACGACCATGTCGTAGCCCTCCGCCCGGTCGAGCATCCCGGGGATCGCCTCGGGGGGGTAGGTGCAGTCGGCGTCGGTGATCACGATCGTGTCGTACTTGGCGCGGGTGATGCCCGCCTTGAGGGCGCCGCCGTAGCCGCGGTTGCGCGGCAGCCGCACGACCGTGGCCCCCTCGGCCTCGGCCAGCGCGGCGGTGTGGTCGGAGGAGCCGTCGTCCACCACCACCAGCTCCCAGCTGCGGTCCTGGCGGCCCATCACCGCGCGCACCCGGCGCACCGATTCGGCGATCCCCTGCTCCTCGTCGTAGGCGGGCATCACCACGCTCACGCCTTCGACGGCGCCGGCAACGGGCAGGGTGCCGGGCGGGGGACTCGCGACCTGGCTCATGCGGCGGACCTCCTCCAGGGGGTTCTCTCGGCTCAACGGGCCGTGCGGTGGACCCATACCGCGCCGTCGCCGACGGTACCCGGAAACACGCGCACCGTCTCGAACTCGCGCTCCAGCGCAGCGCTCAGCGCCGGGGCCGTCGCCGCCAGGTGGCCGGGCAGGGTGACCAGCACCCAGGTGGAGCCGGTCGCGGGCTGGAGCCCGCGCAGCTCCTCCAGCGAGCCGGCGACGGGCCAGTCCGGGGCGTAGTAGCGCCGATAGGCCTCCCCGGCGAGGCCGACCGCCACCACCCGATCCCCTGGCGCCCGGCTGCCGAGGACGAAGTCGCGGGCGCCGCTGAAGTCCTGCTTGGGGTGGCGGTAGACCCGGGGCAGGGTCACCGCCGAGGCCGCCACGAGCCCGACGGCCAGGACGAGGCCCGCGGCGGTGGGCGCGGGTCGCCAGGCTGGGCTGGGGATCCGGGCGGCGGCCCAGGCACCCAGGACCATGGCGCCCCGGACGCCGAACAGGGCCCCGAAGCCGAAGACGTTGAAGAAGAACCGCGGCCAGAGATTGCGCCCGAGGCCGATCATGGTCGCCGCGCCGAGCAGCGGCGGCAGCAGGAAGAGGGCCGCGAGCGCAGGGCTGCGGCGGGCGGTGGAGACGAGCCCGCTGCCGAAGAGGACCCCGGCCCCGACCAGACCGGCGCTCCCGAGAGCCAGGCCGAGCCCGAGCCCCCGCAGCGTCTCCCGGAGCATCCACAGCGGGCTCTTCCACTCGCTGGCCCCGCCCCCGGAGCCGCCTCCGGGCCGGGTGAAGAACTCCAGAAGCTGAGGCAGGACCAGTGCATAGGTCTGGAAGGTGAAGAGACCGGCGAGGCCCAAGGCGAGCAGCGGCCGCAGCCGGCCAGCGTCGAGGCGCCCGGCCCGGAGCAGCAGCACCAGGACCACCAGGCCCTGGGCCAGGGCCACGAAGCCCATGGTGAGGTGGACGGCCATGCCGAGGGCCAGGACCCCTGCGTAGGCCAGCCAGGTCCGCCAGCGTCCCTGCCAGAGTCCGCGCAGGAGCAGGTCCGTGCTGAGGATCGTCATGAGGAGCAGGCCCGTATAGCCGCGGGCGTTCTGAGAGAACCAGATGTGGTGGTAGGAGAAGGCGAGCAGCGCTGTCGCGGCGAGCGCCTCGCGCGGTCCCGCCACCAGCCGGCCCAGTCGCCACAGGGCGGCGAGGCTGGCCACCCCGAACAGCAGCGCGGGCAGGCGCAGGGCCTGGGGGTTCTCCCCGAAGGCCGCGACGCTGGCGTGGGCGGCGACGGAGTAGAGGAGGTGCTGATTGTCGCTCGAGTAGTCGGACAGGATCCGGAACAGCGACGGGCGGACGAAGTCCGTGAGGGTGAAGACCTCGTCCAGCCAGAGGTCGCTTCCGAGGCCCGGAATCCGCGTAGCGACGGCGGCCAGCAGCAGCGCCACGAGCAGCGCGCCCTCGGCGCGCGGGGCGGGGGGCTCCAGCCCGGGGGGCGGCGTCCAGAGGGGGCGTGCCGGACCCGCGGCCGGCGGCCGCAGGCTGACCCCGAGCAGGAGCAGGCCGTGGACCCCGAGCGCCAGGCCGCAGAGGCCGAAGCCCTGCCGGAGGGTCCGGAGCCGCTCCCGGGCGGCGCCCGGCTCGGCCAGCAGGGCGGGATCTCCCAGGACGAGGGCGAGCGCCGCCGCGAGGAGGCCCGCCCCGGCCAGGGCTTGCGACCACCTCACGCCGGGGCCCGCCGGGCGGGCAGCCACAGACAGGCGAGCAGCCCGCCCACGAGCAGCACCAGCAGCGTCGGGTCCGGCGGGCGGCGGCCGAGGAAGTCCAGGTACTGGCCGCCCATCATGCCGAGGACCGAGAGCCAGGGCAGCTGGACGCCCGCCAGCAGGGCGCTCGCCAGGGAGGTGGGCACGTCCTCGCGCACCATGGCCAGGGCCCAGGACTGGGCCACGCTCGCGATGCCGAGCCCGACGGCCCACGGCCGGGGCAGGTGTCTCAGCGCCAGGGCCGTGGCCAGGAAGAGCAGCGGAACGGCCGGGACCATGTAGCGCACGCCGGTGTTCCACTGGAGACGACCGAACTGCACCGCGCTGGCGAAGAGCCAGAGCCCGAGGAAGATCCCCAGGGCCAGGACGGCCTCCGCGCGCACCGAGCGCCGGCCCAGGGCGGCGGCCCAGCCGACGACACCCAGCAAGAGCAGGGGACAGAAGGCGAACAGGCCGAAGCGCAGGTCGAAGAGGTTCGCGGTGAGCAGGTCTGGCGCCGGTGGCGTCAGTCCGAACCAGCCCCGCACGCTGTAGGCCGTATCGGGCATGTAGCGCTGGGCCGGGAAGAGGGGATTCCCGAAGGCCCACTGCTGGTAGCCGAGGAGCACGGCCACGGGCAGCGCGCCCCCCGCCACCAGGGCGCCGACCCGGGGTGCGGCGGCTGTCGGGCCGTGGGCGCGCAGGAGCTGGACGCCCGCGTAGAGGCCCAGGGCCAGCAGCGGCACCACGCCGCTGTAGTCGCACAGGAGCGTCGTTCCGGCCGCGACCCCGGCCAGGGCCAGGCGCGGGCTGCGGTCCTCGATGCCCCCCGGACGGTCCGGCCGCCACAGCAGGGCGAAGGCGAAGAGGGTGGCATGGGCCACGAGCATGTTCTGGTTCAGGAAGCCCGAGCGGAAGAAGACCGGCGTTCCGAAGGCGTAGAGCAGGGCGAGCCAGAGGGCGGCGGGCGCCGAGAGCCCGAGGCGGAGGAGCAGCGCGCGCATCACCAGCGCGCCGGCCGCGCCCAGGGGCGCCATGAACAGGCCGTGGGTCGACCAGGCGGCGAGGCCGAAGCGGACGTCCAGGCCCCGCTCCCGGACCTTGCGGAAGAACTCGACCCGCATCGGGTACTTGGTGTCGTACTCCGCGGTCACCGGTCCGCCCTGGGTGGCGCGGGCGGCCGCCACCCGCGCGGCGACCACGTCCACGGCGGGGCGCACCAGGAGGTAGGCCGGTGCGGCGAGGAGCGAGGCGCCCGGGTTGTTGTTGATGTAGGCGCCGCGGCCCTCGATCTCGAAGAGGTCGGGGTGGAGGCCTAGGTAGGGGTCCACCCGCAGGGTGGCCCGCTCCGCCAGGCTGAAGACGGGATAGTGCTCGCGCACGATGTTCGTGGCGAAGTGCATGCCGTAGACGACCCAGCAGGTGAGGAAGAGGCGCAGGGCCACGCCGCGCTCGCTCACGGCTCGACGCCCTCGACGACGACGCTGGTCCGCGCCGCGAGCAACGCCCGCAGGTCCGCCAGGAGCGAGCGCTCCAGCAGCAACGCCAGCCCGGTGTAGGCCAGGGCGGCGGCGCCCGCTGCCAGCCAGGGGCCCGCCGGGGTGACGCGCACGAGCGCGAGGCCGAGGGCGCCCGCACCGAGGGCGGCGACGGCGGGTCGCGCCGCCGGGCCGAGCAGCGGGAGGCCCCCGACCACCTCCCGGGCCGCGCCGTGGGCCACGCCCCAGACGGCGAGGGCCGCGACCAGCATCGCCCAGGCCGCCCCGGTGACGCCGAGCTGCGTCACGAGCAGGGCCCCGAGGCCGAGGGTCACGAGGGTGCCCACCGCCTGGGCCACGAGCTCTCGCGACTGGCGTCCGTAGGCGATCAGGGAGAAGCGCGCATGTCCCGAGAGCAGGGAGATGGGCAGCACCCAGACCAGCACCCCGAAGACCGCCGCCGCCTCGCCGAAGCGCGCGCCGTACGCCAGCCGGCAGAGCGGGTCCGCCAGCAGGGTGCCCAGCAGGGCGCCGAGGATGCCGAGCCAGGCGGTGGCCCGAAAGGAGGGCGCGATCAGGGCGCGGTAGCGCGCGCGCGGCTCCTCCGCGCTGCGCACCAGCGAGGGATAGAGGTTGAAGAAGTACAGCCAGACGAAGGTGCCGAGGCTCACCACGATCCGCAGGGAGCCGCCGAACCAGCCGACCGCTGCGCCGCCCACCAGGGAGGCCACCAGCACGGTGGGCAGGTACTGGTTGGCGGCCCAGAGCAGCTGGCTCGAGCCCACGGGCGCGGCCTCGCGGAAGAGGGCGCGCATGGCCCCGCGGTCGAAGCGCAGCCGCGGTGCGATGCCGAGCCGCAGCTGCGCGCCGAGGAAGTAGAGGGCGAACGCCACGGCCGCCACGGTCTCGAGCAGCCCGACGCGCCAGAGGTCGTCGCCGCCCCGCACCAGCACGAGGACCCCCAGCAGGAAGAGGCCCATGCGCAGGGGCTGGGCGAGACCCACCCAGGCCATCCGGTCCGTGCTCTGGAGCAGCCAGTTGAGCGTCCAGGGCAGCGCGAACAGCGAGAGCCCGAACAGCTGGATCAGGCGTCGGGTGTCGGCGCCGTCGGCCAGCAGCAGGCTCGCGGCGAAGACGACCCCGAACGCCAGACCGGCGAGGAGCAGCCGCGCCGCGGGGATGCCCGCGGCCAGGGGCTCGGCGCGGCGGCGATCGCGGGTGATCTCCCGGGCCCCCACCGGCCCGAAGCCGAAGTCGACGATCAGGGCGGCGAACGTCACCACCGCCACGGCGAGCTCGACGGCGCCGTAGGGCGAGGGGCCGAGCACCCGGGCGAGATAGGCGAAGGCGCCGAAGCCGGCGAGCTTGGCCAGCAGCTCGCCGCCCGAGAGGGCGGCGAAGTCGCGCAGCAGGCGCAGGGGACCGCGGCTCATGAGCCCGAGGCGGCGCGCCTCACTCGGAGCGCCGCTCGGCGCCTCACTCGGTCACCGGGAGCAGGTCCGGGCCGAGCCGGATGGGCGCCCGCTCGTCGGCCGGCAGCGGCTCGGGCTTCTCCCAGGCCCGGGCGCCCGCCAGCGCGCGGGCCAGCTGGGCCGGCTGGAAGGTGATGCTGGGCCAGAGGAAGACCTCGTTGGTGCAGTGGCAGCACTTGTTCCGGATGCGCTCGCGCTGGGCCTCGGCCTCCGCCGACCACCAGATCTCCCGGAAGCTCCGCTCCCGGAGGTTGCCGAGACGGCCGTACTCGGCCTCGGTTTCGCAGACCGCCACGTCCCCGTTGGCGTAGACCACGCCCGAGAGCACGCCCGCCTTGCAGGGCACCACCATGCGTCGCTCTTCGGCGGTCCGCAGCTTGGCCCAGGTGAGCATCGGATCCACGATGGCGCCGAAGCGGCCCTGCTCGCGATCGGCCCAGAGCCGCCGGGCGTAGGCGTAGAGGTCGCGGTAGCCCGCGAGCGCCGGGCCCTGGAGCGAGGGATCCTTCCGGTCGCCGCGGATGATGGCGATGTTGTGGTGGTCCATGGCCGGACAGCGCTCGTAGAGGTAGGTGGTGAGGCGCCGGATCTCGTCCACGTTGGTGTGGGTCACGGTGGCGATCGAGTGGATGCGCAGCCTCGGGTGCCGCTTCTGGAGCTCGGCCAGGGCGTCGTAGGTCTCCATGGCCTTCTGGAAGGAGCGGGGGTTGCCCCGGAACTCGTTGTGGAACTCGGGCATCCCATCCAGGGAGATCTCGCACGCGAACAGCTGCAGCCGATCGTGGACCAGGATCTTCTCGAGCGCCGCAATGGTCTTCTCGGTGTAGTAGCCGTTGGTGGGCACGTAGATCTGCTTGACCTGGTTCTGCTCGACGAACTGCAGACAGATCTCGGCGAACTCCTTGCGCATGAAGGGCTCGCCGCCCGAGAGGTTGAGGTTCTCGAAGGGGTCGAGGTCGCGGGACAGCGCCACGATCTCCTCGAAGCTGAGGTCGTCCTTCTTGTTGAGGCTCTCCCAGTAGAAGCAGTGGGCGCACTTCAGGTTGCAGATCGAGTTGATGAAGAAGATCAGGAACGGCGGCGTGCGCCGCGTGAGCTCGTGGGCCTGGGCGGAGAGCCGCGCGTGGCGGGCGGCGCGCTGGACGATGGACATGCGTGCTCCTAGGCCGCGTTGCGCTGGCCTGCGATGATGCGGTCGACGATGTCCACGAGGCCCATCGTCGGACGGTATCCGATGGTGCGATGCAGCTTGCCCACGTCCGGGACGCGGCGCTGGAGGTCCTCGAAGCCCTCGGCGTAGGCCTCCTCGTAGGGGATGTGGACGATCTCCGAGCGCCCGCCGGTGCGGGTCTGCACCAGGCGCGCCAGGTCGTTGATCGACGTCTCCCGGTCGTTGCCCACGTTGAACACCTGGCCCTGGGCCTCGGGCGTGTGGATGAGCCGCATCAGGCACTCCACCACCTCGGAGACGTCGGCGAAGCAGCGGCGCTGCTCGCCGTTGCCGTAGACCGTGATCGGCTCCCCCGCCAGGCCCTGGCGCACGAAGGTGGGGATCACCATCCCGTAGCGACCGGTCTGGCGCGGGCCCACCGTGTTGAAGAAGCGGGCGATGATCACCGGCAGGCCGCGCTCGCGGGAGTAGGCGAGGGCCAGGTACTCGTCGATGGCCTTGGAGCAGGCGTAGCCCCAGCGGCTCTTGGTGGTGGGCCCCAGCAGCAGGTCGTCCTCCTCGGCGTAGGGGATCTTCACGCCCTTGCCGTAGACCTCCGAGGTGGACGCCAGCACCACGAGCTTCTGCTTCTTGGCCGCCGCCTGCAGGACCACCTCGGTGCCGCGCACGTTGGTCTCGAGGGTGTGGGTGGGACGCTCCACGATGAGCTTCACGCCCACCGCCGCGGCCAGGTGGAAGACCACGTCGGCCCGGTCGACCAGCTCGCCCACCAGGGGCTCGTCGGCCACGGAGCCCACCCGATGGTGGAAGCCGGGCCGCTCGAGCAGGCCGTCCAGGTTCTCCATGGCGCCCGTGGACAGGTCGTCCAGGATCCAGACGTCGTGGCCGTCGCCGAGCATTCGCTCGGCCACGTGGGATCCGATGAAGCCCGCTCCGCCGGTGATCAGGACCTTCACGCTGCCTCTCCCCGCTCGCCCAGCCGGCTCCCCACCCGGTCCAGACCGCGCTCGCGGGCGATGCGTCCCACGAGCTCCAGGTATTGTCGGACGACCACGCGTTCCGTCCAGCGCTCGCGGAGCGCCGTGTGCCCCGCCCGGCCCAGCTTGTCGCGCAGGGCCGCGTCGCCGGCCAGGGTCGAGAGGGCGGAGCGCAGGCTCTCGGCGTCGTCGAAGAGGATTCCGCCGCCGCTCTCGCGCACGATCTCCGGCAGCGGCCCCAGGCTCCGGGCCACCACCGGGGTTCCCTCGCGGAAGGCCTCCAGCAGGATGATGCCGAAGGTCTCGTAGCACAGGGACGGCACCACCACGGCCTGGGCCCCGCGGTAGAGGGAGCGCAGCGCCTCGGGCGAGCGACGACCCAGGAAACGCACCCGTTCGCGGCCCTCGGCCAGCTGGCGGAGCTCGGCCTCGTAGTTGCCCGTGCCCACGACCCAGAGATCGGCCGGGGCGTCGGCCCCGAACAGCGGGATCACGTCCTGCAGGCCCTTGATCTTCTCGAGCCGACCCACGAACAGGAAGTACGGGCGCTCGGGCTCGGCATCCGCGGGGTCCGGTGCGGGGACCTCGGCGTCGGCGGCGAGTTCGGGCAGGAAGTAGGGCACCACCTCCAGCTCGCGCGGGAAGCCGAACTCCCGGTGCTTGGCGGCGCTGAAGGCGCTGGGCGAGGTGAAGACGTCCACGTGGTGGAGCTGGCGCTCGAGGAAGCCGGTGTGGCGCCAGAGCTGGGGCGGGCGGCGGAAGTGGAGCTGACAGCGGATGCATTGCTTGCCCGTGCACAGCTCCCGGTCGTGGCGCCAGAGCACGTGGCTCGCACAGACCAGCCAGTGCTCGTGGGCGGTATAGAGGCGCACCGCGTCCGCGGGGCCGTAGGCGAGCAGACCAGGCCCGCCCACCAGCGAGGTGTTGTGGAAGTGCACGACGTCGTAGTCGCCTTGGGCGAGCAGCGTGCGGATGCGGCCGCCGTGGACCACGGGACGGCCGAGCTGCTGGGTGAGGAGGCAGGAGAGCCGCCCCCGGGACCGGCTCGCGCTGCGCAGCCGGTGGACCCGAAGGCCTTCGGGCTCCTCGATGGCCGCCGGCTCGTCGCCCGTGTGCAGCAGGTCGAAAGCGTCCACGTCGTGGATGACGTCCACGCGATGGCCGCGGCGCACCAGCGCGTGGGCCAGGCGGCGGATGCCCATGGCGTCCCCGCCGAAGTGGTACGGCGGGTAGAACGTCGTCAGCATGGCGAAGCGCAGGCCCTCGCTCGCCATCACACCTCCACGGCTGCATCGGGACGCCGGCGGCCACGGGCCGCATCGACCCTTCGGCGAAGACAGGAGAGGATATCCCAGCTCCCGGCGTGAGTGGCCCGCCGGGCCCTCGCCGTGACGCGGCCCGCGCCTGCACGCGGACTGCCGCCCGAGGATGCGCGGCTGCCGGTCTCCTGCAGGCCCACCTCAGGAGCGCCTCTCGACGACCGCCACGACCCCGCCCGCGACGACCAGCGCGGCGCCCAGATCGAGCCAGGCGCGCGCCGGAAGCGCCGCCTGGGCCAGCCCGAAGCCGACGGCGAGACTGGCGATCTGCAGGGGCAGGAGCGCGAGCAGCGCCAGCCCCTGGCGGGCGAGGTAGCCCCTGGGTCCGGCGCCACGCCGCACCGCCACGTACCAGGCCAGGGCGGAGACGGCGTGGCCCAGGGCGGCCCCCGCCTCTTCGGGGCGCAGCTCGAGGGTCGCGCCCGAGAGCTGGACCGCGGTGCCGTCCAGGTGCGCGCCGATCCCGATCCAGCCGACGACCGCCGCGGCGGTCGCGCCCAGGGCGACCTCCAGGCCGGGCGAGGTCCAGGTGGTGACAAAGTCCGGCACCGGCACCACCCAGAACGCGATGGCGGCCGCCGGAAGGCTGGGCCAGCCCAGCCGCGCGGCGAGCCCGAGCCCGGCCAGGGGGAGCGAAAGCCGCGCCAGGCCCCAGGTGGCGGTCACCACACCGAGCACCTGCAGGCCCAGGGCCGAGGCGACCAGCCCGTAGGCCAGGGCGGGCCGGGAGCGGCCGCCCCGGTCGCCGCGCAGGCAGAGCGCCAGGAGGGGCAGGGCCAGCAGGCTCGGCCGGTCCGCGGGCTCCGCCGCGAGGTTCTGCACCAGCTCGACCAGCGCAGGCGAGAAGCCCAGCAGGAGCGCCAGCCAGGGCAGCAGGGCCCCCTGCAAGGGCGCGACGCTCATCGCGTGGGGCCGCGCCCTCGGCGAGGCTGTGCCACTGTATCGGGCGCCAGGCAGTCCTCCGTCGGGTAGGGAAGGGGCGCGCTCAATCTGCTCTTCGCGGCAGCCGAAGCGCCTCCCACGAGGGCGCCCAGCCGAGCCGGGGAGAGGGTCTCATGGGTGCCTGCAACGACCACAGCGTAGCGGGTTCCGACGCACCCACGGCCCGAGCGGCGTCGGTTGGAGATCGGTGAGCGCACCGGAGACGTTGCCGCCGAGCGAGGGTCGCCGCATCGCGCGAAACAGCGCGGTCCTCGGTGCGGGCGAGATCGCGGGCCTGCTGCTGGGCTTCGCCACCAACCTCCTCACCGTGCGCCTGCTCGGCCAGGAGGGCTACGGCCTGCTCATCGGCGCCCAGCGTTTCGTGGGCCTGTTCCTGGTGGTCGTCCAGTTCGGCCTCCACCCCCTGCTGGTCCGGGGCATCGCGGCCCGCCGCGGCGACCCGGGCGCGATGCTCGGCACCGTGCTGGCCATGCGCGGCGGCCTGGCCCTGGTCTTCGCCGCCGCCGTCTGGCTCGGCGCCGAGGCCTCGGGCTACCTCACGCTCCACCGGTATGTGCTGATCGCCTTCGTCGCGATCGAGCTGCTGGGTGTCGGGGTGGAGAGCTGGGTGGCGGTGGTGGAGGGGCTCGAGCGCATGGGCCGCTCGGCCCTGGTGAGCCTGGCCGCCGCGGTGGTGCGCTTCACCGGCGTCGCCGCGGTGGTCCTGGGCGGCGGTGAGCTCCCCGCCGTCCTCGCTGTGTTCGCCGCGAGCCGCGCGGTCCAGCTCGTCTGCGCGGTTCTCCTGGCCCGGGGAGCTGCCCCGGCCCTGCGCCTGCGGGTCGACCTGGCCTCGATCCGGCCGATCGTGGCCGAGGCCTCGCTCTTCGTGGTGGTGGGCTTCGCCTATCGGGCCCTGGTCTCGATCGACGTGGTGCTGCTCACCCGGCTGGCCGGCGAGGCCCAGGCGGGGCTCTACGGCGCCGCCCTGGTCTTCCTCGAGCCGATGATGATCGTCCCCGGCCTCGTGCAGCGCGCACTGCTTCCGGCGTTCAGCCGCCTGGAGGCCGCGGGCTCCGGGGGCGACGTGGCCCGGGACACGCTCCAGGTGCTGGGGCTGGCGCTGATCCCCGGCGCCGTCGGGCTCTCGCTGCTGAGCGGGCAGGCCATGGCCCTGTACGGCAGCGACGGGCTGAGCGATGCGACCGTCGTGCTCGAGCGCCTGGCGTGGGCGCTGGTCTTCGCGGGCCCGATGACCGTGGCGGCCGCCCACCTGACGGGCGCCGGGCGACTCCGGACCCTGATCGGCTGCTACGCCGTGACGCTGCCGGTCCAGGTGCTCCTCGACTTCGCCCTCATCCCGCAGTTCGGCGCCGGCGGCGCCGCCGGCGCGACCGTGGCTGGCCACGGCCTGCTCGCCACGACGCTGCTCCTCGCCTCCCGTCGGCTCGGGGCCGGTCTGCCCGTCGCGGCCTACGCGCGCTACGCCCTCAGCGCGGCGGCCATGGCCGGCGTCGTCTACGGGACCCGGCAGCTGCTGCTGCCGATCCCGGTCCTGCTGGGCGCCGCGGTGTACGTCGCGGGCCTGGCCATCCTGCTCCCCCGCGATGGCCTGGAGTACCGTCTGCTGCGGGAGCTGAGGGAGGCCCGCAAGCGGTCGTGAGCCGGTCGCTGTCGACCCTGCTGCGCGAATCGGCCCGTCTGGCCGTCTCGCGACGAGCCCGTCGCAATGCCTGGTTCGAGTGGCAGCGAAGGCTCGGCGGCGAGCCGGGACTGCCGCCGCCGCCCATCCGCCGCGTGCTGCTGGTGTGCCACGGCAATCTGTGTCGGAGCCCCTATGCCGCCGCGCGCCTGGCGGTCCGGCTTCCGGAGCACGAGGTGCGCTCCTCGGGCCTGGCCGCGCGAGGCGGCGAGCCCGCCGACGCCGACGCGCTTCGGGCCGCCGCCCGCGCGGGCGTCTCCCTGGACGCCCACCGGACCCGGCCCTTCAAGGCGGAGGACGCGGCCTGGGCGGACCTGCTGCTGGTGATGGAGGGACACCACGTGGCGCGGCTGCTGCGCAAGGCGCCCGAGGCCGAGGCCCAGACCCGACTCCTCGGCCACTTCCTGGAGGCGCCGCCATACCATCTGGAGGATCCCTGGGGCGAGCCGGATGCCGTCTTCGACAGCGTCTTCGCGCGGATCGACCAGGCGGTGGCGGCCCTCGCGGCGCGCATCGAGGCCGCGGGATGACCCTGGCCTGGATCGCCGTGGTCCTCGGCGCGGGCTGGGTGGCGTTCGCCTTCGTGGGCTATCCGCTGTTGCTGCTTCTGCTTCGACATCGCTCGCCGCGTCCCGTGGCCCGCGCCGACATCGCGCCCTCGGTCTCCGTCGTGATCGCCGTCCACGACGGGGCGGAGGAGCTCGGTCCCAAGCTCGAGAACGTGCTGGCCTCGGACTACCCGGGGCCGCTCGAGGTGATCGTCTCGTCCGACGGCTCGACCGACGCCACCGAGGCGGTCGCGGAGGCGTTCGCCGAGCGCGGCGTGCGGCTCGTGGCCCATCCCGAGCGGCGCGGCAAGGAGTCGGCCCAGGCCGCGGGGATCGGGATCGCCCGGGGCGAGGTGCTGGTGTTCACCGACGTGGCGGCGCGCCTCGAGCCCGGCACCCTGCGCGCGCTCGTGCAGCCCCTGGCCGATCCCGGCGTCGGCTGCGTCAGCAGCGAGGACGTGGTGGAGGACCGCTCGGGCGAGGGTCTCTACGTCCGCTTCGAGATGGCGCTGCGCCGGCTCGAGAGCGAGGCGGCCACCCTGGCGGGCCTCTCGGGCTCGCTCTTCGCCGCGCGGCGGGAGCTCTGCACCCCCTGGCCGCCGGACCTCGCCAGCGACTTCCGCACGGCCCTGGAGGCGGCCCGCCAGGGCCTGCGGGCCGTCTCCGCGCCGGCGGCCCGCGCCCACTTCGGGGTCACCGACGAGGCCGCGGCCGAGTGGCGGCGCAAGGTGCGCACGGTGCAGCGGGGCATCGCGGTGCTCTCCCGCTACACGGATCTGCTCCATCCGCGCCACGGCCGCGCGGCCCTCGTCGTCTGGGGCCACAAGGCGGCGCGCTTCACGACGCCCCTCGGTCTGGCGCTGCTCCTGGCCGGGAGCCTCGCGGCGGCCACGGGCAGCGGGCTGGCGGCCGTCCTCAGCGGCGCCCAGCTCCTGGCCTACGTCGGGGGGGGCCTGGCCCTCGTGTGGCCCCCCCTGGCCCGGGTGCGTCTGGCGCGCCTCGCGAGCTTCTTCCTGCTGGTGAACGCCTCGATGCTGGTGGCCTGGAGCCGACACCTGCGCGGCGAGCGGGCCGTCACCTGGCAGCCGACCCGCCGGTGACGACGTGAGGCCCGCGCTCTGGCGGCTCCCGCCGGCGGGCGAGCGGCTCGCACCCGGGGGCTGGTACGCCGCGCTCGCCACGACCGACCCGGCCGCGACCCTTCGCGCCGCGCTCGCACCGGTGCTCGACGGCAGACGGCTGGGGCTCTACGCCTCGGGGCGGGAGGCGCTGCGGGTCCTGTTCGCGGCGTTCGCCGGCGCCGCGGGTCGACGTGAGATCGTGTTGCCGGGCTACACCTGCTACTCGGTGGCCGCCGCGGCCGTGGCCGCGGGCTGCCGCGTGAGGCTGGTGGACGTGGACGCCTGCGGCCGCATCGACGTCGACGACCTCCGGCGGCTCCCCCTCGAGCGCGCGGCGGCGGTGGTGGTCTGCAACCTGTACGGCGTGCCCGAGCCCGTCGCGCCGGTGGCCGCGCTGGCGGTGGCGGCGGGTGCGGCCGTCGTCGACGACGCCGCCCAGAGCCTCGGCGCACGCGCGGGCGACGGCTGGGTGGGCGCGCGCGGCGACGCGGGCGTGCTCTCCTTCGGCCGGGGCAAGGCCCTCGGCGGACTGGGGGGCGGCGCGCTGGTGGGCGGGGAGGCCGCCGAGCTCCCCCCGCCGCCGAGCGACCCGGGCCCGCGGCCGCTCGCGGCGCTGCTGGCCGCCAGCGCCCATGGGCTGGCGCTCTCGCCCTGGGCGTTCCCCTGGATCGCGCGTCTGCCGGGGCTCCACGTGGGCGAGACCCCGTTCGAGCCCGGCTTCGAGCGGGGGCCCATGGACGGCGCCGCCCTGTCCTTGGCCGCGGCCACCGCACCCCATGCGCGGGCTTCGGCTGCGGCCCGGGCGCGGCGTGCGGAGGCCCTCGGCCGCGCCCTCCAGGGCGGCGGCTTCGCGCCGCTGCTCGCGTCCGCGGATCAGTCAGGCGTGTACCCCCGGCTCGGCGTCGTGGCGCCCGACGCCGAGGAACGCGACCGGGCCCTCTCGGCCCTCGCCCGGATCGGGGCGGGCGCGAGCCCCTCGTACCCGGCCTCCCTCGACTGCGTCGCCCCGCTCGCCCCGCATCGGGCCGACGACCGGCCGCTGCCCGGTGCCCGCGCCTTCGCGGCGCGGATCCTCACCCTGCCCACCCACGCGGGTCTGCGCGGCCGCGTGCGGGCGGCGACGCTCGATCGGCTGCGGAGCGCCCATGCCGTGGCGGAACGCAGCGAAAGTGCGTCGGAGGGAGCCGCCCCGCCGTGAGCTAGCATGGATTCGTGGGTGAAAGCCTTCCTGGCAGGCTCGTGTCGCGCACCGAGCGCGGGTGCGCAGGCGCGCCAGGTCCGAGCCCCCTTCGGGCTCGGTCATGGCGATGGCGGCGACGGCCTCACCGGCGAGCGCCGGGGCCAGAAAGCGCCGGCGGATCGAAGGGCTGCCGGCCAGGGCGAGGATCGGCGTCGCGATCTCGCTCTGGATCACCAGGCTGAGCATCGTGCCCCAGGCACCCGAGCGACCCAGCTCCTGCAGGTAGGCGGCGCAGTGGGCATAGGGGAGGCCGCTCCCGCCGTCGGCGGCGGCGTAGCGGAGCCCGAAGAAGCCCCGTCGACCCGCCTCCCGGAAGACGTTCCGGGGGACCTCGCCCCCCTCCTCCCAGGCCTGCGCGTGTGGGACGACCTGCGTCTCGAGCCAGGCGCGGACCCGGACCCGGGTGGTTTCGATCTCCTGGAAGGGTTCCACAGCCGCCATGCTTCTCGCCTCGCTCGGGGACCCACGAGAGAAAAGCAAGCCGCGTGCCGCCTGCGCTCAGCCGGTGTCGGGCTCGACCTCTCCCGGCCCGACGAGCCGGAGCAGCGTGCGGAGGACCACCCGGGTCAGCAGCGCCCGCGGCGCGAAGGCGAAGTAGCGAAGGCTCTCGGCGAGGGCGGCGTCCAGGTCGGCGACCGGGTAGGGGCGCCCGTCGGCGACGACGGTCTCGAGGCTGGCGAGCGCGGAGAGGTCGCGGGTCGGATCGCGGCGGAGCACCAGGAGATCCGCCGGGGCTCCCGCGTGCAGCCCGCCGAGGCCGTCGGCGTTCGGGAGCCAGCCCCCGGCGACGCGCGTCCCGGCCGCCCAGGCCGCCTCGGGTCCCAGGCCCGCCGCGGCCAGATGGCCCAGCTCCTCCTGGGCGCTCGCGCCGGGGATGACGAAGGGCGCGTAGGCGTCGGTCCCGAGGTGGATCGGAACCCCGTCCTCGTGGAGGGCGCGGACGGTCCAGCGCATGTTGCGCAGGGCGAGCGGGAAGCGCTGCCAGCCCCCCGGCGAGAGCACCCGGCCGCCGGGGTTCAGCTCCGCCGACCACAGGACGTCGGCATAGAACGCCGGCAGGAGCGACGCCCGCGGCAGCGGACGGTCGGGGCGGAGGGTGGCGCGGCGCTCGTACAGCACCAGGGTGGGCGTCACCGACCAGTCCCGGGCCCGCGCCGTCTCCCGGATCTCGGTCACCCGGGCCTCGTCGAGCGCCGCCCAGGCCCGGACCAGATCGCGCAACACCGTGTTGGGGCGCCGGGGCCAGCGCGGTGCCCCCCAGAGGTGCTGTACGTCGTCGAGCGCCGCTTCGTTCAGGTCGACGAACACGGGGATGTGGCCCACCACCCGCAGCCCGAGTCGCGACGCCTCGTCGTGGAGGGCCGCCAGGGCCTCGGCGGTGAGGTGCTCGTACGCCTTGATGCAGTCGGCCCCCTCGGCTGCGATGCGGCGCACCGCCTCGCGCGCCTCGCGTCCATTCTCCACCACGACGCTTCCCGGCCACACGGGCGGCACGCCGTCCACGAAGGGCCCGCAGGTGAAGATGCGGGGACCGGGCAGATCCCCGTCGCGAATCTGCCGCCGCAGGCCCCGCTCGGATGCGTCCAGGGAGCCGACGGCCCGGACCGTGGTCACGCCGTGTCGGAGGTAGAGCAACGCGTGGTGGCGAGCGTCGCCGGGGATCCAACGACTGGGAAGGTGGACGTGCATGTCGATGAGGCCCGGCAGGACGAAGCCGCCGCGCGGCGGGCCGGCGCCGGGCGCGGCGCTGCACGCCGCTCCGGAGACGATCTCCTCGATCCGCCCGTCCCGGACGCGGAGGTGGCAGGCGCGGACCCGCTCCATCCCGGGGTTCACGAGCTCCACGTCGCGCAGCTCGAAGGCGGCGCGGGCGGGGACGGGCGGAACGGGCGGTGGGGCCAGCAGGATGGCCAGCGCGAGCCCCAGGGCGAGCAGTAGCAGGGCGGCGCCGTAGCGCCCCGCGCGGGCCATTCCGCTCCTCCGCACAAGGGGCTTCCGGATCGGGAGTTCCGGACCGGGGATTCCGGATCGAGCCCGAGCGGGCCGCGCCGAGGGGCTGCGCGGGCACGCGGCGCGAGCGTAGCGGATCAGGTCTCCGCGGCGCCGAGCTCCCGCTGCCAGACCTCGAGCACACGGCCGTCTCGCTCGACCGCGGCGTGCATCCGGTAGGTGGGAAACCGGCGCAGGTCCGTCCTCGTCGCGAGCTGCAGCGTGTCGCCGGCCCTCAGCTCGAAGGGTTGCTCCGGGAAGGCGAAGACGACCACCGGCCAGGAGGTTCCACGGAAGCAGTCGATGGTATTGTCGGGCTCGAGCTCGATGCGGTTCCAGAACGCGAAGCCCAGGAAGGGCGCCGCGCGCTCGACCCGGAAGCGGATCTCGCGCGCTTCCGCGAGGGCGAAGTCCCCCTCGAAGGCCTTGTGCTCGAACACCTGGGGCGCAGCGAGGAGCCGTTCCCGGGGCAGGTTCCAGACGTGGTGGCGCCGGTTGGCGGCGTGGCTGCGGCGGGCCAGCCGCTCCACCATGGTGAGGGTCCAGGGGTTGCGGATCCCGAGCGGACGTACCGGCGCCACCTGCACCTGGGTCACGGCGGGCAGGATGCGCGCCCCGGGCAGCAGCAGGCGCTCCTTGGCATCGGCGACCGCCCGGGCCATGCCCTCGTCGCAGCCCATGATCCCCACGATCTCGTGGACGAGGACCTCCGCCCGCTCCGGCAGCCGGACCTGCGTCGACAGGCCCTCCACCACCCGGACCACGTCGTCGAGGCCGTCGCGCTGGATACCCGCGCGCGCCATGGCGGCGAAGGCCGGCGCCACCTCCACCGCGTAGACCCGGCGGGCGCCGTGCTCCGCGCAGAGACGGGCCAGGGGGGCGAGCGCCCCCGTCCCGATCTCCAGCACGATGCGCCCAGGGATCCGCCGCGCCCCCCAGACCGTGTTCCCGGGCGAATCCACACCCGGGCCGGGCCACCGGGCTGGAGTCGGGTTTGCCGCAGCCCGGTCTAGGCCTCCCAGCCGCTCCGGCTCGGGGTTCCCGGCACCCGCCGATGGAAGGTGGCCCGGTGGCTGGCTACGTCCTCGTGGAGGCCGATGCGGGGGAGGGCGAGGAGCTCGTCGCTCGCCGAGGCCAGGCCCGGCCGGGTGGTGACCGCGGCGCGGTAGCCGGCCTGCCCGGCCAGCCCCCGGACACGGACGTCGAAGGCGCCGGAGGGGTAGGCGAGCAGACCGTCGCGGCCCAGTCCGCGGGCCGCCAGCGCCTCCCGGGCGCGGGAGAGCTCCGCAGCCGCTTCGGCCGGGTCGAGCCGCGTGAGCAGGGCGTGGCTCGCCGCGTGGGACTCGACGGCGACGCCCGCGGCCTGGAGGGTCGCGAGCTCGTCCCAGTCGAGGAGCTCGCGCTCCTCCTGTGGCTCGGGCGCGCCGGCGCCGCGGGCGCGCTCCCGAAGTGTCTCCAGGGCCGGCCCGAGTGCCGTGTGGGCGAGGGACTTCAGGTGCGCGAGGCAGTCCGCAAGGGGATCGCCGCCGGCCCGGATCCCGAGGCCGGCAACGACCTCGCGCTGCGCGCCCGGATCGAGGGCACCGAGCCGGCGACTCACCTCGTCCGGCCAGAACGCCCCCGTGGTCCCGACCCGATCGGTGACTGCGAACAGCGTCGCCGGGAGCGCACGACGCCGGAGCGCCGGCAGCGCGTGCTCGAGGTTGTCGCGCCAGCCGTCGTCGAAGGTGAGGGCCACGGCCCGCTCGGGCAGCGGTCGGTCCTCCGCGAGCCGGCCTGCGACCTCGGCGAGCGGGAGCACCCGGAAGGAAGCCAGGAGCCAGTCCAGGTGGCGGGCGAAGGTCTCCGGGGTCACGAACATGCCCGGCTCGACCGCGCGCCGCGCGGCCTCCGTGCGCGGCAGCACCCGGTGGTACATCAGCACCGCGGCGCAGCGGCCGTCGAGCCGCCGGCGTTCCCGCGCGTGGACGCCCGTCCGCTCGAGCAGCTCCGCGCGCAGGAGGCGCAACGCGCCCCGGAGGTCGGTCAAGTAGACTCCTCGGCCATGGGGGGAGCTCAACGGTGAGTCGGCTGGAGCGGCCCGTCAAGGCGGGCCCCGTTCTGGCGAACGGGGGCGTCGTCCCGGGCCCGGTGCTCGTCAGCGACGGCGAGACGCGGACGGCCCTGGCGGCGACCCGCGCCCTGGCGGCCCGGGGCGAGACCGTCCACGTGCTGGCGCGGAGGCGAGGGAGCCTGGCCAGCGCCTCGCGCCACGCGGCGCGGGAGCACGTGATGCCGGACCCGGAGGCCGCGCCCGATGCCTGGCTGGCCGCCCTGCGCGCGCTGTGCGCCGAGCAGCCCGGCGCGCTGGTGCTGCCGGTCACCGACGTGGCCGTGGCGAACGTGCTGGCCGCCGACCCGCCCCTCGACGCGGTCGTGGCGGCGCCGCCGCGGGCGGCCTTCGACGCGGTGACCGACAAGCACGGGCTCCTCGAGCGAGCCCGGCGGGTCGGCCTGGCGGCACCCCGCTCGATCTTCCTCCCGAACCCCCGCGCACTCGAGGCTCTCCCGGAGGGCTTCCACTATCCCGTGGTCCTCAAGTCGCGGCGCTCGCGCTGGCGCGAGGGGCCGCGCTGGTGCTCCGGGGTGGCCCATCGCGTGGAGGGTCCCGGCGAGCTGCCGCGGGTCCGCGCGCTTCCCGACTTCGAGGCCGGCGCGCTGCTCCAGGAGTACGTGCCCGGTCGCGGCGAGGGCATCTTCCTGTTGGTGGAGGAGGGTCGCGTGGCGGCGCGTTTCGCCCACCGCCGCGTGCGGGAGAAGCCGCCCTGGGGCGGCGTCAGCGTCGTCTGCGAGGCCATCGAGCCGGACCCGGCCCTGCTGGGCGGCTGCGAGCGGTTGCTGGCGGAGCTGGGCTGGCACGGCGTCGCGATGGTGGAGTTCCGCCGCGCGCCCGACGGGAGCGCGGCGCTGATGGAGATCAACCCGCGCCTCTGGGGCTCCCTGCAGCTGGCGATCGAGGCCGGGGCCGACTTCGCCTGGCTGGCCGTGGCGCTGCACCGGGGCGACCCGCTCCCGCGCCTCGCGCCCCACGCCGGCGTGCGCACCCGCTGGCTGCTGGGCGACCTCGATCACCTGCTGGTGGCGGCACGCCGGGCAGAGCAGCGGCAGGCCACCGGTCGCGGCGCCCTGCGCGTGGTGGGCGACTTCCTGGCCGGCTTCGTCGACGGGAGTCGGCCGGAGGTGTGGCGGCCCGACGACCGGGGACCCTTCTGGCGCGAGCTGCGGTCCTGGCGTCCGTGAGCGCCCCGAGCGCGCCGGCCCGGGTCCTCCACCTGCTCTCGGGCGACCGCTGGGCCGGCGCGGAGGTGGCGACGGCCCACCTGCTGGCGGCCCTCGCCGCGCGGGGCGACCTGCGGGTCGGCGCGATCGTCTTGAACCCGGGCCGCCTGGCCGAGCGCCTCGCGAAGGAGGGGGTGCCCGTGGAGGTGATCCCCGAGGCCGAGCGCGGCTTCGGGGCGCTGGGGCGGGCCGTGCGTGCGCGGGCCCGGGATGCGGACCTGCTCCACGCCCATCGCTACAAGGAACACCTGCTGGCCGCGCTCGCGGGACGCCCCTGGGTGGCCACCCAGCACGGGCGCCCGGAGCCCTTCCGGGGCAGGGCGGCCTTGCGCATGGCGCTCTACACCGGAACGAGTCGTCTGGCGCTGCGCCTCTCGGCCCGCCGGGCGATCGGGGTTTCCCGGGAGGTGTGCGCCTGGCTGGAGCGGGCTCTGCCGCCGGCGCGGGTGGTGCGGATCTGGAACGGGATCCGCGACCCGGCGCCGGCCGTGTCGCCGCCGCCCTGGCGCGCCCGCCCGATGCGGGTGGGGGCGCTGGCGCGGCTCGAGCCGGTGAAGGCGCTCGATCTCGCCGTCGACGCGGTGGTGCGCTGCCCCGGGCTCGAGCTCGAGATCGTGGGCGACGGACCGGAGCGGGCTGCCCTCGAGGCCCGCGCCCGGGCGGCCGGCGAGCGCGTGCGCTTCGTCGGGTTCGAGGCGAATCCGCTGCCGCGTCTGGCCCGGTGGCGGGTGCTGCTCGTGCCGAGCCTGCACGAGGGCAACCCGATCGGCGTGCTCGAGGCGCTGGCCCTCGGAACGCCCGTGCTCTCGGCCGACCTGCCCGGGGTGGCCGAGATCCTCGACGGTCGCGGGGGCTGGAGCGAGCCCCGCCGACGGGCCGACGCCTGGGCCGAGACCCTGGCCCGGGTTGCGTCGGACGCGGCCGAGGGCGAGCGCGCCTCGGCGGCCGGACGGGCGCGCTTCCTGGAGGCCTTCACCGCCGAGCGCGCGGCCGAGGCCACGGCGGCCCTCTACCGCGAGGTCCTGGGGCGGCGGAGTCCGGCGTAGATCTCCCGATAGCGATGGGTCATGGCCGTCTCCGAGAAGGCGGCGAGCGCCCGGGCATGGCCGGCCGCACCGAGACGGGCGCGGGCCGCCGCGTCGCGGAGCAGTGTGGCCAGTGCCGCGGCCCAGCGCTCGGACTCGCCCGGTGGCAGCAGCAGGCCGGTCTCGCCCTCGACGACCGCCTCGCCGATCCCGCCCACGCCCGAGGCCACGACGGGGCGGCCGGCGGCCATGGCCTCGAGGATCGCCATCGGCAGGCCTTCGGCCCGGGAGGGATGCACGAACAGGTCCGCGGCGGCCAGGAGCCGGTCGACGTCGTCGCGGAGGCCCAGCAGGTGGACCCGCGACGCCACCCCGAGCTCGGCGGCCAGCGCCCGGAGCGCCGCCTCCTGCTCGCCCCGGCCGGCGACCGCCAGCCGCGCGTCGGGCAGCCGGGCCAGGGCGCGAACCAGGGTGGCGTGGTCCTTCACCGCGTACAGGTTGCCCACCGCCAGCAGCAGGGCACCGTCGGTCGGCAGGCCCGCCTCCGCCCGCGCGGCGGCCCGCTGCGCGGGGTCGTCGGCCGGGGGCTTCGGCGGCACCCGGATGCCGTTGTGCACCATCTCGATCGCGCTCTCGGCCAGGCCGAAGCGCCCGGCGAGGAAGCGACGCAGCTCGTACGACACCGTGGCCAGCCGCATGTCGAAGCGACGCAGAAGACGGTAGGCCATGCGGCGGTGCCAGCGCTCGGTGCTCCAGGCGTGGCCGTGGATGGTGGCCAGCGAGGGCACCCCGGCCACGCGCGCCGCGGAGCCCCCGTAGACGTTCATGGCGAACTCGTGGGTGTGCAGCAGCTGGACGCCCAGGATCTGCAGGCGCCGCGCGAACCGCGGCACCCAGAGCGGGTCGAGGCCCTCGGCCTGGGGCGCGACTTCCACGCGCAGGCCCCGGGCCGCGGCCGCCTCGGTCATCCAGCCGGGACGCATCGTGAAGAGCACCGGCTCATCGCCCGCAGCGCGCAACGAGTCGGCGAGCTGGACCACCACCCGCTCCGCACCACCCGGACCGCTCGACTCGAGGGCGAGACCCACCCGCATGGCGACGGAGCGTACCCGACCCGGCCCGGGGATCAGGGCGCGTCGAGGACGTCCGCGCGCGCGGTGGCCTCGAGACCCGGCAGGGCCGGGACCTCCGCCGCGGACGGACCGAGGATCAGGGCGTCGAGCAGCGCCTCCGAGAGCTCGCTGGCCTCGAGGGTGCGGCTGACCCGCGTGCCGGGCGCCAGGAAGCCCTGCTCCCGCGGCGCCAGCACCACCGCCTGCACGCCGCGCCAGAGCGGGCCCGAGGGAAGCGGACGGAGTGCCACGGCCCAGCTCGGACCCAGGGCGCCGAGGGTGGCGAGGCGCTCCCGCAGATGGCCGATCGCGTCGTCGACCTCCGCCGGGTCGGCGGGCAGGTCTCGGGCCGCGAAGTCCACGAAGACGAGGAAGGGGGCGGATGCGCGCCGCTGCCGCCAGTCGACGAACCAGGCCTCGGCCGCGCGGACCACCGCCGCCGGGCGACGCAGCACGTCGCCCAGGCCCAGCTGGGCCCGCAGCTCCGGCCCTAGGCCCAGGACCACCCCGGCACCCGTGCTCGCGCGCGCGTGGCGAAGCAGCAGGCCGAGAGGCCCCAGTCCGGTGTCGGCCTCGCGGAAGCCTTCGGGCAGGCCCAGCGCCGGATCCCGCACCACCGCAGCCACGGCGTAGCCCCGCTCGTAGAGGACGCTCGCCAGGGCGCGGCCGTCGGGCAGGCGGAGCAGGGCGTCCAGGTCGTGGGTGCCCGTCCCGAGGACGCGCTCGTAGGTGATGCCCTCGGAGCCGAGGAGCGCCCAGGGGTCGGCCCAGACCGCGGCGTCCTCGGACGGGGCCGGCGGCAGCCGGAGCACGAGGAGGCTCGCGGCGTCCCGGGTCACGGTCGGAAGGCGGACGCGCTCGTTCCAGAGCCACGGTGCCGCGGGGGGTAGCAGGGCGAGGGCCAGGGCCGCGGCCGCGAGCACGCCGATCCCGAAGGGCCAGCCCCGGGGCGGCCCGAGCAGGCGCTGGCGGTCGGCCTCGAGCCAGACCAGGCCGAGGGCCGGGGCCAGCGCGATGCCGCCGAAGGCCAGCGCCCAGGCCTCGGGACCGACCTGGTCGGCCGCGGTCTCCGCCAGCCCCAGGGCGGCGGCCGCGGCGATCCAGAGCGGCCAGCCGGGGAGGGGCTGGCCGGCGGCCTCGAGGCGACGTCCGAGCCGCGCGCCGGAGACGCCCGCCAGCGAGGCCAGGACCAGCGCCAGCAGCAGCAGCAGGGCGGCGGCCACCCACGCCCCGCTGCGCAGGGTGTGCCAGACGGGCGCCAGGGCGGGGGTCAGCAGCAGGGGTGCGAGGACGGCGCCCACCATCTCCGATCGACCCGGGCGCGGCGCGAGCCGCGGCCAGAGCAGCCCGATGGCCCCGGACAGCATGGTGACGGCCAACGCCGGAAGCAGCACCAGGGTGAGGCTCAGGCGAGGCGGCAGCGCGGCACCGCGCAGCTGGAGGAGTCCGACCTCGATCAGCCCGAGGATCGCGCCCGCGCACACCCCCGCAGCCACCCATTCGCGCGCCCGCGCGCGCGGCGGCAGGGGTCGGGGCCGCGGCGCGCCACTCATTCGACGGCTTGGGGCTCTGGCTCGCGGAGGGTCTGGGGGACCCGGTTGCCCTCGAGCCAGCCGAGCACGTCGCTGCGCCGGTAGCGGAGCGGGGCGCTCGTGCCCTCGCCCAGGCGGTAGGCGGGGAACGCCCCGTCGCGCACGAGCTCCCACAGCTTGGTGCGGCCGATCTGGAGCAGCTCGAGCACCTGGGCGGTCGTGAGCAGCTCAGGCTCAGCCATCGCCCCGCTCCTCGGGCTCCTCGCCGTAGGCGTAGCGGGAGTAGGCGTCGTAGTAGTAGTAGCGGCGGAAGGAGCCGGTGCTCACCTCGTTGAAGACGACCCCCGACACGTCCCGCAGATCCTGCATCGACCGCACCACGGCCTCGCGAGGCGTCGAGTCCGCGCGCACCACGAAGATGACCATGTCGGCGAGCTTCTTCAGGAAGCGCGTGTCGACCACGGGCATGAGCGGCGGCGAGTCGATGAAGATGGCGTCGTACTGGCGACGGGCCTGCTCGATGAGCTCCAGGAAGGCCTTGTCGGTCAGCAGGGCGAGCGGGTTGCGGGCGGAGCGACCGGCGGCCAGCAGCGTCAGGTTCGGCACGGAGGTCGACTGCGCGCACTCCTCGAGGCTCTCGCTGCCCTGGAGCACGTCGGAGAGCCCGTGCTCGCGGCCCCGGCGCAGGAGGCGATGGGCCGTCGGCCGGCGCAGGTCGGCGTCGATCAGCAGCACCCGCCGGTTCAGGTCCCGCGCGACGGTCACGGCCAGATTCGAGCAGGTGACCGACTTGCCGTCGCCGCGCGCGGCGCTGGTCACCAGCACCACCCGGCGCTTCTCGTCCTCCAGGAAGACCGGTGCGAAGGCCCGGTACTGCTCGGCCGGCGCCGAGTCCGGGGCCGTGTGCACCACGAGCAGCGGATCCACCCCGTCGCTTGGCTCCCCGTCGCCGCGGGTCTCCTCCGCGGCCAGCAGCTCGGGCTCGATCCGCGGCACCGAGGCCAGCACGGGCAGCCCGAGGGTCCGCGAGAGCCGGGCGATCGAGCGGAACGAGGGATTGCGGAACTCGGCGATCGCCACCAGCAGCGCTACCACCAGCAGGCCCAGCCCGGCACCGCCACCCAGCAGGAGCAGGGGGTCCGGGAACGAAGGGGTGCGCGGCGGTCGGGCGGGACGCAGGACCTTGAAGCGCTCGCCCTTCTGGGCCACCTCGAGATTGCGGGCGAGCGAGGCCTCGCGTTTCTTGCCCAGCAGGCGGGCGTAGCTGCCCCGGAGGTTGTCGTAGTCGCGGGTGAGCGTCGCGAGCTCGGCCTCGAGCTTCGGCGTCCGCTCGACCCGGTCCTCCACCAGCGCCAGCCGCTCGCGCAGGCGTTGCCGTTCCCGCTCCCGCGCCGCCAGGTCGAGCTCGAGCTGGTCGATCTCGCGGCGCAGGGGCAGGGTGGCCGGATCCGCCTGGGTGGCGTCGCCCGCCGCCGCGCGACTCGCCTCCTCCGCCACCTCCCGCTCGAGCCGTTCGATCTCCGCCTGCAGCCGGATCACGTTGGGATGCTCGTCGGTGTAGACGCGCCGGGCCAGCACCAGCTGGCTGCGCGTCTGCTCGAGAATGGCGGCCTTGCCGCGGGGCTGCAGGTTCAAGGTCGCCGAGGCGGAGCCCGAGGCGACGGCCGCGAGCTGGGAACGCAGGGTGGTCAGCTTCTCGCGGAGCTTCAGCTGGGCCTCGTCGTTGGCCTCGAGGCTGCTGTTGAGCCGATCCAGCTCGCGCAGGTTGGCCGAGAGCTGCGACGGAAGCGCGCCGAGCCCCTCCTGCTTGAAGTGCCGGATCTCCTCCTCGCGTCGTTCGACCTCGCGCTGCACCCGGGTGAGCTCGTCGTCCAAAAAGGAGGCCGTCGCCTCCGCCTGACGGGCGCGCTCCTTGATGTTCTCGGTGATGAACAGGTCCGCCACCTCGCGGGCCACCTGGGCCGCCACGCTCGGATCCGGATGCGTGTAGGTGATGTTGAAGACGGCGGGGTTGCCCCGCTGCCGCGCGCCCAGGGCGACACCGAGGTTGCGGCGGATGATCGCCATCAGATCCTCGGTGCTCGCCTCGGTCTCCGGTGCGAGGGCCTCCGCGCCCACCCGCTCGATGACCGTGAGCAGGTTCGAGTAGCTGGTGACGCGCTCCTGGAGGGTGTCCAGGCGCTGCTTGATGCCTACCGTGACGGTGGTCTCGATGAACTTCTTCGGGATCTCCTGGGGCTCCACCAGGAGCGTGGTGCTGGAGGTGTAGCTGCGCGGGAGGGCCAGATAGACCGCCCCGCCCAGCAGCATCCCCACGGCCAGCCCGGCGAGGATCCAGAACTTGCGTCGCTCCAGGATCTCGAGGATGTCGTCGAGCTGGATCGACTGGCTCGGCTCGGCTTGCTCCGTCATGACCTGCCTGCCACGCTGGGACCTCGCCGGCTGGATGCGCCGGTCTCCTCCTGAGTGGCTCCGCCGACCCGAAGAGTAACGAACGACTTCGAAAGAGTGCGGATCACGCGCAGGCGACCGGCAGCGCGCCCCCCAGGGCCTCGTCCAGGGGACGACGCGGCAGGCGCTGGGCCTCGGAGAGCGCCGAGAGGACGTCGCGCAGGGGGGCGTAGGCGAAGCGGGACAGGAGCCGCCGCAGGCGGCCCTCGGTGCGCGCCAGGTTGTAGTAGTGGTTCACGCGGACCCGCCAGCCCACGTCCTGGCGCGGCTGACCCGGGTCGATCTCCCAGGGGTGCAGGTAGAGCACCGTGGGCGCCCCGGCCCGTACCCGGCGCCCCAGCCCCCAGTGGAACACCGCGGGGGGGAGGAAGCGCAGGTACGCCCCGCCGGCCAGGGGCAGGCGCAGCGGTCCCAGGTCCAAAGTGGTGAGCGGGAACTCGCAGATCGAGGCCCCTTCGCCCAGGTCCAGCGCCACGGGCTCGGGGCAGAAGCTCGGGATGCCGTAGCGGGGGTGCCGGATCGGGAAGATCGACGAGTCGTAGCGGAAGCCCTCGTCCGCGAGAACCCGCAGCGCCCAGAGCGAGCGCGTCGTGATCGAGTAGCTGGGGGCGCGGTAGCCGCGGACCGGGGCGCCCACGGCGTCCTCGATGGCGGAGACGGCGCGGCGCAGGTCGCCGCGAAAGCGCTCGGGCCCGAGGTCGTAGACCAGCTCGTGGCCATAGCCGTGGCAGGCGATTTCGTGGCCCCGGTCGGCGAGGCGGCGGACCAGGGACGGCTGGCGCTCTGCGACCCAGCCCAGGACGAAGAAGGTCGCCCGGCAGTCGTGGCCGTCGAAGGCGTCGAGGAGCCGCTCCGTCGCCGCCTCCACCCGCGAGGGCAGGGCGTCCCAGCGGCTGCGATCGAGCACGCCGTCGAAGTTCGATACCTGGAACCACTCCTCGAGGTCCACGCTGAGCGCGTTGAGGGGAGCCTCGGGCACTAGACCCCGCTCATCAGGAAGACGGTCTTCAGGGTCTTCCAGAGGATCAACACGTCCATGAGCAGGGAGCGGTACTTCATGTAGTAGAGGTCGAGGGCGAGCTTGTCCTCCCAGGCCGACACGTCGTTGACGTAGCCCTGGCGGATCTGGGCCCAGCCCGTGATGCCCGGGGGAAGCGCGAAGCGGAGCCGGAAGTACGGATAGCGCTCGGCGAGGGGCCGCACGAACTCCGGGCGCTCCGGGCGCGGCCCCACCAGGGCCATCTCCCCGCGGAGGACGTTCCAGAGCTGCGGGACCTCGTCGAGCCGTGTGCGGCGCAGCAGCCGGCCCACCCGCGTCATCCGCGCATCGTCCGGCACGGCCCAGGCGGGGCCCGTCTCGGACTCGGCCTCGTGGCGCATGGAGCGCAGCTTGTACAGGCGGTAGATGCGACCCCGGCGCCCCACGCGCTCCTGGGTGAAGAAGATCGGTCCCGGCGAGTCGAGCTTCACGGCGATCGCGGCCGCCAGCAGGATCGGCCAGAGGAGCAGCAGGCCCAGGCCGGCGCCCACGACGTCGATGGCGCGCTTGGCGAGGAGGGAGAGCCGGCCGGAGCGGAAGCCCTCGCTGAAGATCAGGTAGCTCGCCCGCAGGTCGCGCAGGTAGATGCGGCCGGTGACCCGCTCGTAGAAAGCGACGCCCGACTCGACCCGCCGCCCCGAGAGCTTGGCCTCCAGGAGCTCCTGGGCCGGGAAGTACTCGTCGCGGCGCTTCGACGCGACCACCACGCGGCCGATCGTCTCCCGCTCCAGGATCTTCTCGATCTCGTGCACCCGGCCGAGCACCGGGAAGCCCTCGAGCCAGGCGCCCTGGTCGTCGAAGTCGTCGGAGAGGAAGCCCGCCACCTCGGTGCCGAGGTTGCGCCGCTCCCGCACCGCCCGGGCGATGGCGAGGGCCAGATCGCTGGTGCCCACGATGAGGACCCGCTGGCTGAACCGGGGCCGGGAGGACACCGCGCGGAACAGCAGCCGCCCGGCGAGCAGCATGGGGAAGCCGAGCCCCGCGGTGTGGGCGACGGTCTCCACGGTGCGGGCCGGAAGCTCGAAGAGCACGAAGGCGGCGAGCGCCAGCAGGGAGAGTACCCCCACGGCGCCCAGGGCGGAGCGCAGGGTCCGCCGGCCGCTGCCTATCACCTTCAGGCCGTAGGCGTCGGCGTAGTAGAGCGCGACGAAGAGGAAGAGGCTCGCCACCCCGCAGCCGATCGCGTACTCGGCGAGGCTGAACGGGGGAGAGAGCGTGATCCAGGTCACAGACGCGGCGACCAGGAAGCAGCTCAAATCGAGTGCGGCGGCGACCAGCACGCGACCGAGATAGAGGTTCAGCAGGTAGTAACGCATCCGGCCACCCGGCGCGGGAAGGGACCACGCGCAAGCGGGGGTGAGTGGCCC
Organism: uncultured Spirochaetales bacterium; assembly: GCA_964442285.1. Taxonomy (GTDB): domain Bacteria; phylum Myxococcota_A; class UBA9160; order UBA9160; family JAFDET01; genus CAYTZH01. Next base: position 12,584 of record CAYTZH010000027.1, on the reverse strand, counting down.
CGCCTGCGATCAAGGTGACCTTCGGTCCACGCGTCCGCTTCAACTCGGCGGCACGGTTCGGGAGCCCCTCGTGCCGCTGCGCGTCAAGCCCCGTCCGAGGCGGACTGTACGCCCCTGCGTCGCCGAGCGCAAAACCCCTCGGGGTTTCACCCCAGTAGCGCAGCCCTCGCCCGCGGGGAGTCCCGCGCGGGAGAGCGCCGCCGCACCGTCGAACGGTGCAGCGCACCGTCGGACGGTGCAGGACTGGACGGGTCAGAACTGGATCGTATTCAGGGTCAGCGCCGAGTCGCCGCTGGCGTTGAAGACGCTGAGCCCGTAGTCGGCCAGCGGACTGCCGTCGTTGCGGGCCAGGAGGAGATGCAGGGTCACCCGGTCCGGGTCCGTGAGGTCCCGCTGCAGACGGACGTGGGCCTCGAACAGGCGCTCTCCCGTGTCCACGCGCTGCACGGAGTACTCGAGCCACTCCTCGCCGGCGCCGTAGATGTACGGCGCTTCGAGGACCACCTCGTAGGTCCGCTCGACGGGATTGCCCCGGGCATCGACCCGCCACAGTGAGATCCCCTCGACGAGCGAGGAGTCGAAGTCGCTGATCCGGATGTTGAAGGCGGCCCAGTCGCAGCCGCCCAGCGGTACGACGAGCGCGCCGATCAGGAGGCCCAGGGCCGCCCTGCGAAGCCTTCGCATCATCTCTCCCCCCGTCCGGGCCTCGGAAGGCCCCGGTTGCCCCTCCGCTGGTCTTATCCGCAGATTCGGCGGGCCACCGTGTGACGGGGCTCACCGGTCCGGGGCGGGAGACGGGGAGTGCGGGAGGGGAGGGGTCCGGAAGACCCCTCCCCTCGGGACTACTGGGCGCCGCTGAGAATGGCGCCGGCCGCGTTGGCCGCGCCGAGGCTGGCGCCGCCGGTCTGGACGGCCAGGGCCGCACTGCCGCCCTGAGCCGCCAGGCCGAAGAGCGCCTGGACCGGGAAGAGGAACTCGCGGATGGCGTAGCCGATGGACGCCCCGACGGAGCGCGGCACGATGATGAGGTCGCCGCCCCGGAGCACGTAGTTGGTCCGCAGGTCGCCCCGGATGATCGCCTCGAGGTCGGCCTTGAGGATCTGCGGGGTGGGGCCGGCCGTACGGATGATCCGCACCCGGCGGCTGGCGGCGAAGTCGCTCCAGCCGCCCACCGCCCCCATGGCCTCGATCAGCCGGGTCTCCCGGGGCAGCGGGAAGGTGGTCTTGGCCCCGACCTCGCCGAGGATCGTGATCGAGGTGCTCGCGGCGCGCGCCAGGAACACGGTCACCCGCGCGTCCCGCTTGTAGCGGGCGAGCTTCTGCTCGATGTCCGCCGCGATCTCCTCGACCGTGCGGCCCGCCGCGGGCAGGTCGCCGACCAGGTCGACGGTGATCATTCCGTCGGGCCGGACGGTGACCGTCGACTTGATCTCCGGCTCGGGCAGGACCGAGATCTGGAGGGTGTCGGGAGGGTTGACCCGGTACACGTCGGCCGGGCCCGCGACCGGTCCGGCCTTGGGAGAGCCCACCGGGGTGGCACAGGCGACCGAGCCCAGGCCGACGACGACGAGCAGGACGTGGAGCGGATGACGAACCAGTGCGCGCATGATGCTGGATCCCTTCTAGGCTTGATGGCGAACGGAGGCCGCCACGATAGCTCGCGAGGGCGGCGGGAAGGGCGTCCAGGACGCCTATACTGCGGCGCCATGCGGGTGGAGGCGGTCGAGGCACCGGGGCCGGAGTGGGACGCGTTCGTCGAGTCGCGCCCGGACGCCACGCTGGCCCACGCCGGGGCCTGGTGCGGGATCCTGCGCCGCGCCTACCGCCTCGTCCCCTGCTACCTGGCCGCGCGAGACGGCGGTCTGCGCGGCGTGCTGCCCCTGTTCCGGTTCCGGACGCTCCGCGGCGTGCGGGAGCTCGTCTCGGTGCCGTATCTGGACGCCGGCGGCATCCTGGCCGACGGGGCCGAGGCGGAGCGTGCCCTGCTCGGAGCGGCGCTGGAGCTCGCCCGCGCCGACGGCGCCCGGGCCCTCGAGCTCCGCCAGCCCGCGCCGCTCCAGGCCGGGCCCGCGGCGCCGCCGGTGGACCGGGTGGACATGGTGCTTCCCCTGGCACGGGACGCCGAGGCCCAGTGGTCGGCCTTCCCGGCCAAGGTGCGCAACCAGACGCGCAAGGCGGAGCGCGAGGGGCTCGCGATCGCCGAGGCAGACCCCTTCGAGGGCTTCTACCGCCCCTTCCGGGAGAACATGCGCGACCTGGGCTCCCCGGTGCACGCCGCCGCCTTCTACCGCGAGGCGGCCCACGCCTTCGGCGAGCGGCTGCGCTTCGTCGTCGTCGCCGACGGCGACCGCCCGGTCGGCGGGCTCGTCGCCATCCGCTACGCCGGCGGGGTGACGGTGCCCTGGGCCTCCACCCTGCGCGCCGAGCGGGCCCGCTGTCCCAACAACCTCATCTACTGGGAGGCGATCCGCTGGGCCGTGGCGTCCGGGGCCGGGTGGTTCGACTTCGGGCGCTCGCCCGCCGGGGGCGGGACCCACCGTTTCAAGAAGGGCTGGGGGGCGGAGGAGCGCCCCCTGGCCTGGCTGCGGCTCGCCCCTGACGGCTCCGTCACCGGGATGCGTTCCCCGGGTGAGAGCGGCCTCCTGCGCCGCCTGGCGTCGATCTGGACCCGCCTGCCGGTGGGCCTCACCGCCATCGCCGGGCCGCCGCTCCGGCGCTTCATCGCCAGCTGATCTCAAGGCGCGCGGGGCGCTCGCCGATGAGCCCCACGGACCCCCGGGTTCGGGGGAGGGGGACACCCATGCCGGGTGGTGGCGTGCCGCGTGCGGTGCTCACGATCCAGAACGGGGGCTTCGAAGGGATGACCTACGAGCTCGGCAGCGAGCCCACGGTCATCGGCCGCAACCCGACGACCGACATCACGCTCCTCGACGAGGGCATCAGCCGCGAGCACGCCATCATCGAGTTCGATCCGGCCACCGGCGCCTTCAGCATCGAGGACCTGCAGTCGACCAACGGAACCAAGGTCAACGGCAAGCGCGTGCGCTCCGAGGCGCTCTCCGACGGCGACGAGGTCCTGATCGGCCAGACCCTGTTCCGCTTCAGCGCGGCCTGACGTCCAGCGCCAGCCGCCGGTGGGCCAGCGCCGGCAGTCGCCGCCGCACCCGCGCCAGCTCGTCCAGGTCGCAGTCGGCCACCAGCACCGTCGGCACGTCCTTCGCCTCCGCCAGCACCCGTCCCCAGGGATCGACCACCAGCGACTGCCCGTGGCTCGCGCGCTGCGGGTTGTGGCGACCGCACTGGGCGGCGGCCAGGACGAACGCCTGGTTCTCGACGGCGCGCGCCCGCAGCAGCAGCGACCAGTGGGCGCGACCGGTCTCCGGGGCGAACGCCGCCGGCACCGCCAGGAAGCGCGCGCCCCGGTCCACGTGGGCCCGGTAGAGCTCGGGGAAGCGGACGTCGTAGCAGACGGAGAGCCCGACCGCGCCGAAGGGCGTGTCCGCCACGACGATCTCCTCGCCGGGCGCCACCGTGGCGGACTCGGTGTAGGCCTGTCCGCCTTCGTCGCGCAGGTCGACGTCGAACAGGTGGAGCTTGCGGTAGACCGCCTTCGTCGTGCCGTCCGGGGCCACCGCCACGGAGGTGTTGTGGACGCGCCCGTCCGGACCGATCTCGGCGAAGGTGCCGCCCAGGAGCCAGAAGCCGTGGCGGCGGGCCTGCTCGCGCAGGAAGCCCACGATCTCGCCGTCCAGGCCCTGGGCGCACGGCACCGGCAGCCCCTCGCGGCGCAGGTAGGCGAAGTTCTCGGGCAGGGCCGCCAGCTGGGCGCCGGCCTCGGCGGCCTCCGCCAGGGACGCCGCCGCCGCGCTCAGGTTGGTGGGGACGTCGTCCACCGACGTCATCTGGACCACGGCCACGCGCACGGATGCCATGGGCCCAGGATAGCGTCGCCGGCGCTAGCCCCGGAAGGCGGAGGGATCGACGCCCGTGCGCCGGATGACGTCGTAGAAGTCCTTGCGGTCCTTCTTGGCCAGCCGGGCGGCGCGGCTGATGTTGCCGCCGCAGCGCCGCAGGAGCCCCTGCACGTAGCGCGTCTCGAACGCGCGCTTGGCCTCCTTGAACGAGGGCACGTCCGTCCCGTCGTGGCTCAGCATCAGAGACTCGGCCGTGATGGCCCCGCCCTCGGCCAGCCGGATCGCCAGGCGCACCCGTTCGCGCAGCTCGCGCACGTTGCCCGCCCAGCTCTCGTTCAGCAGTCCGCTGCGCGCGTCCTCCGTGAAGCCCACGCCGCTCACGCCCGCCTCCTCGGCGAAGGTGGCGAGGAAGTGCGCGGCCAGCGGCAACACATCCTCGGGTCGCTCGACCAGCGGAGCGAGCCGGATCGCGTGGTGGGGGAGGTCTCCGAAGGGGCTCTCCTCGCTCGCGGTGGTGGCGATGATGCGGGCGCGCAGCGGCATCCGCGCGCTCTCGCCCTCGCGGTGGTAGGTGCCCTGGGCGAGGGCCTCGATGACCGCCTCGCGGACGTCGCTGCGCAGCTGCTCGGCGTCGGTCAGGAGCAGGGTGCCGCCGGCCGCCTGCGCGCAGGCGCCATCGTACTCGCCGGGCACGAGGGCGTGGACGCCCGGACCGCAGCCGAAGATCTCCCGGAGCTGCAGCGCCTCGGGCAGCGCGGCGCAGGCGCGCTCGACGAAGGCGCTGCCGTTGCGCTCGCCCCAGGCGTGGATCGAACGGGCCAGGTGCGAGCGCCCGACGCCCGACGGCCCGCGGATCACCACCAGCAGGTCCGAGCGGGCGGCCGCCGTGGCCTGATCGATCGCGCGTTGCAGGGACGCCGACGCGCCCACCACGCGATCGCTCCGCCGACGCCCGATACGGCGGGATTCGCCGACGTTGGTGGCGGTGGTCGTCCCGATCCGACTGTGCTCTCGCGTCTCGTCCATCGCGCCCATGGTGCCAAAGCCCCCCTACACACCCGGTGCTCAAAACTATTGGGAAATCAGGGTGATTGTCAACCGAATTGCGACTACTCTGGCGCATGGAGGGCGTTCTGGTGGAATTTTTGCCGGCTTCACAGGAAAACCCTCGGCCCGTTGGAGGCTCTTCACCCCCAGTGTGTGCCTCTCGGCCCGAGCCTCCCGTGGGGGACCGCCCGCGCATCCGGGTGCTCGACGCCACCCTGGTCGACCAGATCGCCGCCGGTGAGGTGGTGGAGCGCCCGGCCTCGGTGGTCAAGGAGCTGGTGGAGAACGCCCTGGACGCGGGCGCCGCGCGCCTCCGCGTGGAGATCCGGGACGGCGGCGCGACACTGATCGCAGTCAGCGACGACGGCTGCGGCATGCTGCCCGACGAGGCGCGCCTGGCCCTGCAGCGCCACGCGACCAGCAAGCTGTCCCACCGCGACGACCTCCGGCGCATCGGCACCTTCGGGTTCCGCGGCGAAGCGCTGCCCGCGATCGCCTCGGTCGCGCGCCTGCGCCTGCGCTCCCAGGCCCGGGGTCGGAGCGAAGGCGTGGAGATCCGCCTCGACGGGGGGCGTGTCGTCGACGAGCGCGCGGCGGCCGGACGCGAGGGGACCCGGATCGAGGTCGCCGACCTCTTTGCCCACGTGCCGGCGCGTCGCAAGTTCCTGAAGACCGCCACCACCGAGTGGGGACACTGCGCCGACTGGCTGGCGCGCGCGGCCCTGGCGCTGCCGGCGGTCCACTTCGACGTGCAACGAGACGACCGACCCGCCTGGGCTTGGCCGGCGACCGCCGACCCCCTGGCGCGGGTGGCGGCGGTCCTCGCCGAGGACGTCGCCGCCGCGCTGGTGCCGGTGGGCCTGGAGGCCGGCCCGCTGCGGGTGCACGGCTTCGCCTCGGGCCCCGACCACCACCGGGGCACGGCGGCGGGCCTCTACCTGTACGTGAACGGCCGGCCGGTGCGGGATCGGCTGCTGCGCCACGCGGTGCTCGACGTCTACCGCGACGTCCTCCCCCGCGGACGCTTCCCGAGCGCGGTCCTCCAGGTCGAGGTGCCCCCCGAGGTCGTAGACGTGAACGTGCACCCGGCCAAGTGGGAGGTGCGCTTCGAGGATCCCCGCGGCCTCCACCGCCTGGTGACGGGCGCCCTGCGCGAGGCGCTCGGCCAGCGGCGTTGGCTGGGCGGCGCCCCGGAGCCCGCACGGGCGGCCTCCGCCAGGGCGCCCTGGGCCCAACGCGGAGCGGCGGGAGCGCCCGCGCCGCGAGAGGCCGCGGGCCCGGGCGACTGGCTCTTCGCCGGCGCCGCGCCGGGCCCGCGCCTTCCCGCAGCCGCGGGAGCGGGCGGGGCGACGGGAGTCGCCGAGGCACCGCCGGCGGAGGCCGCATTCCGCTTCGGCGACCTGCGGCTCCTCGGACAGGCCCTGGCCACCTACTTCGTGGTGGAGGGCAAGGACAGGCTGCTGCTGGTGGACCAGCACGCGGCTCACGAGCGGGTGCTCTACGAGCAGCTTCGCGCCACCTGGCTCGCCGGCGGCGTCGAGCGCCAGGCGCTGCTCATCCCGATGACCGTCGAGCTCGAGGCGGAGGCGGCCGCGGCGATCGCGGAGGGTCGGGAGACCGCCCTCCGCCTGGGCTTCGAGCTCGAGCCCTTCGGCGAAGGCGCAGTGGTCGTGCGCGCGGTGCCCGCGCTGCTGGCCGACCACGACCCCGTGTCCCTGGTGCGCAGCCTCGCGGACGAGCTCCGGGGGAGCGATGCGTCGCTCGCGGCCACGCCCTCGGCCACCCGGGTGCTGACCCCGGCGGATCGCATCTTCGCGGGCCTGGCCTGCCACGCCGCGCGGCGCGCCGGGCAGGTGCTTTCGCGACCCGAGCAGGAGGCCCTGCTCGCCGCCCTCGACGCGATCCCCTGGTCGCCCACCTGCCCCCACGGCCGTCCCGTGGTGGTGCCCCTGGAGCGCGCCGAGATCGAGCGCCGCTTCGGCCGCCGCTGACCCGCCGCTTCGGCCGCCGCTGACCCGCAGGGTCGGCCGCCGCTGACCCGCGCGGCGGACGCGGCTAGCCTCAGCCGCCATGGATGCTCCCGTGATCGTCGTGACGGGCCCGACCGCCAGCGGCAAGTCCGCCGCCGGGCTGGCGCTCGCCGAGCGCTTCGACGGCGAGATCGTGAATGCCGACTCGATGCAGGTCTACCGCTACCTCGACATCGGGACCGCCAAGCCGAGCCTCGAGGAGCGGGCGCGTCGGCCGCATCACCTGTTCGACGTGGTGACGCCCGACGCGACCTACAGCGCCGGTCGCTACGCGGCCGAGGCCCGGGCGGCGGCGGCGGAGATCCACGGGCGGGGACGACCGGTCCTCCTGGTCGGCGGGACGGGGCTCTACATCCGGGCGTTCCTCGAGGGCCTGGTGGAGGAGGGCGGCCGCGCCGATCCCGCGCTCCGCGCCCGGCTCGAGGCCGAGCAGGCGGAGGCGGAGGCGGCGGGCGACCCGCTGCGCCTGCACCGCCGCCTGGAGAAGTGCGACCCCGAGACCGCGGGCCGCGTCCATCCCCGGGACCTGCGGCGGGTGGTGCGCGCCCTGGAGATCATCGAGCGCACGGGGCGCCCCGCCTCCGCGGTGCGCGCCGAGGCGCGGACGCCGTGCCCCTACGCGGTGCTCCACCTGGCGCTGGACCCCGGCGTCCGGGAGCTGGACGCGCGCATCGACGCCCGCTGCCGGGGCATGATCGAGGCGGGGCTCCTGCAGGAGGTGCGCTCGCTGCGCGCGCGGGGCTACGGGCCCGAGCTGCGCAGCATGCAGGCGATCGGGTACCGCCACATGCAGCCGGTCGTCGACGGCGCCGACACCCTGGCCCACGCCCTGGAGGCGATGGCTCGGGACACGCGGCAGTTCGCGCGGCGCCAGCGCACCTGGCTGCGCCGGGTCTCGGACGTCACCTGGATGCACCCGGGCGACGCGACCGCCATCGCGAAGGCCGCTGAGCGATTCCTGGAGGCGAGGGCCTAGAAGGGCGCGGCGGTGTAGTCCACTCCGACCTTGAAGTCGAAGACGAGGGTCGGGTAGTCGAGCAACGCCTCGCCGCGATCGGAGGGGTCGAAGATCGGGTCCATGTCCGCGTCGCTGAAGAGCAGCACCAGGCCCGGCGGGATCTCGAGCACGCCCGACACCGTGCGCAGCACCGACGCGAAGGTGAACAGGCTGGTGAGCCAGATGTAGCCCGGCGCCGCGTAGAAGATCTGCACGGCCAGCGTGTCTTCGATGTTGGTGAGGTTCTTGTAGAGCACGAAGCCCGCGGTGATCGGCGACATGGCCATGTCGATCGGGCCCTGGATGAAGTTGCCGAAGCCCCGCTTCAGGGTATCGGGCGTGGCGAACGCCGTACCGGGCGCGAGCAGCAGGCCGGTCAGGGCCAGCACGGCGGCAGACTTGCGGAGCGAGAACGAACGGATGAACGGCACGGCAGATCCCCCTTGTTGACCCGGCCCCCGACGCACGCACCGAGAAGGCGCACCTGGCGTGCGTAGCGGGCCGACCGGGCTCACCCTTGAGCTGGATTCGTGGGCGCACACCCAGCCCGGAGTCAGCCTAGAGAGGCGAAGGCCCATTTGTCAAGCAAACTGGCGCCGGATCGCCGCGTTGGAATCGTTGTTGCGGATGGAAGGGCGGGGAGGGCGCGATACCCTGCCGGCCCGCCGTCCCGGGGCGCAGGCATGAGGGCTTCGACCCGTCCCATCGTCGCGATCGTCGGACGGCCCAACGTGGGCAAGTCCACCCTGTTCAACCGCTTTGCCGGGGGAGGGCGGGCCCTCGTCGAGGACACGCCCGGGCTGACCCGCGACCGGATCACCGCGGACGTGGAGGTGGGCGGGCGCGAGATCGTCCTCGTGGACACGGCGGGTCTCGATCCCGCCGCCGAGGAGGGCCTGCCGGCCGCCGTGCAGGCGCAGGCGCGCGCCGCGGTGGCCGAGGCCGACGCCGTCCTCTTCGTGGTGGACGGGCGGGCCGGCCTGCTTCCGGAGGACGAGCGGCTCGCGGGTGAGCTCCGCCGCACGGACCGGCCGCTGGCCCTCGCCGTCAACAAGATCGACCACCCGCGTCACGCCGAGCGGGTGCTCGAGTTCCACGCCCTCGGCCTCGCCGCCGTCGAGGGCGTCTCCGCCGCCCACGGGACCCACGCCTGGGAGGTGCTCGAAGCGCTGGTGGAGCGGCTCCCCGCCGAGGAGGCCGCGGCGCCCGCCGAGCCGGAGGGCATCCGCATCGCGGTGGTGGGGCGCCCGAACGTCGGCAAGAGCTCCCTGGTGAACCGCCTGCTCGGGACCGACCGCGTGGTGGTGGCGGACGAGCCGGGCACCACCCGCGACGCCATCGACACTGCCTTCGAGCGCGACGGCCGCCGCTACGTCCTGGTCGACACCGCGGGGCTGCGGCGACCGGGCCGGAGGGCGACCGGCGCGGAGCGGGGCAGCGCGTTCATGGCGCTGCGCGCCCTCGAGCGCGCCGACGTGGCGCTCGTGGTGGTCGATGCCTCCGAGGGCTTCACCGATCAGGACGCCCGGGTGGCCGGGCTGGTCCGGGAGCGGGGACGGCCCGCCGTCGTCCTGGCCAACAAGTGGGACCGGCTCGACCCCGAGGACCCGGGCCAGCCCCGGCGGGTGCTGGAGGAGATCGACCGACGCCTGCGCTTCATGCCGGAGCCCCCGGTGCTGAGCGTCTCGGCCCGGACCGGCCTGCGCACCGAGCGGATCCTGCCCGCGGTGGAGGCGCTCTCCGCCGCGGCGCGCCGCACCATCCCGACCGCCGAGCTCAACCGTTGGCTCGAGCGCGCGACCGCCGCCCACGAGCCGGCCATGGGCCAACGCGGCACCTCGAAGCGCCCGATCCGCTTCTTCTACGCCACCCAGACGGGGGTGGGGCCGCCGACCTTCGTGCTCTTCTGCACGGATCCCGCTGCTGTGCGGCCTGGCTACCGGCGATTCCTCGAGAACCGTTTGCGGGAGACGTTCTCCCTGCAGGGCGTCCCCCTGCGCCTTCGCCTCAAGTCCCGCCACGGCTGAGGGCGGGCGGGCGCGGCTCGTTTTTCGACCGCGCTCCGATACACTCCGCCGCCGTCTGGGAGGTGTCCGGAGGTTCCACCTTGGCCCGCAGGATCGAGCAAAACCCGACCGCTGCCACGCTGGAGGACCTCGAGAGCCTCGGCGACCGCCTGGGCTCCTGGGTCGCGGCGAACCCGCTCCCGGTGCTCGGCACCCTCGGGCTGGTCCTCGCCGTCGCCGCGGGGGTGGGCTTCAGCCGCCACGTGAGCCAGAACCGCGCCGAGGAGGCCGCCTGGGCCCTGGAACAGATCCGGGGGGAGTTCCGGACCGCCATGGGCGCATCGCCGATGGCCGCCGAGATCCCCGAGCCCGCCAACCCCGAGACGGCGCGGGCCGTCCGCGAGGAGTACGCGGCGAAGTTCCAGGCGGTGGCCGACGAGCACGACGGGCAGCCCGCGAGCGCGCTGGCGCGCCTGGAGCTCGGCTCGATCCAGGCGGCCCTGGGCGACCCCGAGGCCGCCATCGCCACCTGGCGCGCGGCTGCCGAGGGGGCGGACGCGGACGCGCCGGCCCGGGCGCTGCTGCTGCAGCGGGTCGCGGGCCAGTACGAGGACCTGGGCCGCTGGCGCGAGGCCGGCGAGGCGTACGAGGTCGCCGGTGACGTGGCCGGCTATCCGCTCCGTTACGAGGCGCTGGCCCAGGCGGCCTGGGTCTGGCTCGAGGCCGGCGATCGCGAGCGCGGGCTCGCACTCTGGAACCGCATTCAGGCCGAGGCGCCGGACACCCAGCTCGCCCCCCACGTCAGCGCCCGCCTGCGCGAGGCGGCCCTGGCCCCGGCGCCACCGGTCCCCCCGGAGTCCTGAGCGCGCCCCGGCGGGTTCTGGGATCCCAGCGCGGAGCGTGATTCAGGCGGCCTCGTTGGCGATGACGTTCGTCACGAGGCGCTTCACGCCCTCCCCCCAGGTCTTGTGGGGGATGCGGCGCGCCATCCGCGTGAGCTGCGAGGGGCGCAGGTAGAAGCGCCGGTAGGTCTGCTGGATGAAGCGGCCGAGCGGGAAGCCGTAGGCGCGCTCGTAGAACGTGTTCGAGCTGCGGAAGCCCTCGCCGCGCTCCTCCGCGTTGGTGGTTTCGCGCAGCGCCTGGGGCGCCTCCCGCGAAGCCAGGGCGTACAGCGGCGTCTCGGGCTGAGGCACCACGTTGAAGAACCAGGCCAGGGTGAGCTGGCTGCGCAGCGCGAACTGCACCGTGGCCTCCATCTCCTCGCGCGTCTCGGTGGGGAAGCCCAGCATGAAGAACCCGGTGACCATCATGCCGCGACGGGCGGCGCCCTCGATCGCCTTCTCGGCCCGGTCGAGCTTGAGGTGCTTCTCGACCAGATCCTGGAGGCGGGGCGTCACGGTCTCGATCGCGATGCACATGCCGTAGGTGCCGGCCTCACGAAGCGCGTCGAGCTCGGGCTCGCCGAGGATGTCGGCGCGGACGCCGTTGGGGAAGGTGAAGTGCAGCTTGCCGGGCCAGCGCCGTGCCACCTCGCCCATGATCTGGCGCAGCCGCGGCTTGTGCAGGTTGAAGATGTCGTCGACGATCTGGAACTCGTCCACCCCGTAGCGCTCGTGCAGCAGCTCGATCTCGGCGAGCACGCTTTCCGCGGAGCGGTGGACGAACTTCTTCGTGAACAGGTCGTGGCAGTAGTTGCAGAGGTAGGGGCAGCCGCGCGAGGTGAAGATGGGCGCGTAGCGCCGCGCCTTGAGCGCGGCCATCATGTTCGGCTGCTTCGCATAGCGGTCGAAGTCCACCTCGTCCCAGGCAGGGAACGGCAGGGCGTCCAGATCGGTGATCACGTCTTCGCCGGGCGAGAGGTGGATGCCGTCGGCGCTGCGGTAGGACAGGCCGCGGATGTCGGTGCCGAGATCACCGCCACCGAAGGTGCGCTCGATCGCGTCGCCGAAGGCGCGCTCCGCCGAGCCGTCGAAGGTCCAATCGAAGCGCGTCCGGCCCAGGAGCTCCTCGCTGCGATGGTGGGCGAACGGGCCGCCGAGCGCGGTGACCGTCTTCTCGTTGTGCTCCTTGGTGATCTCTGCGATGCGCTGGGCCGCCGCGGACTCGTAGTTGAGCGCCGAGACGCCGACCACGTCGGGCGCGAACTCCTTCAGTGTCGTGCGGAGCGCCTCGGGGGGCAGCTTCCGGGACTTCATGTCGAAGACCCGCACATTCACGTCCGCGCCGAAACGCTGGCGCAGGGACGACGTGAGGTAGAGGAGTCCCAGGGGCGGCGCCGACAGCCAGGACTGGACGGGCTGGTACGGCTTGATCAGCAGGATCCGCGGCATCGTTCTCGGCTGCTCCTGAACGCCGGCCTCGGGCCGGGCCCACCCAGGCGTATCGGCGCTCGGGCCGGGGATCATATCCCGAAGGGATTGCGACCCGCCCGAAAAACGCCCGATGTCCCCAAGGGGGGGGCTTTTTACCACGCCGCTCCAACACCCCTCTCCAATTTTTGTCAACGCCAGATAGAGATGTCGGGCCCTCTGCAAGGTAGAAATGTCGGGTGGGGCATTCCCCGCAGGTCATGAGGAGGCGGCTCGGATCC
>CAYTZH010000026.1:0-68127 GCA_964442285.1 uncultured Spirochaetales bacterium | reverse complement strand
TGGTGGGCGAGATCCGCGACCTGGAGACCGCCGAGATCGCCATCCAGGCCTCGCTGACCGGCCACCTGGTCTTCTCGACGCTCCACACCAACGACGCCCCGAGCGCCATCACGCGGCTGGTGGACATGGGCGTCGAGCCCTTCCTGGTGGCCTCGTCGCTCTCGGCGGTGCTGGCCCAGCGCCTGATCCGGGTCCTGTGCCAGGACTGCCGCGAGGCCCACACGCCCACCGCCGAGGAGCTGGCGGAGATCGGCGTCCGCGCCCACAAGCCGGTGACGGTCTACCAGCCCGTGGGCTGCGCCCGCTGCAACAACACCGGCTACCGGGGCCGCATCGGGATCTTCGAGCTCATGCTCATCGACGACGAGATCCGCGCCATGGTGAGTACGACCACCGACGCCAAGAGCGTCAAGCGCAAGGCCATCGAGAAGGGCATGGGGACCCTGCGTGCCGACGGCGCCCGCAAGGTGCTCCGGGGCGTCACCTCGATCGCCGAGGTGCTCCGCGCCACCGAGGAAGAGGGCGCGGTGGCCCAGATCTAGGCGACCTCGTGCCGGTCTACGCGTACAAGGGGGTGGGCGTCGGCGGCCGCGCCATGCGCGGCCACGTCGACGCGGAGAACCTGCGGGCGGCCCGCCAGAAGCTGCGCCGCGACGGCATCGTCCCCACGGAGGTCTCCGAGGGCGGCCCCGCCAAGAGCGGCAGCGGGGCCGGCGTCTCCGGCCGCGGCCTGTCCATGTCGATCACGCTGCCGAGCCTCCGGCGCATCCCGGGGGCCGACCTGGCCCTGGCCACCCGCCAGCTCGCGACCCTGGTGGGAGCGGGCGTGCCCCTGGTGTCGGCCATCGGGGCGGTCTCGGAGCAGGTGGAGAACGACAAGCTCAAGTCGGTGCTCGGCGGCGTGCGCGACCGCGTGAACGAGGGCGCGGCCCTGGCCGACGCCATGGCCCAGGCGGGACCCTTCTCGGACCTCTACTGCGGCATGGTGCGCGCCGGCGAGGCGGGCGGCGCCCTGGAGCAGGTGCTGGCGCGCCTGGCCGACTATCTGGAGAGCCAGGAGCGGCTGCGGGGCAAGGTGATCTCGATCCTGGCCTACCCGCTCTTCATGCTCGGCTTCGCCCTGCTGGTGGTCGCCGCCCTGGTGACCTTCGTGCTGCCCCAGATCACGGAGCTCCTCGCCAGCCTGAACGCGGAGCTCCCGCTCTACACCCAGGTGATCATCGGCGGCGCCAACCTGGGCCGGGACTACTGGTGGGCCTTCGGCGGGGGCGGCCTCGTGCTCTTCCTGCTGCTGCGGGCCTACGTGCGCACCGAGGCGGGCCGCGACGTCTACGACCGCCTCACCCTGCGGATCCCGGTGCTCGGGCACACCCTGCGCCAGATCGCCCTCTCCCGCTTCACCCGCACGCTCTCCACGCTGCTGGCCGGCGGGCTGCCGATCACCCGCGCCCTGGACATCTCGGCCCGGGTCACCAACAACGGCGTGCTCGCCCGCGCCATCGAGCACGCCCGCGAGAGCGTCACGGAGGGCGCCGCCCTGGCGGCGCCGCTGCGCGCCAGCGGCCAGTTCCCGCCGCTCGTCACCCACATGGTGGAGGTGGGCGAGCAGAGCGGCGAGCTGGAGGCCATGCTGGCCAAGGTCGCCGAGAGCTACGACGAGCAGGTGGAGACCGCCGTCCAGCGCTTCACCGCCCTGCTCGAGCCCCTGCTGATCCTGATCATGGTCGGAATCGTCCTGGTCATCATCCTGGCGACCCTCGTGCCCCTGCTCGAGGTCACCAGCTCGCTCTCGTGAAGGAGGCCCCTGCGATGGAGAACAACCCCTGGCGCCGCGGCGCCGGATTCACGCTCATCGAGATCATGGCGGTGGTGCTGATCATCGGCCTGCTCGGCGGCATCGTCGGCGTGGCGATCTTCGGCCAGGTCGACACGGCCCGGGTCAACACGGCCCGCACCCAGATCAAGCAGCTGGAGAGCGCCCTCGAGTTCTACCGGCTCGACAATGCGCGCTACCCGAGCACCGAGCAGGGCCTGCAGGCGCTGGTGCAGCAGCCCACCATCGAGCCGGTCCCCAAGCGCTGGCGGCCCGAGGGCTACCTCCAGGGCGGCGAGGTCCCCCTCGACCCCTGGGACAACCCCTACCAGTACCTGCGGCCGGGCCAGGCGAATCCCCACACCTTCGACCTCTGGTCCTTCGGTGCCGACGGCCAGCCCGGCGGCGCCGACAACGACGCCGACGTCGGCAACTGGAGCGGCGGCGAGCAGGGCTAGGACGCCGTGACGAGGCGCGCCGGCTTCACCCTGCTCGAGCTGCTCGCCGTGATCGTGATCCTCGGCGTGGCCTCGACCCTCGTGCTGCCGAGCCTCGGGGTCACGGCGTCGGCGCGGGTGCGGGAGGACGCCCGGGACCTGGCGGGCGGGATCGAGCTGGCGCGCCAGCGCACCGTCATGACCGGCATCCCCCATCGGGTGCAGCTCGACCTCGAGGGCGGGCGCTGGTGGGTGGAGTGGCAGCTCCAGCAGGAGGCCGAGGCGGACGCGGCGCCGGAGGACGCCTTCGGGCGCGGCGGCGTGGACCTCTCGCCGCCGCCGGGGCCGAATGCGGACTGGGAGCGGCTGCCCTCGGCGTTCGGCGCGAGCCAGGCGCTCCGCAACGGGTCCTTCTTCCGGGGCGTCGAGCTCGGCTACACCACGGTGGAGCGCGGCCTCTACCCGCTCGAGTTCGCCTTCGACGGCAGCGCCGAGCCGGCGCGCATCCGCGTCGAGGAGGTCGGGGGCTACGCCCTGGTGCTGGTGGTCCGCGCCCTCGTCGACGCCGTCGAGGTGGAAGATGCGTAGGAGCGGCCTCACCCTCTTCGAGGTGCTCGCGGCGGTCGCCGTGATCGGCATCGTCTTCACCACCCTCGCCCGCTCGAACATCGAGCTGCTGGCGCGAGAGGGCCTGGCGGACCGGCGCCTGGAGGCCTCCCTGGTGGCCGACGCCGTGCTCGCGGAGGTCGAGGCCACCGCCGAGATCGGGGGCACGGCGCCGGAGCCCGGGATCGAGGAGCGCGAGCAGGACGGCTACGCCGTCGAGATCGAGACCACGGGCTTCGAGCTCGCGCTGCCCGAGCCGGGGCCGGACGACCGCCTGCCCGAGCTGTTCCGTTCCGAGGCCCGCGCGTCGATCCCCGACGGCCAGACCCTGTTCCCCGAGACCCTGCGGGGCGGCGCGCTCCCACCGGTGCGCCGCGTGACGGTGCGGGTGCGCTGGGAGGAGACCGCCGGCACCGAGGAGATCCTGCGCGAGACGGTGCTCTTCGACGTCGCCTCCGCCCAGTCGCTGCTCTCGGGGCTCGCGCCCGACGACGCCGCCGCAGGGGCGAACCCCGGCGCCGGGAACGCCCTGGGCACGGGGGTGGACCGATGAGGCGGCGCGCCGCGTTCACGCTGGTGGAGATGCTGGCCGTCATGCTGCTGCTCGGCATGGTGGTCGCCACCACGATCAACTTCTACATCGACCTCTCCCGCCAGAGCGCCGCGGCCACCGAGCGGGTGCGCGAGGTGCGCCGGGGGGTGACCGTGGTGGACCGCATCGCCCGCGACCTGGAGGGAAGCGTCCTCGTGGCGACGCCCGCCGGGGTCGATCCCCTGGACCACCCCTGGGTCTTCCTGGGCGAGCGGCGCGGGGACGGTCCCGGCTCCGACCACCTGCGCTTCGTGACCCGCAACCACCGGCCGCGGGGCGCCGTCGTGGGCGAGTCGGACCTGCTGCTGGTGACCTACGCCCTGCGCGACGACGGCGACCGCCGCGACCTGGTGCGCTGGAGCCAGCCCTGGCGCGCGCCCGAGTCCCTGGAGCTCGACATCCCGGTGCTCGAGGAGGACGGCGCCCGGGTGCTGGCCGAGGGCGTGGACCTGTTCGCCGTGCGCTGGCTCACGCAAGACGGCGCCTGGAAGGAGGAGTGGAACTCCTCGACCCTGGACGCCAGCCAGCTGCCGCGGGGCGCCGACCTGCAGCTGGCCTGGGCCCCGGACCCGGACGCGGATCCCGAGCTGGCCCCCGAGCCCCCGCCCCCGGTGCGGCGCCAGGTGCTGATCCCCGTGTCGGCGCTCGACCTGGAGCTCTTGCTGGCGGAGGGCGACCTCGCCGCCGACGTCGACTCCGACGGCGACGGCGAGCCCGACAGCACGGACCCCGACGACGACAACGACGGCATCCCCGACGACGAAGATCCGGTGAACGACTCGGACCCCGACCCGGACCGGCCGAACCAGGTTGTCACGATCCGGGACTGCATCAGCCGCAACCCCAACGCCTCGTGGGTACCGGCTGTCGAGGCGGCCATCGCCGCCGGTCAGGTGAACGGCTCCCTGCCGGTGGGCTCCTTCGGCCTCACGGTCCCCGCCAACTGCCAATGACGGCCGACCTCGACACGTCGCGCCGCGAGCGCCGTCAGCAGGGGGTCGCGCTGGCCCTGGTGATGGTCTTCACCTTCCTGCTGATCACCTCGGTCACCGCCTTCGCCCGGCGCGTGATGATCGACGCCACGATCGTGGAGAATCGGGACGCCGCGGCGCGGGCGGAGGCCCTGGCCCGCGGCGGCATCCGGCTGGCCACGGCGGTCCTGCTCGAGGATCGCCTGCGCGAGACGCAGGCCCAGCTCGAGATCGAGAGCCCCTACGACGCCTGGGCGCGCCTGGCCGCGGTAGACCTGGCCAGCGCCGAGGACGCCGAGCTGCGCGTCGAGATCCAGGACGCCGGCGCCCGTCTGAACCTGAATGCCTTCTTCTCGGAGGGGAGCCTGCGGGAGGAGGTCGGGGAGCTGGTCCTCGCCGCGCTGATCCGGCGCGCCATGGAGGAGGCGACCCTGCCGCCCGAGCTGGAGGTGGCGGACCCGGACGAGCTCGCCCGCAACCTGATCGACTTCGTGGACGCCGACAACACGGGCCTGCGCGGCGGCTTCGAGGACGACTGGTACCAGCAGCAGGACCCGCCGTACCGGGCCGAGAACCGCCCCCTGCTCTCGGTGGACGAGCTCGGCCTGGTGCGGGGCTTCGAGCCGGCGATCGTCGACGCCCTGCGCCCCTACGTCACCGTCTTCCCCTACGTCGGGGGCGAGGGGATCAATCCCAACACGGCGCCGGCCTGGGTTCTCTCGGTGCTCGTCTACGGCCTGCTGCCGGACTTCCGCTTCGCGGACGAGCGCATGGTGGGCGACCTCCTTCGCCACCGGGAGGACGGCGGCCTCTGGTGCGCCGAGTCCGCCAGCGCGCCCGACTGCCGCAGCATCCTCGACGCCGTGCCGAACCAGACCTTCCCGCCCCTGGACTACACCTCCGACGTCTTCGAGATCCGGGCCCGGGCCGAGGTCAAGGGCGTGCGCCGGACGGTCGAGGCGGTGATCGACCGCAGCGACGCCACAGCGCCTCGGTTACTGTCGTGGCGGGTGCGGTGAGGAGACCATGGCCATCGTCGTCAGGCGTGCGCTCGGGCTCGACGTGGGCAGCCACCGCGTCAAGGCGGTGGAGCTGCGCCAGACCGTGAACGGGATGGAGGTCGGCGGCCTCGCCCAGATCCTGGTGGACGACCCGGCCGATTCCCGGTCCCTGGGCGAGCGGCTGCTGGAGATGCTCCAGGCCCACAAGCTCCCCACGGACGCGGTGGTGTGCGCCGTGCCCTCGGACCGCCTCACCCGCCGCCGCCTGGAGTTCCCCTTCCGCGACCGCCGCCGGCTGGAGCAGGCGGTGCCGCTCGCCGTCGAGGACGAGCTGCCGTTCGAGACCGACGACTACCTCATCGACTGGGAGCTGCTCGGAGGCGATCGGCAGCGCGCCGAGGTGCTCGCAGCGGTGGTGGGGCGCTCGGCCGTCGGCGAGCTGATCTCGCTCACGGCCGAGGCGGGCGTGGCGCCGCGGATCATCGAGGCCGAGGGCCCGCTGCTCGGGGCCCTGGCGGGCTGGCTGGAGCTCTCCGGCGCCCAGGCGCTGATCGACCTCGGCCACCGCAAGACGACGGTCTGCGTCTGCAGCGACGGCCGGCCCCTGGCCGCCCGCGCCTTCCCCATCGGCGGTCGCATGCTCACCGAGGCGCTGGCCCGCGACCTCGGCACCACCCTGGCCACGGCGGAGGCCCACAAGTGCGAGCAGGGGGTCTTCGGCCGGCGCGCGGAGTCGGCCGAGGCCGTGATCGACCGCCTGCTGCGGGAGCTGGTCCGCAGCCTGGGCGCGTTCGAGCCCGCGCTCGCGGCCCAGGGGGCCGGGCGCCTGGACGGGGTGGTGCTCGTCGGCGGCGGCGCCCACCTGCCCGGGATCGAGGCCTGGCTCGGCGAGCGCCTGGGCCTGCCCGTGAAGCGGGCCGGCGGCCCGCCGGGGCCGTCCGGCGAGGCCTTCGTGGCGGGCGGCGACCCGGCGCTCTTCGGCCCGGCCGCCGCCCTGGCGCTGCGGGGCACCCTCCGGGCCCGCACCCGCACCAACTTCCGCAAGGACGAGTTCGCGGTGCGCTTCGACCTGGGCGAAATCGGGCGCGAGTGGGCCTGGACCGGCGTCCTGGCGCTCGTGGCGCTGCTGCTCGCCGGTGTGGTCGCGGGGACCTCGATCGTGCTGCAGTCGCGCCGGGCGGACGCCGTTCGCGGGGAGGTCGCCCGGCTCTACGGCGAGGCCTTCCCCGGCCGCCCCACGCCGAGCAACGCCTTCGGCGCCATGCGCGCCGCGGTCGACGGCGCCCAGGGCCGCGCCGACTTCCTCGGCGTCTACCGGGGGAACCTCTCGGCGCTGGACGTGCTGACGGAGATCTCGTCGCGCGTTCCCGAGAGCCTCGACGTGGCCTTCGAGGAGCTCGCGATCGATCGCCAGGTGGTGCGCCTGCGCGGCCGGAGCCGGAGCTTCCAGGCCGTGGACCAGCTCAAGAAGGCGCTCGAGGACTACGCGCCGTTCTCCCAGATCCAGATCAGCGAGAGCCAGCGCGATCCCAAGAGCAAGAGCATCCGCTTCAGCGTGACCATCAGCCTCGCGACCCAGGGGGGCGCATGAACGAGCTCCTGAACCGGCTGCGCACCCTCCTCGACGGGCTCTCGCCCCGGGAGCGCCTGAGCCTGATGGCCGCCGGCGCCGCGATCACGGTAGCCCTGCTGTTCGTCCTGGTGGTGCAGCCGCTGCTGGGCGCCCGGGAGCGGGCCGCGCGGGAGGTGAAGGTCGCCGAGAACGAGCGCGAGGCCATGCTCCGTCTGCGCCAGGAGTTCGACGAGGTCAACGGGCGGCTCTCCCGGATCGAGCGCCGCATCGACTCGGGCCCGCGCGGCAACATCTTCACCCTCCTCGAGTCCATCGCCCAGCGGACCGCCGTCCAGGTGGAGCGGATGGAGCCCCAGGCCGGCGCCACCAGCGAGCGCTACCGGGAGACGAAGGTGGAGGTGGTCCTGAAGCAGGTGAACCTCGCCCAGGCGATCCGCTACCTGCACGAGGTCGAGTCCGCGGACCAGCAGCTCTCGGTGAAGAGCCTGCGGCTGCGCACCCGCAAGGACAAGCCCGAGTTCCTCGACGTGACCTTCACGGTCTCCGCCTTCGAGCCGACGTCGTGAGCGGACTGGCCGGCGACCCGGGCCCCCTGCCGCGACCGCTCCTGTGGATCGGGACGCCGGTCGTGGGGCTGCTGCTCGTCGTCTTCTTCGTGTACATGGGCTTCCCCTACGACCGGCTGCGGGATCAGCTGGCGGTGCAGGTGGGCAACGCCACCGGCGCGCGGGTGGAGATCGGCGCCCTGGAGCCCGCGCCCTCGCTGCTCGGTCCGGGGCTGCGCGCCAGGACCGTGGTGGCGCACCTGCGCGACGGGGGCGCGCTCCGGCTCGACCGGGCACGCCTGCGTCCGGCCTGGTCGCTCGGCTGGCTCACCGGCGATCCGGCCGTGGCCCTGGATGTGTCGGGCGACGAGCTCGGCCGGGTGAAGGGCACCGCGACCCTCGGCGACGCCCCCGGCTTCGACGGCGACGTGGCGGACCTCGCACTGGCGCAGCTCCCGCTCCGCGACCTGCTCGGCCAGCTCCAGCTCGACGGCGTCGTCACCGGCGACGTGGACATCGAGTTCGGCGACGCCGGACCCGAGGGCCGCCTCGACCTGTTCGCGGTCGACGGCTCCCTGGGGCTGCCCGGCATGCCCCTCGCCCTGCCCTTCGCCGAGCTCCAGGCCGACGTGGAGCTCGGCACGGACCCCCGGGTCCGGATCGAACGCTTCAGCCTCGAAGGGCCGATGCTCAGCGTGAGCGGCGAGGGCACCGTCGGCGCCAGCCCGATCTTCGACCGCGCGCCCCTCGACCTGGCCCTGCGCATCGAGGTGCGGGAGCCGAGCTTCCGCCCGATGATCCAGGGGCTCGGGGTGAGGCTCGACCGCAACGGCGCCACCCAGGCCCGGGTCGGCGGCACCGTGGGGCGACCCCAGGTACGCTGATCCGCGTGGGCGCCGATACCCTGCAGCGGGTCTTCAAGACCCTTGCCGACTCCACCCGCGTCCGTCTGCTCGCCCTGCTCGAACGCGAGGAGCTCGCGGTCCAGGAGCTGACCCAGGTGCTCGACATGGCCCAGTCGAGCGTGTCGCGGCACCTGGCCATCCTGCGCGACGCGGGGCTGCTGCGCGACCGCCGGGACGGCACCTGGGTGTACTACCGCTTCCCCGTTCCCGAGGACGCGCTGTGGCTGGACGCCTGGCAGCTCGCTCGTCGGGAGTGGGCGCGCGAGCCCGTGGGCGAGCGCGACCTCGCCGAGCTGGCGCGGGTGCTGTCGGTCCGGGCCGCCCGCACCGAGAGCTGGTTCGACAGCCTGGGCCCCGAGTGGGACGCCCTGCGCAAGGTCTTCAACGACGAGGCGCTGCGGGCGCGGGCGATCTCGCGCCTGGTGCCGCCGGGCCTGCGGGTCTGCGACGTGGGCACGGGCACGGGGGTGCTCGCCCTGGAGCTGGCCCGGCTCGGGCTGGAGGTGGTCGCCATCGACCGCTCGCCGAACATGCTCGACGCCGCGCGCGCCAAGCTCGAGGGCGCCGGGATCCCGGGCGTGGAGCTGCGCCGCGGAGATGCGGCCGACCTCCCGCTGGAGACGGACACGGTCGATGCGGCCTTCGCGCACATGGTGCTCCACTACCTGGCGTCGCCCTCCGACGCCCTCGCGGAGATGGCGCGGGTGGTGAAGCCAGGGGGCCTGGTGGTGGTGGTGGACTTCGAGCAGCACGACCGGGACTGGATGCGCGAGGAGCTCGGTGTGCAGTGGCTGGGCTTCCCGATCGACGACGTGGTCGGCTGGCTCGACCGCGCGGGCCTCGACGCCCTGCGCATCGAGCGCTCGGACCCGCCCGGCCGCGGCCGCGACCTCCCCGCGACCTTCATCGCCTCCGGGCGAAAGCCCGAAGTCAGCGGGCCTGGAAGGAAGCCCTGACGCGGCGCGCGTAGGCCGCCGGCGGCACGAAGGCCAGCCAGATCGTGGCCCCGGCGACGACGCCGACGGCCGAGGTCAGCAGCATCACGAGCGGAGGCTGCGGACCGCCCGCGGTCACCACGCGTCCCGCCAGGAAGACCAGGAAGGCCGCGGCGATCGCCGCGTTGGCAATGCCCCAGAGCCGGAAGCGGTCGGTCACCAGGGGATCCGCGAGTCCGAGAGCCAGGCGGCGACGCAGGCGTCGGTAGTAGCCCAGTGATTCGACGGCGCCCCAGACGAAGGCCCCCCCGCGCGCGGTCAAGCCGATCGTGTAGGCCACGCCGCCGTCTGCCTGGCCGGTCCAGGCCTGGCCCCCCCACGAGAGCACGAGCGCGCTCCAGGCCAGGGCGGATCCGATCCGCGCGCCGGCCGCCGCGGGGCGGAACACCCGGACGTTCGCCAGATAGATGGCGCCGCAGGCCAGGTTCTGGGCGGCGAGGGCCGCGAGCAGCAAGGAGCCGCCCAGGCCGGGTGCGTCGACGGCGATACGCCGGGCCGCGGTGGCCAGCGGGTACCCCACGGCGCCGAGCAGGACGAAGGCGCTGCCGAAGGCGAGCTCGGGAAGGGCCCGGGTGCGGCGGGCCAGCAGCAGCAGGCGAACCCCGACGACCAGGTCCACGCCAAGCATGAAGATCATGCCTGCGCCGAGGAGCACCTCCATCTCGAGAACATCGGCCCGCGCCGAGAGCGCCTTGAGATGGGCTCAGCGTGCGCCGCCCGGCGGCTCGAGCGCGAGACCCGGCGCCTCGAAGAGCTGGAGGCCGGGGAAGGCCTCCAGGGCGGCGCGGGGCGGCGGTCGGCGCCCCACCAGGAGCACACCGCGGGCGCCGCGTCGCAGCGCCTTGCGGGTGAAGCGATCGTCGGCGGCGGGGAGCGTGGGGCTCACGTCGACCCGGAGCTGACGCTGATCCAGGTAGGCCTCGAGCTGGGTCGGGTCGCGGGCGCCGAAGACGGCCACCCGTCCCTCCCCCAGCGAGGCCAGCAGCGCCGCCAGGCGCCGCTCCTCGTCCACCCGCGGGTCGGGCGTCAGGAAGGGGATCCCCCGCTCGCGCAGCCAGGCCAGCTCCGGATCTCCCGGGTCGCCATACACCGCCACGCGCAGGCCGCGGGCCTCGGCGTTGCGGAGGTCCTTGCGCAGGGGCCGGCCGCCTTCGGCGGTGAAGCGCCCGTAGAACATGGCCTCCACCGGCGTGGCCACGTTGAGCACGACCCAGCGGCCCGGCGGCAGACCTTCCACCTCCCGCGCCAGGTGGCGCAGCTCCTCCGCCCAGACCATGCGCCGGGGGCGCGGGTTGGTGATGCGCTGCGACTCGAGCGCCTGGGGCGCGTAGGTCGCGACCACCAGGAACGCTGCGGCGGCGAGCGCCGCGGCTCGGGGCCCCGGCCGCGCGCGCAGCGACGCGGCCGCGCGCCAGCCCGAGACCACCAGCCAGCCACAGGCGCAGAAGGCCACCGGAGCGGCCAGGAAGACGTAGCCCTCGAGCTTGGTGGCGGCCGCCGCGAACGCGCCGTACACGGCGACCCACCAGCCGACCAGGGGCAGCCAGTCCCGCCGCCGCCAGAGCGCCACGCCGCCGAAGGCCGCCAGCGCCAGCGCGGTGCCCCAGCCGAAGTCGGTGGGCACGCGGTCCAGGTGGTACCACCAGGGACCGCCGTGTCCCTCGACCGGCATCCGCCAGCGCAGCCAGGCGCGTGCGGCGGCGGCCGCCGCGGCCTCGGGGAAGGCGCTGGCCGTGTAGAGCCGCCAGGCCGCCACGGGCAGCGCGGCCAGGGCCAGGCTGGCCAGGGGCAGTCCCAGGCGCGCCCCCCACGCGGGGGTCGTCTGGAGCAGGCGCAGCCCGAACACGCCGGCGATCACCAGCGCGGGCGCGTCCTTGGTCAGGAACGCCAGGCCCAGCAGGCCTCCCGTGGCGGCGGTCGCCACCACCGTGCGCCGCCGCTGCCCGGCCCCGGCCGCGTCGGCCGCCACCAGGGCGGCGAGCACACCCCCCCAGGCCAGCGGCCAGAACACGGCATCCACGTGGTCCGTGGTGCGCAGCCCGCCGATGACCTCGCCGCTGCGCCCGTGCCAGACGTGGAAGAGCGCGGCGGCCAGGGCGCTGGGCCGGTCGAGGAAGCGCCGCGCCACGCCCCAGGTGAGCGCCGGGGAGAGGCTGCCGAGCAGCCAGCTCGGCACCCGCAGCGCCACCTCGCCGACACCGAGAAGCGACATCGCGCCGGCCATGAGCCAGAGCGCGAACGGGGGCTTGTGCAGCCAGATCCGGGTGTGGAGCCACTTCTCGGGCGGCGCGTCCTCGAGGGGCCACTCCACGAGGGTCGGCAGCAGCGGGTGGTCCAACAGGTTGCGCGCCACCAGCGCGTGGGCGCGCTCGTCCCAGGGCGAGAGCCAGTGGTGCCAGACGAGGTTGCCGTGGAGCGCCGCCGCCGCCAGCACCGCCAGCGCGACGGCCCACGACCAGTGCTCGCGCCGGGCCGCGAGCACCGCACCGAGGCTCGCCGCCGCCGCCATCAGCACGCAGCCGAGCGCCGCCGGATCCACCGGGAACACGGCCCGTTTCCTACCACATCGCGCGTCCCCGGGTCCGCCGCGGGGGCGCGTCCCCGGGTCCGCCGCGGGGGCGCGTCCCCGGGGTCCGCCGCGAGGGGGCGGCGTCGGGTACGTTCTGGAGGTGGCGGACCGGCGCCCGCTCCGAGCGGTGCTCTTCGACGCGGCGGGGACTCTGATCGATCCGGCCGAGCCCGTAGGCGAGACCTACGCCCGGGCGGCCGCCGTCCAGGGGGTGGCGCTCTCCGCCTGGCGCCTGGGCGACGCCTTCGCGCGCGTGCTGGCCCGCGCCCCGGCGATGGCCTTCCCGGAGGTCCCGTTCCCGGAGCGACCCGCGCGGGAGCGCGACTGGTGGCGAGAGCGGGTCCGCGAGGTCTTCCGGGCCGCCGACAGCGATTGCCTGCTCCCGGACGTCGACGCCTGCTTCGAGACTCTCTGGGACCATTACGCCGCGGCCCGGGCCTGGCGGCTGCGCCCGGGGGTGCGGGAGGCGCTCGCGGGTCTCCGCCGGCGGGGCCTGCGCACGGGGGTCGTCTCCAACTTCGACGGCCGGCTGCCGGGAATCCTGGAGGGCCACGGGCTGGGCGCGCTCCTGGACGTGGTCGTCCTGGCCGCGGACGCGGGCCCCGCGAAGCCCGACCCGGCGATCTTCCGCCTCGCCCTCGCGCGGCTCGGCGTCGAGGCCGGGGCGTGCGCCTACGTCGGCGACCGCCCGCAGGAGGACCTGGCCGGTGCCCGCGCCGCGGGCCTCGTCCCGGTCGACGCCGGGGGGATTGCTACGCTCGCCGACCTGCCGGGCCGGATCCAGGGGCGCCCCCTCGCCGACGTCGGAGAGGGAGCCGCGCACGTGGAGCAGTCGGATCGGGAGGAGGGATCATGAGCGCTTCGGCCGTCGGCTTCTTCCGCGATCGCTTCGGGGTCGACGAGCAGAGCCTGGGCGATGCCCTGGACGCGGCCCTAGAGCGCCGCGCGGAGCACGCCGACCTGTTCTTCGAGTACACGACGCGAGACTCGGTCTCCCTCGAGGAGGGCCTTGTCAAGTCCGGGGACCGGCACCTCGACCAGGGCGTCGGCGTGCGCGTGCAGTCGGGATCGCGCCAGGGCTACGCCCACTCCGACGACATCACCGTGGAGAGCATGCGCCTCGCGGCCGGCAGCGCCCGGGCGGTCTCCGAGCACAGCGGGAGCGCCGGCCCGGTGGCGCTGGGCGGCGTGCCCGCGCCGGCGCGCGACCTCTATCCCGTGGCGACGGCGCCCACCGACGTCCCCACCGGCGAGAAGGTCGACCTGCTCGGCGCCATCGACGCGTACGCCCGCAGCCTCGACCCCCGGGTCGACCAGGTCATGGCGAGCGTGCTCACCCAGCAGCGGCACGTGATGGTCGCCGCCAGCGACGGCACCCTCGTGGGCGACGTCCAGCCCCTGGTCCGGCTCAACGTCCAGGTCGTCGCCGCGGACCCGAGGACCGGGCGCCGGGAGGCCAGCTACGAGGGCGCGGGCGGGCGCTTCGAGCTGGCGCGCCTGATGGAGCCCGGGCAGTGGAAGCGGCGGGTGGAGGAGGCGGTCCGGGTGGCGCTGCTGCAGCTCGAGGCCGAGCCCTGTCCCGCCGGCACCCTGGACGTGGTGCTCGGTCCCGGCTGGCCGGGCGTGCTGCTGCACGAAGCGGTGGGCCACGGGCTCGAGGGCGACTTCAACCGCAAGGGCACCTCGGCCTTCAGCGACCGGCTCGGCCGGCGGGTGGCGGCGCCGGGCGTCACCGTGGTCGACGACGGCACCCTGCCGGGCCGGCGCGGCTCCCTCAACGTCGACGACGAGGGCACCCCCACCCGCCGCAACGTGCTGATCGAGGACGGCATCCTCACGAGCTTCCTCCAGGACCGCCTCAACGCCCGGCTGATGGGCATGGAGCCCACCGGCAACGGCCGGCGCGAGAGCTACGCCCACCTGCCCATGCCGCGGATGACCAACACGTTCATGCTGGCCGGAGAGGAGGACCCGGAGGAGATCGTGCGCTCGGTGGACCGCGGCCTCTACGCGGTCTCGTTCGCCGGCGGCCAGGTGGACATCACCAGCGGCAAGTTCGTGTTCTCCGCCAACGAGGCCTACAAGATCGAGAACGGCCGCATCGGCGCCCCGGTGAAGGGGGCGTCGCTGGTGGGCAACGGGCCCGACGTGCTCACGCGGGTCTCCCGGATCGGCGCCGACCTCGCCCTGGACGAGGGCATCGGAACCTGCGGCAAGGACGGGCAGACCGTCCCGGTGGGCGTGGGCCTGCCCACGATCCGCGTGGACCAGATCACCGTGGGCGGCACCGAGGGATGAGCGCCGAGGACCCGCGGGCCGTGGTGGAGCGCGCGCTGGGCCGCGCCCGGAACGGCGGCGCCCACCAGGCGGACGCCCTGCTCGTCGAGAGCACGTCCACCGAAGTCCGCGTCCGCGCCGACGAGGTGGACTTCGTCAAGCAGGCGCAGGAGCGCGCCCTGGGGATCCGGGTGCTGATCTCCGGCGCGAAGGGGCGCTCGACCGCCGTCACCTCCACCAGCGACCTCTCGCCGGAGGCGGTGGAGCGCATGGCCGACGAGACCGTGGCCCTCGCCCGTGCCACCGCACCGGACCCCACGGCCGGCCTGCCCGAGGGCGACTTCTCCGAGGCGCTCCCGAACCTCGACCTCGCCGATCCGCCGGGCGACGCCGTCTCGCTGGAGGCGCGCATCGACGCCGCGCGCGCGGCCGAGGCCGCGGCTCGCGAGACGGACCCCCGGGTGGTGAACTCCGAGGGGGCCGAGGTCGACTCGGCCCGCAGCCGCGTCACCTACGGCAACTCGGCCGGCTTCCTCGGCGGCTACGAGGCCACCTCCCACGGCGTCTCCTGCATGCCGGTCGTGGCCCAGGACGGCGCCATGCAGACGGACTGGTGGATGAGCGCCGCCCGCCACTGGTCCGCCCTCGATGACCCGGCCGCGGTGGGACGCCGCGCCGCGGAGCGCGCCCTGCGCCGGCTCGGCGCCCGTCGCATCGCCACCTGCGAGGTGCCGGTGATCTTCGAGGCCAGCGTCGCCCGCAGCCTGCTGGGGCACCTGGTGGGCTGTGTGAGCGGCTACGCCGTCTACCGCGGCACGAGCTTCCTGGCCAAGCGCATGGGCGAGCCCATCGGCAGCGAGCAGGTGACGATCGTCGACGACGGCCGCCGGCCGGCGGGCCTGGGCAGCAAGCCCTTCGACGGCGAGGGCCTCGCGACCCGCCGCAACCTCGTCGTGGAGCAGGGGCGGCTCGCCTCGTGGATTCTCGACACCTACGCGGGCCGCAAGCTCGGACTGCCGTCCACGGGCAACGCCGCCCGGGGCGTCGGCAGCGGTCCCGGTGCCGCTCCCACCAACCTCTGGCTCGAGCCCGGCTCGTCGAGCCTGGACGAGCTCGTCGCCGACACCCCCCGCGGCCTGCTCGTCACCTATCTCTTCGGCCAGGGCTTCAACCCCGTCACCGGCGACCTCTCCCGGGGCGCGGCCGGGCTCTGGATCGAGGGCGGTCGGATCTCCCATCCCGTGGAGGAGATCACCATCGCGGGGAACCTGGGCGACGTCCTGCGCGACGTCGACGCGGTGGCCGACGACCTGCTCTGGCTGGGCCGGGTGGCCACGCCGAGCCTGCGGGTGCGCCGCATGACCGTGGGCGGGGAGTAGGCGGGGAGCAGCCGTGCCGAAAGCAGCCAACACCATGATCGGACTGCGGATGCCGGACGTGGCCGTCTGGTCCGAGCGCGTGACGGTGGCGTTGGGCCAGAATCCGAGCCTCTTCACCGGTCCGGGCACCAACACCTACCTGGTCGGGACGGGCCGACGCCGCATCCTGCTCGACACCGGCCAGGGCGTGGAGGCCTACCTGCCGATCCTCGAGGAGGCGCTGCAACGGGCCGGCTGCGACGGGCTCCAGGAGATCGTGCTCACCCACGGCCACGTGGACCACCTGGGCGGCGTGGCCGCGATCCGCGAGCGTTTCGGCCCGCTCCGGGTCTCGAAGCTCAGCGCCGACGGCATGGACGGCGACAGCATGGCCTTCGAGACCCTCTCCGACGGCGACGTGATCACCACCGAGGGCGCCACCCTCCGCGCCCTCCACACCCCCGGACACGCCACGGACCACCTCTGCTTCGTCCTCGAGGAGGAGAGCGCCGTCTTCTCCGGCGACAACGTGCTCGGCGTGGGCACCACGGTGATCCCCTCCCGCGGCGGCGACCTGCTGGACTACATGGCCAGCCTGGAGCGCCTGCAGCGCGAGCGGCCGGGCCGCATCTACCCCGCCCACGGCCCCTGCATCGCCGACGGGATGGCCAAGCTCCAGGCGTACCTCGACCACCGGCTGGAACGGGAGCGGCAGATCCTCGACGCCCTCGCGGCGCTCGGGGCCTGCGCGGTGGCGGCGGTGGTGAAGCACGTCTACACCGACGTGCCCGAAGCCCTCCACGGGGCGGCAGCCCTGTCGGTGACCTCGCACCTCCTGAAGCTCGAGCGCGAGGGCCAGGCCGCCCGCGAGGGCGACGGCGAGCCCCTCGACGCCCGCTGGCGCCTCACGTGAGCCTCGCCGAGCGGCTGGCCAGTCCCGATCCGCGCGTGCGTCGCACGGCCTGCCGCGAGGCCGGCGACGACCCGGCCGGCACCCTGCTGCTGGACCCGCTCGCGGCCGCCCTGGGCGATGCCGAGACCCGCGTGGGCCGGGAGGCCGCGCGCGCCCTGGCCCGCATCGGCCGCCGCGACCGCCACGCCGACGTGCCGGGCCGGGTCCGGACCTCCCTGCGCAGCGACGACCCCCGCGCGCGCTTCTGGGCCGCCTGGACCCAGGCGCAGCTCGAGCCCCCGGGGCCGGCGCTGCTGCCGGCGATCCTCGGCGCCCTCGAGGCCGACGACCCCGACGTGCGCTGGGAGGCCGCGCGCCTGCTCGTGACGACCGGCCGCCTCCACCACGAGGTGCTGCCCATCGTCCTGGGGCTGGTGCGCAGCGACGAGCGTCCCGGCCTGCGGCCCATGGCGGTGGCCTGCCTGCGGGAGCTGGCGCCGGACGTTCCGGAGGCGGCGGCCGCGCTGGTGGAGGCCTCCCGGGATCCGGAGCGGGAGACCCGGCGAGCCGCGCTCACGGCCCTGGCCGGGCTGCTGGATCCGCCGGCCGCGGTGCGGCGCCGGCTGGCGCAGGCCCGGCGGGAGGAGCCGGACCCGGTCGCCCGGCGCCTGGCGGAGCGGGCGTTGGCCCTGCTCGACGCGCCCACCGGCGCACCCACCGGCGCACCCACCGACGCGCCCACCGACGCACCCACCGACGCGCCCACCGACGCGCCACCCGGGAAGCCGCCCGGGGGCGGGCCGGATCTGCGGTAGGCTCGCCGCCATGTCGGGACGCAACGTGCTGGTGAGCGGCGGAACCGGAGCCCTGGGACGGGCGGTGGCCTCGGCCTTCCTCGAGTCGGGCGACCGCGTCATCGCGCCGTGGATCGTGGAGGCGGAGGCCCGCGCGCTGGAGGCGGACCAGGCCGAGGCTCTCGCCTCGGGTCGGCTGGTGCTGCTCGAGGCGGACATCGCCGAGGCGGCGGGCGCCGCGACCGCGGTGAAGGCCGTCGAGCCGCTGGACGTGCTGGTGAACGCCGCCGGCGGCTTTGCCGGGGGCACACCGGTCTGGGAGACCGATCTCGAGACCTGGGACGCCATGTATCGGATCAACGTGCGCACCGCCGCGGCCCTGTGCCGCGCGGCCCTGCCCGGGCTCCGCGAGCGCGGGCGCGGGGTGGTGGTGAACGTGGCCTCGGCGGCCGCCGACGCGCGGCCCGCTGCGCTCGCCGCCTACGCGGCGTCGAAGGCTTCGGTGGCCGTGCTGACCCAGACGCTGCAGCGGGAGGTCGAGGGCTCGGCGATCCGCATCAACGCCGTGGTGCCGACCACCATCGATACGCCGGCCAACCGGCGCGCCATGCCCGACGCGGACCCCTCGGCGTGGACGACGCCGGCGCAGATCGCCTCGGTGATCCGCTGGCTCGCCAGCGACGAGGCGGCGAGCGTCCGGGGCGGCCTGGTCCCGGTCTGAGACGCCGCGCGAGCTCTCCACTCCAAAGCGCCTGGATCTGAACCACATTTGCGGCTGTTTGCCGGCATCGGCCGGACTGCTAGGTTTTGGTGACCGGCCGGTCAGCGGAATGATCGCATCGGTCAGGTAGATGACCCTACAGTCAGCCCCGGTCTTCTCCCGGGCTGCCGCCCGGGGGGGGAACGTGTCCGAGGGGGCTCGCGTCCGGACCCGCGAAGAGGTCCTGAAGGACTTCCGCACCGACGCCATCCTGGCCGCAGCGCGCCAGGTGATGAGCGAGGTCGGCTACGCCGAGGCCTCCATGGAGCGGATCGCCCAGGCCGCCGGCGTGGCCAAGGGCACCCTCTACCTCTACTTCGAGAGCAAGGAGATGCTGCTGGCGCAGGCGTTCGAGCAGGACCGCGCGGCCCTGGTGGAGCGCAGTCGCCAGGCGGCTTCGACGGCGGACGACGCGGTCGGGCAGCTGAAGGCCATCGTCCGCGCCAGCATCGAGCACGCGCGGGAGCAGCACGCCTTCTTCCAGGCGGTGGTCGACGCGCGGGTACGCCCCTCGGCCCAGGCCGTCGCCCGGGACGCCCACGGGGCCTACCTCGAGTTCGTCGCCGAGATCGTGTCCGCGGGGATCGCCCGCGGCGCCCTGCGCCCGGTCGATCCCGTGCGCGCCGCGCGGCAGCTGCTCTTCAGCGTCTCGGCGCTGGTCGCCGAGCGGCTCCTGCGCGGGGAGCCCCTGCCCGCCGACGAGGACGTGGAGGCCCTCCTCGACCTCTATCTCCACGGCGTCGCCGTTGCGGAGCGGGGACGATGAGGCGGGTCGGGCTCGGGGTCGGTCTGGCGCTCCTGCTCGCTGGCGCCAGCGGCTGCGGCGGCGTCGACAGCGGCGCCTCCACCCAGGACGCGCGGGTGCCGGTCCGGGTCGAGCCGGTGGTGCGGACCGACCTGGTGAACCGGGTCCAGCTGTCGGGACGGCTGCGGGCGGCCGAGGTGGTGGAGGTCCGTCCCAAGCTTTCGGGCCGGATCGTGCGCTTCCACGCCCTGGAGGGGGAGCGGGTCGAGGTCGGCCAGCAGCTCGTGGAGCTCGACACCACGGAGCTGGCCCTGGAGCTGCAGCGCGCGGAGGCGGCGCTGGCCCAGACCCGGGCCCGACGCGACGAGGCGGAGCGCAAGCGCAAGCGCGTCCGGGAGCTGTTCGAGCGCAAGATCAGCTCGCGGGCCAGCCTCGACGGGGCGGAGGCGGAGGCCCAGATCGCCGAGGCGGACCGGCTCACGGCCCGGGCCGGCCGCGACCTCGCCCGCCAGCGCCTGGCCGACGCGCGCATCACGGCCCCCATCGCCGGGGTGCTCCAGGAGCGCCGCTACTCGGTGGGCGACCTGGTGACGCCGTCGGGCGCAGAGGCCGGCGGCGCGGGGGGGCCCATCTTCACGCTGATCCAGACCGACCCGCTCCAGCTCGAGGTGCACGTCTCCGAGAAGGAGGCGCCCCGGGTGGCGCGCTCGGCCGAGGCCGTACCCATCCGGGTGGATGCCTTTCCCGAGCGCGAGTTCGAGGGCCGCGTCGAGTACGAGGCGCCGAGCCTCGACCCGGTGGCCTTCACCCAGCTCATCCGGCTCCGGGTCCCGAATCCCGACGGCGCCCTGAAGCCCGGCATGTTCGCCCGACTCGAGGCGGTCCGGGACGTGGCCGAGAACGCCCTGGTGGTGCCGGCCGACGCCCTGGTCGACCTGGGCGACACCTTCGGCGTCTACGTGGTGGACGAGCGGGAGACCGCGCGCCTGCGGGGCGTGCGCACCCACTTCATCGCGGGCAACCAGGCGGCCATCGCCTCGGGACTCGAGGACGGCGATCGGGTGGTGGTCGAGGGCAAGAGCAGCGTGCGCGAGGGCACCGAGGTCCGGATCGTCGACCCGGGCGTTCCCGACCAGGCGTCGTGAGCCCCACCGAGTTCAGCGTCCGGCACCCCGTTTCGATCGCGATGATGGTCGTGATCGCGGTGACCCTCGGCGTGATCTCCGTGTTCGGCCTGCCGATCGAGATGTTCCCCCAGCTCGAGTTCCCGATGATCAGCGTGCAGACCACCTACGAGGGGGTCGCGCCGCAGGAGGTCGAGGAGCGGGTCACCCGGCCCATCGAGCGGGCCGTGGCGGCGGTCGAGGACGTCAAACGGATCCGCTCGGTGACCCGCGAGGGCAGCTCCTTCGTGATGGTGGAGTTCACCTGGGGGGCGGACACGGACCGCCTGCGCGTCGACGTGCGCGAGAAGCTCGACGCCATCCGCGCGGCCCTGCCCGACGAGATCGACGACCCGCTGATCTCGCGCATGAACTTCGGCGGCGAGGACGAGGCCATCCGGCTGGCGATCTCCTCGCCCACGCTCCCGCTCTCGGAGGTCCGGCGCCTGGCGGAGGACCTGCTCAAGCCCCGCTTCGAGAGCATCGACGGCGTGGCCACCACCGACGTCTACGGCGGGCTCGAACGGGAGGTGCAGGTGAACGTGCTGCCCGCCGCCCTCGACGCCTACCGCGTGGCGCTCGGCGAGGTCAGCGCCGCCCTGCGGAGCGCCAACCTGAACAACCCCGGCGGGCGCATCGACCGCGGGCGAGACGAGTTCCTGGTGCGCACCGTGGGCAAGTTCCGGAGCCTCGACGACATCCGGGACGCCACCATCCGCTTCGAGGAGGGTGCCCGGATCCGGATCGGCGACGTGGCCGAGGTCCTGGACACGCACCGGGAGGTGCGCTCCCTCTCCCGCTTCAACGGCCTGCCCACGGTCGAGCTCGCGGTCATCAAGGAGACCGACGGCAACGTGGTGGCCGTGAGCGACGCCGTGAAGCAGCGGGTCGCCACCCTGGGCGGCGAGTTCCCCCAGCTCGAGATCGGCGTGGCCTTCGACACGGCCCCCTACATCCGCAAGTCCATCGTCGACGTGCAGGACAACGCCCTCTGGGGGGCCTTCTTCGCCATCCTGGTGCTGTGGCCCTTCCTGTCGAACCGACGCTGGCGGGCCTTCGGCGGGATCGCCCTGCTCGGCGCGGGCCTGCTGGCGTCGGGGCCCGTCACCGCCTGGCTCGCCGCCGGCCTGGGGACCTTCGGGAGCCTCCTGGGGGCGGGCGCGGTGATCGGCCTGGCGCTGCTGCTGCTGCGGCTGCTCTGGCGGAGCTCGCCCGCCACGCTCGTGGTCTCCATCGCGATGCCGATCTCGGTGATCAGCACCTTCATCCTGATCAAGTTCGCCGGTCTGACCCTGAACGTGATCAGCCTGGGCGGCCTGGCCCTGGGTGTCGGCATGCTGGTGGACAACTCCGTGGTGGTGATCGAGAACGTGGCCCGCCACCTGGCCCTGGGGAAGACGGCGCGGCGGGCGGCGGTGGAGGGCTCCTCGGAGGTCGCCCTCGCCATCCTGGTCTCGACCCTGACGACCCTGGCCGTATTCCTGCCGATCACCTTCACCGAAGGCATCGCGCGGGAGGTCTTCACCGATCTCTCCCTCACCGTCTCCTTCTCACTGATCACCTCGCTCGTGGTGGCGGTCACGATCGTTCCCATGCTGGCGTCGAAGATCCTGCGGGCGCCGACCGCCGTCGACGACGCCGCGTCCGTGGGCGTCGAGGCCGAGGTGGAGGCGCTGAGCGCGCCGGCAGCCCGGCTGCGGGGGCTCCTGCTCCACCTGCTGGCGCGCAAGCGGCGCGCCGCCGGCGTCCTGGCCGGCGGGATCGCGGTCTTCGCCCTGGCCCTGGTGGGGCTCGTGCTGCACCCGAAGAGCTACTTCCCCGAGAACGACCACGACAACTTCGCGCTCACCCTCAAGCTGGCCGAGGGCACCGCCTTCCCGGTGCTCGACCGGGCCGCGCGCCGGGCCGAGGCGCTGGCCCAGGCGGATCCCGACGTGGCGTCGGTCTTCACCGCGGTCCGCGCCGGGGAGCGCGTCGTGGTGGCGGTGACGCTCCGCGAGGATCGCGCGCGGCACGGCAAGGACGTGCAGGCCGACCTGCGGCGCCGGCTGGCCGACCTGCCGGACGCCGAGGTCGGCATCCAGAGCTACGGCGGCGCCGGCTCGGGTCGGCCCGTGCAGGTCCACGTCCTCGGCGAGGATCCCGACCGCCTGGCCGTCCTCGGCACCATCCTGAAGCAGCAGCTCGAGACCGTTCCCGGGAGCGTGGACGTGCGCTCCTCCGTGGAGCAGGGACGGCCGGAGCTGCGGGTGGAGATCGACCGGGTGCGGGTCGCCGACCAGGGCCTCACCGTGCGCCGGGTCGCCGAGGTGGTGGAGACCGCCATGGACGGGCGCGTGGTGGGGCAGCTCACGGATGCCGGCGACGAGGTGGACATCCGGGTGCAGTACAAGCCCTCGGAGCGCTCGGACCTGCGCCACCTGCGGGAGCTGGTGATCCGCAACGACCGCGGCACGCCGGTGGCGCTGCGGGAGCTGGCCCGGCTCGACGCGGACCGGGGCCCGGTCCAGATCCGGCGGATCGACCAGCGCCGCATGGTCGAGGTGGACGCCAACCTCGACAAGGGCGCGGCCCTCGACAGCATCGCCCGCCAGCTCGAGGCGCGGATGCGGGACGTGCCCCTGCCGGTCGGCTACGTCTGGCGCTTCTCCGGCGAGGAGGAGCGACGCGCCGAGGCCTTCGGCGGGCTCGCCGTGTCCCTCGCCATCGCGATCGCGCTCATCTACATGATCATGGCCGCGCTCTTCGAGTCCCTCGCGCAGCCCTTCGTGATCATGCTGAGCCTCCCCCTGTCGCTGGTGGGTGTCTATCTGGGTCTCGCCCTGTTCCAGCACGACCTCACGGTCCCTTCCTACGTGGGCGTGATCATGCTGGCCGGGATCGTCGTGAACAACGCCATCGTGCTGCTCGACTACGTGAACCGCCTGCGGCGGCGGGGCCTGGCCCGCCGGGAGGCGCTGGCCCTCGGCGCGGCGGTGCGCCTGCGACCGATCCTGATGACCGCCGGCACCACGGTGCTGGGCATGACGCCCCTGGCCCTGGGACTCGGCCGGGGCTCCAACGTCCTCACGGGCCTCGCCGCCGGCGTGGTGGGCGGCCTGGCGGTGTCGACCGCGCTCACCCTGCTGGTGGTGCCCTGCGCCTACGACCTCGTGGACCGGCTGGCCGGTCGACTCCGCCGCGGCGTGGGGCGGCTGGGGCTGGAGGTCGACGACCCCTTCGTCGGCGAGCGCGGCCCCGCGGAATCCGCAGCGGAGAGCGAGCCGCGGGCATTGCACCCGGGTTCCACTGTGCTTCCCTAGCGCCGTTCGCTGCCGCGCCCGCCCAGGCTCCCTCTCCCGCACGCGGCCCGATGCCCTTCCTCCCGACTGCGCCGCCCGCTGCCCGCACCGGGCCGGGGGGATGGAGGCGACCGGCTCGTAGGCATGAACCCGCTCCTCGACATGCAGATCCTCGGCTGGCTGCTGGTGGGCCTGGGCGCCGTCCAGCTGCTGCCCGCGAGCGTCGCGCTGCTCTACGGCGAGCCCGCCGTCCCCTACGTCGCGAGCGCGTGCGTGGCCGTGGTGTTCGGCCTGCCCCTGGGCCTGTCGGGACGCACGCCGGATCGGCGCCTGCGCGCCCGGGACGGCTTCGTGGTGGTCACCGGGGCCTGGCTGCTGGCGTCGCTGTTCGGGGCCCTGCCCTATCTGCTCACGGACCAGCTCCAGCCGGTGGACGCCCTGTTCGAGTCGGTCTCCGGCTTCACGACCACCGGAGCGACCGTGCTCAGCGGTCTCGACCACGCACCCCGGGGCCTGCTGCTCTGGCGCTCCCTCAGCCAGTGGCTCGGCGGGATGGGCATCATCGTCTTCGCCGTGGCCATCCTGCCGCTGCTCGGGATCGGCGGCATGCAGCTCTTCAAGGCCGAGGTGCCGGGTCCGGTGGCGAGCAAGCTCACCCCGCGCATCTCGGTGACGGCGCGGCGACTCTGGCTCATCTACGCGGGCTTCACCGGAGCCGCCTTCGCCGGCCTCTGGCTCGCAGGACTCGACGCCTTCGACGCCGCCTGCCACGCCTTCAGCACCCTGTCCACGGGCGGGTTCTCCACCCGCGACGCCTCCGTCGCGGCCTTCCAGAACGCCGGGGTCGAGTGGATCGTGAGCTTCTTCATGCTGCTCGGCGGCATCAACTTCGTGCTCCACTACCAGGTGCTCGCCGGCCGCGCAGGCCGGGCGTTCCGCGACGCGGAGCTCCGCTACTTCCTGCTCACCATCGCCGTGGCGTCGGGCCTGCTCGCCTGGCTCATCGCCGCCGACACCCCGGACGGCCCCCTGCGCAAGGCCGTCTTCCAGGTGGTGTCCATCATCACCACGACCGGCCTGGGCAGCGTCGACTTCGAGCGCTGGCCGGAGCTCACCCAGCTGGTGCTGGTGCTGCTGATGGTGCTGGGCGGGATGGCCGGCTCCACCTCGGGCGGCTTCAAGAGCCTGCGCGCCCTGCTGCTGGTGCGCGCCCTGCGGGCGAATCTGCACCGGGGCATCCACCCCCACGCCATCCAGCACGTGAAGTACGGAGGGCGGCCGGTGGGTGCGGAGGTGATGAACGCGACCACCGCCTTCCTCGTGGCCTACATCCTGCTCGTCGCCGCGGCCACCGCCGTGGTCGCGACCGCCGGCTACGACCTGGTGACCTGCGTATCCGCCTCGGTGAGCGCGGTGAGCAACATCGGCCCGGGTCTCGGCGAGGTGGGACCGACGGACAACTACGCCCACCTCCCGGGCTACGTGAAGCTCGCCCTGGCGGCCTGCATGGTGGCGGGCCGGCTCGAGATCTTCACGGTGCTGGTGCTGCTGCAGCGGGGGTTCTGGCGCCGGTGATGGACCGGGAGACGTTCTACCGCGGCGCGCGCACGGACGGCGTCGGCGCGCTGGCGGGGGTGCGGGTGGTGGAGCTGACCACCACCTGGGCGGGCCCCCTGTGCGGCTGCCTGCTCGCCGACTTCGGCGCCGACGTGGTCAAGGTGGAGCACCCCGACGGCGAGGTGGCGCGTCGCTCGCCGCCCTTCCTGCCGGGCACCGATCCGCCGGTCTCGTTCATGCACGCGACCCTGAACCGCAACAAGCGCAGCCTGTGCCTCGACCTGCACCACCCAGACGCCCGGGAGGTCTTCCTGCGGCTGGCGGGCGGCGCCGACATCGTGGTGGAGAACTTCCGCCCCGGCACGGCGGAGGGCTGGGGGGTGGGCTATGCGGACGTGGCCCGGCTGAACCCGCGCGTGATCTACGTCTCGATCACGGGCTGGGGCCAGTGGGGCCCCGACGCAGACCGGCCCGGCTACGACCCCCTGGCCCAGGCCGCCAGCGGGTTCCTCTCCCTGAACGGCGACCCGGAGGGCGGGCCGGTGAAGTCGCCCACCTTCCTGGCCGACGACCTCGGCGGCCTGCACGGCGCCCTGGCGGCCCTGGCCGCCCTGAACCACCGCGCGCGGACCGGGGAGGGACAGCACGTGGACGTCTCCCTGCTCGACGCCCTGCTCTTCCAGTCCACCGGCTACCCCACCCTCGCGGCCATGGGCGACCCCCTGCCGCGCATGGGCAACGACTTCCGCGTCGCCGCGCCGGCCCGGGCCTTCCGCACCCAGGACGGCTTCGTGATGGCGGGCATCCTCCTCGACAGCCACTGGCGCCGGCTCGCCCAGCTGCTGGCCCGACCCGAGCTCGCCGAGCATCCCGACTACGCCACGGGCCCGGCCCGGGTGGCGCACCGCGAGGAGGTGAACGCCCTGGTCGCCGCCTGGATGGCGGCCCGCACCAGCGACGAGGTCCTCACCATCTTCCGCAATGCCGGCCTTCCGGCGGCGCCGGTCCGAACCTACGCGGAGGCCGCGCGGGACCCCCACGTGGAGGCGCGGGAGATGCTCCAGCCGGTGGCGTTGGAGGACGGCACCCGCGCGC
Organism: uncultured Spirochaetales bacterium; assembly: GCA_964442285.1. GTDB lineage: Bacteria > Myxococcota_A > UBA9160 > UBA9160 > JAFDET01 > CAYTZH01. The sequence continues at coordinate 42,198 of CAYTZH010000026.1, read as the reverse complement.
CCCTCGTGGGCCCGGCGGCCAAGCTCTCGCGCACGCCGTCGGGGATCCGTCGCGGCCCGCCCGCCCTCGGCGCCGACACCGAGGAGCTGCTCGCCGAGCTCGGATACGACGAGGACGCCCGCCGCCGCCTGCGGGAGAGCGGCGCGCTCTGAGGCGAGCAGCATCCGGCGCGGCGGCTGGCACACGCCCGACAGCGATCCGCAAGGGGGGCTTTCTCCTGCTTCCGATCGGGCTTCGCATCGGGCACCAGGGAGGATCGCCCGATGGCACGGGGATCGTCGCTGGCTAGCTTGCGGTCTCCATGCGCGCGCTGCCCCGGATCGCCGCCGCCCCCCCGCCCGTCGCACCGGACACCCTCATCCCGATCCTCCTCGTCGTCGACGACGAGGCCCTGCTCCGCCGCTGCGTGGACCGCATGGCCCGACGCGTGGGCTGGCGGGTCGCGGAGGCCGGCGACACGCGGACGGCGATCGGGCTGCTGGAGCGGTCGCCGGTCGGCAGCATCCGCGTGGTGCTGCTCGACCTCGTGCTGCGGGGATCCCCCACGGCCGAGCTGCTGGGGTGGATTCGCCGCGAGCGACCCGACCTCCACGTGGTGTTGAGCAGCGGCCTCGAGGAGCGCGACGCGCGGGACCGGCTGCTGGATCCCCGGGATCCCGCCCCCTTCCTCGCCAAGCCGTTCCGCCCGCAGGACCTCTACCGCCTCCTCGGCGCGCGCCAGGCCAGCCGCCGGGTCCGCTGAGCGCCGGCTCGCGTCGGGGCTCACCAGGTCCGCTCACCACCGGCCCCCGTCCTGGGCCGCGTCCTACTCCGGCTCGGCGTCTCCGGCCAGCCGGGCCGGATCGAGCAGCCGCTCCAGCTCGGCGGCGTCGAGCACCTGTCGGGCGACGGCCACCTCCCGCACGCTGCGTCCGGACTCGAAGGCCTCGTGGGCCAGGGCGGCCGCGGCGTCGTAGCCCAGCGCCGCCGCCAGGGGGGTGGCCATGGCGAGGCTGCCCTCCGCCAGGGCGGTCGCCCGCTCCGCGTCCACCGCGAGCCCGCGGATGCAGCGCGCCTCGAAGATCCGGGCCCCGTTCGCGAGCAGCGCGATGGATTCCAGCAGGTTGCGCGCGATGAGCGGGACGTTGGCGTTCAGCTCGAGCTGCCCGCCCAGCCCCGCCACGGCGATGGCGGCGTCGTTGCCGACCACCTGGGCGGCCACCTGGATCACCGACTCGCAGATCACCGGGTTCACCTTGCCGGGCATGATCGACGAGCCCGGCTGGACCGCAGGCAGCCGCAGCTCGGCGAGGCCGGCCCGGGGGCCGGAGCCCAGCAGCCGTACGTCGCCGGCGATCTTCGCCAGGGAGATCGCCAGGGTGCGGAGGGCGGCGCTGGCCTGGACCGCGGCGTCCCGCGCCCCCTGGGCCTCGAAGGGGTCCCCGGCGCGCCGGAAGCGCAGCTCCGTGCGCCGGCACAGCCGATCCACGGCCCGGCGCGCGAAGCCCGGCGGGCAGTTCAGGCCGGTGCCGACGGCGGTTCCGCCCAGGGGGACCTCCGCCAGCTCCTCGCTCGCGGCCGCCACCCGCGCCCCGCCGAGCTCCACCTGCCGCGCCCAGCCCCGGACCTCCTGGCCGAGCCGCACGGGCACCGCATCCATCAGATGGGTCCGACCCAGCTTCACCACGCCGTCGAAGGCCCCCGCCCGCTCGAGCAGGGCCTCGTGCAGCCCGGCCAGTGCGGGGAGGAGCCGGCGGTGGATCTCGCGGCGGGCGGCCACGTGGAGTGCCGTGGGGATGACGTCGTTGGACGACTGGCTGGCGTTCACGTGGTCGTTGGGATGCACGGGGCACCCGTCGCCCAGCAGCTGCATGGCCCGCCGGGCGATCACCTCGTTGGCGTTCATGTTGGTGGAGGTTCCGGAGCCGGTCTGGAAGACGTCGACCGGGAACTGCTCCACGTGGCCCCCCATGGCGATCTCCCGGGCGGCCTGGCGGATCGCCACGGCACGCTCCGGGTCGAGCACGCCGAGCTCCTGGTTGGTCGCCGCGGACACCTCCTTCACGAAGCCCAGGGCCCGCAGGAAGGCGGGGGGCAGCGGCTGCCCGCTCACCGGGAAGTTCTCGACGGCGCGCTGGGTGGAGGCGCCCCAGAGGGCGTCGGCCGGCACCCGGACCTCGCCCATGGAATCCCGCTCCACGCGTGTGGGCGGGGCCGACGTCTCGGACATGCTCTCTCCTCGCTGGTCTTCCGGGAGTCTATGACGTACTTTGCGAGCCCGAAGCCCGGCGCCCCCGACGATGCGCTCCGGCGCCGATCCAGGAGGAGATTTCATGGCCGATCTGAAGGGATCGAAGACCCACGACAACCTGAAGGCCGCCTTCGCCGGCGAGTCCCAGGCGAACCGCCGCTACCTCTACTTCGCCCGCCAGGCGGACATCGAGGGCTACCCGGACGTCGGCGGCCTGTTCCGGGACACCGCCGAGGCCGAGACCGGCCACGCCCACGGCCACCTCGACTACCTGAAGCCGGCGGGCGACCCGGCCACCGACAAGCCGATCGGGAGCACCGACAAGAACCTGGCCGCGGCGGTCGCCGGCGAGACCTACGAGTACACCGAGATGTACCCCGGCATGGCCAAGACGGCCCGGGACGAGGGACACGCCGAGATCGCCGAGTGGTTCGAGACCCTGGCGAAGGCCGAGAAGTCCCACGCGGGCCGCTTCCAGAAGGCCCTGGACGAGCTGGCGGCGCTCTAGGCGCGGGGCCCGGTGAAGGTCCCGCCGCCCGAGCTCCCCTCCGAGGAGTGGAGCTATGCGGATCCGGATTACCTCGACCCGGCCAAGCTCGAACGCGAGCTGCGCCGGGTCGGGGAGATCTGCCACCAGTGCCGGCGCTGCCTGCCGCTCTGCCCGTCCTTCCCCAAGCTCTTCGAGCTCGTCGACGCCACCGACCGCGAGATCGAGGGCGTCACCCGGGAGGGATTCGACCGGGTCAACGAGCTCTGCTTCCACTGCAAGCTCTGCTACAACCACTGCCCCTACACGCCGCCCCACGAGTGGGACGTGGACTTCCCGGCGCTGATGCGCCGCCAGCAGCTCGCCCGCGCCCGGCGGGACGGGACGCCCTTCGCCCGCAAGCTGACGACCCGCACCGACCTGCTCGGGAGGGTGGGCACGGCCGCGGCGCCCCTGCTCAACTTCGCCAACCGCAATCGCGCCTCGCGGGTCCTGATGGAGAAGACCGTCGGCATCCACCGCGACTGGGTGCTGCCGTCGTACTACCACGAGACCGTGGACCGCTGGTTCGCGGCCCGGGGCCCCCGGGGCGACGGACGCGCCGGAACCGCCGTGCTCTTCACCACCTGCAGCGTGAACTACAGCGATCCCCTCGCCGGGCGCGCCGCCGTCGAGGTGCTGGAGCACGCCGGCGTGCGGGTGGAGCTCTGCTACGGGCGCTGCTGCGGGATGCCCTTCACGGACACCGGCGACCTCGACAGCGCCCGCGCGAACGCCGAGCGCAACGTGGCCGACCTGCTGCCCCACGTGGACGCGGGCGCGGTGATCGTCGCGCCGGGTCCCTCCTGCTCGCTGATGCTCAAGGAGGAGTACCCGAGGCTCCTGGAGAGCGACGCCGCCCGCCGGGTGGCCGCGTCGACCCGCGACCTGATGGAGCACGTCTACGCGCTGGCGAAGGAGAAGAAGCTCGCGAAGCCCGAGGCGCCGGCGCCTCTCGGCCGCGTGGCCTACCAGGCGCCCTGCCACCTGCGCCACCAGAACATCGGCTTCCGCAGCCGGGACCTGCTGCGCTGGGTCGGCGCGGAGGTGGAGCTCGTCGACGCCTGTTCAGGGGTCGACGGCACCTGGGGCATGCAGGCTCGCTTCCACGAGGAGTCCATGAAGGTGGCGCGCAAGATGCTCGACCGGATCCGCGAGGCGGAGGCCGACCACGTCTCGACCGACTGTCCGCTCTCCGCGCTGCGGATCCAGGAGGGTCTGGGCCGGACCGCCGTCCATCCGGTGGTGCTGCTGCGCCATGCACTCGGCCTCTCGTCGGAGCCGCTCCCGGGCGCCGGATGAGGCCGCTCGCCCTCGACGAGATCGCTCCGAACGCGGCCTACGAGCGCCTGCGTCCGCGCTTCCGGCAGCGGGTGATCGACCTCAAGACCCGGCGCCGGGTCGCGCTCGGTGAGAAGCTCACCCTGGTCTTCGAGAACCGCGAGACCCTCCGCTTCCAGATCCAGGAGATGTGCCGCATCGAGCGGATCGAGGCGCGGGAGCGCGTGCAGGCCGAGATCGACGTCTACAACGCCCTGATGCCCGGCGACGGCGAGCTCTCCGCCACCCTCTTCATCGAGATCACCGACGCGGCCGAGATCCGGCCCGAGCTCGACCGCCTGCTCGGCATCGACGAGCACCTGGCGCTCCGGATCGGCGACGAGGCCGTCGCCGCCGCCTTCGATCCGCAACAGATGGAGGAGGACCGGATCTCGGCGGTCCACTATCTGCGCTTCCGGCTCACGCCGGACCAGGTCGCGCGCTTCGCCGACGAGGCGGAGACCGTGTGCCTCGTGGTGGACCACCCGGCCTACGCCGCGGAGACCGTGCTCTCGCCCGGGGTGCGCCGCAGCCTGCGGGAGGACCTGGCCGGGGAGCCGGCGCCGCTGCTCACCGCCGCGGACATCGCCGCAGCCGCCGAGGCGGCCAGCGGCCCCGCCGACCGCATCGTGCTCGCCCGGGACGGGGTGCGGGTGGTCCGCCCCCTGCGCCCCGCCGGCCCGGGCCACCTGCTGGTGGAGCCGGAGGCTCCCCCGGCCTCGCTCTTCGACGCCGACGACGCGCTGCTCCTGGCCCTGCAGCGGGTGGTGCGGGAGGTGGCGGCCGAGGTGGTGCGCCAGCACGGCAGCTGTCGCATCGCCACCCGGATCGGCGAGGCCGCAGCGGGCGGCGACGCGGAGACGGGCCTGCGCTGGCACGTGGTGGGCGGCGCGGCGTAGCTAATCCGAGAGCCGGTACTCGGACGTGGGGTGGGACTCGACCCGGTCCAGGTCGAGGAAGGCCCGACAGCTCTCGAGCATGCGGTCCAGGTTGGCCTTCAGCACGGCCGGGTCGCCGTCGGCCCGGTACCACTTCATGGGGTCGGTGACCGCGTCCGCCGGAAAGTGCTCCTCCACGATGCCGCGCCAGGGCGGCGCGTCGGGCGTGACGGCCTCCTCCACCACGTTGCGCACGTAGCCGAAGGTGCACTGGGTCTCGAGCGCCACCGCCCGATGCGGGCCGTGCCAGCGGGCGATCCAGGCCTCGCGGTCGAGACGCTCGGGCCGCTCGAGGAGCGCCACCATGTTGATGCCCGGCGTGCGCGCGCCGAGCGGCGCGCGCTGGGTGGTGTTCTCCAGGGCCACCGACTCGGTCACCCGGTAGCCGGCCAGCCGGGCGCAGGCCTCCCCCAGGACCGACGTGCAGGCCGCCGGGGCCTCCGGCGAGGCCGGCCACAGGCAGACGATCCCGGCCGGCGGCGGGTCCAGCCGCGTGATGCGCGCCTGCTGGACCCGCTTCGCCTCGGCGTCCACCAGGCTGAGCGCGAGGCGCCTGGCGCCCGCGGAGCGCAGGCGCGACGCCAGCGGTCCGCGCAGGCGCTCGAGCAGCGCCTCGGGATCTCCCGGCGCCCACACCACGTACACGAGCTTCTCCACGGCGTCTCCTCGAGGTCCGGCGGCGGGAGCGGACGGCTGCATCCGCCGCATCCTATGCGGCAGCGCGTTCGTTGACAACGCACGGGGCCCCCGGCGATCCTGTGCGCGGCCCGTCGTTGCGCAGCCGGAGGACGTCATGAGCGAGATCAGCCCCTTCCTGGCCGGGAACTTCGCGCCCGTCCCCGAGGAGCGCGACTTCGAGCACCTCGAGGTGATCGGCGAGCTGCCGGCCGAGCTCGACGGCGTCTTCCTCCGCAACGGTCCGAACCCGCAGTTCTCGCCGCCCGGCCACTACCACTGGTTCGACGGCGACGGCATGCTCCACGGCGTGCACCTGCGCGGCGGGAAGGCCTCGTACCGCAACCGCTGGATCCGCACCCGGGGCTTCGAGCGCGAGTCCGCCGAGGGTCACGCCATCTGGACGGGCCTGTTCGAGATGCCCCAGTTCGACAACCCGGACGGCGCGTTCAAGAACACGGCCAACACGGCGCTCGTCTTCCACGCCGGCCGTCTGCTGGCCACCTGGGAGGGCGGCCCGCCCCACGCGGTGCGCGCACCCGACCTGTCGACCCTCGGCCTCCACGACTTCGACGGCCGGCTCGAGGGCCCCTTCACCGCCCATCCCAAGGTGGACCCCGGGACCGGAGAGATGGCCTTCATCGGCTATGCGCCCCTCCCGCCCTTTCTGCGCTACGGCGTGGTGTCGCCCGACGGCCGGATCGCGCACCAGACCGAGATCGACCTCGAGGTCCCGGTCATGATCCACGACATGGCGATCACCGAGCGCCACGCGCTGCTCCTGGACCTCCCGGTCGTGTTCCGGCTGGAGGCGCTCGCCGAGGGCAAGCCCCCCTTCTCGTTCGAGCCCGCACGACCGGCCCGGATCGGGGCGATCCCCCGGCTCGGTCGCGCGCAGGACGTGCGCTGGTTCGAGGTCGCGCCCTGCTTCGTCGTGCACACGGTCAACGCCTGGGAGGACGGCGAGACCGTGGTCCTGGACGCCTGCCGCATGCCCTCCACGGACGTGCTGCAGGGCACGGAGCCCCAGCCCGACACGAACCTGGGTCGACTGTTCCGCTGGCGATTCGACCTGGCCACCGGCGCCGTGAAGGAAGAGCCCCTCGACGACGTGGCCTGCGACTTCCCGCGGATCCGCGAGGACCGCACCGGTCGGCGCGCCCGCTACGCCTACGCCGCGCGCTTCCAGTCGGAGCCGGCCGCGGTACCGCTCTTCGACGGGCTCCTGAAGTACGACCTCGCAACGGGGCGGGCCGAGCACCACGCGTTCGGCCCGGGGCGTCGGGGCGGGGAAGGCGTCTTCGCCCCGCGGCCCGGCGGCCGCGAGGAGGACGACGGCTGGGTGCTGACCTTCGTCCACGACGCGCGGACGGGCCGCGACGAGCTGGTGGTCGTCGACGCCCGGGACTTCGGCGCGGCGCCGGTCGCCCGGGTCCGGATCCCCGGACGCGTGCCCTACGGCTTCCACGCCACCTGGGTCGACGGCGACGCCCTGGCGGCCCAGCGCTGAGCCACGGGGCTACTGGATCCGGATCCGCCCCGCGAAGCCCTCGTCGTCGGAGTGGAAGAACGCGAGCTCGGTCTCGGGCCACTTCCAGCAGTAGCACCCGGAGCCCGTGTCGAAGTCCACGAGCCAGGGGCCCTTGACCTGCAGCCCCAGGGCCTCCATGGCCCGGGCCCAGCGACCCACCGCGTCGCGGATGGCCTGCTCGGCCCGCGCGCGCTCGGGAGAGCCCTCCGCCGCCGCCTCGCGGTCCCGCATCAGACGCTCCACCCGCTCGACCGCCTTGGCCGTGCGCTCACGCACGTCCGGGAAGATCTCCCGGGCGGCCTCCAGCGACCACTCGCGACTGCCCATCCCGATGCCTCCGATCCGCGCCTCCGACGCGCCCGACCAGACCTGCTCGGCCAGACCATACTGGCTCGTGGCGGTCGCCGCGCGTGTTCGCGTCGGGGAGGACGGCGTCGGCTCGCTTGAACGTCGAGGCGCGGGGTGGTACCCCCGCCGCATGCTGGTGCTCGCGAGCAGCTCGCCCCGCCGGCGGGATCTCCTGGCCCGCGCCGGGGTGGCCTTCGAGGTGATGCCGGCCGACATCGACGAGCGCGCCCGGGCGGGCGAGCGCGGGGCCGCCCAGGCGCTACGCCTGGCCCGGGAGAAGGCGCTCGCGGTCGCGCGGCGGCTGGGCGGACAGCCCCCGCGCTGGGTCCTCGGCGCCGACACCCTGGTGATCGTGGACGACGCCGTTCTCGGCAAGCCCGAGAGCGAGGAGCACGCCGTGGACCTGCTGCGCCGGCTCGTGGGGAGACGACACCGGGTCGTGACGGGTGTGGCCCTGGTGGACAGCGGCGACCTGAGCGTGCGCACGCGGGCGGTGGAGAGCGGCGTGCGCATGCGGCCCGCCGACGACGCGGAGCTCCGCGCCTACGTCGCCACGGGAGAGCCCATGGACAAGGCCGGGGGCTACGCCGCCCAGGGTCGCGGCCGGGCCTTCATCGAGGCCATCGACGGCAGCGAGAGCAACGTGATCGGCCTTCCCCTCGACGACACCCTGGGCCTGCTGCGCGAGGCGGGGGCGCTGGGGACGCCGCCGTGAGCGCGGTCGAGCGGGAGAGCGCCGAGCGCCTCGCCGCGGTCCGGGGCCGCATCGCCGATGCGGCAGTCCGGGCGGGTCGCAGGCCGGACGAGGTGACCCTGGTGGGCGCGAGCAAGCGGATCGCCGCGGAGCGGGTGGCCGCCGCCGTGGCGGCGGGGCTGGCGGACCTGGGCGAGAACTACGTCCAGGAGGCCCGGGAGAAGATCGCCCAGGTGGCGGCCCGGGTCCCGGTCGCGCCCCGCTGGCACGGGATCGGCGCCCTCCAGCGCAACAAGGCCAAGGAGGCCGTTGGCCTCTTCGAGATGATCCACACCGTGGACCGGGCGTCCCTCGCCACGAGCCTCGCTCGTCACGCGGCGGCGGCGGGCCGCGCGCTCCCGGTCCTGCTCCAGGTGAACCTCTCCCGGGAGCCCCAGAAGGCCGGCGCCGCGGAGGAGGAGCTCCCCGCGCTGCTCGCGGCGTGCGCGGGCCTCGAGGGGCTCGCGGTGCGGGGGCTCATGGCCATCCCCGCCCCGGGGCCGGGGCCCGAGGCGACCCGGCCGGCCTTCGCCCGCCTGCGGGCGCTCCGCGAGCGGCTCCGGGCCACCGCCTATGGGCGGGAGCTGGTCCACCTCTCCATGGGCATGTCGGCGGATTTCGAGGTGGCCATCGAGGAGGGCGCTACGATCGTGCGTGTCGGGACGGCGCTCTTCGGTCCCCGCCCCGACTGACCCCCCCAGCCGCCTCGGAGGACGCCGCGTGACCGGGATTCGGAGCCTGCAGATCGGATTCCTCGGGGCGGGGGCCATGGGCGAGGCCCTCGCGGGCGGCCTGATCCACTCCGGCCTCGCCCCGGAGCAGCTGCGCGCCGCCGATCCCGACCCGGCCCGCCGCAAGCGCTTCGAGGAGGAGCTTGGCGTGGCCACGGCCCCGGCCGAGGACGTGGTGGCCCGGAGCGGACTGGTCGTCCTGGCGGTGAAGCCGGCGGTCGTGCCGGCGCTCCTCGAGCAGCTCTCGGCGCTCGACGACGAGCGCCTGGCCCGTCCCCTCTGGATCTCGATCGCCGCGGGCGTGCCCCTCCGACGGATCCAGGCCGCCCTCCCGCCGGGCGCGCGGGTGATCCGGGCCATGCCGAACACGCCGGCCCAGGTGCACGCGGGCGCGACGGCGTTCTGCGCCGGGAGCGGCGTGGACGACGAGGACCGCGCCGCCGCCCGCGCCCTGTTCGAGGCCGTCGGGAGTGCCTGGGAGGCGCCGGGCGAGGACCTCCTGGATGCGGTGACGGGTCTCTCGGGGAGCGGCCCCGCCTACGTCTTCGTGCTGCTCGAGGCGCTGGCGGACGCGGGGGTCCGGGTCGGGCTCCCGCGGCAGGCCGCGCAGCAGCTCGCGAACCAGACCGTGTTCGGAGCCGCGAAGCTGGCGCTCGAGAGCGGGACCCACCCGGCGGGTCTCAAGGATCAGGTCACCTCGCCGGGAGGAACGACCATCGCGGGCCTGGAGCGCCTCGAGGCCGGCGGCCTGCGGGCGGCGGTCTACGAGGCCGTGGCGGCCGCCACCCGGCGCTCCCGGGAGCTGCGCGGCGACTGAGCGCCGGCGCCGCGGCCGGAACGCCCGTCCCTCAAGCATTCCAGTCGGTTGGTCGATGGGTTTGCCGCAGGCTGAGGAGGAGGAGCCCGCCATGCGCATGACCCCGCTCGACATCCAGAACCACCGCTTTCCCGTCCGCTGGCGCGGCTACGACCAGGACGAGGTGGACGCCTTCCTGCGCATGCTGGCCGAGGACTACGGGGCCCTCGTCCACGACACCAAGGGCCTCCGCGAGACCGTGCGGCAGCTCGAGGGCCGGGTCCAGGAGCTCACCGCCAACGAGGAGACCCTGCGCAAGACCCTCGTCACGGCCCAGGCCATGACCGAGGACCTGCGCAGGACGGCGATCCGGGAGTCGGAGGTGATGGTCGGCGAGGCGGAGGTGCGGGCGGAGAAGATCCTGGACGCGGCCCATCGCCGCGCCGCCAAGCTGGCCGAGGACATCCGGGAGATGAAGCTCCTGCGGGGCCGCGTCGCCGGGGCGGTGCGCTCCACCATCGAGACCCACCTGAAGCTGCTGGAGGGCCTGGCGGAGCCGGACGCGCCCGAGGACGACAAGGTCGCCTACCTCACCCCGCCCAAGCCCGCCGCGCGCGAGGGTGCTTGACGAGCGGGCCCTCGGACCCCACCGTTCGGGTCGCGGCGGGCGGCGTGGTCCGCAGGGGGTCGTCCACGGGGACGCCCTCCGGGCGACCCCGGGGCCCCGGCCTCCACAGAGGGAGCGGAAGAGTGCCGATCTACGAGTACGCCTGCGACGCCTGCGGCCACGAGTGGGAGCGCGAGCAGCGCATCACCGAGGACGCCATCAAGACCTGCCCCGCCTGCAAGTCCCGCAAGGCCAGGCGCTTGATCTCGCGAACGGCCTTCGTCCTCAAGGGCGGCGGCTGGTACAACGACCTCTACTCGAGCGCGAAGAAGTCGGGCGAGAAGTCGGAGGGGAAGTCCGAGTCGGAGGGGAAGTCCGAAGGCGGCAAGGAGAAGAAGGCCGGCGACAAGGGCGGCTCGGGGAAGTCGGACGCCGGCTCGAAGTCCGACGGCGGCACCAGGTCCGACAGCAAGGGCGGCGGCAAGTCCCCCAAAGCCGCGGCCTGAACGGCTGATATACTCGCGCCGTCCCCCCTGGAGGCGCGAATGAAACCTGCCCCCCGGCCCGGCGCCGGCGATCCCGCCGTCGTCGTCGACGGCAAGGCCCTCGCCCAGCGGATCCGCGGCGAGCTCGCCGACGAGATCAAGGGCCTGGTCGCGGCCGGGCGGCGACCGCCCTGTCTGGCGGTCGTCCTGGTGGGCGACGACCCGGCCAGCGCCTCCTACATCAAGGGCAAGCGCCGGGCCTGCGCCCGGATCGGCGCCGACTCGGTGGAGCACCGGCTGACCGCGACCACGGCCCAGGCCGAGCTCCTGGCCCTGGTGGACGCCCTGAACCGCGACGACGGCGTGGACGGGATCCTGGTCCAGCTCCCCCTGCCCGGCGACCTCGACGCCGCCGCGGTGGTGGCCGCGATCGACCCGGCCAAGGACGTGGACGGCCTCCACCCCCTGAACGCCGGTCGCCTCCTGGCGGGCACGCCGGGCCTGCGCCCGTGCACGCCCCTGGGCGTCCTCGAGATCCTCGATCGCCACGAGATCCCGCTGGAGGGCGCCCGCGCCGTCGTGATCGGGCGCAGCGACCTCGTCGGCAAGCCGGTGGCCCTGCTGCTGCTGCACCGCCACGCCACGGTCACCCTGTGTCACTCGCGCACCCGGGACCTCCCGGCCGTCTGCCGGGAGGCCGACGTGCTGATCGCGGCGGTCGGGCGACCCCGGCTCGTCGGCCCGGACTGGGTGAAGCCCGGCGCGGCGGTGATCGACGTCGGCGTGAACGTGATCGACGAGGTGCTGGTGGGAGACGTCGACCTGGAGGCGGTCCGCGCCGTGGCCGGGCTGGTGACCCCGCCCCGCGGCGGCGTCGGCCCGATGACGGTCACCATGCTGCTGCGCAATACGCTGCACGCCTACCGCGCCCGGACCGAGGCGTGAGCGCGCTGCGGCGGACGCCGCTGTACGAGGCGCACCGGACCCTCGGCGCCCGGATGGTCCCCTTCGCCGGCTTCGAGATGCCCGTCCAGTACACCTCCATCAAGGAGGAGCACCGGGCGGTCCGCGAGCGGGCCGGGCTCTTCGACGTCTCCCACATGGGGCAGCTCCACCTGCGCGGGCCGGGCGCCCTCGACGCCGCCGAGCGCCTGGTCACCTGCTCCGTGGCCGACCTGCGGCCGGGTCGGGTGCGCTACGGCCTCCTCTGCAACGACGGCGGCGGCGTGGTGGACGACGTGACGGTCTACCGCCTGGCCGAGGACGCCGTCTTCTTCTGCGTGAACGCCGCCAACCGCGAGAAGGACCTCGCCTGGATCCGCGAGCGCGCCGGCGCGGGGGTCGCCGTGGACGACCGCAGCGACGCCACCGGCCTCCTCGCCGTGCAGGGCCCTCGCGGCGCGGAGATCGTCGCGGCCCTCGCGGACGGGCCGCTGCCCCGCATCGGCCGCTTCGGCTTCCGGGAGCTCGCCCTCGCCGGGCGGCCGGTCCTCGTGTCGCGCACCGGCTACACCGGCGAGGACGGCTTCGAGCTCTACCTGGACCAGGCCGCGACGCCCGCGCTCTTCGAGGCGCTGCTGGAGGCGGGCCGCGAGCGCGGCCTGCTCCCGGCCGGGCTGGGCGCGCGGGACACCCTGCGCCTCGAGGCCGCCCTGCCCCTCTACGGCCACGAGCTCGACGACACTACCTCGCCCCTGGAGGCCGGCCTCGGGCGCTTCGTCAAGCGCGATCGCGGCGGCTTCATCGGCGCCGAGGCCCTGGAGAAGCGCGCCGCCCAGGGGCTCGGCCGGCGGCTGGTCGGGTTCGCCCTGGAGGACCGACGGGTGGCCCGGGCCGAGCACGTCCTGTGCGACGCGGCGGGCGGCGCCATCGGCCGCGTGACCTCCGGCGCCCCCTCCCCGACCCTCGGAAAATCCATCGGACTCGGCTACGTTCGGCCGGCGTCGGCGGAGGAGGGGACGCCGCTGTTCGCCTCGATCCGCGATCGCCTCGTCGAAGGGCGGGTGGTGCCCACTCCCTTCGTGCGACGAGGGTCGTAGCGCGGCTTCCGTCTCGCGCAGGGGGGTTCCCGTTGGCGGAGTACGACATCCCGGAAGATCTGGCCTACACGGCCGAAGACGAGTGGGCGCGGATCGAGGACGACCGCGTGCTCGTGGGCGTCACCGACTACGCGCAGCAGCAGCTCGGCGACATCGTTTTCCTAGAGCTCCCCAAGACAGGAGCTACGTTCGAGAAGGGCGAGCCCTTCGGCGTGATCGAATCGGTGAAGGCGGTCTCGGACCTCTATGCGCCGATCAGCGGCGAGGTCATCGGCGTCAACGCGGACCTCGGCGAGAACCCGGAGGCGGTCAACGAGGACTGCTACGGGGACGGCTGGATCATCGCCATCTCCGCGAGTGACGCTGGCGAGTTCGAGGGTCTGCTCAGCGCCGAGGCCTACAAGAAGCACGTGGCCGAGCGCTCGGACTAGCCCCGGGAAGGAAGCACATCGGGTTGCGCTACATCCCCCACACGGAAGCCGACATCCAGGCCATGCTCGACGCCGTCGGCGCCGAGAGCGTCGAGTCCCTGTTCGAGACCGTCCCCGAGAAGCTGCGGCTCGGCCGCGCCCTCGACCTGCCGGCGGCCCAGGGCGAGCAGGCGCTGCTGGCTGAGCTCGGGCGCCTCGCGCGGCGCAATGCCAACCTCGAGACCCACGCCTGGTTCCTGGGCGCCGGCTGCTACCCGCACTTCTCCCCGGCGGTCGTCGACGCCGTGGCCTCGCGCTCCGAGTTCTACACGGCCTACACCCCCTATCAGCCGGAGATGAGCCAGGGGACGCTCCAGACCATCTTCGAGTGGCAGACCCTGATGGCCGCGCTCACCGGCCTCGACGTGGCCAACGCCTCCATGTACGACGGCGCCTCGGCGACCGCCGAGGCGGTGCTCATGGCCCTGCGGATCACCCGCCGAAATCGGGTGGTGTTGGCCCACGGCCTCCACCCCCACTACCGCGACGTGCTCGAGACCTACCTCGACGGCCTGGCGGTGGAGCTGGTCGATGCGCCCCGGGCCGCCGACGGCCGCAGCGAGCCGGTCGACGCCCTGGTCGACGACGACACCGCCTGCGTGCTGGTGCAGAGCCCGTCCTTCCTCGGCCCCGTCCAGGAGCTGGCGCCGCTGGTCGAGGCCGCCCACGCCCGCGGCGCGCTGGCGGTGGTCTCGGTCACCGAGGCCCTGTCCCTCGGCCTGCTGCGCGCACCGGGCGAGCTGGGCGCCGACGTGGTCTGCGGAGAGGCCCAGAGCTTCGGGCTGCCCATGGGCTTCGGCGGGCCCCATCTGGGCTTCCTGGCGGCGCGACAGAAGTTCGTGCGCCAGCTCCCGGGCCGCCTGGTCGGCGAGACGGTCGACGCGCGGGGGCGACGGGGCTTCGTGCTCACCCTGTCGACCCGCGAGCAGCACATCCGGCGCGAGCGGGCAACGTCGAACATCTGCACCAACCAGGGCCTCTGCCTGCTCATGGCCACGGTCTACCTGGCCCTGCACGGGCGCCAGGGGCTCCGCGCTCTGGCCCGCCACAACCTGGCCAAGGCGGAGTACGCCCGCGCGCGGGTGCGCGAGACGCCGGGCCTGACCCTGCCGCTCCCGGCCCAGCCCTTCAACGAGTTCGTCGTGGGGCTGGCCGGGCCGGCCGACGCGGCCCTGGAGCGAGCCCTGGAGCGCGACATCGTCGGGGGACTGGACCTCGCCCCCTTCGCGCCGGAGCTCGGGCCCGCACTGCTGGTGTGCACCACCGAGCTGGCGAGCCGTGCCCAGATCGACGCCCTGGTCTCGGCCCTGGCGGGAGCCTGAGATGGACGAGACGATCGAGAACGTCGGGAACGCCGCGACGAGCGTGGCCTACGAGGAGCCGCTGCTCTTCGAACGCAGCCGGCCCGGCCGGCGCGGCCACCAAGGGGACACCCTCGACGTCCCCGACGTCGACCCGGCCGACCTGCTCGGGGCCGACGGCGTTCGGGGCGACCTCCCCGGCTTCCCCGAGCTCTCCGAGGTGGACGTGGTGCGCCACTTCACCCGGATCTCCACCTGGAACTACGCGGTCGACCTGGGGCTCTATCCGCTGGGCTCCTGCACCATGAAGTACAACCCGAAGGTCAACGAGAAGGTGGCGCGCCTGCCCGGCTTCGCGGGCCTGCACCCCCTCCAGCCCGAGGGCCTGGCCCAGGGCGTGCTCGAGCTGATGGCGCGCCTGGAGGAGGATCTGGCCGAGATCAGCGGCATGGACCGGGTCAGCCTGCAGCCGGCGGCGGGCGCCCAGGGCGAGCTGGCCGGCATCATGATGATCCGGGCCTACCACGAGCACCGCGGCGACCGCCGCAGCAAGGTGCTGATCCCGGACAGCGCACACGGCACCAACCCGGCCAGTGCCGCCCTCAACGGCTACACCTGCGTCGCAGTGCCCTCCGGTGACGACGGCGTGCTGCATCCGGACGCGGTCGAGGCCCTCATGGACGACGACGTCGCCGCGCTGATGCTCACCAACCCGAACACCCTGGGTCTGTTCGAGGAGCACATCGTCGCCCTGTGCGAGATCGTCCACCGCCGCGGAGGCCTCGTCTACGGCGACGGCGCCAACCTCAACGCCCTGCTCGGCGTCGCGCGCCCCGGCGACATGGGCATCGACGTCATGCACTTCAACCTCCACAAGACCTTCTCCACGCCCCACGGCGGCGGCGGGCCCGGGGCCGGCCCCGTCGGCGTCAAGAACGTGCTGGCGCCCTACCTGCCCACGCCGGTGGTGCGGCGCCTGGGTGGCGACGAGGGGAAGGGCCTGACCCTCGACTACGACCTCCCGCTGTCGATCGGCCGGCTGCACTCGGGCCTGGGCAACGTGGGCATGCTGGTGCGCGCCTACGCCTACATTCGCGCCCTGGGCGCCGAGGGCCTGCGCCGCTGCGCGGAGATGGCGGTGCTCAACGCCAACTACCTGCGCGCGCGCCTGCGCCGCGCGTACCACGTCCCCTACGACCGCCCGGTGATGCACGAGTGCGTGCTGTCGGACCGCAACCTCGAGCCTTCGGGCGTCACCACCATGGACGTCGCCAAGCGGCTCATCGACCACGGCTACCATCCGCCCACCATCTACTTCCCGCTGATCGTGCACGGCGCGCTCATGATCGAGCCGACGGAGAGCGAGCCCCTGGAGGGACTGGACCGCTTCGTCGAGGCCCTGCTCGCGATCGCCGACGAGGCCGAGCGCGATCCGGAGCGGGTTCGCGCGGCCCCCCACAGCACGCGGCACGCGCGACTCGACGAGACCCGGGCCGCCCGCAAGCCCGTCCTGCGATGGCAGCCCGACGCCGGGACCTAGCCCTCCGGCTGGCGTTCGCCGCGGCGCTTCCCCTCGCCCTCGCCACCTGCATCCAGGACGACGGCACCCGCTTCAACCCCCTGCGCAAGGCCACGGAGGTCAGCGAGGAGGACGAGCGCGAGGTGGGCTACGCCTTCGACCAGGCGGCCCGCGCCCAGCTCGACTTCATCGACGACCCGGTCGTGGTGGGCTTCCTGAACGACCTGGGCCAGTCGATGATCCGCCACCTGGAGCCGCAGCCCTTCATCTACCGCTTCCGGGTGGTCCTGGACCCGAGCCTGAACGCCTTCGCCGTGCCCGGGGGCTACGTCTACTTCCACAGCGGCACGCTGATGCGGGCCGGCAGCCTCGACGAGGTCGCCGGCATCATGGGTCACGAGATCGCCCACGTGAAGGGACGCCACTACAAGCGGATGGTCGAGCAGAACGCCCTGCCCTCGCTCCTCACCCAGCTGGCCGGGATCGCCGCCGCCGTCGCAGCGGGCTCCCCGGCCCCGATGGTGGCCGCCCAGGGCGCCAACATCGCGGTCCAGCTCCGCTTCAGCCGCACCTTCGAGCGCGAGGCGGATCGCTACGGCGCCGTCTTCGTCTCCCGGTCCGGGTACGAGGTGCGGGGCATGCGACGCTTCTTCGATCGCATCCTCGCGGAGCAGGCGCGCCTGCCCCGGGGCGAGATCCCGGCCTACCTCTACACCCACCCCGACCTCGAGGAGCGGATCCACGCCGTCGACGCGCTGGACGAGGAGCTGGACCCGCTGCGGGAGGCACCCCCGGAGCTCGAGGAGGCCTATCGGCGGGCCCGACTCCGGCTGGGTCGGCTGATCCACGCCCGGCGCTCGGTCTGGCGCGAGCCGCGACTCCCCGCGGACGCGGCCGAGGGCGCGGCGGCGCTGGCCCGCGCCGAGGCGCTGCTGGAGGCCGGGGACCCGGACGCCGCGCTCCGGGCGGTCCGCGCCGCCGAGGACCGGTCGCCGACGGACTCGCGGCTCCCCCTGCGCCGGGGCGAGATCCTCCAGGCGCAGCGCCGCTTCGACGAGGCCATCGCCGCGTACCGGCGCGCCGTGGACCTGAGCCCCACCACCTCCCTGATCCTCTACCGCACGGGCCATCTCTACGGCGAGCTCGGCGACCGCCACCGCGGCGTCTTCTACCTCGAGCAGGCGATGGCGCACTCCACCCCCACGAGCCAGCTGCACCAGCGCGCCGAGGCCCAGGTGGCCCGCCTCACCTTCCCGCCCTTCGCCCAGGCGGGCCTGTGCGACCGCTTCGAGGACGGGACGCCCGGGCGGGAGCGGCTCTCCTTCGCCGCCGGGGCGCCCGTGGTCTGGTGGGCGGAGGTGGCGCGGCGCTACGCGGGCGAGCGCGATGCGCTACGGGTGCGCTGGCGCGACCCCGAGGGCGCCATCGTCCGGGAGGCCACGCCGACCCGCGAGCGACGCCGCCACGTGAGCGACCGCCTGGTGCTCGCGTCCGATGCGGCCCTCGGCGAGGGCTGGAGCGTGGAGGTGCTGCTGCAGGGCGACGTGGTGGCGCGACGCGCCTTCGAGGTGCGCGCGTCCGACCTCGAGCTCCGCTCAGAGGTCCTGGAGGCGCCGCCGGCCCACCTCCGACCAGGGCCCGTCGGGCTCGAGCTGGAGGTAGCGCCGCCAGTGATTGCGGGCGTGGGCCCGCAACGCGAGCTTCTCGCACAGCAGCGCCAGGTTCACGTGGGCGTCGGCGTAGCCCGGGTCGAGCTTCAGCACGGCGCGGTAGTGGCGTAGCGCGGCCTCTCCCCGCCCCTCCTCCTCGAGCAGGTTGGCCAGGTTGAAGTTCGACTCCAGGTGCCAGGGGTCGGCCTCGAGGGCGTGCTCGAAGCACTCCCGGGCCGCCCGGCGCTTGCCCTGGTTGAAGAAGACGGTGCCGAGGTTGCAGTGGGCGTCGGCGTAGCGCGGGTCGAGCTCGAGGGCGCGCCGGTAGGCCGCGATGGCCTCGTCCCAGGTATCGGGGTCCGTGTCGAGGCTGCAGCCGCGCTCGAACCAGGCGGACGGGTCCGGCTCCCCCAGCGGCGCAGCCAGCTCGGGCTCCGCCTCGAGGCGCAGCGGCGGCTCGGCCTCCGGGTCGTCGCGGAAGTCCATGACCATCTGGCCGTCGGGCTCGAACAGACCCCCGGCGTGCTCGACCACGACCCGCTCCGTCTCGCCCCAGACGCGCAGGGCGCCGATGGGCTGATCCAGCTCGGGGAGACGCCGGGCAACCGCCTCCACGGTCCGGCGGATGCGCCGCAGGGGAACGCCCCGCTCCACCAGCTCGAGAACGCTCTTCAGCTGCACCAGATCGCGGAAGCCGTAGGCCGGACGGGAATCGCGCTCGGCGCTCGGCCGCACGAGGGACGTGCGCGCCCAGTAGCGGAGTCGCGCGGCCGAGATGCGAAGAATGCGCGAAGTCTCGCGACGCGAGTACGCGGTCACCACCCCAAGCGGAGAGTACACCGAACGCGTCGGGTCGTGCAGGCTCTTTTTCGTCGGCCGGCCGTCTCGGCGCCCTGCGAGCGCCCGGGGCGTGGCGTAGACTCGACGAGGAAGCGTCTGCCGTGCTGGTGCCGGTCCCGGACTTCAAATCCGGCGGGGGCCGTGGCGACACGGCCCCGGCGGGTTCGATTCCCGCCCGCTTCCGCCGCCGACGCGGCGCAACCACGGCCGCCGCCGACGCAACGCAACCCCGGCGGGGCCGCAGGGCCCGGAGGATTCATGGCCGTCTCCGTGCTGATCAACTTCAAGGATCTCGAGAACGACGAGCGCGTGCGCCGCGCCATCGAGACGCGGACCGAAGCCCTCTCGGAGGAGTTCCCCGAGACCACGCGATTCGAGATCACCCTCTCCCAGGACGGCTCGGACTACGCGGCCCACGGGCACGTGACGGGCAGCCACACCGAGGTCGCCGGGCACGCCCACGCCAGCGAGATGATCCCCGCCGCCGACAAGCTGATGGAGACGCTGGAACGCCAGCTGCGCAAGATCCACGACAAGAAGATCTTCAGCAAGCGACGCGCGGTCCAGAAGGACCGCGAGCGCCAGCGCTCCGGCTGAGCGGAAGCATCCGGCCGAGCGGGGGCATCCCACCGAGCGGGGGCGTCCGGTCCAGGCGCGCCGCCTAGCCCAGGATCAGGTGCAGCTTCAGCGCCAGGATGAAGTCGCCGTGGATGTGGACGCGGCGCTTGAGCAGGGCCTGGGGCGCGCTCAGGGTGCCGCGGTTGAGCGCGCGCCAGGTCTCCACGTCCACCATCACCCGCAGGTCGGCCTCGCCATCGGAGCCCGGCGAGCCGTGGACGATACCGGCGTCGATCCGCAGGCTGAAGACCCCGCCCGGCTCTCCGGTGAGCTCGAAGACGATCGTGGCCGCGGTCCCGCCCAGCCGGTGCCGGCGGTGGGCGTCCGACGCCACCGCGTCGGGGATCCAGCGCGTGAAGAAGTCGGCCGGGCTGATGTCCTCGGGCGGACGGGCACGCTCGAGCATGGGCGCCAGTCTATCGTGGCAGATCGCCTCAGCGAACCCGGCGCAGGGGGGCCGCGCGGCCCAGCAGGTAGCCCTGGCCGTAGGGCACGCCGAGCTGCTGGAGCATGGCGAGCTCCTCGCTGGTCTCGATCCCCTCGGCGATGAGCTGGGCGTTCAGGCTCTCGGCCACCCGGTTGAGGGCGCGCAGCAGCTCCTGCCGGGGGGGATCGGTGTCGATCGACCGGACGAGGGACTGGTCCACCTTGATGTAGTCGGGCGCGATCTCCATGATCCGCGCCAGGCTCGAGTAGCCCACGCCCATGTCGTCCAGGGCGATCCCGAGCCCCAGGCTGGCGAAGTGGTCCCGGGCCTCGCGAAACATGGCCAGGTTGCCGATCGACTCGCGCTCGGTGATCTCGAAGACCACGTCGCAGGGCCGCAGCCGCATCCGCTCCAGCCGCGTCCGCAGGGCCTCGCCGCGGAAGCTCGGATCGCGGATCGCCGCGGGCAGGCAGTTGAGGAAGAGCTTCTTGCCCGGCGCCAGGCCGTGGGCCCCCTCGAGGGCCTTGCGGCGGCACAGGGAGTCCACCTCGTAGAGCAGGTCGTGCTCCTCGGCGGCCTGGAACAGGGCGCCGGGGCTCTGGATGGACGAACCGGTGGGTCCCCGGGAGAGCGCCTCGAAGCCGAGCGTGTCGCGAGAGGCGAGATTCACGATGGGCTCGAAGAGCACGTGGATCCGCTCGCCGAAGACGGTGGCGGTGAAGTCCCGGCGGCGCGCGCGACGGTCGAGCTGCCGGTGGAGCGCCCCGTCCTCGCGCGCCTGCTCGAGCGCACGCCGGATCACCCGCACCTCCTCGGAGATGGGGTTGTGGAGGCCCAACGCGCTGCCGACGGCCAGGGCGGGCGCCGCGCGGAGGTAGGGATAGAAGAGGCGCGCGCCGTTCTTCTCCAGGTGGTCGGCGAGGGTGGCGCGCAGGGTCTCGAGTCCCTCGCCGTAGAAGGCGTCGTCGTCGCGGGGGCGGAAGACGAAGACCGAGACCTCGTTGCGCCAGCCGCCGGCGCTGGTCACCACGTCGTCGCCGTCGCGGAACGGCCGGCTGACCTCCTCCACCGCGGCGACGAGGCTCGCAACGACCTGGCGGTGGGCCTCGACGCCGTAGCGATCCTCCACCTGCTGCAGGGGCGATCCGTCGACGGACACCAGACCGAACGAGCCCACCTCCCGCAGGCTCCCGATGAGCCGACGCAGGACGCCCGCATAGCCGCTCTCGTGGCCACCCGGTCCGCGCGGCCCCTCCGGTTCGGGATCTCCCACCCCTCGTGTATCGGTCGCGCCCCGGAATCCGTTGAGCACCCTGATGTGTAGGGTTGAATCCCCGCCACGTCGCGCGCGCCGCGGTTCGCGGGCGATCAGAGAATGCCCCGCAGGGCCGTCCCCGTCGGGCCCCGCCCTCGCTCGGCGAGCTCCCCCGGGGATCCGCGGTCGACGAGGCGCCCCCCGAGCGGTCCGCCGCCCGGCCCCAGGTCGATGACGTGGTCGGCGCGGGCCATGAACTCCAGGCTGTGCTCCACCGCCAGCACGCTGGCGCCCTCGGCGATCAGGTCGTCGAGGCAACGCAGCAGGACCTCCACGTCGACGGGATGGAGGCCCGTGGTGGGCTCGTCGAGGGCGAACAGCACCCCCGCTCCCTCCCCCTGGACCAGCGCCTGGGCCAGGCGCAGGCGCTGGGCCTCGCCGCCGGAGAGCGTGGACAGGGGCTGACCGAGGCCCAGGTAGCCGAGCCCCACCCGCACCAGGGGCTCGAGCCGGGCGGCCACAGCGGGATCGGCCTCGAACAGCGCGAGGGCCTCCTCCACCGAGAGCGCCAGCACGTCCACGATCGAGCGGCCCGCGACCCGGATGGAGCGCGCTTCGGGCTTGTAGCGCGTGCCGCCACAGCCCTCGCACGCCACCCGCACGTCCTCCAGGAACTGCATGTCCACGACCGTCTCGCCGCTCCCCTCGCACACGTCGCAGCGACCGCCAGGGACGTTGAAGGAGAACCAGCCGGCGGCGAGGCCCCGGGCCCGGGCCTCGGGGCTGGCCGCGAACCGCCGGCGGATGCCCTCGAAGGCCTTGGTCGCCGTGGCCGGGTTGCTGCGCGCCTGACGGGCGCCCCCAGGCTCCACCACGACGACCTCCCGCACCGCCTCGGCCCCGCGGAGGCGCCGGCAGGCGCCGCGATCCGGGTCGCCGCGCAGGTGGCCCACCACCACCGACCGCACGAGGGTGGACTTGCCCGCCCCGGAGACGCCGGTCACCACCACCAGCTGGCCGAGGGGGATCTCCACGTCGAGGTCCTGCAGATTGTGCTCCGTCGCTCCCTCCACGCGGAGCCGTCCGCTTGGCCGACGCGGCGGCCGGAGCGCGGTGCGCAGCTCGCCGCGCAGGACCCGACCCGTGGGCGAGTCCGGGTGACGCCGAACGGTGTCTACTGGGCCCTCGACCACCAGCCGGCCGCCCCGGCTCCCGGCTCCGGGACCGAGCTCGATGACGTGGTCGGCCGCGGCGACGATCTCCGGCGCGTGCTCGACCACCACCACCGTGTTGCCCCGCTCGCGCAGGCGGCGGAGCACGCCGAGCAGCCGGCCCACGTCGGTCGCGTGCAGGCCGACGGACGGCTCGTCGAGGACGTAGAGCGCCGAGGTCAGGGCGCCGCCGAGCGCCGTGGCGAGCTGGATGCGCTGGGCCTCCCCCCCCGAGAGCGTCCGCAACGGTCGCGCCAGGGAGAGGTAGCCGAGCCCGACCTCCCGGGCCGTCGCCACCCGCTGGCCCAGGGCGTCCAGCAGCCGCGCGGCGCGGGCCCGGGCCGACGCCGGCAGCACGAGCTGACCGAGCCACGCGTCGAGCTCGTCGAGGGTGAGGGCGCAGAGCGCGCCGAGGTCCCGACCGTCGACCCGCACGCACAGGGCCTCGGGCCGCAGGCGCGCCCCGTCGCACGCCGGGCACGGGTCGAAGCGGCGGTAGCGGGCGATCAGCACCCGTGCCTGCACCTTGTAGCGTCGGCCTTCGAGCCAGTCGAAGTAGCCGCGCACGCCGTACCAGTCGCCGCCTTCGTGCTGGTCGCCCTCGAACACCCAGCGGCGTTGGGCCTCCGTGAGCGCCGAGAAGGGCACGTCGCTGGGCACGCCCGTTGCCCGGGCGGCGCGCAGGAGGTCGCGTCGCAGGGCCCGGCCCGCGCGGGTGGCGAACGGCGCCACCGCATCGCCGGCCAGGCTGCGGCTCGGGTCCGGGACGACCCGCGCCGGATCGAGGGCGGGGATGCGCCCGAAGCCCTCGCAGGTCTCGCAGGCGCCGAGGGAGCTGTTGAACGAGAAGAGCGCCGGCTCCGGGGTGGGCAGCCGACGTCCGCAGCCGTCGCACGCGAAGCCCTCGTGGTAGCTGGCGCGCTCGCCCGACTCGGCCAGCGCCACCAGCTCCCCCGCCCGGGCGAAGGCGGCGGCCGCGGCCTCGGCCAGGCGCGGGCGATCGACGTCGTGGCCGAGCCGCAGGCGGTCCAGGAGCAGCAGGGCCCCGCGCCGGCGGGCGGCGGAGAGCGCCCGCACCGAGAGCTCCGCGACCTCCACCACGCCGGCTGGCGGGTCGAGCAGGCGCGTCCAGCCCTGGCGCAGCAGGTCTTCGCGGAGGGCGGTCGCCGTGCCGCCGCTCGGCAGGGGGGCGCCGAAGGAGACCCGCTTGCCCTCCCAGCGGCGCAGCAGGTCGTCCACCACCGACTGCACGGTGCCGGCCTCGACGGGCCGGTCGCAGTCGGGACAGCGCGTCTCGCCCACCCGGGCGAACAAGAGCCGCAGGTGGTCCACGATCTCCGTCCCGGTGCCCACGGTGGAACGCGCGTGGGTCACGCCGTTGCGCTGCTCGATGGCCACCGCGGGCGGAAGGTGGCTGATGGCGTCGACGTCGGGCCGGGGCAGCCGCTCCAGGAACTGGCGCGCGTAGGTGCTGAGCGACACCACGTAGCGACGCTGCCCCTCGGCGTAGAGCGTATCGAAGGCCAGGGAGGACTTGCCGGAGCCGGAGACCCCGCTGATCACCGTCAGGGCCCGCAGCGGCACCCGACAGTCGACGTCGCGAAGGTTGTGGGCCCGGGCGCCGCTGATCCGGATCTCGGAGGCGGGCATCAGCCGGCTGCTCGGGATCTCCGGGGGAACAGGGCCCGCATGCGCATGGCCAGGGCGTGGTCGCCCGAGATGGCGATGCGCTCCTCCATGGCGAGCAGCTCGGCGTTGGCGCGACCGGCGGTGAGGGCGGCCCAGTCGTCGACGGAGAGCGCGAAGCGGACATGGGGCGCCACGTCGCCGCCGACGCGGGTCTTGATCCGGCCGTCCTCGATCTGGAGGCAGACGGTCCCTCCGCCGGGCCCCGTCAGCTCCATCTCGATCACGGCCACCACCCCCCGGGCGGCCTCGGGGTCGAAGTGGGCGTGCAGCCAGCGGGCCGCGGCCTCGGGCGGGGTGAGGGCTTCGGACGCCATGGGTCGATTCTAGGACATCGACTCGCGAGTCAACTGGAGGCCGACGGGTCGGCGCCGGCGCCCGCCGCCCGCTCAGTCCGCGGCGCTGGCCTGGCGCTCGGCGTCCTCGGCCTCCACGATCCGGCCCTCCTCCCGGGCCCGCCGGGCCACGGAGCGCCATTCGTCCGCCGAGGGCTCCTCGTCCAGGGCCCGGCAGCTCTGCCGGAGCAGGAAGGGCTCCCCCTCCTCGACGGCGGCCGCCCGCAGCGAGGCCAGGGCCTCCCGGTCCTCGGCCTTCTGCAGGAAGGCGATGGCCTCGAAGCGCCGCCCCTCTTCCAGGTAGGCGTCGGCGATCTTGCGCGCCTTGGCGGGATCGAGCTTCTGCTCGATCAGGTGGCGCCGCTTGAGCGGATTGGGAACACGCGTGGCCACGGGGCCTCCGAGGGCTCAGTAGCGAGGGACCGAAGGGTCCACGCTCTTTGACCAGAGGTCGAGGCCCCCGGCCAGATTGGTGACGTCCGCGAAGCCGAGGCGGCCGAGCAGGCGACAGGCCCGGGCGCTGCGACCGCCGGTCTTGCAGTAGGCGACCACCGGCTGGCCGCGCCACTCGGCGAGCTCCTCCGCGCGGGCCTCGAGCTCCGCCAGGGGGATGTGCACGCTGTCCTCGAGCGCGGCGATCTCCACCTCGTGGGGCTCGCGCACGTCGAGCAGCAGCAGCGCCTCGCCGCGGGCGCGACGCGCGGCCAGCTCCGTCGGGGCCACCTCCGCCACCGGGGCCTCCGCCTCGACGGGGCGCGGCGCGCAGAACTGCTCGTAGTCGATCAGCTCGGTGAGCGTCGGCTCGGGGCCGCACACCGGACAGTCCGGGTCCTTGCGGAGCTGGAACTCGTTGAAGGTCATGTCCAGGGCCGAGTACTGGACGAGCCGCCCGACGAGGGGCTCGCCGATGCCCGTGAGCAGCTTCAGGGTCTCGGTGGCCTGGAGCATGGCGATGATGCCCGGCAGCACGCCGAGCACGCCGCCCTCGGCGCACGACGGCACGAGCTCCGGCGGCGGCGGCTCCGGGTACAGGCAGCGGTAGCAGGGCCCGCGGCGGGCATCGAAGACGGTGACCTGCCCGTCGAAGCGGAAGATGGCGCCGTGGACGTTCGGCTTGCCGAGCAGGACGCAGGCGTCGTTGACGAGGTAGCGGGTGGGGAAGTTGTCGCTGCCGTCCACGACCACGTCGTAGTCGCGCAGGATCTCCAGGGCGTTCGCCGAGGTGAGCTGGACCGGATACGCCTCGATCCGGACGTCCGGATTCAGGTCCTCCAGGCGCTCCCGCGCCACCTCGACCTTGGGACGCCCCACGTCGCGGGTGCCGTAGAGAACCTGGCGCTGCAGGTTCGAGGCGTCGACCCGGTCGAAGTCGACCAGGCCCAGGGTGCCGACCCCGGCGGCCGCCAGGTAGAGGCCCAGGGGGGAGCCCAGGCCGCCCGCGCCGATCAGCAGGACCCGCGACTCGAGCAGCGCCTGCTGCCCGCGGAGCCCGATCTCGGGCAGGATCAGGTGGCGCTTGTAGCGCTCGTACTGGTCCGGACGCAGCGGGTTGCCCATGGCGGGAGGCTACCCGGCCCCTCCGCACTTCGCCTGCCTCCCGCGAGGCGCTCCGGCCTAGTCGTCGTCGTCTTCGCGGGGCGGGATCACCAGGATCTTGTAGGCCTTGCGCGGCTTGTCGATGAACTTCCAGTCCACCGTGACCCAGTCGCCCTTCTTCAGGTCGTCGTAGGACTGCTTGCCCTCGCCCTCGACGGAGGTCGCGTCGACCCGGACGAAGGGGACCTTGTCGCCCTTGCGGTTGTCGACGATGAACTTCCTCTTGTTGATCTTGTCGATCCGACCCGTGAACTGGCGGTACTGCGCCTCGGCCTCTGCGGGCGCCACGAGGGCGGCGCCGCCGAGCAGGAGCAGGGCCAGGGCAATCACGGTGGCGAGCTTGGGCATGGGTCGATGTCCTCCTTCGTGTGGTCCCGTCCGGCGCATCCGGGCGGGCTGGCTCCGGTGTGCGTCGTGGCGCTCGAGGTGCTGCCCCCTTCGACGCGGCCGGGCCGCGCAAATTCGCGCTCACCGCCCGCCACACCCCATCCCCCGGGGCCACCGCGGGCCGCAAGCCGGCGGAATAGCTCAGCTCCCGCTTCCGGGCCAGCCCGCGCCTCGGGAGGGATCGGGGATGGTGCCGGAGGCGGGAGTCGAACCCGCATGGGCAGGGCCCACTCGATTTTGAGTCGAGCGCGTATACCAGTTCCGCCACTCCGGCGCTCGGGACGTCGCAGTCTGCCCGAGCCCCCGGCGAAGCTCAAGCGCGCGTTTTGACAGGCTCGGAGGCCGGCACTAGGCTCTGCGCTCCGCGTGGGGCTGTAGCTCAGCTGGGAGAGCACAAGGCTGGCAGTCTTGGGGTCAGGGGTTCGAATCCCCTCAGCTCCACCACGACATTTCGACGGGGCCGGTGGCGGGACCACCGGCCCCGTTCTCGTTCCGGCCCTCGGCTCATGGGCTCGGCCGGGCCCGCAACCAATCCAGCGTTGGCGTGTCTGAAGCGGCGTGTCTCGAGGAGGATCGAGGATGCGGTTCGGGAATCGCCTGCTTGGTTGGCTCGGAGCCGCCGCGCTCGTCGTCGGCGGGGTCGCGGCCGCCACACCCGCCGAGGCCCACCCCGGAGTCACGCGGGTGCGCCTGAACCTGCGGGCGGGGCCGGGTGTCCGCTTCCCGGTGGTGCACGTCTTCGCGCGGGGTGCCGTCGTGGACGTGCTCGGCTGCCTGGAGGTCGCCGACTGGTGCGACGTCGCCTGGCGGGGCGGGCGCGGCTGGGTGAGCGCCACCTACCTCGACCTCCGCATCGACGGCCGACGGGTACGCTGGACGCGGGGCCGGGTGCGGGTGGTCACCTGGGACCTCGACACCTACTGGTACGCCCACTACCGCACGCGCACCTTCTACGCCCACCGCGCGCGCTACCGCGTCTACGACCGGGACGACAACCCGCCCGGGCCGCGCGGCGGGCCGGGCACCAACTGGGAGAATCCGCCCGGGCCCCGGGGCGGGCCGGGGGCCAGCCCGGATAGGCGGCGCGGGCCGCGCTAGCGCCCGGACCGTCGCGCTGCCTCGGGCGTCCCGCCGCCGCGCCACGAACGAATCGGTCCGGAGCGCCCGGACTACGGGGCGGCGCTGCCGGCGTCGGAAGCGGGCTCGGCGGCCGGCAGGGCCCGGCGACGACGCCGGAAGCGCGGTCGCCACACGGCGAGCGCCACGTTGAAGACGCTCAGGAAGAGCAGCACCCAGATCCCGCCCTGCTCGTGGCGCAGCACGTCGGCGAGCTGCCCCGCCACCGCGTCCTCCCCGGCGGCCAGGCGCGCCGAGAGCGCCGCGGCCTTCTGGGCCGGCGCGTTGACCGCCACCAGCGTGCCCTCGAGCACGAGGATCGTGGTCGCCAGCTTGGCCCAGACCCAGCCGGCGTTGTGAAAGGGACGGTGGAAGCCCATGGACAGCAGGCCCGAGAGCAGGACGAGGCCGACCGAAGGCACGACGATCCAGTTCGAGACCAGCAGGATCTGCTGGCGGAGCAGCGCGTAGTCCGCGGGCGGCAGGCCCTCGGCGTTGCGCGCGAAGAGAAGCTGGGCGATCAGGCCGCCCATGAGCCCGACGGTCCCGATCTCGTGAGCGAACTTCAGGGCGTTCTTCGCCTGGCGGCTGGCCACCGGGCGAGCGTAGCGGCGGCTGGGAGCCGGGCACGGGCACCGAGCAGGCAGGCACCGGCGGCGCGTGTCAATCTGAATTGACATCCTTTTTAGACAATAAGAGTTGACACTTCTCTGCACTCGTGGCACGTTGGAGTCGCTCGGGGAAGGGGTCCCCGGGCGACAGCAGAGTCTGGAAAGAGCCTTCCCCACAGCGCCTGCGGGCGCGCAGGGCTCGGGACGGCAAGAACGGAGAGAGCGGCATGGCCGAAGAGAAGCGCATGGCCGATCTGGACGATCCGGATCGCGTGTGGCCGACGGGTCTGACGATCCGGGAGTCCGAGGAGCTCCACAAGCACGTCATCGACGGTGCGCGGGTGTTCTTCGTGATCTCCCTGTTCGCACACCTCCTCGCCTACATCTACTCGCCGTGGCTCGGCTAGGGAGCAAGTCATGAACCAAGGAAGAATCTGGTGCGTCGTGAGTCCGACGGTCGGGCTGCCGCTGTTCCTCGGCGGTGTGCTCACGATCTCGTTGATCGTGCACTACTCGGTGCTGAGCAACGTGACCTGGTTCGCCGCCTTCTGGAACGGCGGCGGCTAGGCCGCCCGAAGCCGTCCGGCCGCGGGTCCGCCCGCGCGGGATCCGCCTCGTTCGAGTCCACCCGCGTGGGTGACCCGGGGCCCGCCACCCGCTCGACACCGCAACCCATGGCACCGGTCCGGGCTCGGCGACCGGCGCACGGGAGGGCCCGTCCCGATGGAACCCATCATCCGCCTGTTCGATTCCGACCCGCGGGCGCAGGACGCCAGGCGCGCGCTCGCGGACGAGGGCTTCGACGCCTTCGTCCTCGCGCCCGGAGCCGATGACCCGGAGGCGGCCGTACGCGCCGTGGTGGCCGAAGGCCGCCTGCCGGGTCGCTACAGCGGAGTCGCCACGGACGCGCTCCGGCAGGGTCGCTGGCTGGTCGCAGCCCAAGCGCCCTTCGGCGAGGGCCGCCTCGTCGAGGAGATCCTCGAGAGCTGGGGGCCCCTCGCGACGGAGATACGCCCCGCGCACCGCGCGGCAAGCCCGGCGCCGTTCTCCGATCTCCTCGGGATCCCGGTGCTGCGGCACAAGCCACCCCGCACCGAGCTCATCGCCCCCGAGCATCCCGTGTCGGACCTCGTCGGTGCCCCGATGCTGAGCCGGAACCCGACGCCGCTCTCGTCGCTGCTCGGCTGGAAGCCGTTGTCGACGGAACGGCCGTGGCGTACGAGCTTCGGCCTGCCGCTGCTCTCGAAGGGAACCGCGCCGCTGTCCTCGCTGCTCCGGCTGCCGACGCTCAGCGCTCCCAAGCGGCGCCGGACCCACAGCTTCGGGCTGCCGCTGCTGTCGAAGAATCCGGCCCCGCTGTCCGCCCTGCTCGGCCTGCCGATCCTGACGCGGCGGAGGAGGGACCGCGATTGAGCCGCCTGCGGATCCAGCTCCTGCGGGCCTGGGCCGCGCTGGGTCCGCGGTTCCTGCCGTTCGCCGACGTGGCCACCCCGGATCTGCCGCTGACCCGGCTGCTCCGGCTCTCGCTCTTCCAGGTCTCCGTGGGCATGACCCTGGTCCTCCTGGTCGGGACCCTGAACCGCGTGATGATCGTGGAGCTGAGCGTGCCGGCCACGCTGGTCGGCGTCATGGTCGCCCTGCCCCTGGTCTTCGCCCCCTTCCGGGCCCTGATCGGCTTTCGCTCCGACACCCACCGCTGCGAGCTCGGCTGGCGGCGGGTGCCGTTCCTCTGGCGGGGCACCCTGCTCCAGTTCGGCGGCTTCGCGATCATGCCCTTCGCCCTGCTGGTCCTCGCCGGCCAGGGGCAGGCCGCCGCGGCCCCCGCCTGGATCGGGCAGGTGGCCGCGGCCGCCGCCTTCCTCCTGGTGGGCGCCGGGTCCCACACGGTGCAGACCGCCGGCCTCGCCCTGGCCACGGACCTGACCCCCCAGGAGTCCCACCCCCGGGTCGTGGGCCTGATGTACGTGATGCTCCTGCTCGGGATGATGGCCTCGGCGCTGCTGTTCGGCGTCGCGCTGGCGGACTTCTCACCGGGCCGTCTCGTCCAGGTGATCCAGAGCGTGGCGCTGATCGCGCTCGTGCTGAACGCGGTGGCGATGTGGAAGCAGGAGACCCGACGGCCGCCGCGGGGCGCGGCCGCCCCGGCGCCGGATCCGAGCTTCAGCGAATCGTGGGCCCGGTTCTGCCGCGGGCAGCACGCCGTGCGCCGCCTCGTCATCGTGGGCCTGGGCACCATGGCCTTCGGCATGGCCGACATCCTGCTCGAGCCGTTCGGCGGCGAGGTGCTCCACCTGACGGTGGCGGCGACCACCCGGCTCACCGCCCTGCTGGCCCTCGGCGGCCTCGCGGGCTTCGGCTACGCCTCGCACGTGCTGGGAAGGGGCGGCGAGGCCTATCGGATCACCCGGCAGGGCGCGCTGCTGGGACTCCCGTCGTTCGGCCTCGTCATCGCCGCCGCCGGCCTCGACGTCCCGGGGCTCTTCCTGCTCGGGAACTTCGGCATCGGCTTCGCCGGCGCCGTCTTCGGCCACGGCACCCTCACCGCCACCATGGACCAGGCTCCGAGGGAGCAGACGGGCCTCGCCCTGGGCGCCTGGGGCGCCGTGCAGGCGACGGCCGCCGGCCTCGCCATGGCCCTCTCGGGCACGCTCCGCGACCTCGTGGGCGCCGCCGTGGGCCTCTCGGGCGCCGCCGGCGAGCTCGCGAGCGCCGCCACCGGCTACGTGGCCGTGTACGGGATCGAGATGGCCCTGCTCGTGGTGACCGTCGCCGCGACGCTTCCCCTCCTGCGCCGTGCGCCCGCCCGGCAGCGTCCGGACCTGCCGCTGGCCTTCGGCGGGGGCGCGGGTGCGCCCGACCCGACGGGCGGAGGGCACTAGGAAACGCCCCATGCGCCGCGCGATCCTCGAGTACCCCGACCCGCGCCTCCGCCTCCGCGCGCAGCCCGTGATCGACTTCGATCCGTCGCTGGGCGCCCTCGCGGATGACCTCGTCGAGACCCTGCGCGCGGAGCGCGCGCTGGGGCTCGCCGCACCCCAGATCGACGATCGCCGCGCCGTGCTGGTCATCGACCCGGAGGGCGCGGGGCGGGAGCCGCAGACCTTCGTGAACCCGGAGATCCTGCGCGACGCCCGGCCGGCCTGGGTCGAGGAGGGCTGCGCCTCGCTGCCGGGCATCGTCGGCCTCGTGCTGCGCGCCACGCGGATCCGGATCCGGGCCCAGACCCTCTCCGGCGAGCCCTTCGAGCGCGACCTGGAGGACATGGCCGCGGTCTGCCTGCAGCACGAGCTGGACCATCTGGAGGGCCGCCTCTTCGTCGAGCGCCTCTCCCTGTTCCGGCGCCTCCGGGTGCGCGCCGCCCTCGCCGCTCGGCGGCGGCGCCGCGCCGCCGCCTAGCGCCGCCTCCGCCGGGCGGACGGCTGCCGCCCGGAACGGGAGAACCGCATGCGATTCGTCAAGGAGAGCCTGATCGCGGCGAGCGCCGAGCGGGTCTTCGGCTTCCACGAGGAGCCGGACGCCTTCGAGCGACTCCAGCCCCCGTGGCAGACGACGCGGATCCTGCAACCTCCGACCTCGCTCGCGGTCGGGACCCGGGTCGTGGTGCAGGTCCGCCTCGGACCCCTCTGGCAGACCATCGTGGCCGAGCACGTGGCCTACGAGCCGGGCCGGATGTTCGCGGACCGGATGCTGCAGGGCCCCTTCGCGCGCTGGCTGCATCACCACCGGGTCACGCCCCAGGGACCCGGGCGCTGCCTGCTCACCGACGAGATCGAGTACGAGCTGCCCTTCGGCTGGCTCGGTCGCACGTTCGGGGGGCCCTTCGCGCGCCGGACCCTCGAACGCATGTTCGCGTACCGGCATCAGGTCACCCGAGAGGCCTGCGAGCCGCGGGACGAGGGCGAGAAGAGCGCGTGATCGCCGAGCTCCTGGCCGCACAGGCCCTCGCGGAGCACCCGGGCGTAGAAGTCGCGCAGGGTCTCCTCCCCGAACGAAGGCGTGGCCGCGGCGTCGTAGCGACCGGCTACCGGATCGAAGACGAGCATCGACTCGGTGGCGTAGTAGCGTCCGATCCGGGCGAGCTCGGCCTTGTCCCGGAGGCGGGGAAGGACCCGGCCGCCGAGGGCGAGCGCGCCGGCGGCGGCGGCGAGCACCGCCACGGGCACGCGACGGAAGCGCGGGGGTCGGCCGAGCAGCCCGAAGAGCAGCTCGCCCTGCTGGCGCGGCGTGATCGCGTCCCCCGGGCCGCCGATCGGCAGCACCGTGTTCGGGCACCGGGGCGCCTGGACGCAGTCGGCCAGGAAGCGGGCCAGGTCCGCCTCGGCGATCGGCTTGCACGCGGTGCGCTCGCCGTCGCCGAACACCGTGAAGGGTCGGCCGCGCTTCACCGCCTCGACCTGGCCCGCCAGCGACTTGAAGAACGCGGTCGGGCGGACGATCGCGTGGTCCAGCCCGGAGTCCGCGAGCTCCTGCTCGAAGGCCCGCTTCGCGTGCTGGAAGGCGAGCCGCGGGCGCTGCACGCAGATCGCGGAGAGGAGCACGAAGCGGGAGGCCCCGGCGCGCCGGGCGGCCTCGAGCAGGTGCCGATTGGCCCGGTGCTCGACGCGCCAGGCGTCGTCCGCGGTGCCGGTCCGGGT
Source organism: uncultured Spirochaetales bacterium (assembly GCA_964442285.1). Lineage (GTDB taxonomy): Bacteria > Myxococcota_A > UBA9160 > UBA9160 > JAFDET01 > CAYTZH01. The sequence goes on along the minus strand of CAYTZH010000026.1, from coordinate 9,584 downwards.
CGCGAGACACGAGACGACCGCGGCCACGGGCTCGCCGCGGAGCCCGTCGCGCGCCAGCGCGCCCGGGTCGGTCACCTCGCAGAAGCGCACCTCGGCCCCGGCCAGCGCGGCGTGGGTGCGGACCTCGTCGTCGGCCCCGCCCACCCCCGCACGGCGTCGGGCCAGGGCCACGACCCGCTCGCCCCGCGCCACCAGCTCCCGCACGACGTGGCGACCGATGTAGCCGGTCGCGCCGGCCACGATCACGCTCCGGCCGCGCGGGCCCACGGCGCTCAGACCGCGAGGGAGTGACGGGCGCGGGCGCGTCGGAGATGGACGTCGAAGGCCGCGGCGACCACCCGCATCAGCGGCCAGCCGCGGGCGGACAGGCGCAGGCAGCCGCCCTCGAGGGACAGCAGGCCGTCCCCGGCCATCTCCGCGAGCCCTTCGAGGGCGTCGTCCCACCAGCCGGGCCCGCGCCCGAAGCGCCGGCCCGCCTCGGCGAGGTCGACGGCCCCCTCGCACATGATCCGCTCGATCACGTGGCCCCGGAGCCGGTCCTCGTCGTCGAGGGCGCGACCCTTCACCACGGGGAGGCTTCCCTCGGCGACGGCGCGGGTCCAGCCCGCCAGGCTCGGGTCGTTCTGGACGTAGCCCTCCCGGGTGCGGCCGATGGCGGTCGCACCGAGGCCGATCAGGGTCTCGGCGCGATCGGTGGTGTAGCCCTGGAAGTTGCGGTGCAGGCGGCCTGCCCGTGCGGCCACGGCCAGCGCGTCCGCCGGCCGCGCGAAGTGGTCGAGCCCCACGGCCTGGTAGTCCGCGCCGACGAGCAGGTCGGCGGCGGCCGCGGCCTGGGCCGCGCGCGCCTCGGGGCCGGGGAGCGCGTCCTCGGGGATGCGCCGCTGCTTGCTCGCCATCCACGGCACGTGGGCGTAGCCGAAGAGCGCCACCCGATCGGGTGCCATGGCGAGGCAGGTCGCCAGGGAGCGCGTCAGGGTCTCGGTGGTCTGGTGTGGCAGTCCGTAGATGAGATCGAGGTTGATGCCGCGGACGCCGGCGGCGCGCAGCCCCTCGACCACGTGCGCCACCACCTCCGGGGGCTGCACGCGGTTGATCGCGGCCTGGACCGTCGGATCGAACTCCTGCACCCCGAAGCTCGCGCGGCCGAAGCCGAGCGCCCCGATGCGCTCGATCATCGCGTCGGAGAGGGTCCGGGGATCGGCCTCGATCGCGAGCTCCGCTCCGGGCTCGAAGCGGAAGCGCCGGCGCAGCTCCGTCATCACGCGCTCGAGATCGTCGGGCTCGAGGACCGTCGGCGTACCGCCGCCCCAGTGCAGATGGGACACCGAGAGCGGCTCGGGCAGGGCGTCGCAGACCAGGGCGATCTCGCGGAGCAGGGTCTCCACGTAGGCCGCGACGGGCTCGTAGCGCGCCACGAGACGCATGTTGCAGCCGCAGTACCAGCAGACCTGCCGGCAGAAGGGCAGATGGAGGTAGAGCGACACGGGGCGCGCGGGATCGATCCGGCCGAGCCAGTCGCGGTAGCGGGCGGCCGGGAAGCCGACCTCGAAGTGGGGCGCGGTCGGATAGCTCGTGTAGCGGGGCACCGCGGCGGTGGCGTAGCGGGCGAGGTCCGGGGCTGCGCTCACGGGGCCGGTTTCCGGGGCTGCGCTCACGGGGCGCCCTCCACGGCGCTGGGCGCGGCCTCGAGGTGCCGGTGGGCGATCTCGAAGCGACAGACCGACGCGCCCGCGTGACAGCAGATCGGGTGTCGCACCCGCGCCCGCGGCGTGACGAGGGCGCGGAACAGACGCTCGAAGACCGCCACGTGCCAGGCGCAGCCGGGCATGCAGAGGGGGTTCGCGGCGATCTCGACCACGTGCGGCGTCCCGGGGCGCGCCCGGAAGGCCCCCGAGCCCGCGAACGTCCAGGCGTGGGCGGAGACGGCCCGGAGCAGCAGTCGCGCGGCCAGCGCGGCCGGCAGCGCGCGCAGCAGGCCGTGGACCGGTCGCGGGATGCGATGGGCCAGCAGGTAGTCGGCGGTGCGGGTGCCGGCGTCCGTCGCCACGGCGGAGGCGGCGAGCTGCGGCAGCTGCGCCTGGAGCGCCTCGTACAGCGCGGCCGCCTGCCGCTCGTCCACCATGGCCTGCGGCGGATCGTCCAGCAGGGCGGGCACACCCGCGGCCGCGTAGACCCCCCGCGCGACCGCCTCCCCGTAGCGCGCGCGCAGCGCGTGGCCGAGCTGGAGGATGGCGTTGGGACCCACCTGGCCACGCCCCGCCGGGTCTCGGGCCGCGGCCGGAGCCGCGCCCGAAGCGAGCTGCGGCGCTGCCCCCGTCATGCGCCGGGCCTCGCGACGCGCGGCGGCGGATCGGAGAGCGGGAGCTCCATCCCGGAGACCTCCTGATCGGGGAGCTGCTGGTCCCCTGCCCCGCACGCCTTCACCGCCACGCGCTCCGCGCGGCTGCGGGCCGCCCGGTCGCCGCGGGCCTCCCAGTCGTCGAGCTGAGCCGGGGCGAGCACGCGGGAGGTGTCGAACTGGAAGTCCACGTTCTTCTTCGACTGCGGTCCCCAGTAGTTGACCCTGCCCAGGTCGTAGAAGGTGCGCTGGAAGCCGGCCTTGGCGAAGGCCTTGAGGCAGCCGAGCAGATAGCGGCGCCGGAAGCCCGTGCCCCGCCAGGGATAGTGGAACAGGGCCTTGCGCATGTAGAAGCGCCGGTAGTTGTGCATCACCCGATCGAGCAGCTCGGCCCGGTCCATCGCCTCCGGTTTCATGATCGGCGTGACGAAATTGTACTTCGAGAAGTCGAAGACCTCGACCTTGTCCCCGAGATCCTGGAACAGCGACGAGAACGGCCACGGCGTATACATGGCCCAGTTCGCCAGGTCGGGATTCCAGTCGCGCGCCATCTGGTAGGTCTCCTCCAGGGTCTCGCGCGTCTCGTTCTCGAGCCCGACGATGAACTGCGCCTCGATGAAGATGTCGGCGTTGCGGAGCAGCTCGATGGCGCGCCGGTTGTCCTCGATCTTCGTCTCCTTGTGGAAGCGGTCGAGGCGGAGCTGCGCCGCCGCCTCGGTCCCGAGGCTCACGTGGACGAGGCCGGCCCGCCGGTAGAGGGGAAGCAGCTTCTCGTCGCGGAGGATGTCCGTGACCCGGGTGTTGATGCCCCACTTGACCCGGTCGGGAAGCCCGCGGGCGATCAGCTCCTCGCAGAACGCCACGAACTTCTTGCGGTGGATGGTGGGCTCCTCGTCGGCCAGGATGAAGAAGCCGACGCCGTGTTCGTTCACCAGGGTCTCGATCTCGTCCACGACCTTCTTCGGGTCGCGAACGCGGTAGTCGCGCCAGAACTTCCACTGGGAGCAGAAGGAGCAGGTGAAGGGACAGCCACGAGCCATGTTGGGGATCGCCACCCGCACGCCGAGGGGCACGTAGATGTACTTCGACCACTCGAGCAGCGACCAATCGGGCTCGATCGCGTCGAGGTTCTGGACCGTGGGAGCGGCCTCGGTCGCCACGATCTCGTCGCCGTCGCGGAAGGCCAGGCCCCGGATGGCCTTGCGGTCGGCGGGCCAGCGCCCCGCGTCGATCGCGCGGATCAGCGCCACGAGGATCTCCTCGCCTTCGCCGCGCACGATGACGTCCACCCACGGCGCCTCCGAGAGCACCTGCTTGTACATGAAGGTGGCGTGGATGCCGCCCAGGACACGCACGGCGCTCGGACAGACCTCCTGGGCCAGCTGGAGCACGCGTTCGGCCGCGTAGATGCTGGGGGTGATCGCCGTGCAACCGACGACGTCCGGCGCCAGCGCGCGCAGGCGCTCGGCGATGGCCGCGTCGTCCAGGTGGTTGGTCATGGCGTCGACGAAGTGGACGTCGTCGTAGCCGGCCGCCCGCAGCGCGCCGGCGAGGTAGGCCGCCCAGGCCGGGGGCCAGCTTCCCGCGATCTCCGCGCCCCCCGAGTGATAGTTGGGATGGACGAGGACGATGCGCATGGGGCCTCCTGAATCTGTCCAGCTGACTTTACACTCCTATTGTCCTCACTTATTGACAGCGATCAAGGGCAAAAGGCCTCTTCGGGACGGGCCTGCCCGGACGCGGAGGAGACTCCCCGGAGGGAACGAGCGGGCTGGCCTAGCGGGTCGAGGACCGCGCCTCGGCCCGCAAGCGGATGCGCCGGTAGATCAGCACGGCCGCCACCAGCGCCCCGACCCCCGCCAGCACGGCGAGCCAGAGCGAGGCCTGGAAGGCGGACTCCTTGCGGGAGGCGATGAGCACCGTCACCACCAGGTGCACGGTGGCGACCTCGTTCCAGAGCCGGAGCTGGGTGGCGCTCCAGCGACAGGTCCCCGCCACGAGCTGCTTCCGCAGCCGCCCCATGACCCCGTGGTAGGCGACGAGCAGGGCCACCAGCGCGAGCTTGGCGTGCACCCAGGGTCGGCCCCACTGCCCGTAGAGCACGAGCAGGTAGAGGCCGAAGACCAACGTCAGGACCATCGCCGGCCAGGTGATGCCGAGCCACAGCCGCCGCGCCATCAGCCGGAGCTGCGCCTGCAGCACGTCGCGCTCGGCCGCGGGCCGCTCGTTGGCCTCCACGTCGTAGACCAGCAGCCGGGGCATGTAGAACAGCCCCGCGTACCACGAGATCAGTCCGATGAAGTGCAGGGCCTTGACGGTGAAGTAGTCCACGGCCCTCGTGTATCCCGCCTGGGCCGCGGCGGCTACCCCCGAGCCGGGGCGGCCCCAGCGGCGGACGGCTCAGTGGGGGTGCTGGGCCCGGTAGGCCGCCACGTTCCGGCGCGCTGCGGCCTCGTTCTCGCGTCGGGCGGCCGCCTGCTGCGCGTCCCACTTGCGCCGGGCGCGCAGCAGGATCCGGTCGATCCGCGACTGCACGAGCAGCATCTGCTCCGCCTGCTTCAGCTGCTCCGGGGCGTCGACCAGGAAGTCGTACATGTTGCGCCAGAGGATGTACCCAGCCTCGTGTCGGGCGTAGCCCGCGTGGTCCGACTTCAGCACGCCGTGGGCGTCGAAGAGGTCGATGTGGCGGACCAGGAAGGGAAGCTGCTTCGAGTAGTCGAGCCGGCGCGCGGCCTGCTCGTAGGCCAGCATGCTCCGCCGGTCGTTCTTCTTCAGCGCGTCGACGGCGGCCGCCACGGCGTCGGCGGCATTCGCCCGCACCTGCTGCCGGACGATCGTCTTCTGGGCCTCGGGCGCCCTGGACATCTTCCCGGCGAACTCCGACAGCGCCGCGCGGGTGAGGCCCGTCGCGCTCGCCAGCCCCTGGACGGAGAACCAGGAGCCCGCGGGACCGGGTCGCCCGAAGAAGGCGAGGACCAGGCCCCAGGCGAGCCCCGCACCGCTGAAGCTGCCGCCCAGCGCCGCATTGGCGGTCTGCTTCGCGGTGCCGACCACGGCTGCGGAGACGCAGCGAGCCAGGGTGTTCACCGCCGCCGCCCGGATCGCCTCGGCCCCCTCCATGGCCGCCGGGGCGCGGCCGACCGTCGCCAGCACCCGACCGGCCGTGCTGGTGCCGCTGCTCGCCAGGGCGCCACCCTCGAGGAGGGCGCTGGTCAGTCCTCTCGCGATACCCTGGGTGGCCGCCATCAGCGCCGCCTCCAGCGCGATCCGCTGCGCCACGGAGGCCAGCTCCAGGATCGTCTCGTTGTCTTGGATGCTCTGGGCGTGGGCGCGCCGCTCCTTGGCGTGGAGGTCGCGGCGCTGCTTGGCGGTCTTCCGCTGGACGTCGAACATGTTCTGGACCGGTTCTCCTGGAGGCCACCCTGCGACTCGGGAGGTTGGAGCAAGCAGACGCACTTCGCTGTGTCCCGCCTCACTCCGGGGTGTACGGCGCGTGCCGCCGCGCGCCGTGCCAAGCCCGGGCCGTTCGGTATGCTCGCCTCGTGATCACCGGAAGCTGTCTCTGTGGGGCCGTCGCCTTCGCGGTGGACGGCCGCGCATCGCCGATTCAGCTCTGCCACGCGCGGCGGTGTCAGAAGAGCACCGGCTCGGCCTTCGCGCCGGAGCTGGCGGTGCGCACCGACGCCTTCCGCTGGACCCGCGGCGAGGACCAGCTGCGGGTCTACGAGGCGCCGCTGCTGCGCGAGCCCCCGCCCTTCCGCCGCACCTTCTGCGGCCACTGCGGCTCCCCCATGCCCACCGCGCGGGAAGGCTCGGCGTTCACGATCATCCTGGCGGGGGTCCTCGACGAGGATCCCCGGGCGCGCCCCTTCCGCGAGATCCTGCTCTCCCAGGCGGCGCCCTGGTACGAGCACGGGGAGCTGCAGCGCTTCGAGGGGCGCCCCCCGCCCGATCAGCGCCTGCCCGACAAGCGCAAGGGCTGATCGCCAGCTATCCCGTCTAGACGCCCCGCCGTCCCGATGGGAGCTCGATGCGTTGGACGACCCTCTTTCAGGGAGGCCTCTTCCTGGGCCTCGCCTTCGGTGGGATCCCGGCGTCGCTGGTGCTGCTCAGCAACGTTCGCGACGGGCCCGTGCTGGACGCCCCGGGCCTGAGGATCGGGGGCGGACTCCTCATCGTCGGAGGCCTCGCCGTCTCGCTGTACTGCACGCACCTGTTCCGCCGGCTGGGTCGGGGAACGCCGGTCCCGTGCCAGCCGCCGGCGCGGCTCGTGGTGGCGGGCCCGTATCTGCGTACCCGGAATCCGATCTATCTGGCCTACGCGGCCGTGCTGCTGGGCCTGACCGCCGCCACCGGACACCTGATCCTGGGGGCGTACGCGCTGGCCTTCCTGGCCTCCATGGCCGGCTGGGTGGTATGGGTGGAGGAGCCGGAGCTGCGGCGCCGCTTCGGCGACGCCTACACGAGCTACTGCCGGGAGGTGCCCCGCTGGATCGGCCGGCGTGCGGCCCGAGACCGGGCTCCCTCCGGGGACGGCGCCTTCGCCAGATCATCACCCCCGCCCCTCCCTGCCCGTGGTACAAACCTTCCAACGGGGAGTCCCGGGTCGGAGGGGCCCGGCCAGGTGGCGCGATGACGGATCGTGATCGACGGCGGGCCCTGCTGGCCAGCGTTCCGCTCTTCTCCACGCTCAACGATGACGAGCTCGGGCAGCTGCTGGCGGTCGCCTCGGTCAAGCGGGTCCTGCCCAAGGAGGAGGTGATCCACCGCGGGGACGAGGGCAGCCAGGTCTTCGCCGTGCTGGCCGGACGCCTCAAGGTGCTGACCACCTCCCTGGACGGCGACGACGTGGCCTTCTCGATCCTGGGTCCCGGAGACATCTTCGGGGAGCTGGCGGCCCTCTCGGGAGGCCGGCGCTCGGCCACCATCACCGCTCTGGACGCCTGCGAGATGCTGGTGATCCACCGCCGCGACTTCCTCCCCTTCCTGCGCAAGCACCCGGACGTAGCGATCAAGCTGCTGGAGGTCCTGGCCCGGCGGCTGCGCCGAGCCGACGAGCTGTTCGAGGACACCATGTTCCTCAACCTGCCCACCCGGCTGGCCAAGAAGCTCCTCGAGCTCTCCGACGCCTACGGGCAGGTGGAGGAGAAGGGCATCCGGGTCAACCTGAAGCTCTCCCAGGAAGAGCTCGGCGACCTGGTGGCCGCCAGCCGCGAGAGCGTGAACCGCCAGCTCCGGATCTGGATCGGCAAGGGTCTGCTCTCCATGAACCGGGGCTTCGTGACCCTGCTGCAGCCGGGCGAGCTCGAGAACATCGCCGAGGGCGAGCCCGCCGAGACGGACTAGACCCGGGCTTTCGACCGTCGTTCGCGTCCCGGTGTGCGGCGGTTCACAGCCGGCGCGCGCGCTGGGGTCTAAGCTCGCTCTCGATCGGCCACGGTCCCCCCCAAGACCCACACCCGATCAAGCCACTCCCGCGAGGAGGGGGCGGGAGGAAGCCGGGCTTCCTCCCGCCTAGCCTCCGCCGCCCCCGGATCCCCGTGAGAGCGGCCTCAGCCCGACCCGAAGACCCGCTCGACCACCGGCGGGTGCAGGGTCCAGCCGCCGCCCTCCCGTGCGACGGGGGCCCGGACGCGGATTCGCCCCGGGACGCCCGGGGGCTCGGCGACGAGCGCGTCGCCGTTGCCCTCGCGGGGCAGCCGCCAGGGCCCGATCCGCACGTCGCCCCCGGGCTCGATCTCGACCTCGGCCGCCTCGGTGGCGGCGAGGAGCGGGTCGCGGCAGGCGAACACGTTGCGGCCCAGCAGCAGGAGCAGCGTCTCCCGGAGCTCCCGCAGGTCGGCGAGGCCGAGGCGGTGCTCGGTCTCGCCCAACCACAGGGTGGTGGTCTCGGGGGTCGGGGGGGCCATGGGTGGACGGGAGTATCCCCCGCGTGTCGCGAAGATTCGAGTGCGGGCGTGTGACGAGACCATGGCGGCGGAGCGCCGGGTTTCTGCCGCCCAGCTGCGGCTCGAGGGGAGGTGCGGGCCCCCGGAGGTGCGGGCCCCCGGGTCCGTGGTAGAATCCGCTGGATCGGGCAACCCGAGGAGACGTCCTTGCTGCAGCAGATCCGTACCGTCGCGCGCCGCGCCTCCCTCGCCTCCGTCCTCGGCCTGGCCTTCCTCATGCTCGGCGCCCAGGGCGCGTCGGCGACGTCGCTCACCACGTTCGTCGACATCGACAGCCACGGGGGCATGAAGCTCTCGGCGGGGCTGAGCGCGCCGAGCTACCTGCTGGACATGTTCGACGTGACCACCTCCGGGATCGAGGGCGACAGCTACCAGATCGGGTTTCCCTACACCCTCGCGCCCTACACCGTCAGCGATCAGGGCGGGTTCACCCCGGGCGTCCACACGGCCGTCGACGCCACCTTCTTCGTGGCGGTCCGCGACGACTTCGACCCCTTGCGCACCGAGTACATGGAGGTGAGCCTGGGCGGCCTCTCGAGCGGGAGCCTGGTCGAGGTGGACTTCCAGATCTCGAGCCTCGGCGTCGACGCCGTGCTCTTCGCCAACCTCAACGCCACGGGCCAGCTCGGCTACGCCATCCAGGCCACCCGGGGCGACTTCCGCGTGGACTACACCGCCCTGCGGGTCGTGGCGTCCTCGCCGAGCTACGCGCCGGCGGTCCCGGAGCCGCTCGCGGCCGGCGCCTTCGCCGCCGGGCTGGTGGTGCTGGCGGCCGCCATCCGCCGCCGCTGAGCCGCACCGGGCGCCCGCAGGCCCTGCCCGCCCGGCGCGCCATGTCGGAGCCATGCCCGACGACCTCCGCGTGCGCCCGGATCTGGTGATTCCGGGCGACGAGCTCCGCGAGCGGGCGAGCCGCGCCAGCGGACCCGGCGGACAGCACGTCAACAAAACCAGCACGCGCGTGACACTGCGCTGGAACGTCGCCTGCAGCGCCGCGCTCTCCGAACGTCAGCGGGCGCGCCTCCGGAAGCGGCTGGCGACCCGCCTCACCCAGGCCGGGGTGCTGGCGGTGAGCGCCGGCGCCTCCCGCAGCCAGGCGCGCAACCGCGAGGCCGCCCGGGAGCGCCTGGTCGCGCTGGTCCGCGAGGGTCTCGCCGTGGCCCGGCCCCGGCGCCCGACCCGGCCGTCGAAGGCCTCCCGGGAGGCGCGGCTCACGTCCAAGCGGCATCGGAGTCGGGTCAAGCGGGAGCGCGGCCGCCCCGCGGCCGACGACTGAGCGCCGCTCCGCGGCCGACGAC
>CAYTZH010000025.1:0-68734 GCA_964442285.1 uncultured Spirochaetales bacterium | reverse complement strand
AGGGCGTGTCGAGCACGTACTGGGGGATGGCGAAGCCGCTGGTGCGGCCCCGCAGCGCCCGGAAGAGGTCGACGCCCCGCTCGATCGGCACCCGGAAGTGGGCGGTGCCCTCCAGGAGCTGGGGCTGGTAGCAGTAGTAGGGGCGGACGCGCAGACGCACGAGCCCCTCGCAGAGCGCCTTCATGGTGTCCGGGTCGTCGTTGATGCCGGCCAGCAGCACGCTCTGGTTCCCGACGGGCACGCCGGCCGAGAGCAGGCGCGCGCAGGCCTCCGCCGCCTCCGGCGTGAGCTCCCGGGGATGGTTGAAGTGGGTGTTGAGCCAGACCGGGTGGTGCCGCGCGAGCACGCGACACAGCGGGTCGGTGATCCGGAACGGGAGCGTTACCGGCAGCCGCGTGCCGAGGCGCAGAATCTCGACGTGGGGAATCTCGCGCAGGGCCCCGAGGAGCCAGTCGAGCTTGTCGTCGGAGAACACCAGGGGGTCGCCACCGGTGAGCAGCACGTCCCGGATCTGTGGCGTGCGCCGGATCCACGCCAGCGCCTCCTCCAGCTCGCGCTTCTTCATGGTCCAGTCGGGCTCGCCCACCATGCGCTTGCGCAGGCAGAAGCGGCAGTAGAGCGCGCACTCGTTGTTGACGCAGAAGGCGATGCGGTCGGGATAGACGCGCACCACGTTCTTCACCGGCGAGTGGGCCACCTCGTCCAGGGGATCGGCCAGGCCGGCCGGGTCGTCGAGCTCCGCCAGGCGCGGCACCACCTGGCGGCGGATCGGGCAGGCGGGGTCGTCCGGATCCATGAGGCTGGCGTAGTAGGGCGTGATCACGAAGTGGAAGCGATCGGCGAGCTTCTCGATGGCGGCGCGTTCGTCCTCGGTGGGGTCGATCCAGGTCTCGAGCGCCGAGGCCGTGCGGATGCGGTGCTGCATCTGCCAGGTCCAGCGGGTCCAGTCCGCCGGCGGCGGCAGCGACCGGCCGGCGCTCATCGCGAGAGACCCAGACGGGCGAGGGCGTCGGCGAGCACGTCCGCGAGCAGGGCCTCGAGGGGCCGCGCCGCGAGCTCGGCCAGGATGCCGAAGGAGCCCGTGGGATCGAACGTCGGCAGGGGGTTGATCTCCAGAAAGGCGGGCTCCCCGGCCGCGTCGAGGCGGAAATCCACCCGGGCGAAGTCGCGACACGCCAGCGCGTCGAAGACGCGGAGGGCCAGCGAGGCGAGCCGCGCCTCGAGGTCCGCGTCGAGCGTCCCGGGCGCGTGGTGCGCCCAGGCGCCACCGGGCGCCGGCCAGCGCTCCAGGGCGTGGAGGCCGATACCGCTGGTGCGCTCCAGCGCCCGCTGCAGCACCGGCAGGGCCCGGGGCGGGTCGTGGCCGACCACGGTCACCGTGTACTCGGCCCCGGGGAGGAAGGGCTGGACGAGCGCCGGCTGCTCGTAGTCGCGCACCACCCGCGCCACCTCCCGCGCCAGCGCCTCGGCATTCTCGACCCGGGAGGTGGGACGAATGCCCTTGGCCGTCCCCTCCCAGCGGGGCTTGACGAAGAGCGGGAACGGCCCGGGCAGAACGGCCCCGGCCGCGTCCTCGGGACGGGCCAGCACGAGCTGGGGCGGCACGGGGACGCCGGCCGCCGCCACGTGTCGATTGCACCAGGCCTTGTCGAGGGAGAGCGAGAGGCTGAGGGCGTCGGAGCCCAGGGTGGGAACCCCGAGCATCTCGAGCACCACGGGAGCCCAGGCCTCCCGGTTTCGCGAGCCGTGGCCTTCGGCGACGTTCCAGGCCGCGTCCAGGGGCGGCAGCTCGCCCTTGGCCCCCCGCGTGAGCAGGTCGTGGGGGCTCCCCACCCGGACCGGCTCGTGGCCCGCCGCCCGCACCGCCGCCTCGAGCGTCCGCACGGTGGCTTCGGGCTCGTACTCGGCGTCGAGATCCGGGGGGGAACCGGGGCGCGCCGGATGGGTTCCGAGCAGGTCGTAGACCAGGCCGATGCGCAGCACGCGCCGAGCATACCCCTTATCCTGAGGCCCCGTGGTCGCTCCCCGCTCCCGCCGCCGAACCCTGCATCGCGCCCAGGCCTGGCTGCCCGTGGTGCTCTGGGCCGGGCTGATCCTGATGATGTCCGGCGGCGACTACTCCGCTGCCGAGACCGGCAGTCTGCTCCGGAGCTGGCTCCACGCGCTCTTCGGCGAGGTGTCCCGCGCCACCCTGGCCACGCTCCACCTCCTGGTGCGCAAGGGCGCCCACGTCTTCGAGTACGGCGTCCTGTCCCTGCTCGCGTTTCGCGCCCTGCGCCACGGCTCCGCGACGCCGTTCCTGCGGGCGGCCGGACTCTCCCTCGCCCTCGTGGCGGCCGTCGCCACCGCGGACGAGAGCCACCAGGCGCGCGTTCCCACCCGGACCGGGTCCCCGGCGGACGTGGCCCTCGACGTGGCCGGGGGCGCCCTGGCCCTGGGCCTCGTGGCCACGGGGCTCCTGATCCACCGACGCCGTCTGGAGTCGGTCGGTGCTTGACCGCATCGAGCGCCTCGGCAACGCCCTCCCGGATCCCACCACGCTCTTCCTGCTCGGCACCCTGCTGGTGATGGGGCTCTCGCAGCTCGCGGTCGCCCTGGACTGGTCGGTGGAGCGGACCGAGACCCGCGTGGTGACCGAGCCGGTGCGCGGCGCCGACGGCCAGCCGCTGCTCGACCCCGTGAGCGGAGAGGCCCTGCGCATCGCGGTGGTGGACCCCGAGACCGGGAAGCCCCGCCGCGAGCGCGTGTCGGTCCCGATCCGGGCCGAGGGGCTGCTCTCGAGCGAGGGCCTCTACTGGGTCGTGTCGAACCTCGTGGAGAACTTCAAGGACTTCCGCCCCCTCGCCATCGTGCTCGTGGGCATGCTCGGCATCGGGCTGGCGGAGCGCACCGGCTTCATCGGCGTGCTCCTCAAGGCGGCGCTGCTGGCCGTGCCGGGGTCGCTGCTCACGCCCACGGTGTTCTTCGTGGGCGTGATGTCCTCCATGGCCCTCGACGCCGGCTACGTGGTGCTGCCGCCCGTGGCGATGGCCCTGTTCCGGGCGGCGGGACGCTCGCCGCTGGTGGGCCTCGCCGCGGTCTTCGCCGGGGTCTCGGCGGGCTTCAGCGCCAACCTCTTCCCGACGAGCCTCGAGCCCCTCCTGGCCAAGCTGAGCGAGGAGGGCGCCAGCCTGCTCGACCCGGCCTACCGGGTGGCCGCGAGCGCCAACCTCTGGTTCATCCAGGTCTCCACGGTGCTGCTCACCGGGGTCGGCTGGGCCGTCACCGCGTTCTGGGTGGAGCCGCGCTACCGGGGTCTGGCCCCCGAGGAGGGCGGCGCCGAGGCCCCGAGCGAGGCCGACGCCGAGGCGCGCCGGGTGACCCCCGCCGAGACCCGGGGCCTGCGGGTCGGGATCGGGGCGGCGGCCGCCACCCTGGCGCTCTTCGTCGTCGTCAGCGTCGTTCCGGGCGCGCCGCTCCACGGCATGGACGGCGCCTTCCCGCGCTGGGTCGAGGCCCTGGTGCCGCTGATCTTCATCGGCTTCTTCGTCCCCGGCCTGGCCTACGGCATCGCCGCGGGCAGCCTGCGCAGCGACAAGGACGCCGCACGCATGCTGGGCGAGACCATGGCGGCCATGGGACCCTACATCGTGCTCGCCTTCTTCGCGGCCCAGTTCGTGGCCTGCTTCCGCCACTCGGGGCTCGGCGAGATGCTGGCCATCGCGGGCGGTGGCGCCCTGGCGCGGGCGGACCTCCCGGCGCCGTTCCTGGTGACGACCTTCGTCGGCGTGGTCATGGCGGCCAACCTGCTGATCGGCTCCATGTCCGCCAAGTACGCCTTCCTCGCGCCCGTGTTCGTGCCCTTGTTCATGCAGGTGGGGATCAGCCCGGAGCTCACCCAGGCCGCCTACCGCGTCGGCGACTCGGTCACCAACGTGATCACGCCGCTCAATCCGTACGTGGTGATCGTGCTGGTGTTCATGCGCCGCTACGTGCCGAAGGCGGGCATCGGCACCCTCGTCGCCCTGATGCTCCCCTACACGATCGCCTTCGCCGCGGCCTGGAGCGTGCTGCTGGTGGTCTGGATGGCGCTGGGGTTCGACCTGGGTCAGGCCGGCCCGCTGGTCTACACCCCGCCGGCGGGGGCGTGGTAGGCTCGGCCGGACCCACGCCCACCAACCGAGAGAGACACATGCCCAGCTACGCCGAGGTGGTGCAGCAGCTCACCGCGCCCGGGGCCCCCTTCGAGGTGGTGACCGAGACGGTGGGCGGCCGTCCCCAGAAGAACTTCAAGAACCGCGAGCGCAGCCTGCGCGACAAGATCGCCGCCTGCGCCCTCCGCGGCGAAACGCCGTGCATGGTCCACGGCGAGACGCGCATCTCCTACGCCGGGTTCGCGCGCTCGGTCTGGGGCGCCGCGCGCCGACTGCGCGACGACCACGGCTTCGGCAAGGGGGATCGGCTGGCGGTCCTCTCCTACAACTGCCCGGACTGGATCGTGACGCTGTTCGGCGCCACATCCCTCGGCGGGATCGGCGTCGGCCTGAACGGGTGGTGGTCCGCCGAGGAGCTCGACTACGGCCTGAACGACTCGGGCTCCAAGATCCTGGTCGTGGACGAACGCCTCTATCCCCGGGTGCAGCCGGTGCTCGAGCGGGTGCCGAGCCTGGAGCGGGTGTTCAGCATCGGCGACGCTTCGCCGCCGGGCACCCTCCCCGTCTCGGAGCTCTTCGATCCCTGCGACGAGGCGCCCGACACCCCCATCGAGGAAGACGACCCCTGGGTGATCCTCTACACCTCGGGCACGACCGGGCGCTCCAAGGGCTGCATCACCACCCACCGCGGCACCATCGGCCAGGTGCTCGGCATCCTCTTCGCCCGGGCCGTCACCGCCCTGGTGGACGGCCAGGCGGGCCTGCTGCCGAGCGGCGGCGACCAGACCGTGAGCCTGCTCTCCTCGCCCCTGTTCCACGTGGGCGGCCTGCACTCGAACGTCGCCGTGCTGCTCACCGTGGGCGCCCGCATGGTCTTCCTCGACGGCCGCTTCGACCCGGAGAAGGTCATGCAGCTCGTCGAGCGGGAGAAGATCCAGACCTGGGGCGCCATCCCGACCATGCTGCACCGGGTGGTCCACCACCCCAGGGTGCGCGACTACGACCTCTCCAGCCTGAACGCCGTGTCCTTCGGCGGCGCCCCGACGCCGCCGGAGACGATCGACCGCGCCCGGGAGGTGCTGCCCATCGAGCCCTCTTTCGCCAACGCCTACGGGCTCACCGAGACCCACGGCGTGGCGACCAGCAACGCCGGCAAGTCCCTGCTCGCCCGCAAGACCTCCGCCGGTCGGCCGATCCCCGTGCTCGACCTCGAGGTGCGCGACGAGTCGGGCAAGGCCCTGGCGCCCGGCCAGCTGGGCGAGGTCTGCTTCCGGGGACCCACCATCACGCCCGGCTACTGGAACCGGCCCGACGCCACGGCCGACACGGTGCGCGAGGGCTGGCTCCTGACCGGCGACCTCGGCTACGTGGACGAGGAGGGCTTCCTGTTCGTCGTGGACCGGGCCAAGGACATGATCCTGCGCGGCGGCGAGAACGTGTATTGCGTGGAGATCGAGAACTGCCTGGCGGAGCACCCGGAGATCGACGAAGCCGCCATCGTCGGCATTCCGGATCCGGAGCTCGGGGAGCGGGTGAAGGCCATCGTGCGCCGGGTGCCGGGATCGGCACTCGGCGAGGACGCCGTCCGGGCTCACGTGGCCCGCCACCTGGCCTCCTTCAAGGTGCCCGAGCAGGTGGCCTTCGTGGACGACCCGCTGCCGCGCAATCCCGCGGGCAAGCTGCTGAAGAACGAGCTGCGGGGAGAGGCGTCGCGCTTCGCGGGCGAGTCCGGCTCGTGAACGCCGCCGTGCTGGCGTTGCTCGTCTTCGCGGCGTTCGCGGTGGGCTACCGCTTCTACTCGAGCTTCCTGGCCCGTCGGGTCTTCGCCCTGCGCGAGGACGAGTTGGTGCCGGCGATCGAGTACGAGGACGGCGTCGACTACGTGCCGACGCCGCGCCACGTGCTCTGGGGACACCACTACACATCGATCGCGGGCGCCGCCCCCATCGTGGGCCCGGCCCTCGCGGTGATCTGGGGCTGGCTGCCCGCCCTGCTCTGGGTGACGGTGGGCACCGTGATGATGGGCGCCGTGCACGACTTCGCGGCCCTGGTCATCAGCCTGCGCAATCGCGGCAGCTCCATCGGCGAGGTCGCCGCCCGGGTGATCTCGCCGCGCGCCCGCACCCTCTTCCTGCTGATCATCTCGTTCTTGATCTGGATCGTGCTGGCGGTGTTCGCCTTCATCATCGGCACGCTCTTCGTCCAGACGCCTGGCTCGATCTTCCCGATCTGGGTGCAGATCGCCGTGGCCACGACCCTCGGATGGCTGGTGTACCGGCGCGGAATCGGGATCCTGGCCCCATCCCTGGTGGGCTACGCGCTGCTGCTGGCAGCGATCTTCTGGGGGAACGCCGTGGCCGAGGCGTTGCCCGCCGTGACCCGGATCTCCGTCGGCACCTGGGTCTGGGTGCTGCTGATCTACTCCTTCGTGGCATCGGTGCTGCCGGTCTGGCTGCTGCTTCAGCCCCGGGACTACCTGAACAGCCACCAGCTCGTCACCGGCCTCGCCCTGCTCTCCCTCGGGCTCGTGGTGCTGCACCCGACGGTGCAGGCGCCCGCGATCAATCCGTCGCCCGAGGGCGCCCCGCCGATCGTCCCCTTTCTCTTCATCACCATCGCCTGCGGCGCCATCTCCGGCTTCCACGGCCTGGTCTCGTCGGGAACCACCTCGAAGCAGGTGGGCTGCATGACCGATGCCCGGCCGATCGGCTACGGCGGCATGCTGGGCGAGGGCAGCCTCGGCCTGCTGGCGGTGCTGGCCTCGACCGCCGGCTTCGCCAGCGCCGGCGAGTGGAGCCAGCACTACGCCAGCTGGTCGGCGGCCTCGGGCCTGGGTCCCAAGCTCGACGCCTTCGTGACCGGGGGCGGGCGCTTCGTCGCCGCCCTCGGGCTGCCCCTCGAGACGGCCAGGACCTTCATCGCCGTGATGGTGATCGCCTTCGCGGCGACGTCCCTCGACACCGGCGCACGGATCCAGCGCCTGGTGATCGCGGAGCTCGCCGAGGCCTACGGCGTGCGGGGCCTCACCAACCGCTACGCGGCCGGGGCCCTCGGGATCTCCCTGGCCCTGGTGCTGGCGCTGACCCAGGCCGGCGGCAAGGGCGGACTGATCCTGTGGCCGCTGTTCGGGACGACCAATCAGCTGGTCGCCGGCGTGACGCTGCTGGTGGTCTCCGTCTGGCTGCGGCGCCAGGGCCGGCCCCATCTCTACACGCTGGTGCCCATGCTGCTCGTCGCCGCCGCCACCATCGCCGCCATGCTGGGCGAGCTGCGCAGCTACTTCGCGAACTTCGCGGACCAGTGGCTGCTCGCGCTGATGGGCGCGATCATCCTGGCCGCCGACGTCTGGGTGCTGGTCGAGGGCCTGCGCCTGCTCGCCGAGCCGCGGCCCGATCCGGCACCCACCGCACCCATGGGGAGAGCATCGTGAACACGAAGCATCTCGGAGGGCGCTGCGCCCTCGTGACGGGCGCCGCCAGCGGGATCGGACGGGCCACGGCCCTGGCCGTCGCCCGGCGCGGCGGCGACCTGGTGATCTGCGACGTCGACGAGCAGGGGCTGGCGTCGGTCCGCGAGGAGGCCGAGAAGCTGGGCCGGCGGGTGCTGGCCCGGCGGGTGGACGTCTCCGACCGCCAGGCCATGGCCGCCTTCGCCGACGCCGTCCACGCGGAGATCCCCGCCGTGGACCTGCTGGTCAACAACGCCGGCGTGGCCATCGGCGGCTACTTCGCCGAGACCTCGTTGGAAGAATGGGACTGGCTGCTCGGGATCAACCTCTGGGGCGTGATCTACGGCTGCCACTTCTTCGTGCCGAAGATGATCGAGCGCCAGGAGGGCGGCCACGTGGTCAACATCGCCTCCCTGGCCAGCCTCGTCGCCGCCCCCGGCATGAGCCTCTACAACACCAGCAAGTTCGCGGTGCGGGGACTCTCGGAGTCGATGCGGAGCGAGCTGGCGCTGCACGGCATCGGGGTCACGGCCGTCTGTCCGGGCGTGATCGACACCGCGATCGTCTCGAAGATGCGCCTCTCGGGCTCGGCCGACACCGACGAGAACCGGCGGCGCGCCGTCGACCTCTTCCGCCGCCGCGGCTATGCCCCGGAACGGGTGGCGGAGGCCCTGCTGGGCGCCGTGCAGCGCGACCGGGCCGTGATCCCGGTGTCGCCCGAGTCCTGGGCGGGGTGGTACGTGAAGCGCCTCTTTCCGGGAATCGTCCACGCCGCCACGCGGCGGGCCGCACAGCGCGAGGCGCGGCGGCTGGGCGAGGGGCCCGTGGGCCCGGGCGGTCCGCCCCGCGCCTAGGCGTCCGGGGCGACGGGCTGCCAGCCGACCGCCGTGGCGCGAACCCGGAGGTGGGCCGCGTTGGCGAGCCGGGTGCCGGGGACTACCCGCAGCACGACGCCTCCGTGCGTCACCACCACCACGCGCCCCCCGGCGTGCCGGGCGGCGATCTCCGCGAGCGCGGCGTCGACGCGCACCCGGAGCTCCCGGGGCGTCTCGCCGCCGGGCGGTCGGGCGTCCGGGTCGCCCTGGCGAAAGCGCGCCAGCACGTCGGGCCAGCGCTCGCGGATGTTGTCGTGGGTCCGGCCCGACCACTCGCCCACGTGGAGCTCGCGGAGACGTGGCTCGAGGGCCGGCTCGAGGCCGAGGGCGCGACCCAGGATCCGCGCCGTCTCCGCCGCGCGGCGCAGGTCGCTGGCGTAGAGCCCGGCGGGCAGCAGGGGTGCCAGGGCCGCTGCGGCACGGGTCGCCTGGGCGCGGCCCTCCGCCGTGAGGGGCGGGTCGGCCTGACCCTGCCAGCGTCCCTGGACGTTCCACTCGCTCTGGCCGTGGCGCACCAGCACCAGCTCGGCGGACGGGGGGACGTTCATCGCGGGTCGCAGGGTCGCGGGGCCGCCGCGGCACGCCGCGCGACGCCGACGACCCAGGTGGAGGGCGGGCGCACGCCCCCGGGATCCACACAGCGGACCCGGAGCTCGTTCAGGAGCCGCCCGGGCTCCTCCCAGCGGCACACGTCGGCGGGGATGCGGGGATGGCGCGGGTGCGGCGTCCAGCGGCGACGCGCGCGGTCGTAGACCTGGATCTCGATCGTCCGGGTCTCGCAGCCGCCCGCGCCGTAGAAGACCTCCACCCGGACGACGCCGTCCGGCGCCGGCGGCGCGAGCGCCTCGATCCCCCGGGCCGGACGCGCCTCGGCCGCCGGCGCCGGAGTGGACGCTGGAGCCGGGGAGGACGCCGGGGCGCAGCCCGCCCAGACGGCGAGACCGGAAGCCATGACCCTTCGCGTCGACATGCTGCGGGACGGTGCGGCCGCCGCGCGCCGGGGTCAAGCCTCCAGGTGCCGGTGCCGCAGGCGCCGCACCAGCCCGAGCACCGGCACGATCAGGAGCGCGCCCGCCACCGGCGGAAGGGCATGGCCGACGATCAGGTGGAGGACATCGACCTGGCCGCAGGTGAGGTGGGAGACGAGGGCACCGAGCGCGACGGCGCCGGCGGACGCGGCCGCCACCGCCCGGGCGGTGTGGGCCGCGTGGGCCCGGAGCACGAAGATCAGGGCCAGCGCGGCGGCGGGCGTCCCCAGCACCAGCGCCCGCCCGAGGCAGCGTCCGGCCATGGAGAGGGGCGCCAGGGGCACCGCGGCCTCGGGACCGGTCAGCGCCAGGCCGGAGCCGAGCCCCACCGCGACCAGGGCCCCGAGGAGCGCCACGCTCCCGGCGATCCGCGCCAGACCCTCGCGGCCCGGAACGCTCGCGGCCAGCCCCGCCACGATGCCCCCGACGGTCAGGAGCACCAGCCCGAGCCCGATCGCGGCGAAGGCCGGGTAGGAGACGAGGAGCCGATCCAGGGCCGGATTCGGCCCCAGCCAGACGACGGCCGCCGCCGCGCAGGCAGCGCCCAGCAGCGCGACCCCGGCGGTCCAGGCGCGCAGGGGCGCGATCACCCGCACGGGGCGCAGGTCGCGGGCCAGCTCCCGGATCAACGCTTCCGGGCGATCGTTCACTCGTCCGTCTCCACGCCCCTGCGTTCCAGCATGGCGCGCAGGGCCCGGTAGCCCCGATGGGCGCGCACCTTCAGGGCCCCCGGCTTGATGCCGACCCGCCGGGCGGCTTCGGCCACCGAGACCCCCTGGATCTGGATGAGCTCCACCGCCTCGCGCTGGGCCTCGGGCAGCCGCGCCAGGGCCTCCGCCAGCTCGGGCGAGAGCTCCCGCTCGACGCCGCGGTCGACGGCCGGGTCCTCCGCCACCGCGTCCGCCGACTCGAGCGGAAGCTCGCGCCGCAGTCGGCGTGACCGCACCCGGAAGTGGTCCAGCACGGCGTTGCGCGCGACGGCCCGCACCCAGGGTCCGAAGGGGCGCTCCGACCGGTAGGTGTGTCGCGCGCGATGCACCGAGAGCAGCACGTTCTGGACCACGTCGTCGACGGCCGATGGCTCGGCGGTGAGCCGCCCGCGGACCAGGCTGCGCAGATGCGGAAGCAGCGCGTTCAGGAGCCGCTCGTAGGCCTGCGCGTCACCGTCCTGCGCCGCACGCATCCAGGCGCGGCAGTCGGCCTCCTGTTCCGGGCTCATCCAACCCATGACGATTACGTGCTCCGGTGCCGACCGGTTACGAGAGGTTGCAGGCGTAACCGACCGGAACGGGACGAGCGTACCCCAGTGGCAACCGGCACAGGAGGAACCGATGGCATCCCTCGGGGGGCACACGCTCCCGCTTCACGATCGAAGCGCCCTGGGCGCTCTGCTCCAGGATCTCCGGCCCCGCATGCAGGCGGTGGCGCTGCGCATCACGGGCGACCGCGATGCCGCGGAGGACGCGGTGCAGTCCGCCTGCGAGAAGGCGATCCGCCACGGCGATCGCTACCGGGGTGACGCCCGGGTTTCGACCTGGCTTCACCGGATCGTGGCCAACGAGGCGCTGATGTGGCTGCGTCGCCAGAAGCGCGGTCCGCTGGTCCGAGTGGCCGGCGACGAGCTCGACCCGGAGGCACTCGCCGACCCCGCTCCGGACGCCCTGGACTCGCTCACCGAACGCGAGTCGCTGAGCCGCCTGCGGGCCGGGCTCCGCACCCTGCCCCGCGCCGAACGGGACGTGCTCTCGCGCTGCGCCCTCGCGGGCTGGTCCTACAGCCGCTACGGCCGCGAGCGCGGGCTGCACCCCGATGCAGTCAAGAGCCGCGCCTTCCGGGCGCGCCGCCACCTGCGGAAGAAGCTCGGTGCCTGACCGCCGCGAGGGACAACCGGGCGCCGACGGCGAACGCGCGGACCGGCCTGGCGACGGGGCCTTGTGTGGGCGGCCTGCCGCCGGGCTGCCGCCCTGCCCGGCGCCGGCACGACACCCGACCCGACGCGCGGGCCACCTCCCCCGTAGACCCTGCCGTGGTCTCGAGGGATGCCTTGCGCCGGCGCCGCTTCGACCACCTGCACGTAGAGCTCTCCCTGGCCGTCGACCGGCGCATCCTGCGCTTCGCGCTGTGGACGGCGCTGCAGGAGCGGGGCGCGGATCCCGAGTCCTTGAGTCGCGAGGAGGTCCTGGACTTCTGCGACGGACCCCTCGACGCCTTCCTCGCGGACTGCGGCCTGCATCTCGATGAGCGCCGGGCGCGCCGGCTGCGCCGCCGGCTCGCGCGCTTCGACCCCGCCTACCCCGCGCCCGAGGAGGTGTTCGCGCGGCTCTGAAGCGCGTCCCGCAGCTGCGCCACGGCGCGGCCGCGGTGGGAGAGCGCGTCCTTGTCCGCGTCGGCGAGCTCGGCCATGGCGGCGCCCCGCTCCTCCACCCAGAACACCGGGTCGTAGCCGAAGCCACCGACACCGCGCGGTGATTCCAGGATACGCCCTGGACAGACGCCCCGCGCCGTGACCACCGCACCGTCCGGATCGGCCAGTGCGGCCACGCACACGAAGCGCGCGACGCGCCGATCCCGGGGGACCCCCTGGAGCTCGCCGAGCAGGCGCGCCACGCGGCCGGCATCGTCGAGATCGGGCCCCCCGTAGCGCGCGGAGCGCGGCCCCGGCGCGCCCCCGAGGGCAGCGACCTCGAGCCCCGAGTCGTCGGCGAGCGCCGGCAGGCCGGCAGCCCGCGCCGCGGTGCGCGCCTTGACCACGGCGTTCGCCTCGTAGTCGTCGCCCTCTTCGGGAAGCGCCACCGACAGCTCGGCCAGGGAGCAGAGAGAGAACGGGAGGTCGCCCAGGAGGCGTCGGAACTCGCGCAGCTTGCCCGGGTTGCCGGTGGCCACCACGAGCGTCCCGCCGCTCATCGTGCGCGGACTTCGGCGAGCACCTTCTGCTGGACCCGGGTCAGCTCGGCGATGCCGTCCAGGGCGAGCGTCGTCATCTTCCCGAGATCCTCGGGCGAGTAGGTGCCGTTCTCCGCGGTGCCCTGCACCTCCACGAAGCGACCCCGTCCGGTGGCGACGACGTTGAAGTCCACATCGGCGCGGGCGTCTTCGGCGTACGGCAGGTCCAGCAGGAGCTCGCCGTCCACGAGGCCGACGGAGACGGCCGCCACCGAGTCCCGCAGCGGGATCCGCTCCAGGCTGCCCTTGTCCACCAGCCGTCCCAGGGCCAGGGCCAGGGCCACGTAGGCCCCGGTGATCGACGCCGTGCGCGTGCCGCCGTCGGCCTGAAGTACGTCGCAGTCCACCCAGAAGGTGCGCTCGCCCAGCGCGTCGAGCTCCACCACGGCGCGCAGGCTGCGGCCGATCAGGCGCTGGATCTCGAGGGTTCGGCCCGAGGCCCGCCCGCGGCTCACCTCCCGCTCGCTGCGGCGGTCGGTCGAGCCGGGGAGCATCGAGTACTCGGCCGTGACCCAGCCCCGACCCGTGCCCTGGAGGAACCGCGGCACGCTGAGCTCGTGGTGGACGGTGCACAGCACCATGGTCTGGCCCATCTCGCAGAGGGTCGAGCCGAGCGGATTCCGGGTGAAGTCCGGGGTGAGTCTCAGGGGCCGCAGCTCCGCCGAGCCGCGGCCGTCGTCACGGACGCGCGTCAACCTTTCCCTCCCCGGGACTGCGTGCGGGACCGGTCCACACCACGGCGCGCATCGTATCGCTCCCCGAAGCGAAGTACAGCCCGGGCCAGGGCGCCGGCGAGGGCCTCCCGCCGCGCCGATCGGGAGAGCGTGGCCGCCTCGCGCGCGTTGGAGAGGAAGCCGAGCTCGACGAGCGACGCCGGCATCTGGACGCCCATCAGCACCACGAAGGGCGCCTGCTTCACGCCCCGGGAGGCCATCCGGTCCATGGCGTTCAGCTCCGCGTTGGCCAGGCGCGCGAACTCGTTCGAGGCCTGGTGGTTCTCGCCGGCGATCATGTCGCCGAAGATCGCCGCCAGGGGATCGTCCAGGACCAGGGCGCTCGCCGGGACCTCGCCGAACGCCTGGTTCTCGCGCTGGGCGCTCCGGCGGGCGGCGTCGTCGCTCGCCTCGAGGGAGGCGAAGTAGGTCTCGGTCCCCCGCGCCGAGCGCACCGGCGCGGAGTTGGCGTGGATCGAGAGGAAGAGGTCGCCGCGGGCGTCGTTGGCGATGCTCGTCCGCTCCTCCAAGGGGACGAAGCGGTCCTCGGTGCGGGTCATGACCACCCGGAGCCCGGCCTCGCGCAGGCGTCGCGCGAGCCTCTGGGCGACGTCGAGCACCAGGTCCTTCTCGAGGAGCTTCCGTCCCGCCGCCCGGGCGCCCTCGTCCTCGCCGCCGTGACCCGCGTCGATCACCACCACGTCGAAGCGGTCGGCCTCGGGCCGGGCCTTCGAAACGCCCGGCTCGGCCCCGACGCCCGCGGAAGCGACGATCAGCCCGGCCGCGGCGAGCAGGCCCGCCGCGACGAGCGCCCTCCGACCGCCGGAGCGCGTGCGTCCGTCCCTCGCTGCCGACATTCCCCCCTCCGAGGAGGAAGTTACCACCCCTCGGCGGCGGGGGCGTCCTCGGGCGCGGCCAGGTCGCGGCAGACGAGCCGGGACCTGTCTCCGCGGCGGACGAGCTCCACGCAGGAGACCCGCGGCCCCCCGTCCGGCGGCGCCGGGCCGATCCGATCGGCGAGCCGGGTCTTCCAGAGTCGCTCCCCGCGATGCAGGGGCGTGACGATCACCCAGTCGTGGGCGGACCAGTCCACGGCGTCCAGCGGCTGCACCACGTGGCCCCCGACGCTCGTACCCGCCTCCTCGTCGAGGCCGCTGGTGAGGGTCCAGCGCCCGAGCTCGGGTCGGGCCGCCTCGAGCAGACGCTCGGCCACGGTCCCGACCCCGAACAGCACGACGCGCCGCCGCGGGTCCGCCAGCGCGCGGACGAAGTCCGGGTCCACCCGGCGCTCGACCCGGCGACGCACGTCCTCCGCCGCCACGTAGCGCCGCACGAGCGCCTGCCAGTGGGACCGCTCCAGGCCGCGGCTCTCGGAGCGGAGCGCGAGAGACGGGTTCGACTTGGTGCTCTGGCCGGCGTGCTCGAGATAGTGCTCCACCACCGCCACGCGAGCGCCGCGGCGACGCGCCTGTTGCGCGAAGAGGAACTCGCCCCAGCGGTTGCGCCCCTCGAGCGGAAAGCCCCCGAGCGCCTGGAGCAGCGGGGCCCGGACCCACAGGAAGCAGCCGCAGACCGCGTCGCAGGCGCGGGCTCCGAAGGCGGGCGCCTCGTCCCGGTCGATGCCGCGGTCCCGCGCCTCCAGCACGACCTCGCCGTCCATCTCCACGAGGTCGTAGCCGCGATCCTGGATCCGCTGGGTGCCGGGGTCCAGGGTGCACATGCCGAGCACCTCCCCGGCCGGCCCGTGACGTTCCAGGGCGGCGCGCCAGCCGGGGGTGAAGCCGATGTCGTCGCCCACGAACAGGACGTCCTCGGCCGTCCCCGCGCGCTGGATGCCGGCGTTGAGCGTCTCCTCCCGCGAGCCCCGCTCCGGCACCACGTGGACCTCCAGCGGCGGGCCCTCATCGCCGTGGGCGCGCAGGCCCTCCAGACAGCGTCGCAGGACCGTGTCGCCCAGCGCGCTCGCCACCACCACCTTCACGGCCCGCGCCCCAGCCCGCGGCGGACTACCGCCGTCACGAGGCGCTCTCCAGCCGATGGAAGACCACCGGCTCGCGGGCCGGGTGGCGGATCACCACCGGGCGGCAGAGGTCCTCCCAGGCCGCCAGGCCCGACCCATCGCCCTCCACCAGCCAGGCGCAGTAGGCGTCGGCGAAGTCCCGGTCGAGGTACTCGTGGAGCAGGCGCAGGCGCAGGGGCGGATCGAGGCCCAGATCCAGGGCCCACCAGCCCTCCGGCCCGGCCACCAGGTCGAACTTCACCAGCCAGCGCTCGAGGCCCAGCTCGCCCGTCAGCCCCCGGAGCCGCGCCACCACCTCCCCGTGGCCCGGACCGAGCGACGGCACGGGCACGCAGACCTGATCGCTGAACTTGAGGAAGGTGGCGGCGCACCCCGCGTAGAGGTTGAGGCGGAAGTGGGTGCCGTGGACGGCCTCCTGCAGCAGGAAGCGATGCCGGTACCAGCGATCGGGACGCTCGGGAAGGGCCGGGAGCCGGCCGTCGTCGATCCGCCAGCAGTAGCGAGGCGACTTGCCGTAGTCGGACTTCAGGAAGTAGACCCGGCCCGGCTCCAGTTCGGGCGGCGCGGCCGGATCCAGCTCGCCGTGGGCGAACAGGCGGGTGGGCGGGACCGGCACTCCGTGACGGGCGAAGGCGGCGTGGAGCCTGGTCTTGTCCAGGCAGACGTCCACGTGCTCGGGCCGCGGAAAGGGGATGCCCCGCTCCCGCGCGATCAGCGACGCGCGCTCGTAGGCGAACTGGGCCGCGGCGGTGAAGATCCGGTCTTCCGGACCCAGGTCTTCCTTCTCGGCCACCGCCCGGAGCCCCTCAAGGTCGTCGTAGGCGACCGCGTGGAGACGGTGGGCACAGGCCCCGCCGGGCGCCCCGGGATCCCGGTCGGTGGCGATCACCTCGAAGCCGCGGGCGCGCAGGGCCCGCAGGTAGGGCACCTGGTTCGGGCTCGCGCCGAGGCAGAGGACCCGGTTCGGCGGCACGCGCGTCCTCCTACAGCCCCGGGTCGAGCCGCGCCCGCAGCGCGGCCGCGACCTCCGCGGCCGACTCGCCCCGAGCGCCGAGCAGCGGCGCGCCGCCGGCGTGGCGGCGCAGGGCATCGCTGCGGAAGAAGCACTGGATCGTCCGGAAGCTCTCGCCCACCACCTGGCGCAGCCAGCCCTGTCCGTAGCGCTCCGGCGGGTCGAAGAAGCGGGGCGCGAAGCGGTTGAGCAGGTCGGCGGCGGCCAACAGGGCCTCGGCGTCGAAGCCCTGCAGCGCCTCCGCGCGGTCGATCCCCAGCGCCGCGCGCAGGGCGCTGTCCTCGGGATAGAGCGCGGCGAAGTGGACGGCCGACCAGGCGAAGCGGTCGGCCTGGTCGAGCCACGTGGCGAAGGGCGTCTTGTGGTCGTGCTCGCAGCCGGCGTCGGCCCGGTAGTGGATCCGGTGGCCGCGCCGGCGCTCGAGCCGATAGCCGAGCTCCCGGTCCTCGTAGCGGGCGTACGGGAAGCTCTCGTCGAAGGGATCGGCGCGCAGAAGCGCCGTCGGGCTCACGACGTTGGTCGTGTAGTAGTACTCGTGGCCGGCGTCGAAGGGATCGCGGACGCGCACCTGGGTGAACTGGGAGCCCCCGTTGGCGTTCCACCACTCGAAGGCCGTCAGGTCCCGGGGCGTGGGACGCACGTTGCCGAAGACCGACGCCTTGGACATGTCGTGCCGTCGGACGTGGGCGAGGAAGCGGCCCAGGGCCTCGCGATCCAGGACCACGTCGTCCTGCAGGAAGAGCACGAAGGGGCGGGTGACCCGCTCCACGCCCCGATTGCGCGCGTAGGCCGGACCGCGGCCGGGTGTCCGCAGCGCCCGCAGGCGCGGCTCCTCGCGCATCCGGGCGTCGAGCCAGGCGGGCGTGTCGTCGTCGGAGCCGTCGTCCACCACGACCACCTCCCCGAGCGCCTCGGCTCCGGGCGAGCCGAGCAGGGCGTCGAGGGCCCGGCCGAGCTTCTCGCGGCGATTGCGGGTGGGCAGCACCACCGAGAGGGCTCCGCTCACGGTCGCGGCTCCGGAGCGACGTGCCCGACGCCCGAGGGCAGCGCGGGTCGCGGAAGCGGCACACCCCAGCGCGGCAGCTGGGCCTCGAGGGCGTGGCGATCCGGCGCGGTCCGCAGGTGGCGCGCTCCGTCCGGCCCGCGCAGGAGCGCGGCCGCCCGCAGGATCGGGGTCGCCCCCGCCGCCGCCTCCGCCACGCCGCAGAGCCGCGCCACCGCGTCGCCCAGGAGGTCGCGTCCGCTGGCCGCGGGCAGGAGCTCGTCGTAGATCGACTCGCCGCCGAGGTCGAGGTGGATCTCCGTGAGGACCGGCCGGCCGCCCTCGACCAGGCGACACGAGACCGAGAGCGGTGTCCGCACGAGCGCCAGCTCGCGCGCCAGCCGCCGCGCGAGGTCGGTCACGGCCGCGCCTTCCGCGCGGCCCCGGAACAGCGACGGCACGGCCCAGCCCAGGCCGCGCAGGCGACCGCCCGCGTCCCAGGCGTTCAGCTCGTCGAGCAGCGCCACGGGATGGAGGCGGCCGTCCGCGACCACGCCCAGGAGCGTCACGTCGCGCCCGGGCACGAAGGCCTCCACGTTCACCCGTCCGCTGAGACTCGCCGCCCGCGCCGCCCGGAAGGCCCCGGGCAGCTCGCGGGCGCCGGAGACCCGCCGGACCCCGGACTTCCCCACCAGGGAGAGGCTGGGCTTGAGCACGCAGGGCAACGCCGGCGGATCCGCCTCGAGCTCCGCGAGCGTCGAGACGGCGCGGCCCGCCGGTGCGGGCAGCCCCATGCCCCGGCAGAACGCCAGCAGCCGCGCCTTGTCGACCGCCACCCGGGCCGCGGCCGGCGGGACGCCGGGCAGCCCGAAGTGGGCGGCGACCTCCGCCGCGGTCACCACCGGCGGGCCCGCCGATCGACACAGCACGGCGTGGATCTGATAGCGGTCGCGGAGCGCGTCCAGCGCGCGGATCACGGGCCCCGGCTCGTGGGTGCCGACGGGCACCCACGCGTCCGCCAGCGACCGCCCCGGCGCGGCGGGATTGCGGTCGACCGCGAGCACGGCCAGCCCGAGCGCGCGGGCGCGCTCGATCACCGGGCGCTGGGCGGCACCCGCCGCCAGGCACACCACGCTGCGTCGACGGGCCGCGTCTGCCATGGACCTCCTCAGCGCGGGTCGCGGCGCCGGGGGGGGCCCGGGGCGGGGGCCGCCCCCGGGCCCAGGACACCCCGGGAGACCCCGGGGGGGGGCGGGGTGGGGGGGGCGCGGTTTCGGGGGCCCCCCCCCCGGCCCTACTGACCCAGGTTCACCAGGTTCGCGAGCAGCTCGTTGGTGGTGGAGACCGTCCGCGTGTTGGCCTGGAAGGCGCGCTGACTGATGATCAGGCGCACGAACTGGGCCGCGAGGTCCACGTTCGACTGCTCGAGGGAGCTGGAGCGGATCGTGCCGAGGCTCCCGGTCTGGGGCTCGGCGATCAGCGGCTGGCCGGAGCCCCGGGACTCGAGCAGGTTGTTGTCGCCGACCGAGATCAGCCTCTCCACCGCCGGGAAGTCGGCCAGGCCGACCTGGGCGATGGCCCGGGTGGTGCCGTTCGAGAAGCTGCCCGTCAGGAAGCCCTGCTCGTCGATGTTCAGCAGCTGCAGGGTGCCGGCGGTGAACCCGTCCTGACTGAACGCGTTGGTGGCGTTCGGGCTGCCGAACTGGGTGGTGAGCACGGTCTGCGTGCCGCCGGCCACCGGACCGAAGCCCAGGTCGATGGGCTGGGCCGGCGTGGCGCCGCCCAGGAAGGTCGCGTTGAAGCTGGGGTTCGTCGCCGGCGCCGTCATCAGACCGTTCGCGTCGAAGGTGATCGCTCCGGACCCCACGCTCGTGATGGGCGTCGCGCCGCCCACGGAGCTCTGGGGGAAGGTGGCGTTCCACGCCCAGGCGTTCACGCCGGTCTTCGAGAAGTAGAGCGTCATCGGGTGGCTGTTGCCCAGGGAGTCGAACACCGTGACGCCGAGCTGGTGGTTCGAGGTGGTGGACGGGTTGTTCACGTCGAACGGAGCCGTCACCGGATCGTTGGCGTTCAGGTTCACCGAGACGTCCACCAGCGCCGTGGGCTGCGGCGGCGCCAGGCCGTCCACCAGCTGGATGTCCCCGAGCTGGCCGGTGGACTGCTGCGTGGTCGGGTCCACCGAGAAGCCCTGCACCCGCAGCCCAGCCGGGTTCACCAGCAGGCCGTTGGCGTCGAAGGTGAAGTTGCCCGCCCGGGAGTAGAGCCGACCCTGGCCGCCGTCCAGGATGAAGAAACCGCGGCCCTCGATGGCCAGGTCGGTGCTCCGAGCGGTGGACTCGAAGGAGCCCTGGGAGAAGATCGGGCTGATCCCGGACAGCTTGTTGCCGGCGCCGAGCTGGGAGAAGCCCCCGGCCGTGGTGATGTTCTGACCCAGCACGTCGGCGAACTCCGCGCGCCGCTCCTTGAAGCCCGGGGTGCTGAGGTTGGCGATGTTGTCGCCGACCACCTGGATGGCGGTCGAGCTGCTGTTCAGCCCGGCGACGCTGGCGAAGAGTCCACTGGTGAGTCCCATGCTTCTATCCTCGGTACAGGGGGGAGGTTTGCGAGTCCGCACCATCGGGCCCCCGACCCGACGGCGCACCGTTCGTGAGCATCCGTTCCAGCGCGCCCACCCGCAGGGTCACGACGTCGTCGCGAACCGCCGCATCCAGGCAGGCGCCGAAGTCCCGGGGACGCCGTCCGAGCACGGCGTGCCAGACCCGGCGGCAGACCGACGCGATCGTCTCCGGAACCACCGCTACTTCCGGATCTCGGTCAAGGCGTCCAGACGCAGGGACCGGGAGCCGAGCAGCAGCTCGCCCTCGGGCGTCGCCCCCGTCACCTCGCCCTCCATGAAGGTGCGGGTGCCCACTGGCCGATCCCCGACCACCGCCACCAGCTCGACGCGGTAGACCCCATCCGGCAGCCGCGGTCCGCTCCCGTCCGTCCCATCCCAGTCGTAGCGGTAGCGGCCCGCGCCCTGGGCCGTGCTGGTGTCGTCCGGATCCAGCAGGGTGCGGGTGAGCACCGTCGCGCCCTGGGCGTCGCGCACCCGCAGGGTCAGCCCGGTGGCCGCCTCGTCCAGCTCGTAGAGGACGGTCTCCGTGGACGACCCGGAGGTCAGCTCGACCTGGTCGCCCTCGCCGTACACCTGCTTCCCGATCAGCTCCAGCGCCGTCCCGAGGTCGCCCTCTCCACCGAAGCTCGCCGTGAAGCGGTCCAGGGAGGCGCGCATCTCGTCGAGCGCCGTGCGCATGGAGACGAGCTGCTCGAGGCTCGTGAACTCGGCCAGCTGGGAGGTGAACTGGGTGGGGTCCTGGGGATTCAGGGGATCCTGGTTCTCGAGCTGGGCGATCAGCATGCGCAGGAAGTCGTCCTGGCCGACGCTGGCGGCGCCCAGGCTGGCCTCGCTCGCGGACGAGGTGGTCGCGGTGGCGGTCGCTTCGGGATTCAGGGTGAGGTCTTCGAACACGGTTGCCTCCGTGGGGTTCAGGCGTGCAGGTCGATCCGCCCGGGGGCGGCGGACGTCGGGACGGTTCGTGCCGTGGTGCGGCCCTCCCGGGTGGGCTCCTCGCCACCGCGCTCCGGGGCGCGGCGTCCCGGGAGCCGCTCCTCGGCGTCGCGCGGCTGACGCGAGTCCGTGTCCCGAGCGTGGGGATCCGGACCGGCGCCCGCCGGGCTCTCCCGTTCCGGGCCGGCCACGTGGAGCTGGTCCAGGCGCAGCTCGCGCGACGCCAGGGCCTCGCCCAGGAGCTGCTGCGCACCCTCCACCAGGCCCCGGGCCTCGGCGCTGGGAGAGACGATCGAGACCTCGACCCGGTTGCCTCGCAGTCGCACCGAGAGGTCGACGCTGCCGAGATGGGGCGGATGCAGCTGGACCCGGGCGCTGCCGCCGCCCCGGGCCGCGAGCCACTCGACGTGGGTGGGCAGGGCCTCCACGGGCGCCGCCGGAGGTGCCGGCGGCGCTCCGGCCGCGGGACCGGCCGCCGCGAGCCGCACCGCGCTGGCCCCCAGACCGGGCGGCGGCGTCTCCTCGCCGGGGCTCGGGGGAGCCCCCGGCGCCTCGCGCGAGACCGCGTCGGCGGGGCTCGGAGGCGACGTCTCGGGCGGAACGGCGGGGCGCGCCGCCGAGGCGCGCTCGCGGCCGCGCGGCTCCCGCTCCGAGGAGGCGTCGGACGCGGTCGATCCGGCAGCCGCCCGGGGCCGCGAGGCGATCTCGTCCGGGACGGTCTCGGGGCTCGGACGCGATGCCGCCTCGACCGCGGGACGCGACGCGGACACGACCTCGGCGGCGTTCCGGGCCTCGGCCGCAGTCGCCGGCGGGCGAAGCTCGGCGCGTGCCTCGGGCGCGGACAGCCGGCGCGGGCCACCCGCCTCCTCGGCGGACGGGGAGACCGGCGCCTCGGCCGCGGGGGCGAGCTGGGGTGCGACTCCCGGGCGCGCCTCGACGCCACTTTCTTGCGTCGCAGGGGACGACGCCGGGGGCGGGCCCGCCCGGGCGATCGCCGGCGCGGGGAGCTCCCGGGCCGACCGCTTCGGCGACGCCTCCGGGGGCGCGATCGACGCCAGCAGCGCCTCCAGGGTCGCGTCTTCCGCGCCGCCCTCCACCGCGCGAGCCTCGTCCGGCAGCTCCGCCTCGGGAGGCCGCGGGACGGCGTCGTCCGGGACCGCCTGCGCGGACCCGTGCTCCACGCCCGCCAGGGCCTCGAGGAGCGTCGCCAGCGAATCCCGGAATCCGGCGGAAGTCGCGCCGCTCCGCGCACCCGACTCGGTACGGGACGCCGTTCCCTCCCGGACCGGCAGCGCGGTATCGAGCAGCGTCGGGTTCATCGGCTCCCCGTCCGGGGCGCGGCCAGGGGTCTGGCCACGCGGCGGCTCAGTCGCAGCGCGTTCTCGTCGCTCATCCGGGCCAGGATCGGGGCCGACTGCTTGTGCTTCATGCGCGCCAGGATCTCGGTGGCGAGGTCCGCCTCGAGCTCCTCGAGCAGGGGCGCCGCCCGCCCGGGCGGCATCTCGGCGTACACCTTCACGAGTCGCCCGAGGCGATCGCCGGTCTGCTCGTTCCAGGCCTCCAGCCGCTCCTCGAGGGCCGCCCGCAGGCCCTCCAGCTCGTCCAGCCGGCTCGCGACCTTGTCCTCGAGCGCGGCCAGCGACTGCTCGCGCGCCTCGAGGTCCCGCTCGCGCAGCTCGAGCTGCGCGGCCCGGGCGCGCACATCCGCCAGGAGCTGCTCGAGACCCGCCGCCGCGCTGGCGGCCGTCGCCGACGCGGGGGGCTCGCCCCCCTGTCCGCGCGCGCTGCCCGCCAGCAGCAGGACGGCACACCCGAGCGCGAGGAAACGCATGCTCACGACGACCTCCGGTAGGCGCGCTGGCCCGCGAGCTCATCCTGGAGCGCCTGCTCCCGGCGTTCGAGGATCTCGCGGTGGGCCTCGAGCGCCCGCCCGCGCAGCAGCTCCAGCGATCGCAGCCGGGCCCAGGCGGCCAGGGCCTCCCGACGGAGCTGCCCGACCTTCTCGCGCAGGCTCGCCTGGCGCAGCTCGGCCCGGGTCACCTCGGCATACAGGCGCGCCACGCCCTCGCGGAGGGCGCGGACTTCGTCAGCCCCCAGGCCCTCCTTCAGCCGGCGGCCCAGCTCGCGGTCGGCGTCCGCGGCGACGTTCCTCGCCACGGCGACGGCCCGGCGCGCCGCGGCCTCCTGCACCCGGGCCCGGTCCAGCACCCGACGCCGCGCATCCAGCTCGTGCTGGCGCAGGCCGAGGACCGGCTGCAGGCGGAAGCGGAAGCCCCTCATGCCGGAACCTCCGCCGGCGGGGCCCCGCCCGTGCCGCCCACGCCCGCCGCGCCGCCTGCGGCGAGCGCGCCGGCCAGGGCCTCCACGCTCTCGCAAAGCCCGACGCCCGAGTCCGAGGCCTGACGCAGGAAGGCCTCCAGGGGATCCCGCAGGCGGCGGGCGGCGTCGATGCGCGGGTCGCTGCCGTCCTCGTAGGCCCCGATGGCGATCAGGTCCTCGGCCTGCCGGAAGGTGGCGAGGGACTCCCGCGCCCGGGCGGCCAGCGCGCGGTGCTCGGGCGCGACCACGTCCACCATCACCCGGGACACGCTCTGCAGCACGTCGATCGCGGGATAGTGGCCGCGGGAGGCCAGCTCCCGGGAGAGGACCACGTGGCCGTCGAGGATGGCGCGGCTCTGGTCGCCGACGGGCTCGTTGGGATCGTCGGCCTCGACCAGCACGGTGTAGATTCCGGTGATGCTCCCGCCGGAGACCCCGGTGCCGGCGCGCTCCAGCAGCCGCGGCAGCGCGCTCCACACCGAGGGCGTGTAGCCGCGGGTGGTGGGGGCCTCGCCGGCGGCGAGCCCGACCTCGCGCTGCGCGGTGCAGAAGCGCGTGACGGAGTCCATCATCAGGAGCACGTGGCGACCGCGGTCGCGGAAGTCCTCGGCCATCGCGGTGGCGGCCAGGGCCGCCCGCACCCGCAGCAAGGGGGCTTCGTCGCTGGTGGCGACCACCACGACCGAGCGCTCGCGCGCCTCGGCCAGATCGCCCTCCAGGAAGTCGCGCACCTCCCGACCGCGCTCGCCCACCAGCGCGATCACGTTGACGTCGGCGTCGGTGTGGCGGGCCATCTGGCCGAGCAGGGTCGACTTGCCCACGCCCGAGCCGGCGAAGATGCCGACCCGGGCGCCGCGGCCCAGGGTGAGCATGGCGTTCACCGCGCGGACGCCGACGTCCAGGGGTCGATCGATCCGAGGCCGCCCCAGCGGGTGCTCCGGCCGACGGGTCAGCGGCACCGTGGGGGCAGCGGCCAGGGGCGCCCCGCCGTCCAGGGGGCGGCCGAGCGCGTCGACGACCCGGCCCAGGACCGCGTCCCCCGCCGGCACCCGTCCCCGCGCCCGCTCCAGACACACCCGCGCCCCCGGCGCCACGGCACACTCGGGCTCCAGGGGCATCAGCAGCAGGCGTCCGTCGCGGAAGCCGATCACCTCCGCGGGGACCGGCGCCGCCGCACCCTCGGGCTCGATCCGACACACCGAACCGACGCGGGCGCGCAGGCCCTCGCACTCGACCACGTTGCCCACGAGCGAGGTCACGCGGCCCCAGGCGGCCAGCGGCTCCACCGCGGCGAGCTGCTCGCGGCAGGCATCCAGGAAGCGCGCGTCCACCGCCTCGCTCACGCCGTCCCCTCTTCGGCGTCGACGGCGCGCAGGAGGTCTTCCCGCACGCGCGCGAGCAGTGCGCCGAGGCGCGCGTCCACCTCGGTGACGTCGGCCCGAAGGCGGACATCTCCGTCGCAGAGCTCGTCGTCGGAGACGATCTCGAGGCCCTCGTTCCGGAGCCCGGTCAGGGGAGCCGGATCGGCGGCGGCCAGCGTCTCCGCGTCTCGGGGCGAGAGGTGCACCCGCAACGGCTCGCCCTCCTCGATGGACTCGAGGGCCCGGCTCACCATCGCCGCGAGCGCGTCCGGGACGCCGGCGACCTCCCGAACCAGGATCCGCTCGGCCACCGCGACCGCCAGATCGACGACGGCGCGGCGGTGGCTGCGGAGGTAGTCGCGGCGGAGCGCCGTCAGCGCCCGCACCGCCTGCTCCAGCGCTCCGGTCGCGGCGCGCAGGCCCTCCGCCTCGCGCCAGGGAAGCTCGGCGCGGCCGGCCTCCCGGCCCTCCTCGAAGGCGCGCTGGCGCACCCGCTCGGGATCTTCGGGCGGCGCCACGCCCGCCGCCGGAGCCGACTCCTGGCTGAACGGGGCCGCGCTTCCGGCCAGGGGCTCGGCCACGAAGCCCTGCAGCGGCTGGGCCGCATCCGGCTCAAACGAGGACATCGCCCGCGGCTCCTGCGTCGATCTCGAGCCGCCCTTCTTCCTCGAGGCGGCGCGCGACGTCGACGATCATCTCCTGGACCCGCTCCACCTCCGACAGGCGCATGGGTCCGAGCAGCTCGCTCTCTTCGCGGATCTGGTCCGCGGCGCGCGAGGAGATGTTCTGGAACACCTTCTCGCGCATGTCGTCGGAGGCGGTCTTGAGGGCGACCACCAGATCCTCGGTGGGGACCTCCCGCAGCAGGGCCTGGAAGCCGCGCCGGTCGATGGAGGTGAGATCGTTGAAGGTCAGCATGCGGCGGCGGATCTCGTTGGCGACGTCCGCGTTCCGCTCGCTCACGCCGTCGAGGATCTCGTTGCCCTCGGACTTCGGCACGCGGTTCAGCATCTTGGCGGCGCTGTCGGTGCCGCCCACGCGGGTCGATGGGCCGACCCGCCGGCCGAAGAGCGCCGCCACGTCCTCCTCGAGGTCGGTCATCACCTCGTTCGAGACGGCGGACAGGTTCGCCAGGCGCAGCACCACCTCGGCGCTGACGTCGTCGGGGAGCGCGGCGATCACCGCGGCGCCGCGATCCGAGGGCACCTGGGAGAGGATCAGCGCGATGGTCTGCGGGTGCTCGGAGCCGATGGTCTGGGCCACGAAGGCGGGCTCGTAGGAGCGGATGGTCCAGTCGATGCGCTTCTCGTCGCGTCCCAGCTTGGCGAGGATCTCGCCGGCCCGGACGTCGTCGAGGGTGCGCTCGATCAGGTCGAGCGCGCGCTCGCGCCCGCCGCGTATGGCGTAGTCCCGCTGGCCGAGCAGCTCCTGGAACTCCATCAGGACCTTCTCCTGGACCCGCGGCGGGATCTCGTCCAGCCGCGACACCGCCGCCAGCACCCGCTCCACCTCGCCGTTCTCGAGCCGCGACAGGAAGGCCCGGACCATGTCCGGCGGCAGGGACAGGACCAGCACGCCCGCCTTCTCCACGCCCGTCAGCTGCTCGAACTCGATGGGCAAGGGCTACTCCTCGCCCAGCCAGTTGCGGAGCGTGCGCACGCTGTCCTCGCCGCGCTCCTGGGCCACCGCGCCGACCTGCTCGGCCAGGGTGGGCTCAGGCGCCGGCACCGAGAGGCCCGCGGCGGCCGCGGCGGAGAGCGCCGCCTCGCTGCCCTGGCCGAGGGCGAGCTGCGCCTCGAGCTGCTCCGCGGTCATGGGCAGCGACGCCGCCTCTCCCCCGCTCGTGGCCGCGCCCAGCAGCGGCTTGAACACCAGGCGGGCGAAGAGCACGAAGGCCAGGAACAGGGCGCCGTAGTGGAGCAGGGAGGAGAGGAGCAGCCACACGTCGGGGGACAGCCCGCCGCCGCCGTCTTCCTCGACGGTCAGACTGCGGAACGGCGCGCTCTGGACGCTGATCTGGTCGCCGCGATCCGCGGAGAAGCCGACGGCGCGCTTCGTGAGCTCTTCGAATCGCTGCAGCGAGGGCGCGTCCCAGGCCTGGAAGGCGCCGTCCTCCGTGGGCGCGCCGTCCACCAGCACGGCGACGTGCAGGCGTTCGACCTCTCCCACCGGCTCCACCTGGTGCACCACGGTCTTGCTGATCTCGTAGTTCACGGTTTCCGAGGTGCGGGAGGACGAGGCGCTCTCGCCGCCGGCCACGCCCCCGGCGCCGCCCAGGTCCGGGCTGTTGGCGGCGACCCCCGGCACGCCGCCGTTGGCGCCCGCTCCCTCGCTGGACGACTCGGTGCTGCGCTGCTCGCTGCGCGCCACCTGGGAGTCGGGGTCGAAGCGCTCCTCGGTGGTCTCGGTCTGCGTCCACAGCAGATCCGCTCGGACCTTGGCCACGACCCGGCCCATGCCGACCGTGGGCTCGAGGATCGTCTGCACCCGCTGGGCGAGCTCGCGCTCGAGGCGCGCCTGGTACTGGAGGTTCCCGCCGGGCGCCGAGGGCCCCGGCGTCCCGTCGCCCAGGGGCGCCAGCATGCGGCCGCGGTCGTCCACCAGGGTGACCTGGCCGGCCTCGAGGCTGTCGACGCTCGAGGCCACGAGATGGACGATCGCCCTCACCTGCTCGGCCTCCAGGTCGCGCCCCGGGGCCAGCTTCACCACCACCGAGGCCGAGGCCCGCGGCTGCTCGGTCCTCACGAACACGCTGCGCTCGGGAATCGCGAGCTGCACCCGCGCCCGCTCCACCGCCGCCAGCTGCTCGATGCTGCGGGTCAGCTCGCCCTGCAGCGCCCGCTGCCAGTTCACCTGATGGACGAAATCCGTGACCCCGAAGCCCGGGCGGTCGAAGATCTCGAGGCCGGGTCCACCGCCCCCGGGCAGGCCGCTGCCGGCGAGGCGGATGCGGGCCAGGTGGACGTGGGAGGCCGGCACGTAGAGGGCGCTTCCCTCGTCCTCCACCCGGTACGGGATGTTCTGCTGGTCCAGGGCGTCCACCACCGAGGCCGCCTCGTCCGGTGGCAGGCCGCGGTAGAGGAGCCGGTAGTCGGGGCGCCCCACCCCGGTGGCCATCCAGCCGAAGAAGGCCAGGGAGCCCGCCGCGGCCAGCAGCAGCACCAGCTGTCGCCCCGGCGGCAGGGCGCGGAACTGGGCGAGGACGTTCTGGAGCGAGTCGCCGAGCGCCATCGCCTACACCTGCAGCCGCAGCACTTCCTGGAAGGCCTCCAGGGCGCGGTTGCGCATGGAGAGCACCATGCGCAGGGACATCTCGGCCTTGGTGACCGCGACGATGGTCTCCATCGTGCCGGCCTTATCCGCCACCATGTCGGCGGCCGTCTGGTCGGCGGCGCGCTGGGCGCGGTTCGCCTCGGCAATGGCGTCCCCGAAGAGCCGCGCGAAGTCGGACGCCGCCCCTCCGGTCGCCCGCGACGCGCCCCGGCGGTCGACGAAGGGCTCGAGGGACGGGGCGATGCGCACGTCGTCCGCCACGGCTAGCGCCCGATGCCCAGGACTGCGTCGCCCATGGCCCGCACCTTCCGGAGCACGGCGAGGTTGGCCTCGAAGGAGCGGCTGGCCGAGAGCATGTTGCCCATCTCCTCCATGGGATTGACCCGCGGATAGGACACGAAGCCCGCTCCGTCGGCGTCCGGATGGCCGGGCTGGTAGCGCCGCGGGCCGTTGCGCGGATCCTCCACCACCCGCTCCACCACGACCTTGCGCACCTGGCGTTCCAGCTCCCCGGCGAAGGCGCCGCCCATGGGCTCGGCGCGGAAGACGGGATCCCGGCGGCGATAGGGGCCGCCCGACGCCGTCCGCGTGGTGTGGGCGTTGGCGATGTTGGAGGCGGTCGCGGTCATCCGGGCCCGCTGGGCGACGAGTCCCGAGACCGCCACGTCGACGACATCCCCGAGCGTCATGCCGGCTGACCCGAAATGGCCATGCGGCTCAGGCCGATCAGGCGCGTGAGCACGGCGGCCTGATCGCCGAAGGCGCCGGCGTTGCGCGACATCCGGATGAGCTCCCGGTCGAGGTCCACGCCGTTTCCGTCCGGGCGGGTCCCGCGCGGGCCCCGCTCCGTCCGATAGTGGGCCTCCTTGCCGGGCCCGGGCAGGTGTCGCGCGTCGGTGCGACGCAGGCCCGCGTCGGCCTGGTCGAGCAGCGCGTCGAAGCGGATGTCCGCGCGCCGGTAGCCGGGCGTGTCGACGTTGACGAGGTTTCCGGCCAGGACGCCCTGCCGGGTCATCCGGTAGTCGAGCGAGCGCACGAGAAGCGGCGCGGCCTCACCGAGGATCTGCATGGTCCCTCCCCCCGGACGGGTACGAAGCAAGCCGCGTGCCCACCCGAGGTCCCGCCGAGGCGCGCTCTCCCGCTGCTTCGGCGCCCCGGGCGCGCGCGCGTGTTTCAGATCGAGACGTCGCGACGGAAAAGGCTTCCGGTCTGGAGCGCCGGTCAGGCCAGGCCGTAGAGGCGGATCTTGTTGCGCAGCGTCCGGACGCTGATCCCGAGGGCCCGTGCGGCGGCGGTGCGATTGCCGCCGGTGGCCGCCAGCCCGCGGCGAATCGCCTGCTGCTCGAGGGCGCGCAGGTTGAGCCCGCCGTCCGCGGCGGGGAGCGGGGAGCGGGGAGCGCTGCGCAGCGTGAGCAGGCGCTGCGGCTCCACCTCGCGGCCGGGGAAGTGGACCACGGCGCGGCGCATCAGGTTCTCGAGCTCGCGCACGTTGCCGCGGAACGGGTGCCGGGACAGCGCCGCGCGCGCCGCCGTGCCCAGGCGGGGCGGCTCCGCGTCGGCGGCCTCGGCGAAGCGCGCCAGGAGCCGCTCGGCCAGGTACGGGACATCCTGGGGGCGCTCGCGAAGCGGCGGGACCCGCAGCACCACCACGTCGAGCCGATAGTAGAGGTCCTCGCGGAAGCGCCCGAGGGCGACCTCGGCGGCCAGATCCCGCTGGGCGGTCGCGATCACGCGCACGTCCACCGGCGTCGGCGCCGCAGCACCCACCGGATGCACCTCCCGCTCCTGGAGCACCCGCAGCAGCTTCGGCTGGAGCTGGAGCGAGGCCTCGGCCACGTCGTCGAGCACGAGGGTGCCGCCCTGGGCCGCGCGGACCTGACCGAAGCGGGCCTCCGCGACACCGGTGAAGGACCCGCGCTCCTGCCCGAAGAGCTCGCTCTCGGCGAGCGCCTCGGGAAGCGCCGCGCAGGACACGACCTGCAGCGGTCCGCGGCGCCGGGCGCTGTGGGCGTGGACGTAGCGGGCGAGTCGCTCCTTGCCGGTGCCGCTCTCCCCGACGATCTGCACGGTCACCTCGCTGGCGGCCGCGGCCCGCGCCTCGGCCAGCAGCCGCTCCATGCCCGGGTCCCGGGTCGGCAGCAGGTCGGCGACCTCGTCCGGGCCGCCGCGCGCCGCGGCGACGAGCGCCGCCTCGAGGTCGTCGATCCGGAAGGGCTTGCGCAGGAAGTCCCGCGCGCCGCGCTTCATGGCCGCCACGGCGAGCTCGACCGAGTCGTGGGCGCTCGTGGCGATGACCGGCGCGGCGGGGGCCCGGCGCCGGATCGTGTCGAGGCTGGGGAGGGCCTCGAGCCCCGGCAGGTCGAGCAGGATCACGTCGGCGGGATCCTCGGCCAGGCGGCGCAGGGCGACGCCGGCGTCCGTGAGGCACTCCGCCGCGAAGCCGGCGCCCTGGACCGCGCCCACGAGCTCCTTGCCGAGGCCCGCCGAGCCGTCGACGATCAGGACCCGGCGCACGCCGGCCCCTCCCGCGGCAGCCAGATCTCGGCCTGCCAGCCCCCGTCGACGGGCCCGTGGCGGAACTCGCCGCCGTGGCCCAGGACCAGGATCCGCGACGCCTCGAAGGCCGCCTCGAGCTCGCCGCGGGCCTCGACCGTGAGCCGCACCCCGAAGTGGGACGGGCGCTCCTCCAGGTCGATCCGGAAACGCGATCCCGCCTCCGCGCCTCGCGCGGCGTCGCTGGCGAGGATGGCGGCGGCCCGGCGCAGCAG
This sequence comes from uncultured Spirochaetales bacterium, assembly GCA_964442285.1. GTDB lineage: Bacteria > Myxococcota_A > UBA9160 > UBA9160 > JAFDET01 > CAYTZH01. The sequence continues at coordinate 38,309 of CAYTZH010000025.1, read as the reverse complement.
CTCGGGGTCGCCCGACGCCTCGCCGTCGCCCGGCTCGCCCCAGCTGATGCCACGGGCCGCCAGCGACGGAGCCAGCCGCGCGCGGGCGGCGCACAGCGCCGGGCGGAGCGGCCGGGACGGCGCCTGGGGACGGGGCACCAGCACCGACACCGTCCGCGCGATCAGCGCGTCGAGCTCCGACACCGCAGCGGAGACCCCGTCCGCGAGCGAGCGGGCCGAGGGCGTCAGCGCCTCGCGCTGGAGTCGGCTCGCCGCGAGCTCGATGCGCGCGAGGGGACTCCGCATGTCCAGGGTCAGGGCCGCGGCGAGGGCTTCGCGCAGGTCGCTCATGGTCGCTTCGCTCCACTGGCCGTGCGGCCGAAGGCGCTCCGGGGCACCACCATGCGCAGCTCGTGGTCGGCGAGCCGCGCCCACAGCGCCGCCTCGGCGGACGCCGCCGTCCAGGCATCGAGGGCGTCCGGCCGCTCGGCGGCCAGGGCCCCGGCCCAGTAGGCCGCCTCGCCGCGCCGCGCGCCGGGGGGCAGGAGGGTCCGGGCCAGGCTGAAGTAGTTGTAGGCGGGCGCCCGACGCCGGGCGTCCCGATAGGCCCGCCCTGCGACCAGGGCCGCCTCGCCGAGCCACGCCCCCTGCTCCGCCTCGACCTCGGCCGGGCGCTCGCCCAGGGCGCGCGCAAGGAGCCGGCGGTCCTCGGCCGTCACCGCCGCCGGCGCGATCGCCCGCGCGAAGCTGGCCAGCGCCCGCCAGCGCTCGCCCTCGGGCGCCCCGCGCCGGACCAGCGGCCGCAGCACCCGGGCGGCGGAGGCGAGCCGCTGGTCGCGAAGCTCGGCCAGACCGTGGAGCAGTCGCCACTCGTCGGCGTCGGGACCGCCGCGCCGGAGCCAGGCCACGGCCGTCGTGCGCACGGCGGGGAGGTCGCCCGAGGCGAAGGCCGCGCGGGCCAGGGGCAGGTGGACCAGCCCGGCGGACTCGCCGCCGAACTGGTGCGCGAGCCTCCGGTAGACGTCCTGGGCCCCGTCCGGCAGCCCCACGTGCTCGAAGCAGCGGGCGAGCCGCAGGAGTGGATCGGGACGGCGCGCGTGGCGCGCGAAGAGATCGCGACGGCCCCCCACCCGGCTGAGGAGACGCAGGCAGCCGTCGTCCTCGGCGGCCTCCTCGACGGCGGCAACGAGCAGCGCGTCGAGCTCCTCGGAGAGCCCCGCCTCGAGCTCCGGCGCGAGGGCGTCGTGGGCCAGGCGCAGCAGGACCGCGAGCGCGGCATCGAGCTCGCCGCTCTCGCGCAGCTCCCGCCCGAGCACCGCGCTGGCATAGCGGGCCACGCCCCGATGGGGATGCCGGGCGCTGCGCCGCAGCTCCCCGATGCGGCTCTCGGGTGCGGCCCGCAGCACGCCCAGGTCGATGGCCCGTACCCGCGCCAGGGCACCCACGGGCTCCCGGGAGAGCTTGTCGGCGATCGGGCTCAGGATCACCCGGCTGTGTACGCCCTGCCCCAGCGCCGCCCGCACGTCGGCGGACCGCACCCGGGCCACGGCCGCGGCGACCTCGCCGGGCTCGCTGCGCGCGTAGCGCTGCAGCCAGTCCAGGGCGCCGCGCGGATCGCCCGCGGCGATGGCGAGCTCCGCCGCGCGCAGGCCCCAGGCCTCGGGCCGGGCACCGAAGTCCTCGCCCCGGGCCAGCAGCTTCTCGTACTCGGCGCGCCGCGGGAGGGCCTCGCCGCGCTCGAAGAGGACGTCGATCAGCCGGAGCCGGGCCGCGGCCGCCACCCGGACGTCGCCGGCCCGGGCGAGCCCGCGATAGAGCGGCTCCGCCTCCTCGGGACGCCCCGCAGCCAGGAGCGCCTCGGCGCGCAGGAACCGCGCCCGCTCGGCCAGCGCCGCACTCCCCACGGCGTTCGCCCGGGCGACGCCGCGGCGGGCCTCGGCCCCGGCCTCCGGATGGCGGCCGCGCAGGAGCTCGAAGCGCGCCGACTCCACCCGCAGACAGGCGCGGCCCGCGCCGCTCGGCCCGCTCCCGGGAGGGCTCCCCTCCCGGGGCCGCGCGGCCAACGCCGCGGCGAGCGCAGCCCGAGTCGCTCGGGCCTCGGCCGCGGTCTGCGCGGTGCGCGCCTGGACCAGCGCCGACACGAAGGCGTGCTCCGCGTGAGCGGCGTCGAGCGAGCCCAGGCGCTCGCGGGCCAGGTCCGCATCGCCCGCCCCGAGCGCCGCCTTCACCTCGCCCGCCACGCCGCTCTCGGGCCCGCACGGCAGCGCCGGGTCGAAGGGCGGCGTCGCCAGCAGCCGCCCACCCAGGATCGCGTAGGGCGATGGGCGGGCGATCGGACCCAGCTCGGCCTCGGCCTCCACCTCGGGGACCGTCGGCGCCTCCGTCGGGGCGGCCTCGTCGGTCGCTGCGATCAGCAGGAGGCTGGGCAGCAGGAGCAGGATGCGCGTGGGCCCCGGAGTCACGTGGTTGCGGGGGCGGTCCGCCGCCGCGCGCGCTCGGCGTCCAGCACGAAGGCCACGAGCGCGTCGCGATCCACCTCGTCGATGCGCTGGAAGGCGAAGGCGGTCTCCTCTCCATCGCGCCGGACCGCGGTAGCCAGGGCGCGAATGCGGCGGAACCGCGGCGCGGGTAGCTCGATCTCCAGCCAGTGGCGGCTGCCCGGGTCCAGCGCCGCACCGGCGTCGAAGCGGAGTCCCCCGCCCGAGACGTCCACGTCGCAGGCGGCCAGCCCCGGCCGGGACGCCGCGGGGTCGGTGCGCGCCAGGAGCAGGTCGAGCTTGCGCTCGATGCGCTCCAGCCAGGCGGCCAGCACCGGGTCCCGCGGGCGGAAGGCGGGCGGCTCGGGCGCCGCCATCAGGGGGGCGTCCTCCTCTCCGGGACGGACGGGGCGGACGCCCAGGGGCAGCCGGGCGCGGACCCGGAAGAAGTCGCGTCGATTCGGCCAGCGCGGTCGCGCCGTCGCCGCGCCGGCCGGCTCAGGCGTCGACATCGCCGGCCTCCCCCGCGGCGTGAGACACCTCGCCGGCCAGGCGTCGCCAGCCCGAGACCAGGGGCGCGATCTCGAACTCGAGGTAGTCCGCCACGAGCACCCAGTCCGACTGCTGCTGGGCCTCGAGGAGGGCCTCGGACCACGGCCTGAGCTCGTCGCCCGCCCCTGCCAGCCTCGAACCGGCGGCCCCGAGCTGGGCGCCGGCGGCCGAGAAGGCGAAGACCAGCACCGAGAGGGCGTCCATCAGGTCCGCGAACAGGGCGTTCGCCTCCTCCATTCGACCCGAGCGCAGCAGGCCGGCGGCCTCGAGCAGCCCGTTCTCCACCGGCTGGCTGTACTCCCGTGCGCCCTCGAGGCTCTCGAGCGCCACCCGCCGGATCGGCTTGGAGTCGATCTCGATCTCCCGGGTTCCCTCGACCGAGACCTCGGCGGGACACTCCAGCTGGGCGCCGGAGAGCGCGCAGCCGTCGATGCGGATCCCCACGACCACCCGCTCCGCTCCGAAGCCGGGCACGCAGGATCGGAGCACGGTCTCGAGGTTGGGGTGCACGGCGGGATCCACGCGGGTCTCGCGGCCTTCGTGGTGTACGTCGATCACGGGCTCCTCCCCGGAACGCCGATCGCGCGTTCCTGCCTGGTCGGTCCTCGGGTGGCAGCAAGCCGCGTGCCACCGCGCCCCGGGTACACCACTTGCAGTGAGGCCCGGAACGGGAAGAAACGGCCCGGTTCCCGTTTCAGGTCGCATCGCCGGCTTTCAGGGCGAAACGCCGGGCGGCAGGAACGGACCGGGTCGAGGGGGAGCGAGTGCGAGAGCCGGCGTTCGTCGCGGAGGTCTCGAGCAATCACCACGCCGACCTGGACCGCTGCCTGGCGTTCGTCGACTGCGCCGCCGACGTGGGCTGCGACGCCGTGAAGTTCCAGCTGTTCCGGGTCGATGCCCTCTTCGCGCCGGAGATCCTGGCCGCCAGCCCCGAGCATCGCCAGCGCTCGGCGTGGGAGCTCCCGGTCCCCTTCCTCGCGGCGCTGGCGACCCGGGCGCGGGAGCGCGGACTCGCCTTCGGCTGCACGCCCTTCGACCTGGCCGGGGTGGAGGTCCTCGAGCCCTACGTCGACTTCTTCAAGGTCGCCTCCTACGAGCTGCTCTGGGACGACCTGCTCTCCGCCTGTGCCGCGACGGGCCGGCCCCTGGTGGTGTCCACAGGCATGGCCACCGGCGAGGAGGTGGGCCGGGCCGTCGACGTGGTGCGGCGCGCCGGCGGACGCGACCTCACCCTGCTCCACTGCGTCTCCGACTACCCGGCGCGGCCCGAGACCTCCAACCTCGCCGCGCTGGGCACTCTGCGCGCGCTCGCCCGCGCCCGGGGCGTCGCGGCGCGCGCGGGCTGGTCCGATCACTCGGTGGAGCCGGGCGTGATCCAGCGGGCGGTGCACGCCCACGGCGCCTCGCTCATCGAGTTCCACCTGGACCTGGACGGCCGCGGCGCGGAGTTCCGGGCCGGCCACTGCTGGCTGCCCGGTGCCGCCGCCGAGCTGATCCGTCAGGTGCGGGCGGGCCTGGCTGCCGACGGCTCGCCCCGCAAGGCGCCGACGGCGGCGGAGCACGACGAGCGCGCGTGGCGCGCCGATCCGAGCGACGGCCTGCGACCGCTGCGGTCGATCCGCGAGAGCTGGTGCCGTGCCCGCGCCTGACCCTCGCGCCGCACGCGGCGGTGCCGCGCCCGCGTACGACCTCCGCTTCGTCACCAGCGGCGGCGCAGCCGAGGGCATCGGCCACCTGGCGCGCTGTGCGGAGATCGCCCGCGAGGCGCGGGCCCGGGGACTGCGGGTAGAGCTCGCCGTGCGCGGCGACACCTCGGTCCGGTCGGTGCTCGGCGACCTCCCGGTCGTCGACTGGACCGCGCCGTCCCGCCTGGCCGCGGACACCCGCTGGCTGGCCTTCGACACGAAGCAGCCGATCGACAGCGAGCTCCGACGCGCCCGCCGCGCGGGCACGCGCAGCCTGGTCCTCGATCGCCTGGATCACCTGGAGCGCGCCGACTGGACGGTGATCCCCGCACTCCACGCGCCGCCGCTGCAGCACCCGCGACTCTCCGCGGGCGCCAGCTGGGTGCCCCTGCCGCCGCCGCTGCGGCGTCCGCAGCTGCCGCCCTACCCGGGGACGCGCGACGCCCTGGTCGTCAGCCTGGGCGGGTCGGATCCGCGTTCCCTCACCGCGCCGGTCTGCCGCGCGGTCGACGAGGCCCTGGACCGCACGCCTCCGCCGGAGGGCTGGCCGACCCGGCACGTCCTCCTGGGCCCGGCGATCGCGGACCGCGACGCCCTGGCGGCGCAGCTGCTCGGACGCGGCTGGACGGTACACCCGCGGCTCGAGCCGCAGGCCCTGGGCGCGCTCCTGGCCCGCAGCCGGGGCGCCGTGGTGGCCTTCGGCACCACGATCCTCCAGCTCGCCCATCTCGGCGTCCCCACGGTCTACGTCACCCATCGGGCCGAGGACGTCCCCGACGCCGTCCGGCTGGAGGCGATCGGGGTCGGCCGCCTGGGCGCCGACGGTGGGTTCTTCGCGCGCGACGAGCTCGTGGGAGCGCTGCGCAAGAGCCTTTTCGACGCTGAATGGTGTCTGCGGGCGAGCAGCCGGGGGCGGGCCCTGGCCGGCGACGGACGCGGCGCGGCGCGGCTGGTCGACCGCCTCTTCCCGGAGTCCCGCCGGTGAGGGCCGGCGCCGTCGTCCAGGCACGCATGGGCAGCCAGCGCTGCCCCGGCAAGGTGCTCGCGCCCCTGGCCGGACGCCCCCTGCTGGCGCGGGTCGTCGAGCGGCTGCAGACCTGCGAGACCCTGGCCTTCGTAGGGGTCGCCACCACCGATGACCCCCGCGACGACCCGATCGCCAGCTGGTGTACGGCGTCGGCCGTCCCGTGCTTCCGCGGTCCCGAGGACGACGTCCTCCACCGGGTGGTCTCGGCCGCGACGACCTGGAGGCTCGACCCGGTGGTGCGGATCACCGCCGACTGTCCCTTCGTCTGCCCCCGGGCCGTAGACGACCTGGTGCGGTCCCTGCGCGAGGTCGGTGCCGACTACGCGCACTACGACGCGGAGAACGTCCACGAGGGGATCGATCCGTTCTCCCTGGGCGCCCTCCGGACCCTCGACGCGGCGTCGCTGCCCCCGGACGAGCGCGAGCACCTGGCGCTCCTGGTCGAGCGGCATCCCGAGAGCTTCCGGGTGGCCGCGGTGCCCACGCCACCCGGACACCAGCGCCGGCCGGGGCGCTCGCTCTCCGTGGACACGCCCGCGGAGCTCGCCCGCGCCCAGCGCTGGTTCGGACAGCTCCAGCGCGGCGGCGCGCCCTTCGTCACCGAGGACCTGCTGGCCCTGCTCGATGCGCTGGCGGGAAGGGAGATCCGCCCATGAGCTGGCGCGACACTGCGCAGACGATCCGCCGCGACACCCTGGCCGCCATCCATGCGGCGGGCTCCGGCCATCCCGGGGGCTCGCTCTCGGCGGCCGACCTCCTGGCCGTGCTCTGGGAGCGCGAGCTGGCGCCGACCGCCGGCGACGACCCCCTCGTCCGCAACCGCTTCATCCTCTCCAAGGGACACGCCTGCCCCGCCCTGTACGCGGCGGCGGCCGCCTTCGGGGTCATCCCCCACGCCTGGCTTCGAGATTTCCGCCAGGTGGACAGCCCGCTGCAGGGACACCCGGACGTCCTCTCCACGCCCTGGGTGGAGACCAGCACGGGCTCCCTCGGCCAGGGCTTCTCGGTCGCGGTCGGCCTGGCCTGGGGCCTTCGACACCAGGGCGGTTCGGGACGGATCTACGCGATGCTGGGCGACGGGGAGCTCCAGGAGGGCCAGGTCTGGGAGGCGGCGATGTGCGCGGCCCACCACCGCCTCGACCGTCTCTGCGCGCTCGTCGACTACAACCGGCTCCAGAGCGACGACTGGAACGAGAACATCTGCGGCCTCGAACCCCTCGCCGACAAGTGGCGCGCCTTCGGCTGGCGGGTTCGGGAGCTCGACGGCCACGACGGCGAGGCCATCGCCGACGCCCTTCACTGGGTCCGCGAGCCCGGCGACGCCCCGGCCCTGCTGCTCGCCCACACCCGCAAGGGCAAGGGCGTCTCCTACATGGAGGGCGTGCCCGCGTGGCACGGCAGCGTGAAGCTCGACGACGACCAGCTCGCGCGCGCCCTCCGCGACCTGGACACACCCGCCCCCGACATCGCGAGGTACCTCGATGGCTCGGTCTGGAACGAGTAGCGGCTTCGCTCCCGGTACGGCCTCCGCGCCGCAGCTCCTGGGCACGAGCGGCGACAGCCTGCGCGAGGCCTTCGGCCGGGCCCTGGCGCAGCAGGGTGCCGAGCGCCCGGACGTGGTGGTTCTCGACGCCGACATCGCCGGCGGCACCGGAGCCCACCACTTCCGCGCGGCCCATCCCGAGCGCTTCCTGCAGTGCGGCATCGCCGAGCAGAACATGATGTCCATGGCCGGGGGACTGGCTGCCGCCGGACTGCACCCGGTCGTCACCACCTTCGCCGTGTTCTGCCTGCGCGCAATCGAGCAGGCGCGGCTGTCCCTCGCCTACCCCGGGCGCCGGACCCTCATCGCGGCCAGCCATCCCGGGCTCGACGTGGGTCCCGACGGCGCCTCGGCCCAGGCCCTGGAGGACCTCGCGGCGTTCCGGGCCGTGCCGGGCATGGCCGTGGTGTCGCCGGCCGATCCCCTGGAGATGGCCTGGGCGACGGCGGCGCTGCTCCGGCACGACGGCCCGGTCTACGTCCGCACCGGCCGGAGCCCCGCCCGGCGGGTGCACGGCGAGCAGGGCGACTTCGTGCTGGGGCGCGGCTCGGTCCTGCGACCCGGTGCGGACCTGACCCTGGTGGCCTGCGGCGTCCAGGTTGCCCGGGCCCTCGACGCGGCGGAGCTGCTCGCGCGGGAGGGCGTCGACGCCCGGGTCGTCAACCTCTCGACCCTGAAGCCGATCGACCGGGGCCTCCTCGAGCGCTGTGCCGAAGAGACGGGCGCCTTCGTCACGGCGGAGGACCACAACATCCACGGCGGACTCGGGAGCGCCGTCGCCGAGTGCCTGGCGGAGACGCTCCCCTGCCCGCTCGAACGGGTCGGGGTGCGCGACCGCTTCGGTCGCTCCGGCGACCCGGAGGAGCTCGCCGAGCGCTACGGCCTCACGGGCCCGCACATCGCCGCGGCCGCGCGCCGGGTGCTGCGGCGCAAGTCCGGAGGCCGGCCGTGAGGGACCTGGGGCGGGTGGCCCTGGTGACCGGCGCGAGCCGGGGCCTGGGCGCGGGCATGGCCCGGGCGCTGGCCGACGCGGGGCACGCGGTCGCCGTGGGCTACGCCCACAAGCAGGCGGCCGCGGAGTCGGTCGCGGCGGCGCTGCGCCGCGACGGCGCCGAGGCCCGGGCGGTGGAGATCCGCGTCGAGGACCGGACGAGCATCCGCCGCGCGGTGGCGACGGTGCGCGAGGCCCTCGGCCCGGTGGACGTCCTGGTCAACAACGCTGGGATCGCCCAGGAGAAGCCCTTCGCCGAGATCTCCGACGCGGACTGGGACCGGATGCTGGCGGTCAACCTGCGGGGCCCCTTCGCCTGCGCCCAGGAGGTCCTGCCGGACATGCTCGAGCGGGGCTTCGGTCGGATCATCAACGTGGCCTCCATCGGCGGCCAGTGGGGCGGCCTCAACCAGGTGCACTACGCCTGCGCCAAGTCGGGCCTGATCGGCCTCACCCGCTCCCTCGCCAAGGTCTACAGCGGCCGCGGCGTGACGAGCAATGCCGTCTCCCCCGGTCTGGTCGCCACCGACATGTCGTCCGCCGAGCTCGCCAGCGAGGCCGGCCGGGAGAAGGTCCGGGCCATCCCCCGCGGCCGGCTCGGACGCGTGGAGGAGGTGGCCCACGCCGTCGTGTACCTGGCCAGCGACACCGCGGACTACGTCACGGGTCAGACCCTGAACCTGAACGGAGGCATGTACTTCGGATGAGACGCACGAGGACCGTCTGGATCGTCAGCGGCGGCGTCGAGGCCGTCCCGGGCATCGAACGGGCCCGGGCCCTGGGGCTCCACGTGGTGGTCAGCGACCGGGATCCGGCCGCGCCCGGATTCGCCCTCGCCCACGACGCGGTGCTCGCCAGCAGCTACGACGTGAGGGCCACGGTGGACGCCGCGCGCCGCTTCCACCGCAGCGTGCGGCCCCTCGACGGCGTGCTGTGCATCGCCGCGGACGTCCCCCACACGGTCGCCGCCGTGGCCGAGGCGCTGGGGCTGCCGGGCATCCCCCTCGCCTCGGCCCGGCTGGCCATGGACAAGCTCGCCATGAAGCGGCGCTTCGCGGCCCGCGGCGTCCCGGTCCCGGTGTTCCGCCCGGTTCCCGATGCGGCCCGTCTGCGCGCGCTCGTGCGCCGGGAGCCGCCCCTGGTGATCAAGCCGGTCGACAGCCGCGGCGCGCGCGGCGTGCTGCGCCTGCTCCCCGACGTCGACCCCGACTGGGCCTTCGCCTTCGCCCGCAAGCACTCGCCCTCGGGCCGGGTCATGGTCGAGCACTACCTGGAGGGCCCCCAGATCAGCACCGAGTCGCTGGTGGTGGACGGGCGGGTGCACACCCTCGGCTTCTCGGACCGCAACTACGAGCTGCTCGACGCCTTCGCGCCCCACGTGATCGAGAACGGCGGCGACCTGCCCAGCGCACTCCCGCCCAGCCAGCGCGCAGCGGTGTGCCGCCTGGTGGAGCAGGCGGCCGCGGCTCTGGACATCACCGACGGCGTCGTCAAGGGCGACATCGTTGTCTCCGGCGGCGCGCCGCGGGTCATCGAGATCGCTCCGCGACTCTCGGGCGGCTACCTCTGCAGCCACGAGATCCCCCTGAACACCGGCGTGGACTTCCTGGGTGGGGCCCTGCGGCTCGCGCTGGGCGAGCGCCCGGCGCCGGCCGAGCTGGCGCCTCGCTTCGAGCGTCCGGTGTGCCAGCGCTACTTCTTCCCGCGGCCGGGACGCATCACCGGGATCGCGGGCGTCGACGAGGTTCGCGCCCGTCCGGGCGTCGCCCACCTCGCGCTCCACGTGGCTCCGGGCGACCGGGTGGGCCCCGCCGACAGCCATCCGGCCCGGGCGGGCATGGTGATCACCACGGGCGATACGCGCGAGGAGGCCCGCCAGCGGGCCTGGCGGGCGGTCCGCGACGTCCGGATCGAGACGTCGCCCCTGGCGCCGGCACCCCGCGCGGCCGAGCGGCGACCGGGCGGGGCGCGGCTCGAGGGCTAGCCCAGGGCCTCCTCGAAGGCGTCCAGGAGTCCCTGGCCGGCCTCGACCGCCGCCGCGGTCGCGGCGAACAGGTCCCGTGCGGCCCGCACCGAGACCTCGGGGTCGGCGGCCTCCCGATCGCTGCGGCGCGCTCGCGCCGCCACCGCGAGGATCTCGCGCTGCACCATGGAGTCGAGCCAGGGAAGTCGCTCCAGGCTGCGGCTCACGCGCTTCTCGATCTTTCCCAGGCCGCGGAGGACCCGGATCTTCTCCTGGGGCGAGCGGGCGCGGCGCAGGGCCGCCGGCGCCGCCTCGGCCCGCTCGAGCCCGCGCCGCGACGCCTGCTCGAGGTGATCCAGCTGGTCGCGGGCCGTCGCCAGCGCCTTCGCCAGGCCCTTGGAGCCCGGCGAGGTCCATGCGTCGTGGGCCTCGTGCAGCACGGCGCCGGCGTCCAGGGACCCGGCCGGGCAGGCGGCGAGGGCCTCGCGGAACGGGAGGTGCTCCAGGCCCGGGAGGTGGGCGCCCCCCTCGGTGCAGTTGATCAGGCGGACACCGTCGCTCGCGAACCTGGCGGCCATGTCGCGGTAGTGCTCCCGGAAGGAGGCGTACGTCCCGGAGGTGGGCACCTTCTCGCCGTCCCATCCCTCCACCCAGACCACCCGGCGGGTGCGGTAGGTGCCCTCGTTGATGACGTCGCCGAAGAGGTGGTTCTTGATCTCGATGTTCCTGTAGGAGAAGCGCCCGTCCTCCATCTTCACGTCGATGCCGGCGTAGCTCGAGCCGGAGGCGTAGACACGGCCCCCCGTGAAGGCGAGGTCCTGCCCGATCAGCATCACCGGGTTGGCGCCCAGGAAGGCGGCCAGGTAGACGGCGCAGGCGGCGACCGTGCCGCCGCTGGCCAGGAAGTGGCGTTCGCCGAGAGCGCCGCCCACCCAGCGTCCGAAGGGGTTGGCGGCCTGGTAGCCGATGAAGCGGGCGCGTACCGGCACCTCGAGCACGTCCGGATGGATGTTCGGCGGGACCACCAGCGTGACGTTGGAGACGTCGCCGGCCTTCTCCAGCTGATGGGCGACCGGACGCGCCTCCACCATGTGCACCAGGTCGGGCTCGATGCCGGCGCGCCGCAACGCGCCGAGGGTCTGGCCGATCGCCAGCACCAGGACCCGATCGCGGGCGGCGGCGAGCGCGGGCAGCTGCTTGTCCAGGGACGGCCCCGCGGCCGCCACCACGGCCGGACGACCCGCGAAGGCGCAGGCGAGCCCCCCGATCCCCGGCGACGCGAGCAGCGAGCCCAGGTTGTCGGCGGTCATCCGCGCCCAGCGCTCGGACATCCGCACGCGGGTCGCGCCCTGGATGTCCGAGGCGTCCTTGGTGCGGCCGACCGCGTCCACCGCGTCGGCCACCGCCCGCGGGTCCAACCGATAGGCGGTGGGGTGCACGTGGACGCGCATCCGGAGCCCGGGCACGTAGAGCGCCGACACCAGCAGCCGCAGCTCGTCGAGATCGGTGGTGATGCGCACGTCCTCGCGGCCCAGCAGGGTGAGCCCCGGGCGCAGGGAGAGGGCCGCCCCGAGCCTCGAGGGCGAGGGCTCGAAGACCACCAGCGGACAGGGATTGCGGGCGCGGAAGACCTCCAGGTGGTGGCCGGTGGCGAAGCCGATGCAGACGAGGAGATCGGTGGGCGGCTCGGCCATCTCGGCGCCGAGCCGCTCGCCCTCGGCCACCGGATCGTAGGCAGAGGCCAGCAGGACCCCGTCGCAGCGCAGCGTGCGGGCGCCGCGCGGCCCCTCCACCACTTCGACGCCCGCGGTTCCGGCCGCCTCGAGCAACTCGGCGAGCCTCCGGTTGCGGTGGCGGAGGGTGGCGAGGTTGCGCCTAAACGCCTCGGGCGACACCGACGTCTGACTCCGTGCGGTACACGAGACCGCGTTCGATGCAGCGCGCGGTGCGACGCACGCCGTCCAGCTCGGCCGGATGGCCCACCAGCGCGAAGCCGAATCGGTGGAAGCCGCGCACGAAGGCCACCCGGGTCTCGTCGGTCTCGGCCGCCGAGTGCAGCACGCGGAGGAAGAAGCGTTCGTCGACCTCGGCGAACTCCACGAGCGGCACCACCGCGGCCTGGGCGCGGTCCCCGATCACCGCCACACCCCGGCGCGCGTCGCCGAAGGAGACCCAGCCCTCGGTCGCGCCGAGACACGAGCGCGCGGAGACGCCCAGGGAGACGGGCTCGGTGTGGCGCACCCGGGCCCCCGGACCCAGCGGGAAGTGCTCGACCGCCGTCCCGCCGTTGACCGTCTCGAAGCGCAGCGCCGCGCGCTCGAAGGCGTCGGGCAGCGCGGTCAGGACCCCGAGTCGCAGGGTGGCCAGGCGCGCCTCGTCGAAGCGCAGCGCGTGGACCACGTCGAGGCGCGGGTGGTGGTGGTAGACCCGGTAGTACTTGGTCCACTCGCCGAGACTCGTCCGCACCCGGAATCTCCGGGTGACGCGCACCGGTCCGGGGTCGAGCACCTCGCCATGGGCTGGGGAGAGATCGGTCACCTTCGCCCCGCTCTCGGTGACCGCCACCAGGTGGCCGGAGTAGAAGTCGGGGGTGTAGGCGACGTCGTCGAAGCTGCCGTGGGGCACCGTGCCCACCAGCGGCACACCGCCCAGCTCCGGGAAGCGAAGCCAGGCCAGGGCGCCCCCCCGATGGTTCCAGAACCCGGCCTCCACGCGCGCGGTGCGCAGCTCCGTGTCGTCCCCGGGTGCGGCCGGCTCCGGACCGCCCGCCGCGAAGCGCAGCGAGATGCGTTCACGGGAGCCCAGCTCGGGCTCGAGCACGAGACTGCCCGAGCGGATGCTGCCGTCGCGGTAGCGGGTGTGGATCTCGACCTGGTGACGGTCGGGCGGGAGCGCCGACGGCGGATCCGCCACGACCGCGGCCCGCACCATGCGGCCCGGTGCCATGCGGATCGGGATCTCCACCGGGTCGCCCGACCAGGGCTCGTCGGAGGGATTGACGAGCACCACGTCCTCGCGCGCGGCGTCGAAGCCCACGACCGCCTCGAGGCGGCGGTGCAGGTCGGTGGTCTCGGCACCCATGGCGTCGCGGAAGCGCTCCACCTTCTCCTCGGTGGCGCGGGTGCGGAAGTCGCTTCCCCACAGCTGGACCAGGGCCCGACGGCGGCTCTCCTGCCGCGCGGGCTCCGGCGCGAGCACGGCGGCGGCCTCCCGAAGCTGGCGCAGGGCGAAGCAGCGCGTGTTCATGCCGAGCCCCCCCCGACCCGACACGGCCCAGCGGGTGGGGTTGTAGCGGGGCTGCTTCTTGCACGGCAGCGGCTCGGCCTCGCTCACCAGGTCGAGGACGGGACCCGGGGCGTAGCCCTCGGCCGCGTCCCGAGGCAGGCGGAACTCGAAGCGCGCGTCGGCCCCCAACGCCCGCAGCGAGGCGCAGAGCCGGGCCATCTCCTCGCCGGCCTCCGCGCGCATCGGCGCGGGTCGGCCGGGGCGGTAGTCGAAGATCTCGAGGTCGCCGCCATAGGCGCACAGCAGGCGCTCCTCATCCGGCGCACTGGCGCACGCGACGGCGTCCAGGTAGTCGTGGACGGGCGTCTCGCCGTGGGCGACCCGCTGCAGCTTCTGGAACAGGACCGAGTCGTTCCACAGCAGCGGCAGGCCGCCGCCGTCTCCGCAGTCGACCGAGGCGGTGCGGTGGCGTCGCGCCCGCACCGCCGGGCGCAGGGTCGCGGGGTTGTTCCACTCCATGATCAGCGCCCGAGCGCCCAGCTCCTGGTAGTGACGGGCCATGCCGCGGGAGAAGGTCTGCTCGTTGACGAACCAGGTGCTGGGCTCCTGACCGAGGAACTCCCGGTAGGCGTCGAGCCCGAAGACGAGGTTGTCGCGATTGACGTCCGCCGGGACCAGCGGCCCGATCACCTGTGCCCAGCCCGAGCCCACCAGCTCGACGAGACCGCGCTCCGCGAGCGCCCGGAAGGTTTTCACCCATTCCGGGTCCTCGTCGGCCAGGCGCGCCAGGGTGCGGGCGGGCATCTCCAGGCCCAGGGGCAGACGGCTCGACTCGGCGAGGCCCAGGAGCGGCCAGTAGTCGCGCTCGATCACCCGCGGCAGGTCGGCCCGGGGCACCGCCGAGAAGTCCAGGTTGCCGTGGAAGACGGTGAAGAGCCGGAGTCGCGGCATACCTAGATCCGGGCGGCTTCCTCGCGCAGCGGCGCCCGCGAGCGCGGGCGTGAGGGCGTCCGCTCGCCCACCAGCTCGGCCAGGCGCTCCACGGTCAGCCAGTCGGTGTTGGTGTCGCTCGCGTAGCAGAAGCCCTCGGGCACGGGCTCGCCGATGTCGTCCTGGTCCGGGCGCCCGCCGATCACGAAGTGGCCCTGGTAGGAGCGGGCTTTCCGGGCCTCTTCCGGGGTGAGCAGGATCTCGTGCAGCTTCTCGCCCGCACGGATGCCGATCTCCCGCAGGACCGCCGCCGGCGCGATCGCCCGCGCCAGGTCGGTCACCCGCATGCTCGGGATCCGCGGGACGAAGATCTCGCGGCCGCGCATGCACTCGACCGCGTGCAGGACCAGCTCCACCGCCTGGTCGAGGGAGATCCAGAACCGGGTCATGCGCCGGTCGGTGATGGTGAGGACGCCCTCCCGCGCCTGGCGCCGGAAGAGCGGCACCACGCTGCCGCGGCTGCCGACCACGTTTCCGTAGCGGACGCACGAGAAGCGCAGGTCGCGCGGTCCCGAGTAGACGTTGCCGTGGATGAAGAGCTTCTCGGCGCAGAGCTTCGTGGCCCCGTAGAGGTTCACCGGATTGACGGCCTTGTCCGTCGAGATGGCGATGGTCCGCGACACCCCGGCGTCGATGGCACCATCGATCACGTTCATGGCGCCTTCGATGTTGGTCTTGACCGCCTCCGCGGGGTTGTACTCGCAGACCGGCACCTGCTTCATGGCGGCGGCGTGCACCACCAGGTCGATGCCGTACATGGCCCGGGCGAGCCGCTCGCGGTCGCGGACGTCCCCGATGAAGAAGCGCAGCCGGCGGTCGTGATCGAACTGCCGCGCCATCTCCACCTGCTTGAGCTCGTCGCGGCTGTAGACGCGCACCTTGCAGCGGGGCCAGCGCTCGAACACCCGGCGGACGAAGCGATGGCCGAAAGAGCCGGTGCCACCGGTCAGCAGGATCTGGGCAGGACGGGGATTCATGGTTCTCCTCCGCGGGGGATGCGCGACGCACGGCGCCGCCCCCTTTCGGAGGGAGAGCAAGATCGGTGCCAGCACGGAGAGGCCCGAGGGGCCGCGAGACGTCGCGAAGGGGCCCGCCTGGCAATGCGGCGTTTCGACTTGAACGGGGGGCGGGCGGTTCCTGCCGGCTCAGGCCCGCGCGCTCACGTACTGCGACGGCTCGACCCGCGGCCCCAGGGCCCGGGCCCCGCGGCGGGCCGCCGCCAGCGCGTCGAGCTCGCTGCGCACCCGCCCCCGCTCGGCCCGCGCGGCGCCCAGCAGGGCGCGGTGGCGTTCGGCGACCTGGCGCAGGACCGCGCGGGCCCGGGGGTCGCCCCCCGGATCGGGCTGCGCCGCCACGGCCGTGAAGGCCGCCTCGTAGCGTGCGGTCGCCGCTGCGAGCGCGTCGGTGGCCGCCGCGAGCGCGTCGGTCGCGGGCGCCTCCAGGGCGGCGGCCAGCGCGGCGCCGGCTTCCAACAGCGCCTGGGCCTGCCGGCAGCGCGCGCTCATCGCCGCACCGCCGTGGGGCCCGCGGCCCCCTTGGCGATCTCCTGCCAGGCGCCCAGCAGCCGGTCGAGGATGGCGACGGCCTCCTCGATGGGCTTGGGGTCACCCTGCAGGTTGGCGTCGACCAGGCGCTGGTTCACGAACTGGTAGAGCGACTGCAGGTTGCGGGCGACCTCCCCGCCCTGCTCGAAGTCGAGGGCGTGCTCCAGCTCGGAGACGATCGCCAGCGCGCGGGAGAGCGCCTGGCCCCGGGCCTTGATCTCCCCGCTGCGGTGGTGGTCCGCCGCGCGTCGCGCGAACCGGATCGCGCCCTCGTACATCTTCACCACGAGCATCTCGGGAGAGGCGGTGGTGATCTCGATCTGCTGGTAGGGATGGACCATGGCTGCCTCAGAGGGACGAGAGGAACTGCGACTGGGACTGCAGGCTGGTGACCAGCAGCTCTAGCTGGGTGAACTGCGCGGTGAGCAGGGTCTCTCGAGCCTCGAGACGGTCTTCGAACCGGGCGATGCGGTCGTCCAGCTCGCGGATCTGGCGGTCGAGGGCGTCGTCGCGGAGTGCCAGCGTCCCGTCGCCGCTCTGGACCACGGGGCCGAGGCGTTCCCCCAGGTAGCTGAAGATGCCGTAGATCGGGTTGTTCGGGTCGGACTCGTCGTACTCCGAGAGCACCTCGAGGAACGAGGCGGTGTCCTCGTCGAGCGCCTCGGTCATGACCGTCTGATCCACCTGCAGCCGCCCGCTGTCGTCGAAGCGCAGGCCCAGGTCCGAGAGCGAGAAGAAGCTGTTGCTGGGCAGCGGCGGATCCGAGCTGGTCGTGCGCACCAGACCGTCCACGATGAGCCGCTCCGCCGCGCGGAGGGTGGGATCCCCCGAGAGCGGACCGCCGCGCTGGGTCTCCGCGTCCACGGTGCTCTGGCGGTCGACGAAGTCGCGGACGGCGTTCACCGCGTCGGCCACCTCCTGCAGCTTTCCGGCGATGGCCGAGTCGTCACGGCTCACGTTCACGGTCGTCGTTCCGAGGTCGACCAGGCGCAGGCTCACGCCCGGAATCGCGTCCGAGACCTCGTTCGCGCTCCGAGTGAAGTCGAGTCCGAAGGCCGTGAAACTCGCGTCCGACGCCGCTTCGGAGGCGGTGGCGTCGTAGGTGATCGAGTTGGTGCCACCCAGGGTCAGGTCGTTGTCGATGCCGGTCTCGGTGCCGGCGATCACGAGCCGGTAGGGCGTCGCGGCGTCGCCGGTGTCGACGATCGTGGCGGTGACCGCCCCTCCGTTGTTCGCGTCGCTGTTGATGGCGTCCCGGAGCTGGTCGAGGGTCACGTCCGACGTCGCGGTGATGTCGATCGAATCCGTCCCGCCGTAGTCGATGGTCAGAGTTTCGCCGGAGCTGAGCACGGCGGTGGCGTCGCGATCGGCGTATCCGGTCGTCACCTGCCGACCCGCGCTGGCGAGCGCCGTCACCTCGACCGAGAAGGAGCCCGGCGTGGCGTTGCCGTCGGCGTCGGCCCGCACCACCGACTCGTCCTCGGAGCTGGCCAGGTAGGAGAGCAGCTCCTCGTCCAGGGACTCGCCGGCCAGGGTGCCCGAGCGGTTGTCCACCGCCGCGAGGGCGTCCTTCAGGGTCTTGACCAGGTTGTTGAAGTCCTGGAAGAGCGAGCGGCGCTGCTCCAGGTCGGCCTTGCGGGCCTCGATGAGGTCGAGGGGGCGGCGCTCGACGGCCAAGAGCGCGTCCACCAGGGCGCTGGTGTCGAGACCGGTGGCGAGCCCGCCGAACGAGAAGCTCGGCCGGTCGTCCCCGTTTCCTCCGATGGGCGCACTCACTCCGGGCTCACCCCCCTCGAGCCCTCCGCGGGCTCCGGGGCGGGTCTCGCGACCCGCCCCGGAGACCTTCGGTCCTGGGCGGCTCCTAGTTGAGCAGGTTCAGCGCGATCTGGCTCGACAGGTTGGCCTGGGCGAGCACCGAGACACCCGCCTGCTGCAGGACCTGGTTCCTCGTGAGCTCGGCCGTCTCGGAGGCCACGTCCACGTCCCGGATCCGCGATTCCGCGGCCGAGGTGTTCTCGATCGCGATCGCGATGGACCGGATCGTGGACTCCAGCCGGTTCTGCGCGGTACCGAACTGGGCGCGCAGGCTCGCCACCGTGTTGATGGCGCTGTCGAGCACCGCCAGGGCGTTCTGCGCGGCCGACACGCTGCTGATGCCCGCGGCCTGCACGCCGAGGCCCGAAGCGGTGGCGTTCACGCCGGTCACCGTGATCCGGTCGTTGGTCGTGTTGTCGGCGCCAACCTGGAACACGACCGAGGCCGACGAGTCGTTCAGCACCTGGGTTCCGTTGAACTCGGTGATGTTCGCGATGCGGCTGATCTCGTTGATCAGGGCCTGGAACTCGGAGTCCAGCGCGGTCCGCTCGCTGCTCCCCAGGGTGCCGTTGGCCGACTGCACGGCCAGCTCCCGCATCCGGATCAGGTTCGAGCTCGTCTCGTTCAGCGCACCCTCGGCCACCTGCAGCAGGGAGATGCCGTCGTTGGCGTTCCGCTGCGCCTGTGCGAGGGACCGGATGTCGGCCCGGAAGCGCTCGGAGATCGCCAGACCGGCGGCGTCGTCGGCGGCCCGAGTGATCCGGAGACCCGAAGACAGCCGTTCCAGCGAACGACCGAGGCGGCCCGTCGTGTCCAGCAGGTTCCGCTGGGCATTGATCGACGAGACATTGGTATTGACGCGAAGTCCCATGACTCCTCCTTGAGTAGTTCGACGGGCTCGCCCATCCATGGCGAGCCGGCCCCGGCAGCACACCCGGCCACCGGGCGGCACGGCGAACCGCACCGAGCGCTGGGGGGAAGTGCAAGGGCGATGCCACCGCCGTGCGGGAGGACGGCGCAGGCGGCGCGGGCACGGGCGGTGTCGCGGCTTCGGAAGACGGATGCGCGCGGGTTGCGCACCCGCGACATCGGGGATTCGCTGCAGGGTGTGGGATCGTCGACGCGGCGGTGCCGTTCAGGGCGAAACGTGGCTTTCGACCTGAAACACCGGCCGCCACGAGCGTCGAGGACGCCGGGCATCGAACTTGCTTCTGCCCCGGGCGATGGAGACCGCAACCGGGCAGCTCCCGGGTCCGCCCCGGACCGGCGTCGCGCTGCGTCCGCCGCGCGCCGACGAGTGGGCGCCGCTCCGGGAGTGGCTCGAGGACGGCCTGCGGCCCGGCCGCCCGGGCCGCCTCCGCAGCGAGTACCCCACCCTGCTGCAGCACTTCGATCCCGAGGCCCACCGCGTGGCCTGGGTCGGCCAGCGACCGGCGGCGCACGTGCTCCTCCGCGAGGTCGAGGTGCGCGTCGACGGGCGGCCGCTCCGGCTCGGAATGCTCGGGCTGGTCTACACCGCGCCGGAGTTCCGGCGACGGGGCCTCGCGCGCGCCTGCATCGAGGACGCCCTCGCGCGGCTCGCCGCGTGCGGGGTTCCGCTGGCGGTGCTGTGGAGCGAGCGAGAGGCGTTCTACCGCGGCCTGGGCTTCGAGCCGGCCGGCCGCGAGCGCCTCTATGCCGTGGACGTGGAGACCTGCCGCCGGGCCGCGGGCGGGCCGAGACCGCCGGTCGGCGCGGTCCGCGAGGGCGACCACGTCCACCTCGAGGGCCTGTACGCGGCGCGCCGGGCGCACGTGGCCCGGGCCCCGGGCGAGCTGGCCCGGCTCTCGACGGCGTCCGCCTGTGAGCTGCGGGTGGCCCGGCGCGACGGACTCCCCGTGGCCTACGCGGCCCTCGGGCGCGGCGACGACTTCCCCGACGTGGTGCACGAGTGGGCCGGAGCCCCCGACGGCGTGCTGGCCTGCCTCGAAACCTTCGCCCGCGAGCGCGAGGTGGTGGGCTGGCTCTGCGGTCCGGACGGGGAGGAGCCCGAGGCGGCCGTGGCCGAGGCCGGCGCGGCGCGGCGCGAGGGCCCCTTCGCGCTGGTGCGGGTGCTCGACCCGGGCCGGCTGTGGCGCACCGCCGTGGCCGGCGCGGCGGGCGGCAGCGACACGAGCCTCGAGCGCGAGGGCAGCGGCGGTCGCCTTCGGGTGGGCGGCCGCGAGGTGCGGCTGGATCGCGCGGGCCTGGCGGGCCTGCTCCTGGGGCCGCGTCCGCCGGAGGCCGCCCGCCGCCTCCTGGCCGATCGCCCCGACGTGGCGTCGCGGCTGCCCTGGCCGCTCTTCGTCTGGGGCTTCGACTCCATCTAGGCCGTGATGATCTGGGTGACCCGACTCGACGGAACGCCGCTGCTCCTCAACGACGACCACGTGCTCGCCATCGAATCCATGCACGACACGATCCTCACGCTGGTCAACGGCGACAAGCTGCGGGTGACCGAGAGCGTCCCCGAGATCACCGAGCGGGTGGTGCACTGGCGTCGCCGCGTGGCGGGCGTCGAGGGTGTGGTGGGTGCGCTCCTGCACGAGACGGAGCCGGAGTGACGCCCCCGCGCCGCGACGGAGTGACGCCCCCGCGCCGCGACGGAGTGACGCCCCCGCGCCGCGACGGAGTGACGCCGTGAACGCCACGAGCTGGATCGGCCTGATCCTGGGCCTGGCCGCCGTGGCCCTCGGCCACGTCTTCGAGGGCGGCCATCTCGGCGCCATCACCCAGGGCACCGCGGCCTGGATCGTCGTGGGCGGAACCCTCGGAGCGACGCTGCTCGGGGTTCCCCGGGAGGAGCTGCGCCTGGCCGCGCGCCGCTTCGGGGACGTGTTCCGACCCGTGCGGCTCCCCATGGACGCCGTGTACCAGCGCCTCGGCGAGCTGGCGACCGCGGCCCGGAAGGACGGCCTGGTGGTCCTGGACCAGGAGGCCGATCGCGCGCCGGATCCCTTCCTGCGGGTGGCGCTCCACCACGTGGTCGACGGCATGGATGCGGCCCAGCTCCGGGAGGTGCTCGAGACCGAGATCACCCTCCGCGAGGAGCGCGAGGTGGCGGCCGCCCGCGTCTTCGAGACCGCCGGCGGCCTCGCGCCCACCCTGGGCATCCTCGGCGCCGTGCTGGGACTGATCCACACCCTCGGATCGATCGAGGACCCGCAGAAGGTCAGCGCGGGCATCGCAGTGGCCTTCGTGGCGACGCTCTACGGCGTCGGGCTCGCCAACCTCCTGCTCCTGCCCGTGGCGAACCAGCTGCGGCGCCGGGCCGCGCGGCGGCGGCGTCTCGACGAGATGATCCTGGACGGCGCCCTGATCCTGCAGGCCGGTCACACGGTGCGGATCCTGGAGTCCCGACTCGCGGCGTTCCTCGAGGCGGACGACCCGGCCCCGAGCCGGCGATGAGGAGACGGCGGGAGGCCGCGCGCGACGCCGACGCCGAGCCGGGCCGGGACCGCTGGCTGCTCTCCTATGCGGACTTCATCACCCTGCTCCTCGCCTTCTTCGTGGTCCTCTACGCCGTGTCGAGCGTCGACGCCGCCCGCTTCGCGGCGGTCTCGGGCGAGCTGAACGCCGCCTTCCACAGCGGCCCCGGCGGCGCCCTTCCGGTGGTGCTGGGACGCGGCGGCGCGCCCGGATCGCCCCGGCGCGGCCGGCTCGCGCCCGCGGTCGGCGACGCCGACCGGGAGGATCTCGAGCGGCTCCGGGAGCGACTCGAAGCCCGACTCGCGGAGCTCGCCCGGGGTGCACGCGAGCCGGAGCGCCCGCCGGATCTGGTCCAGGATGAGGGGAGCCTGGTGGTCTCGCTGCCCGCCGCGGCCGCGGGCAGCGACGAGGAAGGCGACCCGGAGGGCGAGGCCCGGCGCCTGCTCCGGGAGATCGGCGCGGTGCTGGCCACCAGCGATCTGCCGGTGCGGGTCGAGGTCCGCGGCGGCGACGGGGGGAGCGCCTGGACCGACACCGCCCTGCGCGCTGCCCGGGTGGTGGAGCGGCTGCAGCGCGAGTCGAAGCTCGAGGCCTCCCGACTCGCGGCCGTGGGCCTGGGCCCGGGCGGGGATGCAGCGCTCCGGGTGGATCTGCGGGTGCTGACGTCCGCAGCGCCCGGGGCCGGCGACGCCCCGCGCCCGCGCCAGCTGCAGCGGCTCCTGGAACGCCTTCCTCCGCCGGCACCACCGTCCGACGCGGGCACGCCCAGCGAGGGCGGCTAGGGCCGGGGCGCCGTCCCGGGCTTCTCGCCCGTGGTTTGCGCCGCCGGCTCGCTCCGGGCGGCCTGGCCCTCCCGCGCGCTCGTCTCCTCGGCCGGCATGGGCTCCGCCACCGGCTCCCGGGTGTCGTACTCGCCGCGGTCGAGGATCACCTGGACGCCGCGGCGGGTCCGGGGGTTGAGCAGCAGCGGGGCGGCCAGGTTCAGGGTGACCCCGCCGCGGCCCGGATTGGCGATCACGAGGATCTCCAGGTCCGAGGGGGTCTCCACGCCGACCGCCTTCAGGTGGTGGCGCTCCAGCGGCGGGTCGTAGTCCGGGCGCAGGGGCCAGGGCTCGGCCACGGCGAAGGCCAGGTCCGGCACGTCCAGCGAGATCAGCCACGCGAACAGCCCGCCCCGGTCGTGAGCGAACACCGCGAAGCGCTCGGCGCTGCGGAACCCCGGAAGGCCCGGAAAATGGAACACCCGGTCGCCGGGGACGGCCACGCGTCCGAACCGCCGGGTCTCGATCACCACCTCGCCCGTCATGTCACCTCCGTCACCGACTCCGCGAGAGGCCTCATGTCGCCTCTCCCACGGGTCCTGCGGGAACTTCCGCGGCCTCGCGGTTCGCCCGGGCGATCCGCTCGTAGAGCTCCTCCCGGTAGATCGCGACTTCGTCGGGCGCCTCGATGGCCAGCCGGACCTGGCCCGGCCCGAGCGACACGACCGTGATCCGCACGTCGGGCCCGATCAGCAGGCTGTCGCCCTCCTTCCTCGACAGGACCAGCACGGTCAGGCCAGGAAGTCCAGCAGGCTCGGCTGGATCATGCGGGAGGCGGCGTCCAGGGAGGCCCGCAGCGCGACCTCCTGGTTGACGATCTCGGAGAAGACCTCGGCGGCGTCGGCGTCCTGCACGTCGGAGAGCCGCGCGGTGAGCTGCACCTCGCGCTCGCCGATCCGATCCCGGAACGCGGCGAGCTGGGCGTCCGTGGCGCCGATCCGCGTCCGCTCCACGCTCAGCTGGTCCTGACCTTCGTCGAGCCGCGGCAGCACCGCGGCCACCAGGGCCGGGTCGTCGGCATCGAGGGCGTCGCGCAGGTCGCCGAGGATGTCGAAGAGGTCCTGGCGCCCGGCGTCGGGGTTGCCGTCGCCGTCCCCGTCGCCCTTGAACACCCGGCGCCCGTCGAGCCCGACGCGCACCGTGAAGCCCTCGTCGATCGCCACCTGGGGCTCGTTGGGATCGCCCGTGAAGCTGACCCCCGGAGACGGGCTTCCCTGGACGAAGGGACCGGCCGGCGTGAAGGGCTGGACGTCCCCCGTGTAGCCACTGAAGAGGAAGCCCCCGCCGGAGCGGGCGTTGCCGATGGAGACCAGCCGCTCGTGCAGCGACTCCACCTCCCGCGCGAGGCTCGCCCGGGCGGCGCCGTCGAGGGTCCCGTTGGAGCCCTGGATCGCCAGCTCCTTGGCGCGGACAAGCACGTCGTTGGCATCGGCCAGGGCCGTCTCCGTGGCCCGCACCCCGGGCTCGCTCGTGGCGATCGAGCGCTCGAAGCTGGCGTTGCGGGCAAGGGCCTCCTTGAGCAGGGCCGCCGCCCGCACGCCGCTCGGGTCGTCGGAGGGCCGGTTGATCCGCAGGCCGCTGGCCGCCTGCTCCTGGTACACCTGGAGCCGCTGACGCTGCCGGCTCACCCCGGTCAGGCCGGTCCGGAGGAGCATCGCGCTCGTGATCCGCACGCCCATGGATCCCTCCCCGCCCCCTAGATGAGCGTCAGCACCTGCTCGAGCATCTCGTCGACCGCCGAGATCACCCGGGCATTGGCCTGATACGCGGCCTGGAGACGCACGAGGTTCGTGACTTCCTCGTCGAGCGAGACGCCCGACACCTCGTCCCGCCGGTCCTCGAGCTCCTTCAGGATGCGCTGGTTCTGGTCGAGGGCCGCGGCCATGGAGCGGCTCTGCTGGCCCAGATCCGCCACCGTGCTGGCGTGGTGGTCGCTCACCGTCCGCACGGGGCCGGAGGGCGCACCGCTCAGGTCGCCCGCGAGGAAGACCGCCGAGGCGGTGGTCCGCAGGGCCGCCAGCGCCAGGGCGTTGCGGTTGTCGTTGGCGGCAGTGGTGAGCCCCGCGGCGATGTTGCGTTCGTCGCTGGCGACGTTGGCGTCCAGCGCGATGTTGCGGGCGGCGTCGTCGGTGCCCGCGAGCGGCGCGAAGAAGTCGCCGGAGGTGCCGTTCAGGCCCACCCCCAGGTTGTGGACGCCGTTCACCGTCTCGATGAGCGTGAACGCCACCGAGTCCAGGTCGCGGATCACGCCGGGGATCGTGGTGTCGCGGGCGCGGAGCAGACCGCCGAGCTCCCCGCTGCCGATCGCGGCCGTGAGGTCGCTCTGGACCGCGCCGTCGTCGTAGAGGATCCGCGAGAACGTGGGGTCGAAGGGATTCGTGGGGTCCTGCTGGGCCACCAGCCGGCGCGCCGTGGCGCCCTCCACCAGGGAGACGCCCGAGGTGTGCAGCACCACGACCTTCCCGTCCTGCTGCTCGAAGACGTCGATGTCGATCCGCTGCGAGAGGTCCTGGATGGCCGCCTCCCGCTGGTCGCGCAGGTCGTTGGCCGGGGCGATGTTCTCGGCGCGGGAGATCTCCTCGTTCAGCTCGTTGATGCGGTCGAGGAGGCCGTTGATCTCGGGGACCAGCCCGACGAGGGTGCGATCGGCGGCACGCTGCTGGGCGCGGACCTCGCCGTCGAGAGCGTGGAAGCGGCTGACCAGGGCGTCGGCGGTGGCGACGAGCGAGGCGCGCTCCGCCGGGGCCCCCGGGGTCGTCGCCGTGGCCAGGGCCTGCAGCTCGTCGTAGAAGCGCGAGAGCTCCGCGCCGAGCCCCTCGCCGGGCTGCTCGTTCAGGGCCTCCTCGAGCTGGCTCAGCACCCGGGCCTGTGCGTCCAGGGAGCCGTTGCGCATGGTCTCGTCCGACAGCTGCCGGGTGAGGAACGGATCGGTAACCCGCTGGATGGACGCCTGCTCGGCGCCCTGGCCGAGGGCCCCGGTGGGCGTCGCCACGGGCGTGACGGCCTCGATCACCTGCCGCTGGCGGGAGTAGGCCGGGTTGCCCACGTTGGCGATGTTGTGACCGGTGTTGCGGACCCCGGCCTGGTTGAGCGCCAGGGCGCGCTCGGCGATGTCGAGGGTCCCGAAGAGCGACATGGCGGCTTCCCCCTCACGCGGACCGGCGCACGAGCCGGGCCCCGGTCGGCTCCGCGGCGGCCAGGTCCGGGGCGTAGGTCGGCTGGGCGGGCAGCAGTCGGCCCAGGAGCTGGAGGGTGGAGCGGACCTGGGCGAGGGCCTCCCCCGCGAAGCCCGCGTTGGCGTCGAGCAGCTCGCGGGACGCACCGACGAGCGCCACCAGCCGGCTGTGGGCCCGTTGCAGGGGCTCCGCGTCGTCGCCGAGCCGCGCGCACAGCCGGGAGAGCGTGGGGCGCTCGTCGTCGACGCCGAGCTCCCGCGCCAGGGCCCGGGCCAGCTCGATCCGCGCCTCCTCCAGCAGCCGCCCCTCGGCGGCGAGCGACTCCTTCCGCTGCACGGCCTCCTCGATCCGGGCCGCATCCAGCGCCACCAGCCAGGCCCGCTCTTCCTGCAGCAGGGATCGCAGCTCCAGGTAGAGCTTCTCCTCCGCCTCCAGCACGGTCAGGAGGCGCCCGGCGAGATCGCCCCGTACGCTCATGACCCGCCCTCCTCGCTCGTCTCGAGCCGGCCCTCGATCCACGCCGCGAGCCCGAGCCCGCCCGCGAGCGCGGCCTGCCGCGCCACCTCGGCCTGGAACTGCTCCCGGTACATGCGTCCACTCGCGCCGCCGCTGAGCGGGGAGTCGCCGAAGGGGGAACGGCTCGCCGCCCGCAGCATCTCGGCCACGAAGTAGGCCTCGAACTCGCGGCCGGCGCCGCGGACGCTCGTGTCCACGGGTCGCTGCGGCGAGGTCTGCAGCAGGGCGGCGGCGCGGACTTCCAGGCTCACATCAGCTCCAGCTCGGCGTTCAGCGCTCCGGCGGCCTGGATCGCCTGCAGGATGGCGATCAGGTCGCGGGGCGTGACGCCGATGGCGTTGAGTCCGCGGACCAGCTCCCCGATGGTGAGTCCCTCCACCAGGGTGAGCCGCGCCTCCTCCTCCACGGCCTCGATCGTCTCGTTGCGGAGATCGCGGGTCTCCCCCGCCGAGAAGGGAGGCGGCTGCGAGATCTCGTTCGCGGCGCTGATCAGCACCGAGAGGCTCCCGTGGGAGATGGCCACCTGGGAGAGGGTCACGGCCGCGCCGATGACCACCGTGCCGGTGCGCTCGTTGAGCACCACCCGGGCCAGGGCATCCGGATCGAAGGAGAGCGCCTCCACCTCCGCGAGGAAGCCCACCACGTCCTGGGTGCGCGCCTCCGGGACGAACAGGCTCAGGCTCCCCGAGTTGCGCGCGTGGGCGACCTCGGCCCCGAAGTGGTCGTTGATGCGCTGGGCCATGCGGCGGATGGTCGTGAAGTCCGGCTGGGAGAGGGTCACGTCGAACTCGCGCTTGTCCTCGATCCGGTACTCGAGCTCGCGCTCCACCGTCACGCCGCGCGCCACCCGCCCGACCGTGGGGTGGTTCTTGCGCACGGAGCTTCCGGCCTCGCCGCCGGCGGAGAAGCCGCCCACCGAGACGGCGCCCTGGGCCAGGGCGTACACCGCCCCGTCGGTGCCGTAGAGCGGCGTGAGCAGCAGGGTGCCGCCCTCGAGGCTGGTGGCGTCGCCGACCGACGACACCACTGCATCCAGGATGGCGCCGGAGCGCGCGAAGGGCGGCAGGCTGGCGGTCACCATCACGGCGGCGACGTTGCGCACGGTGACGTCGTTCGCATCCACCACCACGCCGATCTTCGAGAGCAGGCCGGTCAGGGTCTGGACGGTGAACTCGGTCCCGTTCCGGTCGCCGCTGGCGTTCAGGCCCACGACGAGCCCGTAGCCCACCAGCTGGTTGGCGCGGACGCCCTGGATGGACGCCACGTCCTTCACCCGCGCCGCGCCCGCCGGCGGGGTGAGCAGCGCGAGCACGAGGCCGGCCAACGCCGCCGCTCTCAGAACGGGTACACCCAATCGAAGACCCTCGTGAGGAAGCCCGGACGCTGCTTGTCGTCCAGCACGCCGATTCCGTCGTAGGTGAGCTGCGCTTCCGCCAGGCGCGTGGACGCCACCTGGTTGTCGACGCTGATGTCCTGCTGCCGTACCAGGCCCTCCAGGGTCAGGTACTGCTTCTCCTTGTTCACCACGATGGCCCGGCGCCCGCGCACGTGGAAGAGACCGCCCGGCAGCACGTCGACCACGCGGCAGGTCACCACCGCCTGGAAGGTGCCGCGGCGGCTCGTGGCACCGTCGCCGGTGAAGGCGTTCTCGTGGCTGCTGTCCACCAGGCTATAGCTGGTCCCCGGCGTGGGATCGACGCCGGGAAGCGTCGGCTCGTCGAGGATCCAGCGCAGGAGCTGGCGCACGGGCTTCGCGATCAGGTCGACGAGCCCGATGTCCGAGCTCAGGCTCGCGCCGATGGTCGAGTTGCGGGAGGCGTCGGTGTTGGCCTCCCCGCTGGCCGTGGCGAGCTCGTCGATCACCACCGTGATGAGGTCCCCCACGCCGCGGGCCCGGTTGTCGAAGTAGACGAAGGAGGTCGCCCCCGTCCGGCCGGGCCAGATGGCGCCTTCGGTGGGCACATAGGGCTCCGGGTCCTCGAGCTCCCCGTAGTCGAAGCGCCGCATCGACTCCTTGATCCCGTGCTCGATGCAGCCGGTGGCCAGCAGGGCCACGGCAACCAGGAGCCCGTACGCGGCCCGGCTAGAGGCCGACATCGACCAGGGCCTCCCCGCTCACCCGACCCACCACCTCGCGGCGGGAGTCCAGGTTCTGCACCCGAACCGGGTCGCCGAGGCGCCCGTCCTCACGCGCGCGCCCCAGGGCCTCGATCCGCAGCGGGCCGCGGACCAGGCGCAGCCGGACCACCGCGCCGCGCGCGACCAGGACCGGCGCCTGCACCCAGTGGGCGCGCCAGACCGCGCCCTCGCGGATGCCCCGGGTGGTGTGCCGGCCGACGAGGCGGTCCGGTTCGAGCAGGGCGTCCTGGGGCAGCCGTGCGCGGTCGAGGGTCTCGCGGCGCAGGTCCTGCGGCCGGATCTCGACACCTCGGGGCAGGTCGCGGTCCGCCACCCAGACCACGGTCTCGCTCTCGACCCGGGCCGTGACCACGGCGGTGTGGACGGCCTGCCCGCCGTGCCAGACCGTGAGCCGCACCGGCACCGAGCCCAGGTAGTCCTCGCCGGCCGCTGCGGAGAGGCGCAGCTCTCCGCCCTCGGCCCCGGGAAGATCCGCCGCGTCGCCCAGCGCGGGCACCGCGATCCGCGTGGGCGCATGCGGCGCGCGCTCCCGGATGAAGCGCTCCACCCGGCCCTCGAGGTCGCCCGCCGCGGCCGGCGAGGCGGCCGCGAGACACGCGAGCAGGACGGCGACGATGCCGGCGCCCGCCATCGCTAACGGCCCAGGGTGGCGGCGTTCTGGAGCATCTGGTCGCCCGCCTGGATCACCCGCGAGTTCACCTCGAAGGCGCGCTGGGCCAGGATCATCTGCACCAGCTCCTCGGCCACGTTGACGTTGGAGCCCTCCAGGAAGCCCTGGCTGATGGCGCCGAAGCCGTCGGTGTCCGGAGTCCCGATCTCCGGGTCCCCGGAGCCCTCGCTCACCGCGAAGAGGTTGTTGCCCAGGGCGCGCAGACCGGAGGGATTGACGAACCTCACCAGCTCCAGCTGACCGAGCTGCTGGGGATCCGTCTGACCGCCGAGGATGGCCGAGAGGGTGCCGTCGGCCAGGATGGTGATCGACGTGGCACCCGGGGGCACCTGCAGGTTGGGCAGCAGCACGTAGCCGAGGCTGTTGACGAGGTTGCCCTCGGCGTCGACCTTGAGGTTGCCGTCCCGGGTGTAGACCGTCTCCCCATCGGGCCGCTGCACCTGGAAGAAGCCATCGCCGTCGACGGCCAGGTCCAGCTCCCGCCCGGTGTTCACCCGATCCCCGCTGTCGAAGATCCGGTTCACGGCGGCCAGCTTCACGCCGTGCCCGAACTGGATGCCCGTGGGCGACGAGGCGCCGTTGGCGGCCTGGGCGCCCGGGATCTGCAGCGTGTCGTAGAACAGGTCCTGGAACTCCGTGCGCGCGCGCTTGTAGCCCGTGGTCGTCACGTTCGACAGGTTGTTGGCGATGGCATCGATCCGGAACTGCTGGGCCTCCATGCCCGTCGCCGCGGTGAAGAGCGCTCTCACTGGGACACCTCCTGGATCAGCTGCTGGGTGGATTCGTCGTCGTGGCGGACCGCCTGCACGGCCATGTCGTAGGCCCGCTGCAGGAGCATCAGCGCGGCCAGCTCCTCGGCGGGAGACACGTTGGAGCGCTCCAGGGAGCGCTCCGCCAGCTCCGCGTCGGGCACGTCGCCGGGTCGGGCCTCGGGCGGCGCCGTGAAGAGGTTGTTGCCCAGCTTCTCGAGACGACCCAGGTCCTCGAACGCCACGACCCGGAGCTGTCCCACCACCTGCCCGTCCCGATCCACGAGGGCCCCCGTGCGCTGGATCTCACCCGGCCCCCGGTCGAGCTGCAGCGGCCCCCCGGCGCCCTGCACCGCGAACCCCTCGCGGGTGGTGAGGGTGCCGTCCGGGGAGAGGGTGAAGGAGCCGGCGCGCGTGTAGCGGGTGCCGTCGGGCGTGTCCACGGCGAAGAAGCCGGGACCGCGGATGGCGACGTCCAGGGGCGCTCCGGTGTGGACCACGGAGCCCTCGCGCAGGTCGGCCGCACGCCCCGCGCTCTGCACGAAGGCCCGACCCATCGCGCCGGGAACGAGCTCGTCGTCCCCGTTCATCAGTCGGGACTCGAGCGCCGCCCGGAACAGGGAGCGGTCGGCCTTGAAGCCGGTGGTCTCCACGTTCGCCAAGTTGTTGGCCACCCGGTCGAGCTCGTGCTGGCGGGCGACGGCCGCCGAGATTCCCACGTAGATGTCGCTTCCCAAGCGCCCTCCGATGCGGCGCGGCTCGCGGTCGCCGGTCGCGCTGGGAGGGAGAGCAAGCCGTGTGCCAGTTTCGAAGAGCCTCTGGGGCCGCGAGGGGGCTCCGGGGCGGCCCCGGCGGCAGATCCTGCCTCCCGGCTGAAACGCCTGCGTTTCAGATCGAACTCGGACCCGGAGGTCGACCGGGCGAGCGCATCGGGTTCAGGCCCGGATGTCCACCCGGCGACCCCGGGGATCGTCGGGATCGGGCTCGTCGTCGCGATCGGGGCGCCCGGGCTTGCGCTGCCGGCGGCGGCGCCGGCGCTCCTCGTCGTCGCGCTCGCGCTTCTCGCTCGGCGGATCCACAGGCCGCGGGTTGTTCGGCGACTGGATGGGCGTGATGCCCGGCGGCTCTTCCGCGCTCTGTCGGGGGACCTGGGCGATGCCCTCCATGCCCGCACCTCCGGCCTGCCTCACGTCGTGAGTGCGGCGGCCTCCTTGATCTGGGACGTCGCCAGCTCGAGGATCGGCTCGACGTCCGTCTCCTCGAGCCCGAGGAAGGACCAGGCGGGCAGCCGGGCCAGGTCGATCTCCTCGACCGGTGCCCGCCGACCCGCGCCCAGGCGCGTACACACCGCCGTGGTGACCGACGCCAGGGCCGTGTAGCGGGCATCCAGCTCGGGCAGCCGCGCCAGACTCTCCGGCTCGTGATGGTGGCGGATCGCCGCCTCGAGCCGTTTGGAGAGCTTCCACTTGGCCGCGACCTCGGCGCCGAGCTCGGCGTGGTCGAAGCCGAACAGCGCGCGCTCCGCCTCCACGAAGGCCATGCCGTCGTTGTAGACATGGGCCAGCACCTTGGCGTACTCGGCGGGGCTGCAGTTGTCGAAGGCCACCTTGCCCAGGTCGTGGAGCAGGCCGATGGTGAAGGCCTCCTCCCGCTCGAGGTCCACCGGCCCGTAGTGGGCCAGCTTCAGGGCGGTGGCCCCGGCCAGCATGGCGTGCTCCCACAGGAGCTTCTGGGTCAGGCCGAAGCGCTTGAAGCTCCCCTTCAGCGACGCCGAGAGCACGAGGTTGCGCACGGTGCGGAACCCGAGCAGGGAGATCGCATGGCCCAGGGTGTCCACCTGGCGGGAGAACCCGTACAGCGAGGAGTTCGACACCTTCAGGATCCGCGCGGCGATGGCGGGATCCCTCTCGATGGCATGGCGCAGCTCGTCCACGGAGGTGCCCGGATCCTCCACGAGCTGCATCACCTCGGCGGCGACGGCGGGCACGGTGGGCAGGTCCCCCACGGTCGCGAGATAGCGCTTGAGTCGAGGCTTCATGGACGGGTCTCCTGTGTCGTCGAAGGTCTCGGACGGGGGCGCGGCGCGGCCGCGCCCTCCCGAAGCAGATCCCGGGCCAGGGCCACGAGGCGGCGCGACGACGCGGCGCCCGGGTAGAGGTCGACCACGGCGCGCTGCCGCGAGACCGCCTCCGCGAGGCGGGGATCGCGCGGCACGTAGCCCCGCAGCGGGACCGGGGCGGCGAGGAAGCGGGCGACCACGCGCTCGAGCCGGCGTTGCACCGCGCGGGCCTCGCGCGCGTCGCGCACCTCGTTCACCAGCAGCTCGACCGGGAGCGGCGGCGCGCCCGCGTGGAGGACCTTGAAGACGGCGTAGGCGTCGGCCAGGCTCGTCGGCTCGCCGTTGGTGACCACCAGCACCCGGCTGCAGGCCGCGGCCAGGCCGAGCACCGAGGGTCCGATTCCGGCGCCGGCGTCGAAGAGCACCAGGTCGTAGTTGGCGGTGCCGGCGCGCAGCAGCGCGATCAGGCGGGCCAGCCCCAGGCCGTCGAGGGCCGCGAGCTCCGCCCGGGCGGAGGCGGCCGGCAGCACCCGGATGCCCCGGGGCCCGTCCACCAGGGCCTCCTCCAGGCTGCTGCGGCCGTCGAGCACCTCGGCGACGGACGCCGGGGGGAGGAGTCCCAGGAGCACGTCGACGTTGGCCAGGCCCAGGTCGCCATCCACCAGCAGCACCCTGGCGCCGAGCCCCGCCGCGGCGACCGCCAGGTTCGCCACCACGTTGGTCTTGCCCACGCCTCCCTTGCCGCTCACCGCGGCGATCCAGGGCGGCGCCGACCGCGGTGCCGCCGGCGGCGGGCAGAGACCCCGTGCCTGCCCGCCCATCACGCGGCCTCCAGCAGCTGGCTGGCGAGCCGCGCCGGGTCGGCGGGCTCCAGGTTCTCGGGCACCCGCTGGCCGTCGGTCACCCACTCCAGGGGCGGCGTGTCGCCGTCCAGGAGCAGGTTCGCAAGAGGGGCCAGGGAGGCGCTCTCGTCGAGCTTGGTGACCACCAGGGCGTCCGGGCGGAGGGGCGCGTAGCGCTGCAGCTCGCCGCGCAGGTCCACCTCCTGGGTGGTGGCCGAGAGGACGAGGTTCACCCGCGCCCGGTCCCCGAGCACGTGCCGGAAGGACGCCAGCTCGGCCAGGCCCCCCTCGTCGAAGCGGCTGCGCCCGGCCGTATCCACGAGCACGTGGCGGCCGCCGGAGGCCCGGACCCGCTCGACCAGATCGGCGCTCGAGACGACGGCATCGAAGGGGACGCCGAGCAGGTGGGCGAAGGTGCGGAGCTGGGCCCCGGCAGCCACCCGGTAGGTGTCGGTCGTGACCAGGGCCGTGTCGACCCGGGCGTTCTCGCCGTGGGCCGCCACCTTGGCGAGGGTCGTGGTCTTGCCCACGCCCGTGGGCCCGACGAAGAGCGTGACGCCGCGGTCGTCGTCCCAGCGCGGCGGGCGCGTGGCCTCCTCGAGCTTCCGCGCAATGGAGCGTTGCACGGCGTCTGCGGGCGGCTCGCGCCCGCCCTCCTCGCCTCCGGCCCCGACGCCGTCGTCCAGCAGGCGGGTGACGTGCCGCTCGGCCAGGCCCGCGGCCCGCAGGCGCAGCGCCAGCGGAGAGGCGTCCTTCCCCGCCTCGACCCGCGCCGCGGCCAGCGCCTCCAGCCGTCGCCGCAGGTCGGCGAGGGCCTCGGCGAGCTCCGCCCCGTCGCTCGGCCGCACGGCGAGCGCGTCGACGGTGCCCCGCAGCGCGCGCAGCTCGTTCTCCAGGGGCTCCACCAGCGCCCGGGCGAGGCGCAGGCCGCCCCAGCCGCCGTCGACGGCGGGCGGCGCCTCGCGCTCGAGCAGCGCCCGCGCAGGCCGGACGTCCGCGCCGGCGCGTGCGTCGCGGTCGATCGCCGCCGTCACCTCCACCACGGGCCGCCCGAACAGGCCGAACAGCCCGCCGTCCTTGCGGACCCGGCGGCTCGCGAGGATCACGGCGTCGGGCCCCAGGGTCTCCTTCACCCGGCGCACCGCCTCGAGCATCGAGGGAGCCTCGAAGCGCCTAATGTGCATGGGCTTCCACCGTGGTCCGGGCGACGATCTTCACCTCGGGCGGCAGCTCGTTGTGGGAGATCACCGCCAGTCGCGGCACCACCCGGGCCACGATCTGGCGCAGGGGCGAGCGGATCTGCTGGGACGCCAGCAGCACCGGACCGCTTCCCTCGGAGCCGCTGCCCACCGAGGCCACGGCGCGCTCCAGCCCCTTCACCAGCCCGTCGAGGGTGGCGGGATCCACCGAGAGGAAGGACCCGCTGTCGGTGCGGTGGACCGCCCCGCGCAGGCGCTCCTCCAGGTCGGGCGCGAGGGTGATCACCGGGAGGCGACCGTCGCCCCCCACGTAGGGACGGGTCACGGTCCGGCCGAGGCGCTCGCGCACCAGGTCCACCAGCATGTCCGGGTCCTGCACCTTGGGCGCGTACTCGGCCAGGGTCTCGAGGATCGTCTCCAGGTCCCGGATCGAGACCCGCTCCAGCAGCAGCGTGCGCAGGGTGCGGTGCAGGGTGGAGAGCGCCACGATCGCGGGAACGATCTCCTCCACCACCTTGGGCGAGCGGGCGGTGAGCTGGTCGAGGAGCTCCCGCACCTGCTGGCGCGAGAGCAGGTCCGCGGCGTGGGTTCGGATCACCTCCGACAGGTGGGTCGCCACCGCCGTGGCGGCGTCCACCACGGCGTAGCCCGCCGCCGACGCGCGCTCCCGGTCGCGCTCCTGGATCCAGACCGCGGGCAGCCCGAACGCCGGATCCCGGGTCTGGACGCCCGGGATCTTCGGCAGGTCGTCGCCGCTCTTCAGGGCCAGCCAGCGACCGGGCGAGATCGCCGCCTGGGCCACCGGGTTGCCCCGCAGCAGCACCCGGTAGCACCCGGACTCGAGCTGCAGGTTGTCGCGGATGTGCACCGACGGCACCACGAAGCCGAGGTCGCTCGCCAGCTGGCGGCGCGTGGCGCGGATGCGGTGCAGGAGCTCGCCGCCCTTGTCGGGATCGACCAGGGGGATCAGGCCGTAGCCGATCTCCAGCTCCAGCTCGTCGAGGACCAGCGCGCTCTCCATGTCCTGGGCCGGGTCGGGCGCGGGCGGGGCGTCGGTCACCTCGGGCGTCTCCTCCACCTCGGGCGGCCCGCCGAAGCGGGCGAGCAGCCCCGCCCCCGCGGCCAGGACCGCGAAGGGGGCGAAGGGCATGCCCGGCACGAAGGCCAGGCTGCCCAGCATCACCGAGGCCACCCCCAGCACGCGGGGCTTGAACAGGATCTGGGTGCGGATCTCGTCGGCGAGCGCCTCGCCGCTGGCGGCGCGACTCACCACGACGCCGGCCGAGGTGGACACCACCAGGGCCGGCACCTGGGCCACCAGGCCGTCGCCCACGGTCAGGATGGTGTAGGTCTGCAGGGCCTCGAACAGCGGCAGCCCTTCCTGGACCACGCCGATGAACAGGCCCCCGACCACGTTCACCACCAGGATCAGGATGCCGGCGATGGCGTCGCCCTTCACGAACTTGCTGGCGCCGTCCATGGCGCCGTAGAAGTCCGCCTCGCGCTGGATGTCGTCGCGGCGCCGGCGCGCCTCCCGGTCGTCGATCACACCCTGGTTGAGATCCGCATCGATGGCCATCTGCTTGCCGGGCATGGCGTCGAGGGTGAAGCGCGCGGCCACCTCGGCGATGCGGCCGGCACCCTTCGAGATCACCATGAAGTTGATCAGCACGAAGATCAGGAACACGACGATGCCGACGGCGAAGTTGCCCCCGACGCTGATCGCGCCGAAGGCCTCGATGATGTGACCCGCCGCGTCGGAGCCATCGGCGCCATGCAGCAGGATGAGCCGGGTGCTCGCCACGTTGAGTCCCAGGCGGAGCAGGGTCACCACCAGCAGGAGCGAGGGGAACACCGAGAAATCCAGCGGGCTCTCGGAGAAGAGGGCCAGCAGCAGGATCACGATGCCGAGGGTGAGCGAGAGCGCCAGCATCAGGTCCAGGGCGGGGGACGGCAGCGGCACCACCATCAGCGCCAGGATCCCGAACACCGCGATGGCCAGCAGGGCCTCGTTGCCTCCCCGACTCATGCCGGCTGGCCCCACGCCTCGGCCTTGCGGCGATCGAGGCGGTAGACATAGGCGAGCACCTCGGCGACCGCCTGGTACAGGGCCTCGGGCACCTCGCGACCCACCCGGACCGTGCGGTAGAGCACCCGGGCCAGGGGCGGATTCTCCACCACCGGTACGCCGGCCTCCCGCGCCACCTCCCGGATCCGCTCGGCCACGTGGTTTCGGCCCTTGGCGATCACGCGGGGTGCCGACATGCGATCGCGCTGGTACGCCAGCGCGACGGCGTAGTGGGTGGGGTTGGTGACGACCACGTCCGCGTCGGCCACCTCGGCGATCATCCGCTGGCGGGTCATCTCGCGCTGGCGCGAGCGGATGGCCCCGCGCAGCTTCGGATCGCCCTCGCGCTGCTTGTGCTCCTCGCGGACCTCGTGCTTGGTCATCTTGTGGCGTTCGGCATGGCGGTACCGCATCCACCACAGGTCGGCGAGGGCGAGCACCAGCAGCACCGGGAGCGAGGCCACCAGGAGGTCCCGGGCCAGGATGCCCGCCAGCGCCAGGCCATCGATCACGCTGGTCTGCGCCGAGGCCAGGATCCGCTCGAGCGACGGCTCGAACACCGCCCAGAAGATGGCCACCAGGATGACCACCTTCACCGCCGCCTTGGCCAGGTCGACGAAGGCCTCGGGCTTCACGAGTCGCTTCAGGCCCTTGGCTGGCGAGAGGCGCGCGAGGTCGAACTGGAGCGCCTCGAGGCTGAAGCTCGGCCCCACCTGGACCACGGTCACGAAGACGCCCGCCACCATCAGGACCGCGAGCAGGGGCAGCAGGTCGGCCCCGGTGGCGGACAGGTGATGCATGAGCAGGGCCTGGAAGTCGTTGAGCGAGCCGGGCGGCCGGGCCGCGAGGCTCCACAGGTCGCGCGCCTGGAGCACCACGCCCTGGGCCAGGCTGGCCCCGAGGGCGGACATCCCCAGGAGCAGCGCCGTCCCGAGCAGGAAGACCGCGGAGAAGTCCTTGCTCTGGGCGACGTCGCCCTTCTTGCGTGCCTGCTCGAGCCGCTTGGGGGTGGCGGGCTCGGTGCGTTCGCCCTCGGCCATCTACCCCCCCGGCAGCAGCAGCGCCAGCACGCGCGCGTTCCAGTCGACGACCGCGGCGCCCACGGCGTCGGTGTAGGACTGGGCGCCCACGCCCAGCAGCACGAGCAGCCCGCCCACGTGGGCCGGGAGCTGGAGCATCATCAGGTTGAGCTGGGGGATCGCGCGGCCGAGCACGCCGAGGCCCACGTTCGAGACGAACATGGCCACGGTGACGGGCAGCGAGAGCAGCACCGCGGTCTCGAACACGTCGGCGCCGAGCAGCGCCAGCGACGCCAGGCTCGCGAG
Organism: uncultured Spirochaetales bacterium; assembly: GCA_964442285.1. GTDB lineage: Bacteria > Myxococcota_A > UBA9160 > UBA9160 > JAFDET01 > CAYTZH01. The sequence goes on along the minus strand of CAYTZH010000025.1, from coordinate 1,507 downwards.
ATCCGGAAGGCCCGCGCCCACCGGGAGCACCTCGAGCGATTGCGCCATGCCCCGGAGCAGGGCGTGGTGGCCGTCGATAGAGAGGTAGACGAGCAGCGCCATCACGTCCAGCAGGCTGGCGATCACCACCGACGGGGCGCCGCTGGTGGGGTCGACGACCCGCGCGGCACCCAGGCCTCCCTGGATCGACACGAACTCGCCCATGAGGTGGAAGGCCGCGAAGAGCATGTTGGCCGCGAAGCCGATCGCGGCCCCGATCAGGAGCTCGCCCGCCGCTGCCGCGAGGAAGCCGGACGGGGCCACCGCCTCCCCGTCCCAGGCCGCGCCGGCCGGGAGCAGGCTCCAGGCCAGGGCCAGGGAGAGCAGCACCCGCAGCCGGGCGGGAAGCTGGCTCCGGGAGAAGAGCGGTGCCGTGGTCAGCATGCCCATGAGGCGCACCGAGGCCAGGGCCACCCCGCCGAGGGTCCCGGCGTCGAGGGAGGCGGTCACGACGCCGGTCCCGCGGCGGCGAGCTGCATCAGGCGGGTCCCGAAGTCGACCACGGTGCGCATGATCCACGGGAAGAGCACCGCGAACGTCCCCAGCACCACGACGATCTTGGGCACGAAGGTGAGGGTCTGCTCGTTCACCTGGGTCGCCGCCTGGAGCACGGAGATCACCAGTCCCACGGCGATGGCGGCCACCAGGAACGGCGCGGCCACCACCAGCGCGGTCCACAGCGTCTCCTGCAGCAGGGAGCTGACGATCTCGACGTTCATGCCCATCTAGAGGAGCCCCTTCACCAGCGCCGAGATCACCAGGTTCCAGCCGTCCAGGAGCACGAACAGCATCAGCTTGAACGGCAGCGAGATCACGATCGGGGGCAGCACGATCATGCCCATCGAGATCAGCATCGAGGCGATCACCAGGTCGATGATGAGGAACGGCAGGTAGACCATGAAGCCGATCTCGAACGCCGTCCGCATCTCGCTGATCATGTAGGCGGGCAGCAGGGAGGAGAGCCCGACCTCCTCCGGACCGCTCGGCGCGTCGGCCCCGGCGAGATCGAGGAAGAGCTGCAGGTCGCGCTCCCGGGTGTGGCGCAGCAGGTGCTCGCGCACGGGCGCGGTGCCGGCGGCGAGCGCCGTTCCGGCATCCACCTGCTGCTCCATGTACGGGACCAGGGCGTCGGCGTGGATGCGCTCGCCGACGGGTGCCATCACGAAGATCGTCAGGAACAGGGAGAGGCCCACCAGGACCTGGTTGGGCGGCAGCTGGTGCACGCCCACCGCCTGGCGCAGGAGCGAGAGCACGATCACGATGCGGGTGAACGAGGTCGCCATGAGCAGGATCGCCGGCGCCACCGAGAGGAGGGTGAGCAGGGCGACGATCTCGAGGGTCGACGCGATACGCCCCGGCTGGGTGACGCCCTCGAGGGACAGCGAGAGGGTCGGCGCCTCGCCCGCCACCGGGGCGGCAGGGGCGGCGGCGCCCGCGGCGGTCTGGGCGGCAGGGGCGGCGGCGCCCG
>CAYTZH010000024.1:56573-68859 GCA_964442285.1 uncultured Spirochaetales bacterium | reverse complement strand
GGCTGGGGCCAGGAGGGCCCCCTGGCCCAGGCGGCGGGCCACGACATCAACTACATCGCCCTGGCCGGGGCGCTGGCGCCCATCGGCCGCCGGGGCGAGCGTCCGGTGCCGCCCCTCAACCTCGTGGGCGACTTCGGCGGCGGCGGCATGCTGCTGGCCTACGGCATGGTGTGTGCCCTGCTCGAGCGCGAGCGTTCGGGCCAGGGCCAGGTGGTGGACGCGGCCATGGTGGACGGGGCCGCGGCCCTCATGTCCATGATGTACGCCTTGCGCGCCATGGGCCTCTGGAGCGACGAGCGCGGCACCAACCTCCTCGACGGTGCCGCCCACTTCTACGACACCTTCGAGACGTCCGATGGCAAGCACGTGGCCATCGGCTCCATCGAGCCCCAGTTCTACGCCGAGCTGCTCCAGAAGACGGGCCTCGCCGGCGAGGACCTGCCGCGTCAGAACGACCGCAGCGGCTGGCCGGTCCTGCGCGAGAAGCTCACCGCGGTGTTCAAGTCGAAGACCCGCGACGAGTGGTGCGCCATCATGGAGGGGAGCGACGTCTGCTTCGCGCCCGTGCTCACCATGGGCGAGGCGCCGACCCATCCCCACAACGTGCACCGGGGCACCTTCGTCAGCGTCGATGGCCACGTGCAGCCGGGCCCGGCCCCGCGCTTCAGCCGCACCCGGGCCGAGGTGGCGCGTCCGCCGGCCGCCCCCGGCCAGCACACCGACGAGGCCCTCGCCGACTGGGGCTTCTCCGGCGAGGACATCGGCAGGCTCCGGGACGCCAAGGCGATCGCCTGAGACGGCGCGGCGGTCCGGCCCCGTCCTCAGGGGCCCAGCACGCCGGCGAGCGTGGCAGCGACGGCCCGATAGCCCTTCTTCGTCGGGTGGAGCTCGTTGGCCCACCATTCGCGATAGGTCGCATCCCGGCGCAGGGTGCCCCGCAGGTCCACGTAGCGGACGTGGCCGAGCCCCTCGACACCCGGGAGCGCGCTCAGCAGCTGGTCGTTGAAGCGATCGATCAGCTGCTCGACGATGTCCCGTCGCGTCTGCTCGTCCTCGTAGCCCTTCTCCCGGAAGCCCGGCTCGAGCCAGGGCCCGGGCAGGAAGCTCCAGCCCCCCGCAAAGCCGCGCCCGTCGGGTACCGCGTGGTCGTAGCCATGGATCAGGATCGGGATCGCGCGACCGAGCTCCTGCTCGCAGACGCTCGTGACCGCGCTCAGCACCGTGATGTAGGCATGGCGCACACGGTCCTGCAGGATCCCCTGCACCACCGCGTCGTTCAGGCCGGGCGTCGGGCTGTCGGCGTGGTTCAGCAGCACGGCGAACTCCTCGCCGGCGACGTCGTTGCCGCCCCCGGAGAGCAGGATCGCCTCGGGCATGCGTCCGATCCGGATCGTCTTCTCGAGCGTCCGGACGAAGTCGTCGAGCTGGCCGCCGCTGTAGGCCATCTGCTCGATCGTGTCGCCCTTGTGGCTCACGGACTCGACCTCGAAACCGTGCTCGTCCTCCAGCTCCTTGAGGACGTCGCTGAAGGGGTAGTCGAACCAGGAATCTCCCTCGGCGATCAGGACACGCTCGCCGCGCGCCCTGCGCGCCGCCCTCCGGGCCCCGCGTGCTTCGAGAACGGCCCGGGCCTGACGTCGGCCCGTCTCCACGGCGTCGCGATCCGCCATCCGTCGTCTCCTCTGCTCCCGATCCGCCCGTCTGTCCAGGTACACCCGGCGCTCCGATCGACGAGTGAAGAGCTTCACACCGCGGCCGTTTCTCGGCCCGCAGGGGGTTTCTCACCCGGCCCCCGTGTGAACTACTTCATAGCCATGCCGGAGCGAACCCATGCAGTGTCGGGTGGACTCCGCAGGGAGTCGTCACCGCAAGGAGAAGCCCAATGGCCAAGCGTGCCGTGTGTATCGGAATCAACGACTATCCCGGGACGGGCAGCGACCTGAACGGCTGCGTCAACGACGCAGAGGACTGGGCGACGCTGCTCAAGGACTTCGGTTTCGGAGGGAGCATCCGGACGCTCCGGGATGCCGAGGCGACTCGGGCCAACATCCTCGGAGCGCTCGGGGACCTGATCTCCGGGGCGGGCGCCGACGACGTGGTGGTCTTCACCTACTCCGGCCACGGGACCTGGGTCTACGACCGGGGGACGCGCGACGAGTCGGACAACCGGGACGAGGCCGTCTGCGCCCACGACGGCAACGTGGTCGACGACGAGCTGCGGGCGATCCTGCGCACGCTCCACCCCGAGGCGCGATGCACCGTGATCCTCGACTCCTGTCACTCGGGCTCCGCGACCCGGGCCCAGCTGCGCCGGCAGCGGGCGCGGTCGGCGGCGGAGGCCGACGACAGCCGGGATCTGAAGCAGCCGCGGTTCCTCCCGCCGGAGAACGAGATGGACGCCCTGCGGGCCGAGCTGCTGCCGGTCCGCAAGCGGATCGCCTATCCGGAGGCGGGGATGGCCGAGCTCCTGCTCACGGGATGCAACGCCACCGAGTACTCCTACGACGCCTATCTGGGTGGCCGCTACAACGGCGCGATGACGCACTTCGCCCAGCGACTCATCCGGATCGATCCGAACGCCAGCTACCGGGAGTTCCACAAGAGGCTGCGCGAGCTGCTGCCCTCGACGAGGTACCCCCAGAGCCCGCAGCTCGAGGGCTCGGACGCGATGAAGGACCGGCCGCTCTTCCGCTGAGTGGAGCCGATGCCGCGCAAGGGCGCTCGCCGAGGGCGCCAGGCTCGCTACGAGTGGGAGGGATCACGGATTCTGCGCCGGACCGTGATCCCTTCCAAGCGCCGCGTGATCTACAACGAGGACGTGCTGATCCCGACGGACCTCCGGGAGTGGATCGCCTCGCCAGACTGCCAGGAGATCCGGCAGGTCCTCGACTCCCTGGGCCTCCCGGAGACCAAGGACGCAGGGGACTTCGACCGGCGAGCCCGGGCGGTGTGGGGCTACGTGGTCCAGCACGTCGACTACCGGCCGGACGAGAAGGGCCAGCGCCAGCTCGACTTCTGGCAGTTCCCGGCCGAGACCCTGGCCCTCGGGCGGGGCGACTGCGAGGACGCCTCGTTCCTCCTGGCGTCGCTCCTGGTCGGGAGCGGGATCAGCCCTTTCTGCGTCCGCGTGGTCTTCGGCTCGGTCACCACCGCGGAGGGGCGCTCGGCGCATGCCTGGCCCGTCTACAAGGACGAGGGCGGCGTCTGGCGGCTGCTGGAGAGCACGCTCGACACGCTTCCGCGGCGCTGGCCCGCTGCAGACGACGCGGCCCATCGCGGGGCGGAGCGCTGCTACGAGCCGGACCTCTGCCTCAACGCGCTCCACGTCTGGACCGTCGGCCGCAGCGACCGGCGCCGCCGGATCCGCGACGTCGCCTCCTACATGCACAGCTCCGGCCGGCTTCCGGACCTCTACGAGCCCGAGATCCGGGCGCTCATGAAGGCCGCGGCCAGGTAGGCTCGTGGCCCGCTCTCAGACCTCCACGACGTCCTGGTTGAGGCGGCTCACCCGGAATACGCCGCGGCCCGTCCGGATGTAGTAGAGGCTCTCCGTCCGCTCGCGACGGACCGTTCCCTCGGGCTCCAGCCACAAGAGGTCCTTGCCCTTCTTGACGTAGTGACGCAGTGCGAGCTCGCGCTGCTCGTCCTCGGAGAGGTCTCCCACGAGCGGGGAGTCTCCCCCGGGTCGTTCTTCGCGGCTGGCCATGAACGCGAGACTAACAGGGTGTCCGGTCCGCGTCAGAGCCCGTTCCAGACGATGGCCATGAAGCGGTCGGCGGGGAGGGGGCCGTCCCCCCACCCGGCGTCGAGGTCGGCCAGGAGCGTGGCGGCGACGGCTGTCGCCGTCGGTGTGGGCGCCGGGGGCGTGCAGCACGTCGAGGGTCTGGCCGTTCAGGTGCAAGCGGATCGACTCGTCGTAGGTGACGACCACCAGCGCCGCGGCCGGCGAGGCCCGCGAGGCCTCGCACCCCTACCGACCCTTGAACTCGGGGGTGCGCTTCTGCAGGAAGGCCGTGATGGCCTCCTTCAGGTCTTCGCTCTGCAGGAAGGCGGCGTTCCAGGTGGCGACGAAGTCGAGGCCGTCCTCCACGCTCTTTCCCTCGCAGTACTTGAGCACCCGCTTGGTGCCCTGCACCGCCAGGGGCGAGTTGCGGGCCATGCGCAGCGCCATCTCCTGGGCGGCCTTCACGGTCTGCGCCGGGTCGGCGTGGACGGCGTTCACCAGGCCGATCTCCCGGGCCCGCTCGGCGCCGAAGTCGTCGCCGGTGAGGCAGAGCTCGGCCGTGATCCCCCGGCCCACGATCCCCGGCAGCCGCTGCAGGGTGCCCACGTCCGCCACCATGGCGATGCGCGTCTCGCGCACGGAGAAGATGGCGTCGGCCGCGGCCAGCCGGACGTCGCAGGCGGTGATGAGGTCGATGCCGCCGCCCAGGCAGTAGCCGTGGATGGCGGCGACGACGGGCTTGGGGCAGTTGGCCACGGCCGTGATCGAGCCCTGGAGGCGGCTGATCTCGCTCAGCAGCCTGGTGCGCCGGGCGGCCTCGGAGTTGGGCTCGCCGCCGCCAGCGCCGATGGTCCCGCCCATGGTCTTGAGATCGAGCCCGGCCGTGAAGTGGGGCCCGCGAGCGGCCAGGACCACGGCGCGGACGGCGTCGTCCGCGCCCAGGGCCTCCATGGCGATCGGCAGCTCGCGCCAGAATTCCGGGCCCATGGCGTTGCGGGCCTCGGGACGGTTCAGCCAGAGGGTGGCGATGCCCTCGCCGGGCTCGAGCTCGAAGACGCTGTACGCCATGGGGCCTCCTTCGACTGGAGGCGCCATGGGGGACCTCCTGCGCCTGGAGGTTTACACCACCCCGCCGCCCTCGCGCACCCGCTCGGTGATGACGCTCCGGCGCGCCTGGAGCTCTCGCGGCGTGAGCGAGTCCACGTCGTCGTCGAGGCCCATCGCGAGCCGCAAGCTGGTCAGGTCCATGCGGACCCCGCGCGGGTCGAAGCCGATCTCGCGGGCGATCTGCTCGCCGTGGTGCTCGGCGAAGTACTGGAAGATCTTGCCGATCTCGTTCAGCAGGTTGACGTCGGGAGCGAAGCGCGTGACGGCCGCCTCGATGAAGATCATGTTCTTGACGAAGAGCATCAGCACCTTCGGAAGCTTGGCGCCGTAGCCGAGCAGGGCCCTGGTCACCTCGCGGATCTCGGCGGTGAGCTCCTCGCCGCTCATCTTGGTGGGGTCGCGCACGGGACGGTCGACCTTCAGCGCGCGGAACACGCCGTCGAGATCGGCGTCGGGGGGCAGCGCACCCAGCTCCCGGTAGGCCACGAGCTGGCTGCGGATGTCGTTGACGGCCCCGGCCATCAGCACCCGCAGGAAGGCGAGCCGCTGGTGCTCGTCCATGCGCGCGGTCATGCCGTAGTCGAAGAGCGCGATGCGCCCGTCCTCCTGGACGAGGAAGTTTCCACCGTGCAGATCGCCGTGGAAGACGCCGTGGATGATGGCGCCCTCGAGCACCGCGATGTGCAGCGCCCGCGCGAGCGACGCCGTGTCGACGCCCGCCGCGCGCATGCCCTCGACGTCGGCGTACTCGAACCCGCGCAGGCGCTCCATCACCAGGAGCCGACTCGTGACCAGCTCCGGGTGGGGACGCGGCACCACGATGACGTTCTGGCCCGAGCGCGCCAGCACCGCCGCGATGTCGAGCATGTTCTCGGCCTCGAGGCGGAAGTCGAGCTCCTCGAGGACGGTTTCGGCGAAGAGCTCCACCAGGGCCGGCGGATTGGCCAGCGCGGCGATCGGGATGCGGCCCACCAGGAACGGCGCGATCCAGGACATGGTGCGGATGTCCTGGCGCACGCGACGCGCGACGTCCGGTCGCTGCACCTTCACCACCACCTCCTCCCCGCTGTGCAGCGTGGCCACGTGCACCTGGGCGATGGAGGCGGAGGCCAGGGCCTCTCGCTCGAAGCGGGAGAAGACATCCTCGATCGGCCTGCCGAGCTCCTCCTGCACCACGCGCTCCACGTGGTCGAAGGGCTCGGGCGTCACACGGTCGCGACACAGGGAGAACTCGGCTACCAGCTCGTCGGGGAAGACACCCTGCCCCGAGGAGAGGATCTGGGCCAGCTTGATGTAGGAGGGGCCCAGATGCTCGAAGGCCCGGCGCAGGCGCCGCGAGAGCCCCTCGCGCGAGGTCCTGCCCCCGCGGCGGCGCTCCGAGAGGGTCCAGCCGGCGAGCGCCGTGCCGATCAGCCGGCTGGTACGCCCCATGCGTCGGGCGGGCGGGAAGAGGCGGCGCCGCACCAGGTCGGGCACCTCTTCGGCCGTGCGCGCGCGCGCGGCATCGAGGCCGCGGCGCCACGCGAGCGCGTCCAGATCGATCTCCCAGGGGGCCTCGTCGCTGAAGGCGCCGAGCTTGCGATCGCGCGGGGGGGACTCCATGTCAGCTCGCGCCGCCCTCCCCGCTGCCGTCGGTGTCGGCCTGCTTGCGGGCCTGCTGCTCCTGGGTGTGGCGCTGGATCTCGCTGCCGATGGCGCCCATGAGCGCGCCGATGAAGGTGGCCTTGTTGCCCTTGGCCCAGGCCAGGCTGGCGATACGGCGATCGTTGCCCTGCTGGAAGCGCGGCATCACGTAGCGGGCGAAGAGCTCGTAGCTGCGCTGCTTGCGGTCCCAGGGCGCCCAGTTGTGGTCCAGGAAGAGGAAGGCGCCGAAGCCGCCCGACTGCTTCTGCAGCCGCTCGATCTGCTCCACGGCGTCCTCGGGGGTGCCGATGGTGGCGATCCCGATCCGACGCAGGCCCTCCACCGCTTCCTCCACGGTGCTGGCGGCGGTGAGCGGGGTGGGCAGGATCTCCTGGAAGTAGTGCAGGAAGTCGAGGATGCCGTGGCGGACGTCCTCCAGGGCCTGCTCGCGGGTCTCGGCCACGTGCATGGGGCCCACCAGCCGCCACTGGGAGCGCTCGACGCGCTGGTCGTTTTGCTTGGCGGCCTGCTCGCAGGTGTCCCAGTGATGGGCGATGGCCTGGAACCCCTGCTCGCTGGTGGCGGCCACGTTGAGCATGCCGATGCCGTAACGGCCGGCCGCCACCGGTCCCGCGGGCGAGAAGCTCGCCGCCGCCGCCATCTCCACGTGGGGCCGCGTGAAGGGCGCCATCTGCAGCTGGGCGTCGCACAGCTCGAACCAATCGGTCCTGGAGGTGACCTTCTCGCCGGAGAGGAGAGGCACCAGCACCTCCAGGCTCTCGGCCATCATCCGCCGCTGCTGCGAGACGTCGATGCCCATCATGAAGGCGTCGGAGGGGAGCTGGCCCGGGCCGATCCCGAAGATGACACGGCCGCGCGTCATGTGGTCGAGCTGGTTGATGCGGTCGGCCAGCATGAGCGGGTGGTGGTAGGGCAGGGAGACGACGCCGGTGCCGAGGCGGATGTGGCGGGTGCGCTCGGCGGCCACGGCGATGAAGATCTCGGGCGAAGCGATGACTTCGTAGCCCGCCGAGTGGTGCTCGCCGATCCAGGCCTCGTCGTAGCCGAGCTGGTCCATGAGCTCGACGAGCTGGAGGTCGCGCTCGATACACAGTCCGGGGTTCTCGTTCACCGGGTGGAAGGGGGCGATGAAGGCGCCGAAGCGCATGCGCGGGGGCAGCATTGGGGTCTCCCGGTCTGCGGCCGGATGGGATTTCCCGCGCTCACACGCGGACTTCCCAGCCGGCCTCGTCGGCGCAGTAAACAATCAGTCTTGATTGTTTCTTTGTGGCAAGTTACCTATCCGAGCATGCCCAGGCAAGCGACGAGCCGGCCGACGGCGAGCGCCGACGGCGCGCGGCCCCGGCGGACCCAGGCCGAACGTAGCGCCACGACCCGGGAGCGACTGCTGGATGCGACCCTCGCGTGCCTCGCCGAGCGGGGTTGGTCGGGCACCACGACCACCGAGGTCGCGCAGCGCGCCGGCGTCTCCCGCGGTGCCCAGCTCCACCATTTTCCCACCCGTCAGGACCTGGTGGCCGCCGCCGTCGAGCACCTGGCGGAACGTCGGATCCGGGAGTTCGGCGAGGCGGCGCGTGGGCTGCCCCCGGGCAGCGACTGGATCTCCGCCGGCCTCGAGCTGATCTGGCGCAACTTCTCCGACCCCTCGGCCTATGCCCTGCTCGAGCTCGTGGTCGCCGCGCGCACCGACCCAGAGCTCCACGAGCGTCTGCAGCCGGTGGTGGTGACCCTGGAGGGCCGTTTCGATGCCCTCACGAGCACACTGCTGGGTGACGCCGCGGCGCGCGACCCGCGCCTGCGTCGGCTGCGCAGTGTGACCTTCCTGCTGCTCCAGGGGCTCGCCGTGGCGCGCATCGTGCGCGACGACCCGACCGAGCGGGAGGACGTCCTCGCCTTCCTGAAGCAGCGGAGCAAGCAGCTCCTCGAGAACCCGCGATCGGGAGCCGCGGCTCCCGTGGAGACCCCATGAGCGCCCCCGCCCTGCCCCTGCCGCGCCGGCTACCCCTGGCCTCCGGGGTCACCCTCTCCGTGCACGAACGCGGCGAAGGACTCCCGGTCGTCTTCTGCCACGGCTTTCCCGAGCTCGCCTACTCCTGGCGCCACCAGGTCGCCGCGATCTCCGACGCCGGCTTCCGGGCCATCGCCCCGGACATGCGCGGCTACGGCGCGAGCGAGCGTCCCGAGCCGGTGGAGGCCTACGACCTCCGCGCGCTCACCGCGGACATGGTCGCCCTGCTCGACGCCCTGGAGCTGCCCAAGGCCGTTTTCGTGGGCCACGACTGGGGCGGCTTCGTGGCCTGGGCCATGCCCGCACTGCATCCCGAGCGCACCGCCGGGGTGATTGGCGTCAACACGCCCTACGTGGCCTTCCCGTCGACCCAGTTGCTGCGCATGCTGGCCGGCGGTCGGGACGAGAGGATCTACGTGCTCTGGTTCCAGCAGCCCGGCGTCGCCGAGGGCGTCCTCGATGGCCAGGTGCGCACACTCTTCGAAAAGCTCATGCGCGGCGGGATCCCCCCCACGGACGCCATGGCCCGGGCCCAGACCGCGGACGGCTTCGACGCCAACCCGTTCCGGCGTCTGCCCGAGTTCGATGCGCCGGGCCATCGGATCCTCACGCCCGAGGAGCTCGAGGTGTACGTAGAGGCCTTCGAGAAGACCGGCTTCCGCGGCGGCATCAACTGGTACCGCAACATCGACCGCAACCGGGAGGACTACCCCCAGGTGGGTACGGCGAAGCTCTCGCTGCCCTGCCTGATGGTGAGTGCGGAGTGGGATCCCGCCCTGCCGCCGGCCCTGGCCTCCGGCATGCCCAACCTGTGCAGTGACCTCGAGAGCCACGTGATCGAGAAGTGCGGTCACTGGACCCAGCAGGAGCGCCCCGACGAGCTGAACCAGCTGATCATCGACTGGCTGAAGCGCCGCAAAGGGGATCTCGCATGAAGGAAGTCATCGTCGTCGGCGGCAGTGTCGCCGGGCTCTGCAGCGCTCTGGCCCTGGCCCGCCAGGGACACCGGGTGATGATCATCGAGCGCGAGTCGGTCCCGCTGCCGAGTTCGCCGGTGGAGGCCTTCCACACCTGGGAGCGCCGCGGTGCGCCCCAGGTCTGGCACTCCCACGCCTTCCTCGCCCGCCTGCACCAGCTCCTGGACGAACGGGCCCCCGACGTGCTCGACGCCCTGCGCGAGGCCGGCGCCGAGGAGCTGCGCTTCGGCGAGCACCTGCCCGAGGGCATGGCGGAGCGCTACGTGCGCGAGCCCGGCGACGAGAAGCTGGTGCTGCTGGCCTGTCGCCGCGTGACCTTCGAGTGGGTGCTGCGACGGGCGGTGGCCGCCGAGCCCGGCGTCGAGTGGCGCGAGGGTGTGGCGGTCGACGGCCTGGCCGCCGAGACCGACGAGGCCAGCGGGGTTCCCCGGGTGGTCGGCGTGCGCGTGCGCACCCACGACGGCGTCGACACGGTCTGGCGCGCCGACGCCGTGGTGGACGCCAGCGGGCGTCGCTCGCCGTTGCACCACTGGCTCGAGCCCCTCGGCGGCCCGCCCCTGGACGAGGAGAGCGAGGACTGCGGCATCTTCTACAGCTCGCGTTTCTATCGCCTGCGCCCGGGCACCACGTCGCCGCTGCGGGACGGACCGGTCGGGATGGATCTCGGCTACCTCAAGTACGCCATCTTTCCCGGCGACTCCGGCATCTTCTCGGTGACCCTGGCCGCCTCCAAGGAGGACGCCGACCTGCGCGCCGTCGTTCACGAGAAGCCCTTCGCGGCCGCGGCCATGGCCCTGCCCCCGGTGCGCGAGTGGATCGCGCCGGAGCGCGCCGAGCCCATCACCCGGGTCTGGACCATGGCGAGCCTGCGCAACCGCCGTCGGCGCCTGGTGCGCGCCGGCCGCCCGGTCGTGCTGGGCGTCCACCCCGTGGGAGACGCGGCCGTGTGTACGAACCCCATGTACGGCCGCGGCTGCTCCCTGGCGGCCGTCCACGCCTGGCTCCTCGCCGACGCCTTCACGGCCCATCCCGACGACCCGGCGGCCTGCAGTCTGGCCTTCGACGCCGCCACGCGCCGGGAGATCGACCCGTGGTACGAGTCCGCCAGGATGCAGGACGCGGACTCGCGCACCGTGATGGCTCGCGAGCGCCGCGGCGAGCGCGACGCGTGCGACGGACGCGACCCCAGCCCGAACAAGCCGGTGGATCCCAAGGCCTTCCTGCGCTCGGTGCTCACCGAGGGCCTCTTCCCGGCCATGCGCACGGATCCGGTGGTGCTGCGGGCGGTGCTGCGGAGCTTCAATCTGCTGGATCCCCCGCTGGCGATCGTCTCCAAGCCCGACGTCATGAGCCGCATCATCGCGGTGTGGCGTGCGCGGGACGCCCACATGCCCGAGGAGGACGTGGGCCCGCGCCGGGGCGAGATGCTCCGGATCCTCCAGCAGGCCCGGGCCTAGCGCTACCCTCCCCGCCCATGGAGGGGCTCTTCGAGGCCGTGCGAGAGGCGGCCAGCCGCCAGAACTGGTCGAGCGGCGTGCAGCTGGCCCGGGGCGACGCGGTCCAGGGCGAACGCCGCGAGGCCGGTGAGCTGATCCTGCGCGTGGCCCAGCGCCAGGGGATGCTCTCCCAGCGGGTGGTGCTCGCGCCGGACGACGAGGACTGGTCCTGCGACTGCGGCGGCGCCGATGATCCGTGCCCCCACGTGGCCGCCGCCGTCATCGCCCTGCGTCGAGCCGAGCAGGCCGGAGAAGACCTCTTCTCCCCCGACGCCCCCGCCAGCGGCCGCATCAGCTACCGCCTCACGCGGAACCAGGGCCGCCTGGCCCTGGAGCGGGTGGTGGAGACCGAGGCGGGCACCCGGGTGCTGACCAGCACCCTCTCGGCCGTGGCCTCGGGACGGGTGGAGGGCCCGGCCTTCTCGGCCACGCCCGACGACGTGGAGGTGGAGCGGCTGCTCGGGAGCCGCCTGCGCGGGGTGATCCCGAACGGGATCCTTCCCAGGCTGCTGGCCGGCCTGGCCCGCTGCCCCGACGTCCGCCTCGACGGCAGGCCCGTCCGCTGCTCGGGCGAGCCGGTGGTGCTCGAGGGGCGCGTGGAGGACCAGGGCCAGGGCTTCCGGCTCTGGGTCGAGCCGGTGCCCTCCGTGGACGAGTCGTTCCTGAACGGCGCGGCGCTCTGCGGCGACGTCCTGCATCCGGTGGGCGAGACGCGCCTCGACGGCCGCGAGCTGCAGGTGCTGCCCCGGGGCCGCACCTTCCTGCCCGACGCGGTGATGGAGCTGGTGGGGGAGGTGCTGCCCTCGCTGCAGCGCCGCATCCACGTCGACATCCGCACCCGGCGCCTGCCCGAGACCACCCGGGAGAAGCCGCGGGTCCGCATCGAGACCCGCCGCGAGGGTGACGCCCTGGAGGTGTTCCCCACCCTGGTGTACGGCGACCCGCCCACGGCCCGCATCGACGCCGGGAGCCTCGTGCCCCTGGGCGGCCCGGTGCCCCTGCGCGACCTGGACGCCGAGCGCCGGCTCGTGCGCGAGCTGGCCGCGGACCTCGAGCTGGCGCCGGGCAAGCGCCTGACCCTGCGCGGCGAGGACGCCGTGGCCCTGGCCGAGAAGCTGCGCGGCTGGAAGGGCGACCTGGCCGGCGACGCCCCGGCCGGCTTCGAGCGACGCGCGCCGCTGGTGCCGAGCGTGCGCGTGGAGGGCGATGGCTTCGACGTCCGCTTCGAGTCCGGAGAGGGCGGCGGGCGCGCCGACGCCGGCCGCGTGGTCGCCGCCTGGCGGGCCGGGGAGTCCCTCGTCCCCCTTCTGGGAGGGCACGGGGCGGGAGG
>CAYTZH010000024.1:27261-56473 GCA_964442285.1 uncultured Spirochaetales bacterium | reverse complement strand
GGGAGGGCACGGGGCGGGAGGCGGCTTCGCCCCGCTCCCGGCCGACTGGCTGGCGCGCCACGGCCAGCGCCTGGCCGACCTGCTGGCGGCGCGGCGTCCGGACGGCGCCCTGCCGGCGGCCGCGCTCCCGGACCTGGCCGGCCTGTGCGAAGACCTGGGCGAGCCCGCGCCGCCGGGCTTCGCGCGCCTGCGCGCGCTTCTCGAGGACTTCGCCGGGCTGCCGGAGCCCGCGCTGCCGGACGACCTCACGGCCACGCTGCGTCCCTATCAGAAGCGCGGCGTGGCCTGGCTGGCCTTCCTGCGCCAGGCGGGCCTGGGCGGACTCCTCGCCGACGACATGGGCCTGGGCAAGACGCTCCAGGCCCTCTGCGCCCTGGACGGCCGCACCCTCGTGGTGGCGCCCACCAGCGTGCTGCCCAACTGGCGCGACGAGATCGCCCGCTTCCGGCCCGGGCTGCGGGCCTGCCTCTACCACGGCCCGCGCCGGGCCCTCGATCCCGAGGCCGACGTGGTGATCACGAGCTACGCCATCCTGCGTCTCGACGCGAGGGCGCTCGGCGAGGTCCACTGGGGCACGGTGGTCCTGGACGAGGCCCAGAACGTCAAGAACCCGGACAGCCAGGCGGCCCGGGCCGCCTTCGCCCTGCAGGCGGACTTCCGGCTGACCCTCACGGGCACCCCGGTGGAGAACCGCCTGGAGGAGCTCTGGAGCCAGCTCCACTTCACCAACCCCGGTCTGCTCGCCGGCCGGGCCGACTTCGAGTCCCGCTACGCCCGCCCCATCGCCGCGGGCGACGCCGCCACCGCCGAGCACCTGCGCCGGCGCATCCGCCCCTTCGTGCTGCGGCGGCGCAAGGCCGAGGTGGCGCCCGAGCTGCCGCCCCGCACCGACGCCGTGCTCCACTGCGCCCTCAGCGACGAGGAGCGCGCCGTCTACGACGCGGTGCGCGCGGCCACCGTGCCGGAGGTGCTCGAGAAGCTCGGCGCCGGCCGGGGCGACGTGATGGCGGCGCTCGAGGCCCTGCTGCGCCTGCGCCAGGCCGCCTGCCACCCGGGCCTGCTGCCGGGCCACGCGGACTGGACGGGCCCGAGCGCCAAGGTGGAGCTGCTGCGCGAGGAGCTCGAGACGGTGGTGGCCGACGGCCACAAGGCCCTGGTCTTCTCCCAGTGGACGAGCCTCCTCGACCGCATCGAGCCGGCCCTGGCCGGGGCGGAGATCCCGTTCTCGCGCCTGGACGGTGCCACCCGCGACCGCGCCGGGGTGGTCTCCGCCTTCCAGGCCGAGGATGGCCCGCCCGTCCTGCTGGTGAGCCTGCGCGCCGGCGGCACCGGCTTGAACCTCACGGCCGCCGACCACGTCTTCCTGATGGACCTCTGGTGGAACCCCGCCGTGGAGGACCAGGCGGCCGACCGGGCGCACCGGATCGGCCAGGATCGGCCGGTCCTGGTCTACCGGATGGTGGCGGAAGCCACCGTCGAGGAGCGCATCCTGGCCCTGCAGCAGCGCAAGCGCGAGCTGGCCGACGTGGCCCTGGGCGGCGCCGAGGCGGCGGCGCGCCTCACCCGCGAGGATCTGCTGGGACTCCTGGAGGCGTAGCGCTCAGCGCCCGCGGTCCCGCTCCTGCTCCGCCAGCTTCGCCTCGAGGCAGCGCTCGCAGTAGCAGGCGGCGTCCGGGTCGTCGGTGTCGGGCTCGAGCGCCGGGTAGTGGGCGCACCAGCAGCGGCTCTTGCCCGCCGCGGCGCCGCACGGGACCTCCGCGCCGCAGGCGGGGCAGCGGGGCCCCGCCTCCATGCCCCTGCCCTCTCCGACACGCACGAGTTTCGGCACGCGTCTTGCTCCTCTCGGGTCGACCCCGCGAACCCTACGGGCTTCTCCCCAGGGTCGCCATCTCGGTCCCCGAGGATGCTCCCCATGCTCGCAACGCTCGCTCGACTCGTCCGGCACCGCCGAACCGGACGATTCTCCCGCCATTCGTCGCCGAATCGGTGGCCGAAGTCGGCCAGGTTCGGCCACCTCCTGCTGGTCCTGGCCGTCGTACCGGCCTGCGACCCCCAGCCCCTCGCTCCCGTGCCCGGTCTCCCCGAGTTCCAGGAGCTCGCCACGCTTGCGGTGGCGCCGGGCCTGCGGGTGAATCTGGCCGGACGCAATCTTCTGCTCGAGCGACGCGACCTGTCCATCGACACGCGCCTCGGGACCTGGATCCTCGGCGGCGTCTACAACAGCGCCGATCGGCGCTGGCGCTGGAGCTTCGAGCTGCACTGGGCGGACGCGGTGTTCGTGGACGCCCGCGGCACCCGCTTCGAGACCGCCGGCCTCGACCCGGGCGACGCGATCCCCGGCAGCGCCTGGGTGGTGTCGGCGCCGCGGCGCCTGCGGACCAAGGGCGGCCTGGTCCACGTCTTCGCGCCCGACGGTCCCCTGGAGGCGATCCACTGGGTGGGCGGGGAGTTCCCGCGCCTGGTGTTCCGCCGCGAGGGGGTGGCGGGAACGCTCCGGGTGACCCGCATCGAGCAGTGCACCGACGCCGCGACGTGCAGCGTGGTCTTCGATCTCGAGCGCGACGCGGCGGGCCGCCTGGTGTCGGTCGTGGACCGGGCCGGCCGGGTGGCCGAGTTCGCGTGGGATGGCGAGGGACGGCTCGTCGCCGCGCGGGACGGACTCGACACCGCCCGGGGCTGGCCCGGCTTCCACTACGACTACGAGGGCGATCGCCTCGTGGGGCAGACGAGCTCCGAGGGCGACACCGTGGCGCTGGCGGAGAGCGGCCGGGAGATCCGGGTGCAGCCGGGCGGATCGGGGCACCCTGCCCACGTGTTCGCGTTCTCCCCCGAGAGCGGCGGCGTCTACGCCGTCGAGCACGTCGATCCCCTGGGCCATCGCAGCCGCTACGAGCTCGACGCCGGGCGGCGCCTGCAGGCCCGCGAGCAGCTCGACCTCGGCGAGCGCACCGAGTTCGCCTGGGAAGGCGTTCGCCCCGTCGAGCGGATCGAGCCCGACGGGACCCGCACCCGGTGGTCGTGGGCGAACGACCACCTCGCGACGCGCACCGAGCCCTGGGGCAACGTCACGCGCTTCACCTGGGCGGTGGCCGCCGAGAACCGGCGGGCCCCGCTGCGCCCGGCGATCCGACGCCTGGAGGACGACCTCGGGCTCCGCGAGGAGCGGGAGTACGACGGCCGGGGACGCCTGGTGGCCCTGCGAAACGGCGCGGGCGAGACCACCTCGTTCGTATGGGACGGGGCCGGGAACCTGAGCCGGCTCCGGGATCCCGCGGGGCGGGAGGCGCGTTTCGAGGCCTGGGGAGAGCACGGCCATCCAGGTCGGGTGGTCGTCGGAGACCGCGTTCACGAGCGGCGCTACGACGGCGTGGGGAATCTCGTCCGACGCGGGGTCGACGAGCCGGACGTGGGCGGCGTGGTGGAGCGCGTCTACGACGAGGATCGCAATCTCGAGACCCGGGTGCTCAGCGCGCTCCGACACGGCGTCCAGCAGCCCGCCGAGAGCCTCGTGACCGAGCACCGCAGCGACGGGCGACCGCTGCGCATCCACCGGCCCCACGGCGGTGGGATCGAGCTCCTCTACGACGCCCTGGGGCGCCTGGTCGAGCGCCGGGAGCGGGTGGACGGCGCCTGGCAGTCGACCCGCTTCGCGTACGATGCCGCGGGCCGGATCGTCTCCCGCGAGCGTCCCAACGGCATGCGCGAGACCTGGGCCTTCGATCCGGCGGGCCGCATCACCCATCGCGCCTGGGGCCGCGCCGGTGCGCCGGCGCTGGAAGGAGAGGCCAGCCTCGTCTGGGACGCGGGACGACTGGTCGAGGTCGAGGACAGCGCCTGGGGCGGCAGCGAGCGCTACGCCTACGACGCGAGTGGCCGGGTCGCGGACGTGACCTATCCCGGTGGCGAGACCCTCGGCGTCGAATGGGACAGCCGGTCACGGCTGGTGGGTCTGCAGCTCTTCGATGCGGACACGGGCTTTGCCCGGGTGCTGGGATTCGGGTGGGATGGAGCCGACCGCGAGGTCCGGATCCGCGACGGGGGCAGCGATCTCGTGACCCGCGAGTGGCGCGACGGTCGCCTGGCTCGCGTCTGGACCGCGAACGGGCTCACGCGCGAGATGGCCTACCCGCCGGTGGGCATTGCGGCCGTGGCCTACGAGACCACGGGGCCGGGCGGAACGCAGGTGGAGCTGGGCGTGGCGCTCCTCGACGACGAGAACTGCCCCGGGTCTCCCACCTGCTTCCTGGTCAATCACAAGACCTACGTGCCCGAGTACCGGCTCACCCACGAGGCCCACGGCCTCGGACCGGAGCGTCGGCACGACGGCGCCGCTCGCGACGCGGCCCGCCGCATCGCCGAGTGGGAGGGCGCCAGCCTCGGCCTCACCCTGGAGCAGCGCTTCGACTTCGACGCCCTGAGCAACGTGGAGCGCGTGGAGCGCGACGGTACGGTCCGTTCGCTGACCTACAACGCCGAGCGCAATCGGCTCCGGGCGGTGGACGAGGACGGCGCGCCGCTCCACGCCTACGTCTGGGACGAGGCCGGCTTCGCCGTCGAGCGGGACGGGGTCCCCCTGGCCTGGGACGGCGCCGGACGGATCGCCGCGGTCGGCGCCCAGGTCTTCTCGTGGGATGCGCTGGGACGTCCCGTCGCCAGCTCGGGGGCCCTCGGGTTGCAGCGCTGGCGCTTCGGGGGGCTCGTGCAGGGCGACGCGGAAGGCCGGCCCGTCGTGCTCGAGGTGGGCCCGGTGCGCATCGACCTGGGAACCGGCGCGCGCCTGTTCCGCCATGCGGACCTGCGCGGCAACACGGCCTTCGTGACGAACGACGCGGGGGCGGTGGTGGCCCAGTACGGCCACGGGCCCTACGGGCGCGAGATCCACCACGGGGGGTCGGCGGACGAGGTCGGCTTCGCGCGGGGGCGACACAAGGCGGATCTGATCCTGCTGGGAGCGCGGCTCTACGACCCGGAGGCGTACCGCTTCCTGGCACCGGACCCGATTCCCCAGCCCGTGAACGACTTCAGCTACACGCTCGGCAACCCGGTCGAGTACTGGGATCCATCGGGATTCGAGGGGACGCTCCACGGCATGGAGGCCAAGCAGTACGCCGCGGGCCTGGCGTTCGCCGCCGCGGTCGTGGGCGCGGCCGGTCAGGGCACCCTGGCCCTCTACCTCGGAATCGCGGCGACGGCGTTCGCCAACATCGACGCGGCGGGTGGCTTCCCATGGGAGGGGGACAAGACGCTCGGGGAGGCCGCCGAGTGGCTGCTCGAGCGCGTGCGCGGTGCGGTGGCGCCCGAGGGGCCGACCGGGTCCGGCGACGTCGACCTGGGCGTGGGGGCGCTCTACCTCGACGTCGGGGCGTTCGGCGACGCCGCGCCACTCGGGGGACCCGACTCGGGACTTCCCGACGTCCGTGTCTTCGACGGCATCGACTTCCAGTGTGCGCCCCTGAGCCCGACACCTGCTCGGGTTACACTTCAGCAAGCCGGATTGCTCATGACATTCAACCTCGGCCTCGGCCTGATCGTCTTCGGAGCGGCACGTCGTCGCAGCCGTCGCGAGCGGGATCGTCGCGAGGGAAGGCGTGGGAGGCGATGATGGGAGAGACGGCATTCGAGCGGTGGATCGTGCGGTCGGGGCGCAGCGCGTCGTGGCGACTCCTGCCCGCGGTCTTCTTCGGGCTCGGCGCGTTGACGCTGGGCGTCGCGGTCCTCCAGGGTCGCGGGGCCCCGTCGTTGCTGGTGGCCGCGGTGCTCGTGCTGCTGGGCGAGCTGGCCCTGGAGCGCCGCGTCTTCTCCGGGCGGCTCGAACGCCAGCAGGAGGAGATCGACCGGCTCCGCGCCGCCCGGAAGGGTCCCGGCGCCGGCGCCTCGTGAGGCCGGGTGCCGGGCGGCGGGACGTCCATCTCGTCGAGGCCGTGGCGGGCGTGGCCGCGCTGTACGGCCTGGTCCTCCTGGCCGGGGTCCCGGCGCCGCCGGGGCTCCGGCTCCTGCCACCGGCCGTCGCGTTGGCGGGATCCCTCGGGCTGGCCTGGGAGCTTCGGCGACGTCCGGGACCGCGTCTCGACCGGCGCGTGGCGCTGCCCTGGCTCTTCCTCGGCGTGATCGGGGGCGCCTCGGCGCTCCCCGCAGGTCGCGCGGCGCTCGCGCTCGCGCCGGAGGAGCTCGGTCTGGGCTCGCTGCCGCGCCCGACCGCCGCGACGCCCGCCGACGCGGTCTTCGCGCTCGCGGCGCCGCTCTACGAGGAGCCGATCTATCGCGGTCGGCTCCTTCCGGCCCTGCGCCACGCGGTCGGTCCGGCGAGCGCGGTGGCGATCGCGGCCCTGGCCTTCGCCCTGCCGCACGGGGGAGGCTGGCCCCTGCTCGGGACCTTCGTCGTCGGCACCGGGCTCGGGGCGCTGGCGCTGGTGACGCGGTCGCTCCGGCTCTGCATCGCCCTCCACCTGGGTCTGAACCTCGGCGCCCTGGCCGTGCGAACCGCCCATGGGGCCTCCTGACCGGCGCTGCCGTTGCTCCCGCGGCCCGGAAGCCCCAGGATGCGCGAGGTGACCCGCCATCCCCTCCGCCCGACCGTCGCCGAGGCCCGCGCGCTGCAGCTCCGGCTGCGCGAGCGGGTCGAAGAGGCGGACCGCTTCGGCCCGGTGCGCAGCGTGGCGGGCGTCGACGTCTCCTACGACCGCGGCAGCCCGATCCTGTTCGCCGCCGTCGTGGTGCTGGACGTGGACACGTTCGCCGTGGCGGAGACCGCCTCGGCGCGGGCCCGCGCCACGTTTCCCTACGTGCCGGGCTATCTCTCCTTCCGCGAGCTGCCGCCCCTGGTGGAGGCCTTCGGGCGCCTCCGGGCCCGGCCGGATCTCCTGGTGGTGGACGGGCACGGGCGCGCCCACCCGCGCCGATTCGGGATCGCCTGCCACCTGGGGGTGACGCTGGATCTCCCGACGATCGGCCACGCCAAGAGCCGGCTGGTGGGCGAGCATCTGGAGCCCGCCGACCGCCGGGGCTCGGCGGTGCAGCTGCGTCACGAGGGCGAGGTGATCGGTCGGGTGCTGCGCACCCGCCCCGGCGTGAAGCCGGTCTACGTCTCCACCGGCCACCGGGTCTCCCTCGAGACCGCCGTACAGTGGGTGCTGCGCCTGGCCCCCCACTACCGGCTGGCGGAGCCCATCCGCGCGGCCCACGCGGAGGTGAACCGCCTGCGCCGCGCGGCGAAGGACGGCCAGGCCGGGTCGGCGGCGAAGGGCGGCTAGCCCGGGTCGCGGGCCAGGCGGATCCCGCTGAACTGCCAGCGGGCATCGGGGTAGAAGAAGTTGCGGTAGGTGGGGCGCACGTGGTCGGCCGGCGTGGCGCAGCTGCCGCCCCGCAGCACCATCTGGTTGGCCATGAACTTGCCGTTGTACTCGCCCAGGGCGCCGGCGACCGGCTTGAAGCCCGGGTAGGGCGCGTAGCTGCTGGCGGTCCACTCCCAGGTGTCGCCGAACATCTGCTGGATGCCCTCGCCCTTCGGCGCGGGCGCGGGGTGCAGCATCCCGCGGCTCATGAAGTTTCCCTCCACGGGCCGGTCCCAGGACGCCACCTCCCACTCGGCCTCGGTGGGCAGCCGCACGCCGGCCCAGCGGGCGTAGGCGTCGGCCTCGTAGAGGCTCACGTGGCAGACGGGCTCGTCGTCGCGCACGGCGCGGGCGCCGCCCAGGGTGAGGCTGCGCCACGGGGCGTCGGGGGTCTCGCGACGCCAGTAGAGCGGCGCCTCCCAGCCCTGGCGCTGCACCGCGGCGAAGCCGTCGGAGAGCCAGAGCTCCGGCCGCGCGTAGCCGCCGTCCTCCATGAAGGCGCGGTACTCGCCGTTGGTCACGAGCCGGGTCGCGATCTCGAAGGCCCCCACGAACTGGCGATGGCGGGGCGTCTCGTTGTCGAAGGCGAAGCCCGGTCCGCCGTGGCCGATCCAGCGGGTGCCGTCGCCGAAGGCCGCGAAGCGCGGGGGCGACGGCGTGCCCGCGGCCGGCGCCCGGGCGGTGGCGCGGTAGCGCGGGTCGGTCGGGTTCTGGCTGAACAGGTGCTTCAGGTCCGTGAGCAGCAGCTCCTGGTGCTGCTCCTCGTGGTGACAGCCCAGGCGGACGATCCTCGCCATCTCCTCGGTGAGGGCCTGGTTCTCGAAGACCTTCGCCACGTGGTCGTCCACGTGCGCCCGGTAGCGCAGCACCTCGTCCAGGCCGGGGCGGGTCACGAGGCCGCGGCAGGGCCGGGGATACTGGGCGCCCACCGCGTTGTAGTAGGAGTTGAACAGGTAGCGGTAGGCGTCGTCGAAGGGGCGGTAGCCCGGCTGGGAGCGCTCCAGCACGAAGGTCTCGAAGAACCAGGTGGTGTGGGCCAGGTGCCACTTCACCGGGCTCGCGTCGGGCATGGACTGGGCGGTGCAGTCCTCCGGCGAGAGCGGCTCGGCGAGCCACTCGGTGGCCGCGCGAACGCGCAGGTACCGCGCCAGCAGCGCGGTGTCACTGTCGGGTGTGCGGCTCATCGGGGGGCTCCCGGGCGGGGGTTGCGGCGGGCGCGCCCCCCAACCCTAGGTGGATCGCCCGGGCGGATCAAGCGCGATCTCCCCGAAGGTGTCGGAGGAGGCGCGCGGCACCGCCCGCGGCGGCGTAGAGGAGGCCGGCCGCCACCAGCGCGAACTTGGGCGCTGCGCAGGCCGCCGCGAGCGCCGGCCAGAGCGGGTCCGGATCCTGCATGAGCAGTCGGATCAGGGCCAGATTCTCCACGGCGTCGAACGCGGCGGCCAGCAGCAGGCCCCAGGCCAGGGCGACGCCGAGGCGCGGGGCCACCCCCGCACCGGCGAGCAGCACGCACGCCAGCCCGATCGACACCGCGTAGGCGGGCATGAACAGGTAGTCGAGGCCGGTGTTGAGCGCGGCGCGGACGCGCTCCTGCGCGTCCCAGGAGGCGACGATGCGGGCGGCGGTCTCCGCGTCGCCGGCGAACTCGAAGGAGAGGATGCCCTGGGGCGCCGCCTCGTTGGCCAGCGGCGCGCCGAGGACGCCCAGGCCCGCCATGACGGCGAGGGTGAGGGCGGTCGCCACCCCGAACGCTGCCCGTCGCGCCGGGGCCGACACCCAGGCGTAGGGGTCCGGCAGGCTCATCGGGGGTCCCGGCGCATGGCCCAGACCGAGGGGCCCGCGGGCAGCGGGATCTCCCGCACCACGTGGAACCCGAAGCGCTGGTAGTAGGGCACGTTCTCGATGCGGGAGGCCTCGAGCCAGGCAAGACGCTGTTCGGTGTCGCAGCGGCGGAGGATGGGTCCGAGCAGGGCGCCGCCGACGCCTCCGCCCTGGTGGGTCGGGTCCGTGCCCAGCACCGCCAGGTACCAGTGGGGCTCCTTCGGGTGGGCGGCTTCGATGTCCCGGAAGCCGTGCTGGAGCAGGCCGGCGCGGCGCCAGAAGCGACGCGCCATGCGCAGCCCGAAGAGGGTCTCGGCCACGCGCCCGGGCTTGGGCTTGTCGGGCCCGTACCAGAGGGCCGCGCCCTCGCCGCCGTCCGTGGTGAGCGGGGTGCCGTGTCGCCGGCAGTAGCCCAGCAAGGTGGCGAAGGTGCCCGCGCTGTGGCGTCGGTACTCGAGCTCGCCGGGGTAGATCCAGCGATGGACGGGATCCTTCTCGAAGGCCTGGGCGAGGACCCGGGAGAGAGCCGCGACCTCGTGGCGGGCGACCTCGCGCACCCGCCGCGGCGGCTTGCCGAGTCTGGTCACGGGCGGAGCTCCCGGCCGTAGATCGAGACCTCCACGCCGAACAGCTCGTGGCGGCGCTCGAAGCGCTCGCCGAGCTTCTCGGCCACGGCGATCGACGCCAGGTTCTCGGGGTGGATCAGGCTGATCACCCGCTCCTCCTCGCGGTGGGCGCGCGCCCAGTCGAGGCAGGTGCGCGCGGCCTCGGTGGCGTAGCCGCGGCCCCAGCGCGAGGGCTCCACCAGCCAGCCGATCTCGAAGCCGGGCCAGCCCTCCGGCTGGTGGAAGCCCACCCGGCCCACGAGCTCGCCGCGGGTCCGTTCCTCCACCGCCCACATGCCGAAGCCCCGCAGCGTCCAGTGGCCCATCAGCATGGCCATCTGTCGCCAGGCCTCGTGCCGCGGCAGGGGGCCGTGCCCCAGGAAGCGCACGGCCTCCGGGTCGGCGAGCATGCGGGCATAGGCGTCGGTGTCATCGTCGCGGAAGTGTCGCAGGCGCAGGCGTTCGCTCGTGAGCTCCGTCATGCGTCGGCTCCGCCCAGGCGCTTCTCGAACCAGCGCACGCTCCACCAGCGATCGAACTTGCGGCCCACCTCGTGGTAGAGCCCGATGGGACGGAAGCCGATCCGCTCGTGCAGGCGCTCGGATGCGTCGTTCGGCAGGGTCACCCCCGCGTAGGCCCGGTGCACGTCCTCGTTGGCCAGCGCGTCGAACAGGGCCGTGTAGAGCGGCCGACCCAGACCCGCGCCGGTGGCGTCGTGCCGGAGGTAGATGCTGGTCTCCACCGACGGCGCATAGGCGGCCTTGGTGCGGAAGGTGCGGCTGCAGGCATAGCCGAGCAGCTCGCCCGAGGGGCCGTCCTCCAGGACCAGCAGCCGGTGACGCCCGCGTGCGTCGAAGCTCGCGAACCAGTTCGCGCGCTCCGCCGCGGTCCACGGCTCGATGTCGAAGGTGATCGCCGTGTGCTCGATGTAGTGGTTGTAGATCGCGTTCAGTGCCGCCAGGTCGGCGTCTCGCGCGGGCCGGATCTGGCGCTCGGCCAAGGAAGCTTCCTCCGCCCCACAGGATGCCCCAGCCGCCGGCGGCCGCACCCCGTCGGCGGGGCCCGCGGTGCCCCGTCAGCGGGGGCCCGCGGTGCCCCGTCACCAGGGCGGCGGCGACTCGAACAGGCGCCGCAGTCGGGTCTCCCAGGTGGCCCGGGACTCGCCACCCGGAAGCACGTCGCCCTGCCAGCAGGTGCGGCTCCAGGCGAACATCTCCAGCGCCTTCGCGGCCAGCAGCTCGGGGAGGGCCCCGGGCCAGAGTGGGGGCCAGTCGCGGACGCTGGCGTAGCCCTCGCCGAAGGATGCCAGGAGGGCGCGACGCTCGTCGCGCGGCCGGACGGCGAGCTCGAGGAAGGGTCGCGCCAGGTCCCAGGCGAGGGGCGCGTGCAGGGGCTCGTCGAAGTCGAAGGTCCAGACCCGCTCGCCGTCGAAGTGCTGGTTGCCCGCCCGGTAGTCGGCGTGGCAGAGGTGCCAGGGGAGCGTCGGGAAGACCTCCGCCTGCCAGGCGTCGAGGCGGCGATGGGCGGCGCGGGCGCCGGCGTCCGCGGGGTCGAGGCGCGCGGCCACCGGCTCCCAGAGGGACGGCCAGGTGAGGTACGAGTGCGCATCTCCAGGGTAGGTGACGGACGCGGCGTGGAGCGCGCCGAGCGCCCGTCCCCAGGCCCGGAAGAGGAGCGGCGAGGGCACGCAGGCATCGAGGGGCTCGCCGGGCACCGCGGCGACCGCGGTGGCCAGGAAGATCTCGTCCGCCCGGCCCAGGGTCTCGACGAAGCGCCCGTCGCGGGAGCGGAGCGGCTCGCAGACGGGTGCCCCCGCGCCGTGGAGGTGTCGCAGGAAGTCGACCGCCGCGGCCACCTCGTCTGCGCCGCGCAGATCGGCGTGGACGATGCGCAGGTAGGCGCTGCCACCCGAGCCGGCTCGACGAAAGCCGTAGACGGCGTTGGCGACCCGGCCCACACACTCCAGGGATCCGGGCTCCGCGCCGAAGCGCGCCGCCGCCCGCGGCGGGAGGTCGGGACCGAGGCGCGCGAGGACGCGGTCCCAGGGCGGACGTTCAGGGGCCACCGGCGGACACCAGCCGTACGGTCACCGAGCGCGAGGTGTCCTCGGGCCAGAGCACGCCGTCGGCCTCGGCGAGCCAGGTCGGCGTCTCCCGGGGGCCGTCGGGACCGGCGATGCGGAGCACCACGACCTCGCCGCCCTCCAGGGCCACGCCGGTCACCACCCCGAACAGAACCACGCCACCGAGCGGGAGCAGGACCACGCGCAGCGCCCAGCGCCTCAGCGCAGCCACGCGAGCAGCGGCGGTCCGAGGACGAGGAGCCCGACGACCGCCGCGCCGCCGGCGGCCAGGAGCACCGCTCCGGCCGCCACGTCCTTGGCCCGCTCGACCAGCGGATGGAGCCCCGGCGAGGCGACGTCGCACAGGGCCTCGAGGGCCGTGTTGAGACCCTCCGCCGACCACACCGCGACCGCGGCGAGCACGAGCAGCGCCCACTCCTGGCGCGAGACCCCGAGCAGGCCCGCCAGGGTCGCCACGGCCAACGTGGCCAGGGCGTGGATCCAGGCGTTGTGCTGGGTGCGGAGCAGCGTCCAAACCCCGCGCCCGGCGTACCGGAAGCTCCGCAGGCGCGCGCCGATCGAGAACGGGGGCACGGGTTCGCCCGGCGACGGGGGCGCGGATTCGCCCGGCGCATTCGTCACGAGGGCAGGGTATCCGACGCCCGGTCTTCACGCCGCAGATCGCTCCGCGCCCCCGGTCCGGGACCGATCGGGGTATGATCGCCGCTGGACGGGCAGCCGGGAGGAACGCGTGTTCAACGCGACCGACATCGTCATCGACGCCTTCGTGGAGAAGCTCCAGCGGGACTACCGCCGCAACTACGGGAACCTCCGCTCCGACTACTGCGAGATCCTCGCGTGGGCGGGCCGGATGGCCCTCGAGCGCATCGCGGCCACGGACGCCTTCTACCACACGGTCGAGCACACCATCATGGTCACCCTGGTCGGCCAGCAGATCCTGATCGGGAAGCACATCCGCGAGGGCGGCGTCTCCCCCAGCGACTGGATGCACTTCGTGATCTCGCTCCTGTGTCACGACATCGGCTACGTAAAGGGCGTGTGTCGCGACGACCGCGGCGACACCTGCGCCACGGGCACCGCCGACGAGACCGTGTCGTTCGCGGCCGGCGCCACCGACGCCTTCCTCACGCCCTACCACATCGACCGGGGCAAGCGCTTCGTGCTGGAGCGCTTCGGCGGCCACGAGCTGATCGACGCCGAGCAGATCGCCAAGAACATCGAGCTCACGCGCTTCCCCACGCCCGAGGACACCGATGTCCAGAACACCGCCGACTACCGAGGCCTGGTCCGCGCCGCAGACCTGATCGGCCAGCTCGCCGATCCGAACTACCTGCGCAAGCTTCCCGCGCTCTACCGCGAGTTCGAGGAGACGGGCATGAACGAGAAGCTCGGCTACAAGAGCCCGGCGGACCTGCGCGCGGGCTACCCGAACTTCTACTGGAGCGTGGTCTACCGCTACATCAAGTCGGGCCTGGGGCATCTCTCGGCCACCCTCGAAGGGCGCCAGTGGACGGCGAACCTCTACGCCCACGTCTTCGCCACGGAGCACGAAGGCTGGACCTGACGGCCGCGGCCCGGCCGCTGCCCGGCCGCGGGCCGGCCGCGGGCGCGTCGGCCTAGGGAGAGCCTCCGCAGCAGCCGGGCTCGCGCACGCAGCGGCAGCCGAGGACGGCGAGCAGGGCGCCCAGCGGCGGCGCGGCCAGGTAGAGCCAGAGGTGGCCGAGCTCCCCGCTCACCACCGCGGGGGCGAGGGAGCGCGCCGGGTTCATGGAGGCGCCGCAGATCGGTCCCCCGAACAGGGCGGCCAGGCCGACCGTCGCGCCCACGGCCACGCCGGCCATCACGCCCTTCTCCTGGGCGCCCGTGGCGACGCCAAGGATCACGAACATGAGGAAGAAGGTCAGGATCACCTCGAAGGCGAAGGCCTGGGACACGGCGCCCGCGGGCGCCGTCGCGCCCAGCCCGCCCGGATCGCGGATGAGCAGCGCCAGGAGGCCGCTCCCCACCAGGGCCCCCGCGCACTGGCTGGCGGCGTAGGGCAGGACGTCGCGTCCGGGCAGGCGCCGGGCAGCCCAGAAGCCCAGGGTCACCGCCGGGTTCAGGTGGGCGCCCGACACGTCGCCGACGGCGTAGATCATCACCATCACCACGAGCCCGAAGGTCAGCGCGACGCCCGGGTGGGAGAGGCTGCCGCCGCTGGCCTGATCGACCACGATGGCGCCGGTCCCGGCGAAGACCAGGGCGAAGGTTCCGATGGCCTCGGCGGCGCAGCGGCGGAGCGGCGGCATTCGGCGGATTGTACCGCCGGGCGCCGAGCTGGCGTATGGTTGGCCGCCGACGATTCGAGGGAGGCGCAGCCATGAGCGACGAGCGCGCGAACGAACCCGGCAACCCCATGGTCGACGCCACCGCCCGGACCCTGGGCGACACCTTCTACCAGGGCGAGGAGGCGGGGGCCCTGCGGCCCGAGCTGCAGGCGGCCGAGGGACGCATGCGCCAGGAGCTCGCCGAGGGCACGGGCATCCACGACACCGCCCTGCTCGATCGGCTGGTCGCCCTGGGAATCCGCGCCGAGACCCTGGCGGCCCTGACCCTGGTGCCCCTGGTGGAGGTCGCCTGGGCCGACGGCCACATGGACGCCAAGGAGCGGGACGCGATCCTGGCGGGCGCGGAGTCCACCGGGATCGGCCGGGAGTCCCTGAGCTATGCCCTGCTCCGGATCTGGACCCACGATCGCCCGCCCTCCGAGCTCTTCGACGTGTGGAGCCAGTTCGTGACCGCCCTGGCGGCGGAGCTCCAGGGCGGCGAGCGCGCCGCCTTCCGCGAGAAGATCCTGGGCCGGGCGCGCGCCGTGGCCGAGGCGGCCGGCGGCTTCCTGGGGCTCGGCAGCAGGGTCTCCGCCTCCGAGGAGGCGACCCTGACCCGGCTCGACGCCGCCCTCGGCGACGCCTGAGGCGTCACTCCGCCGGGGTCAGCACCTCGCCGAAGTGGTAGCTGGTGATGCGCAGGCCCTCGCGCACGTAGAAGCGGTGGGCATCGGCCCGGTGGGTGCCGGAGTCCAGGTGGAGCTGCTCGCAGCCCGCGGCCCGCGCGCGCTCCCGCAGCCAGCGGATCAACATGGCACCGAAGCCCCGGGAGCGGGCGGCCTCGGCGGTCACCAGGTCGTCGACGTAGAGGAAGCGTCCCCAGGCGAGGCACTCCCCGATCCGGAACCCCGCCACGGCGACGGGTCGGCCGGCGTCGTCCACGTAGGCCAGCGCGTAGCCCTGGCGCTGCTGGGCGCGCACGCGTTCGAGGAACTCGCCCCGCTCGAGTCGGGTGCGCAGCTCGCGCAGGACGTCGAAGCAGGCGAGGATGGCGTGGTCGGTCTCCGCCACCCGGACGACGGCGGTCGCCGCGGCCGCGGCCACTAGAACAGCCGGCCCGCGAGGATGCACAGCCCCACGAGCAGGCCGCCCATGGCGCCGCCCACGATGCGTCGCCAGGCGGCCCAGTCCTCGCTCAGGAACAGGAGGCAGCCGACGGCCCCGGCGAGCGTGCAGGCCAGCAGGACGCCCGTCAGGAGCGGCTCGCTGCGCAGGACGCGGAGCCAGGAGGCGCGGGGCTCCTCCGTCACGAGGTCTCTCCTTCCCGCGAGGCCAGCGCCGCCGCGAGGGCGTCGGCCGCCTGTCGCACCCGCTCCTCGTCCCGGCTCTCGAAGACCACGGTCTCCTCGGACGGGGTCCGTACCCGCAGCTGGAAGGTCGGTCGCTTTCGCGTCCACCACACCACGGCGGCGCCGATCAGGACCACCGAGAGCGCGACGCCCAGGAAGCCCACCTCGCCGACGGCGGCCAGCAGGCAGACCAGCCCCGCGACGATCATCATCACGGGCCCGCTGGCGGCGGCGGGCTCCCGGACGGTGCTCGCGCCGTCGATCTGGGCCAGCGGGTAGCTGGTCCCCGGCAGCCGCAGCTCCCGGTCGGTCAGGACGAGATCGTCGGCGTGGAAGCGCACTTCGCCCGCAGCGGTCCGGGTCATCTCAGAACACCGCCCGCAGCAGGAGCAGGAAGCCCACCAGGGCCATGGGAATGCCCAGCGGCGCGCCCACCACCGAGAGCGTCATCGTCACCCCGACGACCAGGAGGGCGAGGCCGACCACGCCGCAGAGGAGCCGGCCCGTGACCTCCAGGACGAAGGTCAGCAGTCGCCACAGGGCCCAGAAGGGCCACAGGATCCAGGGCACGCGCCGGCGCTCCCGAACGGCCTCGCCCAAGTCAGGCTCCTCCGGTCTCGGGATCCAGGCGGACGGCGGTCGCGTCCGAAAGGTCGAGCCCCATCAGATGGTGTTTCAGCATGAGCATGTAGCGCTCGGCGAATCCGTACTTCTCGAGCACCCGCGCGTTGACGTGTGCCAGGACGTCCGCGTCCCGCACGAGGGTGGCCCGGAAGTGGCGCGGCTCCTCGTTGCGCTCGATCTCCACGGCGGGATGCTGCTTCACCCGCGCGAGCCACGGGCTCCGGGGATCGCCGGCGCGGAGCCAGAGCCGGCCGTCGTACTCCACGACCCACAGCCGTGTCTCGTGGACCTCACCATCGTCGGCCCGCACCCGCAGCGTGACGACCTCGCCGGACTCCGAGGCGCCGATCCAGCTGGCCACGAAGAGCAGCGCCAGGGTCGACAGGACCGCGAAGATGCTCACGAGCTGGCGCACGGGCCGTTCCCCCCGTCGTCGCGATGGCCTCACCCCGACGGCGAGGCCACCTGGGCCGCGGTGATCTCGGTCGCCGACGAGAAGTGGAGCTCCGGGAAGGTGAAGCGCGCGGCGACCCGTCGGATCTGCGGAGGCAGGAGCGAGACCTGCAGGGGGCGTTCGGGGACCGCCACGCGCCGGTAGGCCGCCCGCGGCTCCGGCGCCGCGTAGGCGAACAGGCCCCGCGCGGCGAGCGCCTCGG
The DNA here is from genome assembly GCA_964442285.1 of uncultured Spirochaetales bacterium. Taxonomy (GTDB): domain Bacteria; phylum Myxococcota_A; class UBA9160; order UBA9160; family JAFDET01; genus CAYTZH01. The sequence goes on along the minus strand of CAYTZH010000024.1, from coordinate 39,698 downwards.
GCTCGGCCTGGAGGATGTCGCGGAAGAACTCGTAGAGCCGGTCGAGCTCGGAGTCGTTGTCGAGGATGACCGGCGGCACCGAGAGCGCGTTGGCGCCCGAGAGCAGGGCGAGGCAGCCCTCGGCGTCGGCCGCGAACCAGTCGAGGTCGGCCTGATGAAGTCCTTCGGTGCGGCGCATGGCACTCCGTTCCCTGGCGGTCTCGCACCCGATCCAGGCGTCATTCTACCCGAGGGCGACCGGTGCGCTCAGTCCGTCGCCAGCATGACGTTGGAGGCCTTGATCACGGCCGTGGCGTCGCCGCCGGGCCGCAGGCCCAGGCGCTCGGCCGACGAGCGGGTCACGACGGCGACCAGCTCGTCGCCGCCCGCTAGCTCGATCACCACCTCGCTGTTGACGGCGCCGTGCTCCACGGACTTGACCTTGCCCCGGAGCTGGTTGCGCGCACTGAGTTTCATGGCGTCTCCTCGGATTCGAAGGGGGAGGCCGTCTCCGGCGGGGGGCGGAGCCAGAGCACGAGGGCCGCCAGGCCGCCGCCGACGGCCACCCCGGCCACGTTGGCGGCCAGGTCCACCGCCTGCAGGGCCCGGGTGGGGATCAGGATCTGGGAGAGCTCCTCCAGGGCCACCCCCACCAGGACCGCGGCGCTCATGCCGAGCACGCCGAGCGCCCGGCCGCGCAGCCGCGCGCGCGGGAAGCCGAGGTTGACCGAGAAGCAGAGCAGGGTCACGAGCACGAAGTGAGCGGTCTGGTCCCGGCCCGGGACCCGGTTCACGAAGCCGAACAGGCGCGGGCCGTAGCCCAGGCTCGTGAGGAGGCTCACGGTTGCGACGCCCACGACGACCAGTACGGAGAATCGGCGCACGGGCCCCCATCCGACCATCAGGCCGGATGACGCAGGATACCAGAGGGCGGGGGGCGGCCCAGGCCGGTCCCTCGGCGCTCCAGGTGCAGAACCAGGTGGTGTTCGTCCACGCTGCGGCCGGCGTGACGGATCGCCTCGGGCTCGGTCCCCCAGCGGCGGAAGCCCAGGCCCTGGTAGAGGCGCAGGGCCGGCTCCGCGGTCTCGGCGACGCCGAGCCGCACCTGGCGCACCTCGGGCATCTCGCGGGCGAAGGCGAGCACGGCCTGCATCAGCGCCCGGGCGAGCCCCCGGCGTCGGGCCGACGGCGTCACGTACAGGCCCCAGACCGTGGCCTTGTGGGCCGCCTTGCGATGTCGCTCGCGGCCGATGCCGACACAGCCCACCAGGGCCGCCTCCCCGCCCGCCTCCGCGAAGGCCCCGAAGGTGGCGCCGGAGCGGGTGTCGGCCAGGGAGGCCCGCACGCGTTCGGGATCGGAGCCGAAGTCGTCCTCCGGCGAGGAGAGGAACGAGAAGGGCGAGTCGAGCAGCGCCTCCTGGCGCAGCCGTACGCAGCGCTCGGTGTCCGCCGGGACGAGTCGCCGCACCGCCTGCGCGGCGTCGTTCACGGCCCTTCGATCTCGACCCGGTCGGCGTAGAAGGCCACGTGGTCCCGCAGGCCCGCGACCTCCGGGAAGGGGTCTTCGTAGCCCCACACCACGTCCTTCTCCACGCGTCCTCCCGCCCGCAGGCTCCAGTAGGAGGCCTCGCCCTTGAAGGGGCAGAAGGTCCGGTGGGCGCTGGGCTCGAGCCGCTCCGCGACCACGTCCTCCCGCGGCAGGTAGATCACCGGATCGTGTCGGGTCTCGCGGACGAGCACGGCGCGGCGGCTCTCGGCGACCAGCTCCCCGTCGAGGCGGACGCGGACCACGCCTCCGGCCGGCTCGAGCTCCACGCGATAGCCCGGGAGCTTGCCGTGGAGGGACTCGCGGCGGGTCACGGCGCCGCCTCGGCGTCCGGCTCGGTCGCCGAGGCGGACTCGGATCCCGCGTCCGCCTCGTCCTCGTCCTCGCCCTCGGGCCGGGCTTCGGGATCGGCCTGCGCCTGGGGCAGCCCGGCCTCCTTCCAGCCCGACATGTGTCCCGCGAGGGTGATCACGTTCTCGAAGCCGGCGGCCTGGAGACCCACCCTGGCCAGGGTCGCCCGGGGCCCGTGCTCGCAGTAGACGACCACCGGCGCATCCTTCGCCGCGGAGATCTGGTCGGCGCGGCCCGACGCGGCCCAGAACGGGATGTGGATCGCGCCGGGGACGTGGCCGGACTCGAACTCGCGGCGCGAGCGCACGTCGACGACCGTCGGCGCGGAGCCCGCCTCGATCCGCGCCAGGAGCGCGTCGGCGGCGATCTGGCCCTCCTCGCCGGCGCAGGCCAGCGCCGGCGCCGCCAGCAGCCAGGCCGCGGCCAGCAGTGCCGAAGCCGATCTCCTCACGATTGCTCCTCCCTGAGCTGGTCGAGGTAGAAGACGTTGCCGTCGGGGTCCTCGAAGAGGGCCATGAAGCCTCCCCAGGGCTGCTTCTCCGGCGCCGCCGTGAAGCGCACGCCGCGCTCGACCAGCACGGCGTGGCTGCGTGCCAGATCGGTCACGCCGAGCCCCACGCCCGTGTGTCGGCCCGCGAGGTGGGCGTTCTCCGAGCCCTCGGGCACGGCGGCGAGACCGATCCGGATCGGGCCGGCCTCGAAGGAGGCGTAGCCGAAGGCCGGGTCGGCGTACTGGGGTGTGAGATCCAGGACGTCGCGATAGAAGGCGATCGAACGCTCCAGGTCGCGCACGAAGACGTTCACGTACCACACGCGCGGTGCGTCCACGGACGTCACTCCCGGGCGGGCTTCGCGACGCCGCGCCGGACCAGCTCCGCGCGCAGGTTCTCCACCCGGCGGCGGTTCACCCCGAGGTCGCCGTAGCCCACGCGCGACGCCGACCGCACCGCGATCGCGCCCGCGTCGGGGCGCAGGTGCAGCTCGAGATCGTCGACGAAGCCCATGAGCGCGCTGCGGCACTCGGCGTGGAGGTAGTCGTCCCCCTCCTGCACCACGCGGGTCCGGGGGAGGGCGCGGACGGCCGCGACGGCCTGGCGCCAGGCCGTCGTCGGCGCCGCCGCCAGGGCGAGCGGGTCCACGGCGTGGGCCCGGTCCGGGGCGTCGCTCGACACGCAGTTGGGGGAGGCGGGACAGGGCGCCAGTCGCCCGGCCTCGACGCCGAGGTTCTGCGGCACCCGACCCGCACAGGAGAGAAGCGCCATGGAGAGGACCACTCCTGCAGGGACGCGGACGCGCCTCGGAATCCGTCGGGGCCCGAAGCGTTCCGGCCCGGCCATGGCTCCGAGGATACGCGGGTGGCCCCGGGACTGCGAGCGACGATGGGGCTAGGAGCGGAGCCAGAGCCGCAGGGCGGAGAGCGTGAACCCGCCCCAGACGATGCCGTAGGAGAGCACGTCCGCCGTCCAGTGGGGCACCGGCCGGCCGAGGGCCCGCGACAGGATCTCGGCCGTGAAGTTCAGCGGCTCCTCGGCGTCGTCCTCGGCCACGTGTCGCTTGGCGTCGGGGCCGCGGAGCCGCTCCTCGACGATGGTCAGGATGCAGCGGTTGCCGAAGCTCCACCAGTTGATCTGGAGCAGCGGATACCCGATCACGCAGCTCCAGAGCGACCAGTCCCAGGGCAGGGTCCAGGCGATCACGAAGTAGGCGAAGATGGCCGTGTGCACCGCCCAGACGACGCGGGCCAGCAAGAGCCGCATCCGGCTCTGGGTTCCCTGCTCGGGAAGGGTCTCGGAGATGGCCGACATGGCGCGCGTAGGGTGGCCGACGTTCTTGAAGAACCGGTGACGACTCCGCGAAGCTCGCAACCCATCGCGGGTACCTCGTGGAGTCAGCGGAAGCGGGAGTCTAGCCCGCTTCGGCCTGCGGGCCGCCGCTCCGGGGCCCAGGCGCCGCTCCGGGGCCCAGGCGCCGCTCCGGGGCCCAGGCGCCGCCCGGGGGGCCGTGCTGCTCCCAGTCGAGAGCGACTTCACGCCGCCGTGCCCGCAGAAGCGGTGCTCGGCCGGGCCGGTGTTCACGGGCTCACACCGGCTCGAGGCGCCGGTGGGGCTCCGGCGGAAGCTCGACCTGGATGGGGTCTCCGGGGCACACCTCGCCCCCGTGGACGACCACGGCCATGACGCCCGCCTTGCGCACGAGGCCGCCGTCGGCGTCCCGCGCGAGGGTGGCGGCCATGAGTCCCTTCTGGATGTCGTCGAGCTGGGCGCACGGGTTGCGGAGCCCCGTCACCTCCACCACCGCCTCGCCCCCCAGACGCAGGCGGGTGCCCGCCGGCAGGCCGAGGAGGTCGACACCGCAGGTGGTGACGTTCTCGCCCATGCGACCGGGCTCCACGGCGAAGCCCGCCTGACGCAGCTCGGTGTGGAGCTCGGCGTGGATCAGGTGCACCTGGCGCAGGTTGGGGGCGTCCGGGTGGCGGGCTCTCCGCGAGCGGTGCTTCACGGTGACGCCCGCGTGGGCGTCTCCCTCCACTCCGAGGCCCGCCCGCAGGCGGATCGAGGGGGCGTTGCGCTTGTCGACCCCGTGCTCGGGGCTCAGGCTCACTGCCGATACCCGCGGGGAATCCGATCGACATTCTTGATTCATGTTTTCGTCAAATTCTTGTAACATAATTGTCACGATGCGGACACTGACCGAGCGCCACAGCCGGGGCCTCGACGCGTCCGCCTTCGCCGGCCTCTTCGCGGGGCTGGCCCTGCTGCTGCTGGCGTGCACGGCCCCGGATCTCGCCACCCTGGCTCTGCCGGCCTATCTGATCCTCGTCCCGAGTCTGCTCTTCGCCGCCCGCTGAGCGGCCTTCGGGCGGCTAGCATGGCGCCGTGGACGAGATCCGGCAGCGCGTGCGTGCGGACATCGACACCCACGGCTGGCACGTCGTGAAGGTGGCGGGCGACGAGACCCTGCCCGGCTGGGCCTACACCATCGGGCTCCTCACGCGGTTCGACCATCCCGAGCTCGCCGTCTTCGGCCTCGACCTCGACCCGATGCACCGACTGCTGAACCACGCCGGCGGACTCATCGGCACCGGCCAGCGCTTCGAGGTCGCGGGCTCCTACGAGGGCCTGCTGGAGGGGACCGCCTGCGGGATGCGTCCCGTGGCCCGGGTCTGGGTCGACGTGTTCTTCGGCAACGCCGCCTGGCACCACCAACGCCCCGACGTCCCGGTGGTGCAGTGTCTGTGGCCCGATCGGGCGGGACGCCTGCCCTGGGAGGAGGGCTTCGACGCCTCCCTCCACGAGCTCCAGCCCCGTCTCTACGAGACGGCGCTCGAGCGGGCCCTCACGCCCCGCTGGGTCGACACCCTGCGCGCCGAGGGCGCCCTGGACGGCGTCCGCTGCTAGCCTCCGCTCCCCATGACGACCGCCGACAATCCGCTTCTCGACCGCACCGCCCTCCTGCCCCGATTCCCCGAGATCCTTCCCGAGCACGTGGCTCCCGCCATGGAGCAGGTGCTCGCGGACGTGGAGCGGGAGTTCGAGGCCTTCGAGGCGGCGGTCGCGCCGAGCTGGGCCCGCGCCGTCGAGCCGCTCGAGCGGCTCAACGACCGTCTCGAGCGACCCTGGGGCGTCGTCGGTCACTTCCTCGGCGTGCGCAACAGCGACGCGCTGCGCGAGGCGCACGAGCAGGTGCTGCCGGCGGTCGTGCAGCTCGGCATGCGGATCGGCCAGAGCCGGCCGCTGTTCCGGGCCCTCGAGGCCCTGCGCGACGGGCCCGACTGGGCCTCCCTCGACGCGGCCCAGCGCCGCATCGTGGAGTCGCTCATCCGCGACGCGCGCCTCGCGGGCGTCGCGCTCGAGGGCGAGGCGCGCGAGCGGTTCAACGAGATCCAGACCGAGCTCGCGGAGCTCTCCACCCGCTTCAACAACCACGTGCTCGACGCCACCAAGGCCTTCGCCCTCACCCTGCGCACGCCCGACGAGGCGGAGGGCCTGCCGCCCAGCCTGCTGGCGCTGGGCGCCCAGCTCGCCCGCGAGGCCGGCGAGGAGGGCGCCACCGCCGAGAACGGCCCCTGGCGCATCGGCCTCGACTCCCCGTGCTTCGGTCCCTTCCTCCAGCACAGCCGGCGACGCGATCTGCGCGAGCGTCTCTACCGCGCCTTCGTCACCCGGGCGAGCCGGGGCGAGCTGGACAACGCGCCCCTCATCCGGCGCATCCTGAGCCTGCGCGCCGAGGAGGCCCGTCTGCTCGGCTTCGGGAGCTACGCCGAGATGAGCCTCTCGGTGAAGATGGCGCCGGACGTGGCGGCCGTGGAGCGACTGCTGGAGGAGCTCCGCGAGGCCAGCCACGAGGCGGCGCGCCGCGACCTCGACGACCTGCGCGGCTTCGCGCGCGAGCGCGGCGCCCCCGAGGCCGACGACCTGCAGCTGTGGGACGTGGCCTTCTGGGCCGAGCGCCTGCGCGAGGAGCGCTACGCCTACAGCGAGGAGACCCTTCGCCCCTACTTCCCCCTGCCCCGGGTGCTCGAGGGGCTGTTCCGGCTGGCGGAGCGCCTGTTCGCCGTGCGGATCACGCCGGCCGACGGCGATGCCCCGGTCTGGCACGAGGACGTGCGCTTCTTCCGGGTGGCCGACGAGGGCGGGCGTCCGATCGCGGCCTTCTACCTGGACCCCTACAGCCGACCCGGCGAGAAGCGCGGCGGCGCCTGGATGGACGAGTGCGTGGGCCGCAGCCGGCTGCTCGCCAGCGAGGGCGACGTGCGCCTGCCCGTGGCCCACCTGGTCTGCAACCAGTCCCCGCCCACCGACGGCAAGCCCTCCCAGATGACCTTCGGCGAGGTCAACACCCTGTTCCACGAGTTCGGCCACGGGCTCCAGCACATGCTCACCCGGGTCGACTACGGCATGGCGGCGGGGATCCGCAACGTGGAGTGGGACGCCGTGGAGCTTCCCAGCCAGTTCATGGAGAACTGGCTCTACCACCGCGAGACCGTGCGCGACCTCTCCGGGCACGTGGAGACGGGGGAGCCCCTCCCGGACGCGCTCTTCGACAAGATCCTCGCCGCGCGCACCTACCGGGCGGGGAGCGACATGCTGCGACAGCTCTACTTCGCCTGCACCGACCTGGCCCTGCACGCCGGCTACGACCCGGAGGGCGACGAGTCGCCCTTCGACGTGCAGCGCCGCGTGGCGGAACGCACGACGGTGATCCCGCCGCTGCCGGAGGACCGCTTCCTCTGCAGCTTCGGCCACATCTTCGGCGGCGGCTACGCCGCCGGCTACTACAGCTACAAGTGGGCCGAGGTGCTCTCCGCCGACGCCTTCGGCGCCTTCGAAGAGGCCGGCATCGAGGACGAGGCGGCGGTGCGGGAGATCGGCCGCCGCTATCGCGACACCGTGCTGGCCCTGGGCGGAAGCCGGCCGCCCATGGAGGTCTTCGTGTCCTTCCGCGGGCGCGAGCCCAACACCGAGGCGCTGCTCCGCCACGCCGGCCTCAAGCGCGCCGCCTGAGGCGGATCCGCTCCAGGGTGAGGTAGGCCGCCGGCTGCACCCCCAGGGTGAGCAGGGTCGAAGCCATCAGCCCGAAGATCATCGCGAAGCCGAAGGGCGCCCAGAACGCGCCCCCGCCGACCGAGAGCGGCAGGAGCCCGCCCATGGTGGTGATGGAGGTCATCGCCACGGCGCGCAGCCGCGTGGTGGCGCCGGCGGCCACCGCCTCCTCCAGGGGCACGTCCTCCCGGCGCAGCCGGTTGATGGTGTCCACCAGCACGATGGAGTCGTTCACGGCGATCCCGGTCAGGGCGATGACGCCCAGGAACGCCATGAACGAGATCGCGTTGCCCGTGGCGGCCAGGCCGACGCTCGCCCCCACGGCGGACATGGGGATCGCCAGCAGGATGAGGCCCGGCTGGGAGAGCGACTGGAAGCGAACCACCAGGACGATGTAGATCAGGAACACGGCGACCACCGCCGACTGCACGAGCCGCAGGAACGACTCCGTCGCCTCCTTGCCCTGGCCGAAGAAGTGGAGCGCGTAGCCCGGCGGCAGGTCGATCCCGGCCCGCACGGCGCGTTCGATGCGTGTCGCCGCCTCCAGCACCGGTACGCCCGGCTCGAGGTCGGCGCCGATGGCGGCCTCGCGCTTGCGGTCGAAGCGCAGGATCGCCCGCCGGGTGAAGCCCGGCTCCAGGGCGGCCACGTGGGAGAGCGGCACGGCGCTCCCCGTGGCCGGGCTGAAGATCGGCAGGGCCGCCAGGTCCTGGGTGTCGCGGCGCTGGCTCTCCACGAGGCGCACGCGGATGTCGATCTCGTCGTCCTCCTCCCGCAGCGCCGTGGCCACCACGCCGTCCACCGCCGTGCGCAGGGTCGTCGCGACGTCCCGGTGGGAGACGCCCAGCAGGTTCGCGCGCGCACCGTCCACCTGGGCTTGCAGGGTGATGGGGTCGTAGTGGAAGGAGTCCCAGACCGCGCGCACGCCCGCCTCGGCGCCGACCATCTCGCGGATCCGGCTGGCCAGCACCCGCAGCACGTCGAGGTTGTCGCCCGTCAGGTAGATCTCGACGTCGTCGTTGCCGACGTAGCCCTGGCGCAGGGGTCGGGCGCGGATCAGCGCGCCGGGAACGTGGGCCTTCAGGTCGGCCTCGATGCGCGACGCCACCGCGCGGGTCCGGTGGAAGTCCACGTGGCGCTGCGTGTTGATGACGATCTGGCCGCGGTTCTCGGAACGGTTGCCCTTGAACTCGTTGTAGTAGAACTTGGGCGCGTCCTCCCCGGTGAAGGTCGTCCAGTCCGCCAGGTCCGGGTCGCCCTCGAGCCGCGCCTCGATCGCCGCCATCACGGCTCGGGTCTCCTCCAGGGGCGCGCTGTCGTGCAGGACCACCCGGATCAGGAACTGGTGGCGGTCGGCGTCGGGGAAGAAGACGGGCGGCCAGAGCACGGTCGCCACCAGCACCACGGCGCCGCCCACCGCCGCCGCGAAGCCCGCGAGCACCCGGCGCGGTCGCGCGACGATTCCGCGCACCAGCCGGCCGTAGCGGGCCTCGAGGGGCAGCCGGGACCAGAAGCCCCCCCCGCCGCGGCCGGGCGCCACGCGCTGCATCCACACCGCCAGCAGCGGCGTGACGAAGTGGGCCACCACCACCGAGCCGACGAGCATGAGCGTCACCACCACGGGGATGCTGCGGATGAAGTCGCCGATGTCGCCGCCCATGATCATCAGCGGGATGAACGCGGCCACCGTGGTGGCCGCGCCGGCCAGCACCGCCAGGTGGATCTCGCCGAGCCCGTCGATCGCCGCCTGCTTGGGCGGACGACCGCGGTCCAGGTGGCGCTGGATGTTGTCCGTGACCACGATCGACTCGTCGACGACGATGCCGATGGCGATCACCAGCGCCGCGATGGAGATCTGGTGCAGGGGGACGTTCAGCGCGCCCTGCAGCGCCATGGCCACGGTCAGGGCCAGGGGGATGGTCAGGGAGACCACGGCGCCCGAGCGCCAGCCCATGCCCACCAGCGAGAGCGATACCACCAGACCCAGGCCGATGAGCAGGCTGCCCATCAGCAGGCCGAGCCGCTGGCGCACGTAGGTGGGCTCGTCGGCCACCACGTGCACCCGCATGCCCTCCGGCAGCCGTCCCTCGCGCTCGGCCAGGAAGGCGCGGATCCGCTCGCCCAGGGCGATGGCGTTGCGCCCGGGCCGCATCTCCACGCCGAGCGCGACCGCTCGCCGACCCTGGAAGTGGACGAGCGCGTCGGGCTCGGCCAGGCGTCGTCCCACGCTCGCCACCTCGCCCAGGCGGATGGGCAGCCCGTCGGGGCCGGCGCCCAGGTAGACGTTCGCCATCTCGTTCGCGGCGTCGAAGGCGCCCGTGGTCTGGATGCCGGAGCGCGTCTCGCCCAGCTCGAGCTCTCCGCTCGGCAGGCGGACGTTGCGCTCCGCCAGGGCGTCGATCACCCGGGTGAGGGGCAGGCCGCGCTGGGAGAGGCGCTGCAGGTCCACGCCCACCTCGATCTCCTCGGCGGGCAGGCCCACCAGCTCCACGCGGCGCACGTCGGCCAGGTGCTCCAGGTCGCGCTTGAGCTCCCGGGCCTGCTTCCGCAGGGCCGGGAGCGGCAGCCCCTCGCCCACCAGGGCGAGCACGACGGTGTTGGTGCGCAGGGTGCGCGAGTCGATCTCCGGCTCCGACGTGCCGTCGGGGAAGCGGGCGCGCGCCTCCTGGACGCGGTCGCGGACCTCCTGGAGCCGCTGCGGGGCGTCGGCGTCGCGGTCCACCTCGACCAGCAGCCAGCTCGCGCCGTGACTGCTGTTGCTGACCATCGTCTCGACGTCGTCCACCTCGGCGACGGCGTCCTCGAGCACCTCGGTGACGAGCTGCTCCACCTTCTCGGGCTCGGCGCCCGGGAGGTAGGTGACGACGGTCGCCACCCGATCCTGGAGGCTCGGGTTCTCCTGGCGCGGCAGCCCCTGGTAGGAGAGGACGCCGTAGATCAGCAGCATCAGCGTCGCGAGCAGCACCACCCGTGGCCGGTGGACGGCAAAGCTGGCGGGATTGGCCATGGCTACTCCTCCGGGAGGACCTGGACCGCGTCGCCGTCGCGGACGAAGAACTGGCCCCGGGTCACCAGGCGCTCGCCGGGCGCGAGCCCCGCGCGCACCGCCACCCGTTCGCCGTGGAGCGACCCCAGCTCCACGGGCCGCCGCTCCACCCGGGTGGCCTCGCCGTCGGCGACGGCCACGAAGCAGAACGGGCGCGTGTCCACGTCCCGCAGCACCGCAGAGAGCGGCACGAGGGTCGTGGCGGCGGGGGCGCCGAGAGGCACCTGCACCGACACCACGAGCTCGGGGCGCAGGGCGTGGTCCGGGTTCTCGATCTCCACCTCGAAGGGCACCGTGCGCGTGGCCGGATTCGCCGCCACCCCGATGCGCGCCACGCGTCCCGTGAAGGTGCGCTCGGGCCACAGGGGCGTGCGCACCCGGGCCTCGGCGCCGACGCGCAGGCGGCCGAGCTGGGCGTCGGAGATCGCCGCGCGGACCTTCACCCGGTCGAGGTCCGTCAGCACCAGGACCGGCGTCTGCGCGGTGGCCAGCTCGTGGGGATCGAGCAGGCGGTCCTCGATCACGCCCGACACGGGCGCCTTGAGCACCGCCTTGGCCAGACGGTCCTCCGCCATCTCGAGCCCCACCCGGGCCTCCCGCTCGTCGGCCCGGGCCATGTCGAGCTGTCCCTGGGCGCGGTCGAAGCTCTGGCGCGACGTGGAGCTGCGGGCCAGGAGCTCCTTCTGCCGCGCGAAGGTGCGCGCGGCGTCGGCGGCGTGGGCCGTGGCCCGGGCCAGGGCGGCGCGCGCAGCGCGCACCTCGCGCTCCAGCTCGTCGCGGTCGAGCTCGGCCAGCACCGCCCCCGCCTCCACGCGGTCGCCCTCCTCCACGGCGAAGCGTTCGATGAAGCCGGTCACCCGGAAGGCCAGCTCGATCCGGTGCCGCGACTCGACGAGGCCCGGGACGTCGAGGGTCCGGCCCACGGGCTGCGGCTGCACCACCTCCACCCGCACCGCCGCCGGCAGCTCCGCCGGCGAGGACACGGCGGGGGCGTCGCCGCACGCCACCGAGAGCAGCAGCAGGGCCAGCAGCAGCGCCACCACCACCAGGTTCTCGAGCTTCAGGCTCTCGGACACCATCGTTCTCTCTCCGGCCCGCGCCGAGGCCCGGGCAAAAAAAATCGGCCTTCCGGTAGGCACCTGGAAGGCCGATCGAAGACGAGCTTTCGACCTTGCCTAGGGTGCCCCGCCCTCCGTGTTCGGGATGCGCTTCGCATCGAGACCGACGGTGGAGGGCGCATGCTGGGCAGTCCAGCCCCGCATCACGAACCCGCACACGGCGACGGGCGCGGTCCGCACTGCGGACGCAGCCGCGACCGGGGTCGCGCCGCGCATCGCCGCGTGCTGGCTGCTGTGAAGCCACTTCATCGCCGTCGGGTCTCCTTCGCGGGCCTTCCGCAGATCGAGGTGGATGGAGATAGACGATCCTATCCGAGCCTTGCGGCGGGCGTCAACGACAACTGGAGCATTTCCGGGTCTCGCCCGAGTTTTCCCGGTGTCGGGCCCGACCCGATCGGGGAATCGATGGCCCTGTCCTACGTTGGCGACATGGCTCCCCCCTCGACACCGGCCGGTGCCTCCCCGGATGGACGCTGGGCCGCCATCTACCGGATCGTGCGACGGATTCCGGCCGGGCGCGTGGCCACCTACGGGCAGGTCGCCGCGCTGGCCGGCCTGCCCCGCCAGCCCCGGCTGGTGGGCTATGCCCTCCACGCCCTCCCCGAGGGCAGCGACGTCCCCTGGCAGCGGGTCCTCAACGCCCGGGGCGAGATCAGCCCGCGGGGCGAGCCGCTGGCCGCGGCGATGCAGCGCCAGCTCCTCGAGGCCGAGGGGGTCGGCTTCGACACCCGGGGACGCGTCGACCTGGACCGCTACGCCTGGCGGCCCCGGGCGCGGCGGGCCCCGGACGCGCCCTGACCCGCGGGCTTTCGCCGCGCGCGGGCCTCCCGCGCCGCGCGGGCCTCCCGCGCCGC
>CAYTZH010000024.1:22308-27161 GCA_964442285.1 uncultured Spirochaetales bacterium | reverse complement strand
CGCGCGGGCCTCCCGCGCCGCGCGGGCCTCCCGCGCCGCTCGGGCCTTCGACGCCGCCCAGGCACAGATCGGGCAGCGGGTCAGGTCGTGTCCCCGCGCCGGACAGTGGGCGCGCCCGAAGTAGATCATCTGCAGGTGGACGCGGCCCCAGGCCTCCGGCGGGAAGAGCTTCTTCAGGTCGCGCTCGGTCTGGGCCACGTTGCGGCCCGACGAGAGACCCCAGCGGGCGGCCAGCCGGTGGATGTGGGTGTCCACGGGGAAGGCCGGCTGGCCGAACGCCTGGGTCATCACCACGCTGGCGGTCTTGTGGCCCACGCCCGGGAGTGCCTCGAGCGCCGCGAAGTCGGCCGGAACCTCGCCCCCGTGCTCCCGCACGAGCTGTCCGGCCAGGCCCTTCAGGCTGCGCGCCTTCTGGGGCGCGAGCCCGCAGGTGCGGATGAGGTTCTGGATCTCCGCGACCGGGAGGGGCGCCATCGCCTCCGGGGTCGCGGCGCGCGCGAACAGCGCCGGCGTCACCAGGTTCACCCGCTCGTCGGTGCACTGGGCCGACAGCACCACGGCCACGAGCAGGGTGAAGGGATCCGCGTGACGGAGCGGGACGTCCGGCCGGGGGTGCAGGCTGTCGAGGACGCGCTGGATGCGGCGGGCCTTCTCGGCGCGGGTCACGGCGCGCGCTAGCATGCCACAGACCGGGGAGGACACCGTGAGCGATCTCGCCTCGAGGCAGTGTGTACCGTGCAAGGGCGGCGTACCGCCGCTGCGCGGCGCGGACCTGGAGGAGCTCCTGGCGGAGCTCGACGGCGACTGGCAGGTGATCGACGACCACCACCTCGAGAAGACCTACCGCTTCAAGAACTTTGTCGAGGCCCTGGCGTTCACCAACCGCGTCGGCGCCATGGCCGAGGAGCAGTCCCACCACCCCGACATCCACCTGGCCTGGGGGCGGGTCGGGATCCAGATCTGGACCCACAAGATCGACGGACTCACCGAGAGCGACTTCGTCTTCGCGGCGAAGTGCGAGCAGCTGTCCGAGGCCGAGTGATCGGCTCAGCCGCCGGTGGCCTCTTCCACGCGCTTCAGCAGGTCGAGCAGCACCGGACGCTCGTTGAGGAGCTGCGAGCCGCTGGGGAAGCTCCCCGCCTGCAGGCTCTTGAGCATGGAGTACGCCGACAGGTCGGCCATGCTCGGGCGGTCGGCGTAGAAGAAGGGCCGGTTGCCCAGGAGGTTGACCAGGTCGTCGCAGCGCCGGCCGAACTGCACCACCAGCTCGGCGACGGGGTTCTCCCCCGCGGCCGGGCCATCCCCCCGGGCGAGGGCGCGCAGCCAGGCCAGGGGGCCGAACGGCCGCGGACCCTGCGCGGCCAGCTCGTCGCGCAGACGCAGCCAGCGCAGGTAGTAGAAGAGGAAGGACTCGTCGCACCAGTCCTCGAGGCGGCGTTGGGCCTCGGCGACCTTGGGATCCGACGAGAGCAGGGGCGGATCGGGATAGGCCTCGTCGAGGTACTCGAGGATCGCGGTCGAGTCGTGGACCCGGGACCGGCCGTCCTCGAGCAGGGGCAGGAGGCCCGTCTCGGGGTTCCAGCGCCGGTAGTCTTCCGGGCTCTGCGGCTCGACGACCACGTAGTCGAGGCCCTTGAACCGCAGCGCGCGCTCCACCTTCACGGTGAAGGGAACAGTTCGGGGCCCGTAGAGCGTGAGGGAGGCCATGCTCGCCTGCTGGAAGGTGGTCTTCGAGGTTAACCGCCGCCCCCGGGAGCCGCACCCTGCGGTGCGACCCCGGCGGGAGCCCTGCCGGAGGAGTCGGCGATGCGGAGGAATCGGTGATGCGTATCACGGGATGGTGCTGGGTCGCCCTCGTGTGGGGGCTGGCGCTGCCGGCCGGGGCGCAGACGCAGGAACGCGTCTCCGACGCGCGCCAGCGCAAGGGCGTCGACGTCCGCGTCTACGCCGACGACCTGGCGCTGATTCGGGAGCGCCGGGAGATCACCCTGGGCACGGGCCGCGTCCGTCTGGCGTTGCGGGACGTGGCGTCGAGCGTCCGGCCGGAGACCGTGCGCGTGCGCAGCGAGGCCGGGCCCGAGGCCCTGACCCTTCTCGCCCAGCGCCACCGCTTCGACCTGATCTCGCCGGACGCCCTGCTGCGGCGCTACGTCGGACGCGGCGTGAACGTGTACCGCTGGAACGAGAAGCTCGGTCGCGAAGAGGTCTGGGAGGCGAAGGTGGTGTCCGTCGCCGACCGGCCCGTCCTCGAGATCGACGGCGAGCTCACGTTCGACTTTCCGGGCCGGATCGGCTTCCCGGACCCGCCACAGGACCTGGTGGCGGAGCCGACCCTCGAGTGGCTGCTCGAGAGCCAGGCCAAGCGCCAGCTGCTCGAGATCAGCTACCTGACCGGCGGCATGGGCTGGCAGGCCGACTACGCCCTCGTGCTCGACGCCGAGTCCACCGGCGGCTCCCTGGACGGCTGGGCCAGCGTCCACAACCGCACCGACCTCGAGCTCCGGGATGCCGGCGTGTCGCTGGTGGCCGGCGTGGTCCGGCGCGCCTCGGCGCAGCCGTCGGCCTTCGCGCGCGGACGCATGGCCCTCGCCGCCGAGGCGGACGTGGCCGCCCCCGAGGCCGTCGGCGAGGTGTACGTCTACCGCCTGGAGCGCCCCGTGCGCCTTCGCTCGATGGAGAGCGTCCAGGTCCGGCTCCTGGCGGCGCCGGAGGTCCCCGTGACCCGGCGCCTGGTGTCGCGGGCGCAGCCGGCCTGGTTCCGGGGGCTCCGACCGGAGCCGCCCCGCTCGCCCGTCGAGGTGCGCTACGAGCTCACCAACGGCGGCGCCGACGGCCTCGGGCGTCCGCTGCCGGCCGGCGTGGTGCGGGTGTACGTCCCCGACGAGGACGGCCAGCCGGTCTTCGCGGGCGAGGATCGCATCGACCACACGCCCCGGGACGAGGTGGTGCGCGTGGCCTCGGGCGAGGCCTTCGACGTGGTGGTCGAGCGCGTCCAGACCGAGTTCCGCGCCGAGGGCCGCTGCCGCAGCGAGAGCTCCTGGCGGGTGGACGTGCGCAACCGCAAGCAGTCCCCCGCGACGGTGGAGCTCCACGAGCACGCCGCCGGCGACTGGGAGGTGGTCGACGCCAGCCTTCCCGCCGAGCGGATCGACGCCTCCAGCTTCCGCTTCGCGGTGTCGGTCGAGGCGGGGGGCAGCACCCGGGTGGAGTACCGCGTGCGGGTGCGCTGGTGCTGAGGCCGCTGCACGACGCGCTCTGGGTGGTCGACCATCCGCTCAAGATCGGGCCCATCGCCATCGGCACCCGCATGACGGTCGTCCGCCTGGCCGACGGCGGTCTCTTCCTCCACTCCCCGGTGCCCCTGGACGCCGGGCTCTCGGACGCCTTGGCCGCTCTCGGCCCCGTGCGGGCGGTGGTGGCCCCGAACCAGCTGCACTGGTTCTACCTGGCCGACGCCGCGCGGGCCCACCCCGAGGCCGAGCTCTGGGTGGCACCCGGGCTGTCCGACAAGCGCCGGGACCTGCCGCCCCACCGGGTGCTCGACGACACCCCGCCCCCGCTCTGGGCGGGCACCCTCGAGCAGGTGTTCGTGCGGGGCGCGCCCCGGGCGAACGAGGTGGCCTTCTTCCACCCCGCGAGCCGCAGCCTGCTCCTCACGGACCTGGCCTTCCACATCCAGTCGCCCGACGGCTTCTTCGCGCGCCTGTTCTGGGGCGCCAACGGCGCCATCGGCCGCTTCGGGCCCACGCGCATGTTCCGCTCGATCATCCGGGACAAGGCGGCCTTCCGGGCCGACCTGGACCGGATCCTGGCCTGGGACTTCGACCGGGTGATCGTGACCCACGGCGAGGTCCTGGATCGCGGCGGCCGCCAGGCCCTGCGCCAGTCCTACGCGTTCCTGGGATCGGCCTCGGCCTCGGGGTCGGGCGCCGCGTAGCGCGCCCGCTCGGCGTCGTACTCCGGGAAGCCCACCACCGCCTGCAGCTCCACGAAGGGCAGCAGGCCGTCCGGCGTCTCGCCCCGGGCCAGCGCAGCGAGGGCGTCCTGCATGGCGCGGGTCGCGGCGGAGAGCAGGGTGAGCGGATAGGCGGCGATGGCGAAGCCGAGCTCCTCGAGCTTCCCGGGCGCCAGCAGGGGCGTGGCACCCTGCTCCACCAGGTTGGCCATCACCGGGCGGGCGACCGCGCGGGCCACGCGGGCCATCTCGGCCTCGTCCCGGGGGCCCTCCACGAAGATCACGTCCGCACCCAGGTCGGCGAAGGCCTGCGCCCGCCACAGGGCCTCCTCGAGTCCCCGGGTGGCGATGGCGTCGGTGCGCGCCATCACCAGGATGTCGCTGCCGGCCTCGCGGGCGTCCACCGCCGCGCGGATGCGCACGAGCGCCTCGTCGCGCCCCACCACCTCCTTGCCGCGGGTGTGCCCGCAGCGCTTCGGCGCCCGCTGGTCCTCGATCATGACGCAGGCGAAGCCCGCGGCGGCGTAGTCCGCCACGGTGCGCTTCACGTTGAGCGCGTCGCCGTAGCCGGTGTCGCCGTCGCCGATCACGGGGATCGAGACCGCGCGACAGAGGCTGCGTCCCTGGTCGAGCATCTCGCCGAAGCTGATGAGGCCCGTGTCGGGCAGGGCGAGGCGGGTGGCCGACACCGCGAAGCCGCTCATGAAGGTGAGCGGAAAGCCCGCCCGCTCGACGAGGCGCGCCGACAGCGCGTCGAAGCAGCACGGCATGACGAGCAGGCCCGGGGCGTCGAGCAGGGCGCGCAGGCGGGCGGCGGGCGACGTCACGGAGGCGAGTGTACGCCAGGCGTCGCAGCGCGGCTTCCGCCAGGCGTCGCAGCGCGGCTTCCGCCAGGCGT
>CAYTZH010000024.1:16236-22208 GCA_964442285.1 uncultured Spirochaetales bacterium | reverse complement strand
CAGGCGTCGCAGCGCGGCTTCCGCCAGGCGTCGCAGCGCGGCTTCCGCCAGGCGTCGCAGCGCGGCTTCCGCCAGGCGTTCCCCGGCTAGCGCGCGGCGGGCGGCAGCGCGAAGCCGGCGATGGCGCACACCCCGTCGTCGCTCGCGAGACGGAAGGGCGTCGGCCCGTTGTCGCGGAACTCCACGGCGGCCTCGCCCCGTTCCAGCGGCCGGCGGCAGGCGGCGTCGTCGGGGACGAGCGCCACCAGGTCGAAGCCGGAGCCGATCCCGATGCGATCCGTGAAGGGGAAGCGGCCGCGGACCAGCGCCATCCCGCCGCCGCGCTCCAGGATCTCGAAGCGGGCCGTGGCCCGGGGGAAGGGCTTGCCGGGGACGCGGCTGCGACGGTCCCGCCAGGCGGCCAGGGACGCCACGCCGACGAACTCGCAGCGGCTCCCGTCGCGCAGGGCCGCGCCGAAGACGCCCTGCTTGGCGTAGCGCACCGCGGCCTCGACCCGGAGCACGGCCAGGCAGACCTCGGAGGTCGGCGCCAGGAAGCGGAGCTCGAGCCGCGGGCCCTTCAGCTCCGCCAGCAGGTACGGGCCCGTGCGGTCCATGCGGACGACCTGCGCGTCCTGGACTCCGACGGGGTTCACGGCGTCGGCCAGGGGCTCGGCGTCGAGGCTCGAGCAGCCCAGCAGGGCCGCCAGCCACAGCCAGCAGGCCGCTCGTTCGGCACGGGCTCGGGTCGTCATGAGCGGTAGATGTCCGGAAGACCCCGAAAGGTTCGAGTCGCGGGCCGCGGAAGGGCTCGAGCCGATCATGGGCGCTCCAGCAGCAGCAGCTTCGGGGCGTCGGTGACGCTCCGGAAGCGGTGGTGGGCGGGATCCGGTCGGTTCCCCCACAGGAGATCCGGCGCGTCCAGGACGATGGGCCGGTAGCCGCCCGCACGGGCGCGCTCGGACAGGTAGGTCATGTGCGGCCGTCCCCGGCGGATCACGATCCAGTCCGGGGTCTCGGGGATGCGGGGATCCTGGCCGAAGCCCACCGCCCGCATGCCGGTGTAGAAGGTGATGGGGAGCTGCCCGTAGTTGGTCAGGACCAGCTGGTCCCGCCGGCCGTGGGCGAGTAGATGCTCCACGAGGGCCTCGTTGGGACCGTCGTAGTCGTGTCGCAGCTCCTGCAGGTAGCGCCAGGCGTCGGACTCGAGCCGGTGCGGCGGCAGCGCGAGACTCAGGGCGTTGCTGCCCACCAGCACCGCCATCGCCGCGGCCCCGACCGCGGCGTGCACGGCGAAGAGCCGGTCGAGCACCACCGCCGAGAGCAGGGCCGCCACCGGCAGCAGGCCCAAGAGGTAGCGGAAGTAGGTCCAGGGCAGCAGGGCCAGGAAGGCGAAGGCGCACAGTCCCACGGCGAGCCACAGGCCGACCTCCCCGACCACACCGACCGCCCCGAACTCCCCGACCTCCCCGAGCGCCCGCGGCGCCTCGCGCCGCAGGGCGCGGACCGCGAAGGGAAGCGCCAGCAGGAGCGGCAGCGGGAGCAGGTAGCGGTTCAGCGAGCTCGCGCACGCCGCCAGGATCACGCCCATCCGCTCGAGGAGCCCCAGGGCGTAGGTCTCGTCGGGGTTCGGACGCGACCAGATCTCCGCGCAGACGGCCCAGGGCGCGGCGACCAGGACGAGGACGGCGAGGGCCGCGGAGAGCCGCCAGAGGTCCGGGCGGCGAGCGGCGCCGCCCCACCCGCGCAGCCAGGCCCCCGCCGCATGGAGGACGACGCCGCCGAGCACGTACGCGAGCACCAGGTAGTTGCTGTAGAACAGCAGCGCGCCGGCGGCCGCGAGCTGCGGGGCGCCGCTGCGTCGGCCCCGGCGCAGCTGCAGGTAGGCATGGAGGAGCCAGACCGTGGCGAGCACCGCGCCCATGTACCAGCGACACTGGCGTGCGTGCAGCAGGAAGGGAACCGAGGTGGCCATCAGCAGCGCCGCCAGCAGGGCCACCCGGCGGCTCCCCGTGGCGGCCCCGGCGTAGGCGTAGAGCAGACCCACCGCCCCCAGGCCCAGCAGGGCGAAGGGCAGCCGCGCCGAGAGGGTGCTCTCGCCCAGCACGGCGAAGGAGGCCGCGGCGACGTAGAACTGCAGCCAGGGCGACCAGGTCCACACGTAGTCCTCCCCGAACTCGCGCTCCTGGTTCTGGGTGATGACGTTGCGGCCGTCGAAGGCCCGGGGGACGCCGTAGACCAGCACGTTGCGGGCGAGGAGCGCGGTCTCGGCCTCGTCCTGCCACAGATGGATGTTGCCCAGGTTGGGGAAGAGCAGGGCGGCGGCCAGGCCGAGGGCGGCGAGCAGGGGGAGGTGCCGCCGGAGCCGCGCGATCCCGGGCGGCGCCATCTAGTCCAGGTAGCCGAGGGCCCGCAGCCGGTCCTCGGTCGCGGGGTCGAGCTTCTCCGGGGCGGGCAGTCGATGGTCGCGCAGGAAGGTCGCGAGATGCGGCTCGAGCGGAGAGACGCCGCCACCCGGCTCGTACGCCGGCAGGCCCGGGTCGTCGCCAACGAGGGGCGCCTCCCGCGCCGGCAGCGGGCGCAGGACGCCGCCGGCGTTGGGGTCGCGCCGGGTGACCCGCAGGTCGCCCAGGTCGCGGGCGTAGTAGCGCTGCCCGACGACGGCGGCGCTGCGCGCCGGATGCTCCGCGAAGAAGGCGCGCCCGGCCTCGGCGGGGGCGTCGAGAGGCCGGCCCTCGAAGGCCGCCGGGGCCTCGATCCCGGCGGCGTCCAGCAGGGTGGGCGCCACGTCGAGGAGGCTGACCGGGCGGGTCTCGGCACGCGCCGCGCCGCCGCCCGGCGGCCGCCAGAGCAGCGGCACGCGGATCTGGTCGAGGCCCAGGGAGTGGCCGTGGGCGAACCAGTAGCCGTCCTCGCCCAGGGCCTCGCCGTGGTCCGCGGTGAGCAGCAGGCCGGGCCTCGGGGAGCCGGCATCGACGACCTCCAGCAGCCGCCCGAACGCGTCGTCGAGGTAGCGGATCTCGTCCAGGTAGCGGCGCCGGTAGGTCTCGGCGCCCACCGCGTTCGGCAGGGCCTGGTAGGCGGGGATGCCGCCGTAGCCCGAGTTGGTGGCGAGCACCCGCAGGCGACGCACGCCCGCGGCGTCGGCGGCGGCGGGGGCATCCGGAGGCTCGTAGGGGCCGTGGGGATCCTGGTAGTGCACCCAGAGGAAGCGCGGCGACGGAGCCCCGCGCCACCACGCGAGCGCCGCATCGGTGGTGTCGGCCGCGGTCCGCTCCGCGTAGCCGGGGCGATTCCGCTCTCGACGCGTCATGGTGTCGTCGTAGACGTCGAAGCCCTGGCCGAGGTTGCGGTGGGCGGCGAGGACGGGATTGGACACGAAGGCCGCCGTGGCGTAGCCGGCGCCGGAGAGCGTCTCCGCCACGGTCACGACGGACTCCGCCATGGGCGCCTGGGCGAACTGGGAGGCCGCGTGGCCCGACGGGTACCGGGAGGAGAGGATCGAGGCCACCGACGGCACGGTGTAGGGCGCGGTGGCGAAGGCCCAGACGAAGCGCGTGCCCGCCGAGGCCGGGGCGCAGAGCGCCCGGCCGACGTCCCGGGGGCCCCCGTAGCACGCGAGCACGTCGGCGCGCAGCGTGTCCACGCTGACGAGCACGAGGTCCGGCGGCGGACCCGGGCGGCAAGCCAGCGCGGCCAGGGCGACCAGGCAGGCGAGCGCGGCGAGGTGGGGGGCGCGTCTCATGGGCGGTCCAGGGCCTAGCGGTAGGGCGTGAAGTCCGGGTCCCGCTTCTCGGCGAAGGCCGTGCGGCCCTCGCGCGCCTCGTCGGTCTTGCCGAACACCTCGAGGGCCTCGAAGGCGAGACGCTGCTGACCCTGGATCTGGGCGCTGTCGGCGTTGAACGAGAGCTTCAGGAAGCGCAGGGCGCGCGGCGAGAGCGCTGCCGCCTCCCGGGCCCAGCGCCGCGCCTCGTCCAGCAGCTCGGAGCCGGGGACCACCTTGTTCACCAGGCCCCATTCCCGGGCGGTACGGGCGTCGTACTGGCGGCAGAAGAACCAGATCTCCCGGGCGCGCTTCTCGCCCACCACCCGGGCCAGGTAGGCGGTGCCGAAGCCTGCGTCGAAGCTGCCCACCCGAGGGCCCGCCTGGCCGAAGCGGGCGTGCTCGGCGGCGATGGAGACGTCGCACACCACGTGCAGGACGTGGCCGCCGCCGATCGCCAGGCCGTTCACGGCGGCGATCACCGGCTTGGGGCAGTTGCGGATGGCCGAGTGCAGCTCCTCGATCTCGAACAGGCCGGTGTCGCTCGTCCCGTAGCTGCCGGTGTTCACGTACTCCTTCTGGTCGCCGCCGGCGCAGAAGGCGCGGTCGCCGGCCCCGGTGAGGATCACGCAGGCCACGTCGCTGCGCGCCCAGGCGCGCTTGACGGCGTCGATGAGCTCCTCGACGGTGCGGCCCCGGAAGGCGTTCAGACGCTCGGGGCGATCGATGGTGATCAGGGCCGCGCCGTCGTCGACCTCGAAGCGGATGTCCTCGTACTCCACGCCACTCTCCTCATCCGGCCATGGTCAGGCCGCCGCTCACCGAGAGCACCTGACCGGTCACGAAGCTCGCGCCCGGCCCCGAGAAGAAGAGCACCGCCTCGGCGACCTCCTCCGGACGGGCCAGACGCCCGAACGGGATCGCGCGCTCGAGCGACGCCTGCATCTTCTCCGGCAGCGAGCGGAAGAGCGGGGTGTCGGTCGGTCCCGGGCAGACGCAGTTCACGTGGATGCCGTGGCGCGCCATCTCCCGGGCCAGGGACTTGCTGAAGGCGATCACGCCGCCCTTGGTGCCCGCGTAGACCGTCTCGCCGGTGCTGCCCACGCGACCGGCGTCGCTGGCGATGTTGACGATTCTGCCCCGGCCGGCCTCGATCATCGGGTCGAGGAAGGCCCGGGTGGTCCGCACGGTGCCCAGGTAGTTCACCTGCACCAGGCGCTCCCAGAACGCTGCGCTGTTGTCGACGAAGCGCTCCAGGCGATCCCAGCCGGCGGCGTTGACGAGCACGTCCAGCTGCTCCGCCCGCGCGCCCACCGCGGCCGCGAACTCGGCCACCGACGCGGCGTCGGCCACGTCCAGGGGGAAGGCCTCGGAGGCGCCGCCCCCGGCGCGGATCGCCTCGGCGGTGCGGCCGGCGCCCGCGTCGTCGAGGTCGCCGACGAAGACCCGTGCGCCCGCTCCGGCCAGGGCGTGGGCGCAGGCGCGACCGATGCCCGAGGCCCCGCCGGTGACGGCAGCCACGCCGCCGCGGAGGGGTGCGGGCGCCGGACTCGCCGTCGACTCCGCCGTCGCGCTCACGATGTCTCCTCCTGCAGGAGGGCCTCCAGCCCGAACACGTGCGGGTCCTCGGCGTCCAGCCGGCGCAAGGCGTCGGCGAGACGTAGCACGTACTCGACGTTGGAGCCGCTGGGCCCGTGGGAGCGCCGCACCTGCGCCGCGATCGCCGGCAGGGGGGCGGGACCCAGGTAGTTCGGATTGTGCGCGGCGGCCACGTAGGTCAGCGCCACCGCGCCGGGTCGCGGCTCCGCCGTGTCGACCCACTCGAGCGCGAGATCGAGGCGCTCGTAGCCGCCGCGCTCGCGCACGTCGAGCTCGCGCAGCACGCGCGCGCGGTCGGCCGGCGCCACCCGGTAGGCCACGCCGTCGCAGCGGGCGTCGCGCGCCTCCACCAGGGTCACCACGCGTCCGGGCGCGCCCGGAACGCCCCGGTGATCGGTGGAGCCCTGCCAGAAGCGTCGGGCCCAGCCGCGCACCGTCGCCCGACGCGACTCTGCGTGGGGTATGGCCGGGCGCCAGACCAACGAGCCGTAGGCGAAGATCCAGAGGTCGGGGGGCGTCACGGGGATCGACGGACTCGCAGCGGCCGCTTCCTTGCGCTAGGGCCCCGTCGAGGAGCCGCCGTGCCCGAGCATCGCGCACGCGTCGAGGAGCCGCCGTGCCCGACCATCGC
>CAYTZH010000024.1:0-16136 GCA_964442285.1 uncultured Spirochaetales bacterium | reverse complement strand
CATCGCGCACGCGTCGAGGAGCCGCCGTGCCCGACCATCGCACACGCGCCGCGGACCGCCAGGGAGTCCCGGGCGCGGTCTACGCCCTCGGGGCCTACCTGTTCTGGGGCTTCTCGCCGCTGTTCTGGAGGGCCCTCGATCGGGTCGGGGCCGCCGAGATCCTCGGGCACCGGGTGGTGTGGTCGGTGGTCTTCGTCGGCGCGCTGCTGGCGCTGCAGGGCCGGCTCGGCGAGGTGGCGCCGCTGCTGCGGGATCGGGTGCGCCTGCTGCCGCTGCTGGCGAGCACGGCGCTGATCGGATCGAACTGGCTCGTCTTCCTCTGGGCCGTGAACTCCGAGCGGGTGCTCGAGACGAGCCTCGGCTACTTCATCACGCCCCTGGTGCAGGTGGCCCTGGGCGTCGCGATCCTGCGCGAGCGGCTCAGCCGCGCCCAGGCCCTGGCCGTGGGGATCGCCGGCGTCGGAGTCGCCTTCCTGGTGGTGTCGGCCGGCCAGCCGCCCTGGGTGTCCCTGTCCCTCGCCGGCACCTTCAGCCTCTACGGCCTGGTGCGAAAGGTCGCTCCGGTGGACTCGCTGCTGGGCCTCAGCGTGGAGACCCTGCTCCTGGCGCCCCTGGCGAGCGTCGGGCTCGCGGCCCTGGCGGTGGGCGGCGGAGGCGCCTTCGGCGCGGCGGACCCGGGCTTCTCGCTGCTCCTGGCCTGCGCCGGGCCGGCGACCGCCATCCCGCTGCTGCTGTTCGCCGGCGCGGCCCGCCGCCTGCGCTACGCCACCGTGGGCCTGTTCCAGTACCTGGCGCCGAGCATCCAGCTCCTGCTCGCGACCCTGCTCTGGCGGGAGCCCTTCACCGGGGCCCACGCGGTGGCCTTCGGCTGCGTCTGGACGGCGCTGGCGCTGAGCTCCCTCGACACCTTGCTGCGGGCCCCGGGGGCCGCGGGAGGGCGCTGAGCTACACTGCCGCCCATGGCCGATCCCGTCGCCGACCCCGCCTCAGCGCTGCCGGACCTGCGCGGCCGCGCCGTCGTCCTCTTCGACGGGGTCTGCAACTTCTGCAGCGGCTCCGTGCGCTTCGTGGCCCCGCGCGACCCCGCCGGGCGCTTCGCCTTCGCCGCGCTCCAGTCGCCCGTGGGACGTGCCCTGCAGGAGCGCTTCGGCCTTCCCGCGGATGCACTCGACACGATCGTGCTCGTCGAGAACGAGCGCGTATGGGTCAAGAGTGCCGCCATCGCACGCATCCTGCGCGGGCTGTCCGGCCTCTGGCCGGTGCTCGGCGTGCTCCTCGGGCTCGTGCCCCGGCCCCTGCGGGACTTCGGGTACGACCAGTTCGCCGCGCGTCGCTACGCCTGGTTCGGCCGCAGCGAGGCCTGTCTGGTTCCCACGCCGGAGCTGCGCGAGCGCCTGCTCTGAGCCACGCGACGGGAGGCCCACGTGGCCGGCTTCTTCTCCGTGCTGTTCTGGAGCTTCCTGGTCGTGAGCTCCGTGCTCCTGTTCCCGGTCGCCGTCCTCATCTGGCTGGTTTCCCTACCCTTCGATCCGCGCCTGCGGCTCCTGCACCAGTTCACCTGCTTCTGGGCCTCGCTCTACACCTGGTTCAACCCCCTGTGGCGCGTCCGGGTGGAGGGGCGCGAGAAGATCACGCCGGGCGAGACCTACGTGATGGTGGCCAACCACCTCTCCCTGCTCGACATCCTGGTGCTGTTCCGGCTCTTCTCCCACTACAAGTGGATCTCCAAGATCGAGAACTTCCGGGTGCCCTTCATCGGTTGGAACATGCGCTTGAATGGCTACATCGAGCTGCGTCGGGGCGACCGCGAGAGCGTGAAGCGCATGCTCGAGGCCTGCGAGAAGACCCTGGCGGCCGACAACTCGATCATGATGTTTCCCGAGGGCACGCGCTCGATCGACGGCGTGATGCGACCCTTCAAGCCCGGGGCCTTCGAGCTCGCGCTCCGCTGCCGGCGGCCGATCCTGCCCATCGTGATCCACGGGACCCACCACGCGCTCCCGAAGAAGGGCGTGGTGATCCGCGGTCGACACGACATCCGGATCCAGGTGTTGGAGCCGCTGCCCTGCGAAGCCTTCGCCGACCTCTCCGTCGACGACCTGACCCAACGCGTGCGCGGACTCATCGCCGCCGAGCTCGACGACCAGAAGGCGCAGCCCGCGGCGGCCTGAGGCCTCAGGCGCAGATCGGCGGCTTGCGCGACATCCACGGGTGGGCGCGCTCGACCTGGGCCGCCACCTGCAGCAGCAGGTCCTCGCCCCCGGTGCGAGCCACCAGCTGGCTGCCGACGGGCAGGCCCGACGCCGACCAGTGGAGCGGCAGCGAGATCCCCGGCTGGCCCGTGGCGTTGAAGGGCGAGGTGTAGCAGGCGTACACGGCGGCCCGGGCGAAGCCCGCCAGGGGCTGGTCCGGCGGGGAGGCGAAGCTTCCCAGCTCCGGGGGCAGATCGGCGCAGGTGGGGGAGAGGAGCAGGTCGAAGCCGCCCTCGTCGAACCAGGCCGCGATCTGGCGCCCGTAGCCGTGGACGCGGTCGATGGCGCCCAGGTAGTCCGGCGCGCTGAGCTGCCGGCCGACCTGCGCCAGGGTCCACGTGCTCGGCTCGACCTCCTCGGGTCCCGGCTCGACGCCGGTCTTCTCCGCCCAGCCCGCCAGGGCCCGGGCCGTGCTGGCCATGATCACCTTGGCCACCGCGGAGGCCAGCTCCGGGTCGTCGAGGGCTGCGGGGTGCGACTCCTCGATCTCGTGGCCCAGCTCGCCCAGCAGGCTCGCCGTGTGGCGCACGGCGGCCTCGCACTCGGGGACGAGCGCCAGGTCGCGCACGCCGCGGGCCAGCAGGCCGATGCGCAGCCGGTCGGGATCGCGCGCGAGCGCCTCGGCGAAGGGACGGGCCGGCGGGGCGGCGGCGTAGGGGTCGCCGGGCATCGGGCCGGCCACCGCGTCCAGCACGCCGGCCGTGTCGCGCACGCTGTGGCTCACCACCAGCTCCACCGAGAAGCCGTGCCAGCGCTCTCCCACATCGGGCCCGAACGACGAGCGGCCGCGGGTGGGCTTGAGTCCCACCAGCCCGCAGTGGGCCGCGGGGATGCGGATCGAGCCGCCGCCGTCGCTGGCGTGGGCTACCGGCACGAGCCGCGCGGCGACCGCGGCCGCGCCGCCCCCGCTCGATCCGCCCGGCGAGTGACTCGGGCTCCAGGGATTGCGCGAGGGGCCGTAGGCCGTCGGCTCGGTGGTCGGCATCAGGCCGAGCTCGGGCGTGTTGGTCCGGCCCAGGATCACGAAGCCGGCCCGCCGGATCTTCTCGGTGAAGTAGGCGTCCCGCGCCGCGCGGAAGTCGCGGTTCTTGAGGAAGGCGCTGCCGAGGTGGAAGGGATCCCCGGCAGCGCTGCCGCCGAGGTCCTTGAGCAGAAAGGGCACGCCGCGGAAGGGCCCTTCCGGGAGCGGCGCGGCGGCCTCCCGGCGGGCGGCCTCGAAGCGCTCGTGGATCACCGCGTTCAGGTCCGGGTTGAGCTTCTCGATGCGGGCGATGGCGGCGTCCACGAGCTCCGCGGGGCTCGCCTGGCCGCTCCTCACCAGCTCCGCCTGCGCGGTGGCATCCAGGTCGACGAACGGGTCGCTCATGGGCATCTCCTGTCGGGTGGGGGCTTCACGCGTCGTTGGCCGCGATGCGGATCGTCTCTTCCCGAAGCCGGGTGGGGGCGAGCTCCTCCTCCACCCGACGTCCGTTGCGCTTCACCACCCGCGCGGGGCTGCCCACCACCGTGCAGTCGGCGGGGACGTCGTGCATGCGCACGAAGGAGTTGGCGCCGATCTTGGCGCGGTCGCCCACGTGGATCGGTCCCAGCAGGACGGCGCCGGTGCCCACGAAGACGCCGTGGCCCAGGGTCGGGTGGCGCTTGCCGTGGTGGTGCCCGGTGCCCCCCAGCGTGACGTTGTGGAAGAGGAAGCAGTCGTCGCCCACCTCGGCCGTGGCGCCCACCACCACGCCCGTCCCGTGGTCGATGAAGAAGCGCTCGCCGATCACGGCGCCGGGATGGATCTCCACGCCGGACCAGAACCGCGCCAGTACCGAGAGCCAACGCGCCAGGAGCGTGCGGCTCCAGCGGGCGTGGAGTCGGTGGGCGATCCGGTACAGCCAGATGGCGTGGAGCGGCGTGTGGCAGAGCAGGATCTCGGCGCGACCGCCGGCGGCCGGGTCGTTGCGCTCCACGGCCTCCAAATCGCCGCGCATCGTCGACCAGAGGCTCAAGGCGCGCCCAGGCCCCGCTCGAGACCGAGCGTGCGCGCCGTGGCCGAGGTCGGCACCGCGTCGCGATCCGGCCCCGTTCCGAGGAGGCGATCGCCTCCGAGCATGGTGACGCCGTACCAGAAGCGCTCGTTCTTGAAGTGGTGGAGGCGGTGGTTCCGCCAGAGGCGCTGGTAGGTGCGCGAGCGCGGCCGGTAGCGGGTGTGGACCAGGAAGTGGACCCACTCGTAGTGGAGCGAGAGGGCGAAGTAGAGGGCCAGCGCTGTCGCCGCGACGGCCGGCGCCGGCGCGGCCAGCAGGGCGATGGCCGCCACGAGCAGGGGCGCGAAGGCGAAGACGTGCACCGGGATGAAGACCAGCTCGAGCCGCCAGGGGTCGGCGTGGTGGGCGCGATGGAGCTGGGGGACCCGGAAGTCGACCACCCGGCCGGCGATCCGCCGCGGTCGGAAGTGCAGGATGAAGACGTGGATCAGCCACTCCTGGAGCGGCCAGAACCCGACGAGCGCGACGACGACGAGCAGCTCGGCCGGAGAGGGCCCGGCCGCGGGCAGGAGCGCCAGCCGCCAGACCGCGAAGCCGGCCACCAGCGCCGCCAGGATGCGCGGGCTCGTGTGGCGGGCGAACTCCTGGGCGGCGGCCGGCAGCGTCGCGGGCAGCTCCCGCGACGGACCCGCCGGCGGGACGCGGGGCTCGGGGGCGTCCATGACCGCAAGCTTACCCCCGGAGCCGGCGCGGCGCCGATGCCCCGCCTCGCCCGCCCGGTACACTCCCGCGGGCGCGCACCGAGCTGGAGGTGCGGGCGCGCACCGAGCTGGAGGAGCAATGGCAGCCGCGGGCCCCGCCCTGGACTGGATCCTTCCCGCCCACGGGATCTCGGGACCCGACGTCCTGGCCCTCGGACGTGCCGGGGAGGTCGCCGGCATCGACGGGCTCTGGGTGCCCGACCACCTGCTGAACGTCACCCGGCCGGAGGCCGGGGTGCTCGAGTGCTGGACGCTGCTCTCGGCGCTCGCTGCGTCGACGCGGCGGGTGCCGATCGGACCGCTCATCCTGGCCACCCCGTTCCGGGCGCCGGCCCTGCTGGCCAAGCAGGCCGGCACCCTGGCGAGCCTGGCACCGGGTCGCCTGCGTCTCGGGCTCGGCGCCGGCGGCATGACCTACGCCGAGGCCTGTGCCCAGCTCGGCTTCGCCCCCCTGTCCGCCGGAGCGCGGGTGGAGCAGGTCCGCGAGACGGTCGAGTGCCTGCAGGTGCTCTGGCGCGACGACCCGGCTCACTACCGGGGTCGCTTCGCGCGGGCGGAAGGCGCGCGGATCCATCCGCGTCCGGAGCTGCCGGTGCCCCTGGTGGTGGCGGCGCGCGGACCGCGGATGCTGCGCATGCTGGCCACGTGCGCGGACGGCTGGAACTGTCCCCTGCCTCACGAGCTGGAGGCGGGCCTCCGGACCCTGGCCGAGGCCGGCCGCACCCCGCAGGACCTCGAGGTGAGCGTGTTCGCCATCGGCGTGCTCGGCGTGCACGAGCAGGAGGCGCGCGCGGCGCTGCAGCGCGCGGGTCCCGCGGCCCAGTGGTTCGGCGATGTCGAGCGCCATCACGTCTTCGGCGGGCCGGATCGGGCCGCCGAGCGGATCGCCGCCCTGGCGGCCCAGGGCGCCCACCGCATCACCCTCGACCTCCGCGGCCACCCGCCCGCCGAGGCGCTCTCGCTGCTGATGGAGGAGGTGTCGCCGCGGCTGGGCCGCTGAGCCTCAGGGCGTGGCGATGCCCGGCAGGCGCACGCGGAACACCGTGCCCTGCCCGGGCCGGGACTCCACCGTGATCTCGCCGCCGTGGTTGCGGATGATCTGGTGGGAGATGGCGAGCCCGAGGCCGGTGCCCTCACCGAGAGGGCGCGTCGTGAAGAAGGGGTCGCAGATCCGCTCGAGCGCATCGTTCGAGATGCCGCAGCCGTCGTCGGAGATCGTCACGAAGGCGTCGCCCGCCAGCCGGTGGGTCTCGACGCGAACCCGCCCGCCCTCCGACACGGCGTGGCTGGCGTTGATCAGCAGGTTGAGGAACACCTGCTTGAGCTCCTGGCCGGACCCGCGCACCCAGGGCAGGTCCTCGGCGAAGGAGGTCTCGACCCGGGCGCGGTAGCGGAGCTGGGAGTCGGCCACCCGCAGCACCGCCACGAGCGCCTCGTTCAGATCGAGGCTCTCGTCGGGGGTCGAGCCGGCTTGGGAGAACCCCTTGATGTCGCGGACGATGTCGGTCGTGCGCTCCACGCCCTCGATGCACTCGGCCAGGATCTCCCGGCCCTCCTCCAGGGTCTCCTCGGCATCCCGGTCCCGGTTCGTGCGCTCGCCCAGCTCCTCCCAGAGCCGGGCGAGCGCGGCCAGGTTGGCGCGCACGAAGGCCATGGGGTTGTTGATCTCGTGGGCGATGCCCGCGGCCAGCTCTCCGACGGCCGCCAGCCGTCCCGACACGACGAGCTGGTTGCGCAGCTCGACGACCTCCCGCAGGTCGCGCGCGGAGAGCACCAGCCCCATGGGGTCCCCCTGCTTGTCGTGGAGCAGCGCGGTCGACACGGAGACCGGGATGGCCGCGCCCCGGGCGGAGCGCAGCTCGCACTCCAGGCTGCTCACCTCCCGGGGCGGATCCAGGGGCAGCGCGGGGATGAGCAGGCGCACGTTCCGTCCTTCCAGGGCCGCGGGCCGACAGCCCATCAGCCGGGCGAAGCTGGCGTTGACCGAGCGGACGCCTCCGTCGAGGCGGGTGGTGGCGACGCCGTCGCGCAGGCTCTCGAGGATCTCGCGGCCGGAGTCGCCCGGTGCGATCAGGGCGTAGCCGAAGTGGTAGAACTTCCAGGCGATGACGGCCGCCAGCAGGGCGAACGACGCCGTCCCCAGCCGCGGAACCTGGATGCCGGCGAGCGGCAGCAGGCCGTCGGTGGCGGACGCGACGCTCAGGGGGATCAGCGTCCCCGCGATCAGCAGCCGCGCCTGGGCGAGCTCGCTGCGGGAGCTCGTCCCCTGGAAGGCCCGCCACAGGGCGTGCATGCCGGCGACCACGCAACTCACCGTGAAGGCGTAGAAGAGGAGGTAGGCGGGACCGAGCTCGTACGCCCAGCCCCACGGCATGCGACGCACGCCGGTGTGGATCCAGTCGGTCGTGAGGGTGATGGCCAGGAAGACCGCGGCCAGTGCGTAGGCGCCCGGGAGCAGGCGTCGCAGCCGCGGCGCCGGTGCGGCCGAGGAGTCCAGGAAGAGGTGCAGCGCCAACGGACCGAGGAACACGAAGCCGAAGGCGGAGAGGCGCACCAGGGCCAGCACGGTCTCCGGCCGCTCGGCCGCATTCCACAGCACCTCGCATGCGGCCCACCACACCGCCCCGGCCACGAGCAGCGCCGCCCGCCGGTTGGACGGGTGATTGGCGTCCCGGACCAGGATCGCCGCCATCAGCATCATCGAGGTCAATGCCGACACCAGCGGCACGAGCAGATAGGGCTGCATGATCGGGCGGGTTCTCCGCCGTGGCGTTTCGGAGCCCCGACCGGGGACCTTGACGGCCCCTGCCGGGGAAGCCCGCCGCCCGGGCGGCGGCGGGATGCCCCCCCCCTGGGGAAGGCTCCGGTAAAGAACCTCCAGGCTTCTTCCGATGCAGCGACCGGGAAGGAGTACCCTCGGTTGGACGGTCCGGAGACCTCATCGGGACGCATCGGGACCTATCTGCGCGAGCGGGTGGTTCCGGCCCTCACGCGCCCCCTGCGCAGCCTCCCGTCGCGCATCATCGTCTCGGTCTTCGCCGCGGCGCTGGTGACGTCGCTGGTGGTGACCGGCGTGTCGACCCATTCCATCCAGGCCTTCCTGCGCCAGAAGGTCGACCAGAAGCTGCCGGCCCTGCTCGACAGCACCGCCGAGCGGCTCGAGCTGTGGTACTCCCAGCGCCGGCTCGACATCGAGACCTTCGCCCGCAGCACCACCGTCGTGGAGAACGTCCCGCGGATGGCGTCGGCACGGCGGGCGGGTCGGGCGCGGGCCGAGATCGAGCGCTACCTCGCCTACGTCCTCGAGCGCTTCCACCAGTACCAGGCGCTGTTCCTGCTCGACCGGGAGGGCGAGGTCCTGCTGTGGGTGGGCACCGAGTTCCCGCTCGACGAGAGCCAGCGCCGCGGCCTGGGCTCGGTGAGCGGCGCGCGCCTCAGCGAGCTGCTGCAGCTGGGCCCGGAACGCGTGCAGGTGGCGTCGTCGCCGGTCGAGGTGGAGACGTCGAAGCCGCTGGGATCGCTGCATGCCGTCATGGATCTGGATGCGCTGCACGCGGTGCTCGCCACGGCGGAGGTCGGTCCCCAGGGCGCCATGTACCTGGTGGGTCCCGACGGCGGAACCCTCGTCCGCAGCGACGGTGCTCCGGCCCGCCAGAACTACGCGAGGACGCTTCCGTCCCTCGAGGATGCGCCCCGCGTCGAGGACTACACCAACGCGGCTGGCGAGCACGTGGTCGGCAGCGCGCTCCGCTTCTCCCGCTTCGGCTGGAGCCTCGTGGTGGAGCAGTCCTACGACGAGGTCTTCGCCCCGGTGGTGTCCGTGATCAGCCAGATCCTCGCCATCAACCTGGGAATCGTGCTCCTGTTCGGGCTGATCGCCTTCCAGATCGCGCGCTCCATCGTGAAGCCGATCCAGGCCCTCTCCGATGGCGCGCGGCGCATTGCCGGCGGCGAGACCGACGTGGTGATCCCCCGGCCGTCGAGCCGGGACGAGATCGAGGTGCTGACCAACGTCTTCAACGAGATGACTGCGCGGCTCCAGGCGAACCAGCTCGAGATCGAGCGCAACCGGGTGCAGATCGAGGCCGCCAACGCCCGCCTCGTGGCCAAGAACGAGGAGCTGCAGCGCATGAACGAGGTGCTGGGCCAGCTCTCCATCACCGACGGCCTGACCAAGCTCCACAACCACCGCTTCTTCCAGGACCACCTGGGGCGGGAGATGCGGCGGAGCGCCCGCACGGGGAGCCCGCTCTCGCTCATCCTGATGGACATCGACGACTTCAAGAAGCTGAACGACCGCTTCGGCCACGCGGTGGGCGACGCCGTCCTCAAGCAGGTGGCGGAGGTGATGAACGGCGTGGTGCGGGAGACCGACCTGCTGGCCCGCTACGGCGGGGAGGAGTTCGCCCTGCTCGCCACCCAGACCGATCGGGAGGGCGCCGAGGCCCTGGCCGAGAAGGTCCGCACGGAGGTGCGGGAGGCCCGCCTGCCCTTCGAGGACGAGGCGGGTCGGCGCCTGTCGATCACCGTCTCCGTGGGCGTGGCCCAGTTCCACGGCGACGAGAAGGCCCTCTTCAACGACGCGGACCGCGCCCTCTACCAGGCGAAGCACTCGGGCAAGGACTGCGTGGTGTGCGCGGAGGCGCCCGCCTCCGGCTGAGCCCCTCGGTCCGCGCCGGGCTCACGAGTCGCGTAGCAGCGGCGCCCAGATCCAGCCGACCTGGCCTTCGGTGGTGCGCACCAGGGCCCAATCGCCCTCGGTGCGCTCGTGGAAGACCGGCGTCTGCTCGACGAGGGTCTCGATGACCCGGGCCTCGGTCGAAGGCGCGGCGCGCAGGTTCACCCGGGCGCCGGCGACGAAGCGGGCCTCGCGCGTCTGGTCCACCCGCTTGGCCTCGCCGATCAGGTTCCCCGCGATGCGGCTGGCGCGGGACGAGAAGAAGATGGCCGAGCCGAAGTTGCCGTCCCGAAGCTGGCCGTCGGCCTCGTCGAGCTTGGCCTGGGCCTCCTCGATGGCCGCCGGCCGCCACGGGGTCATCTCCCGGGCCCGCTCCACCAGGATCCGCGCGTCGGCGAGGGCCGAGACCGCGTCCGCGCGGGTCTGGGTGCCCCGCAGGCCCGACTCGATGGCCACCATGGCGGCCTCGGCCTGGCGCAGGTCCTCCCTCAGTCGCTCGATCTCGCGGGAGAGCTGCTCGCTGCGGTCGGTCTCCGCCCGCCGGTAGACCTCGACCTCCACCGCGTGGGGCGCCGGCGGCGGCGGGGGGCTGGCGCAGCCTGCCGCCACGAGCGAGGCGCCCAGCCCGCCCAGCCACACGAGCCTGGCGGTTCGATGGGGGTGCCGCATCACAGCTGGCTTCTTCGAAAGGTTGCGCCGGATCCTTGAGGGCCCGCGCGCGGTCCCGGGCGAGCCGCCGAGGCCTCCCCCGGGCGAGACCCCATGCCCAAGGAAGGGGCAAGCCCCTGCTCAACCTCCCAGCGCGCTGCCGGTCGATGTGCGCTGTTTTCGGCACAACGAACGCCCCGTGGGGTGGCTCGGGACGTCGCTGCGTTCGTTTCCGGGCTGGCACGAGCGTTGCTTTGTTGAGCCGGCAGATTCCCACCCCGGAGGAGACAATGGTAAGGATGCTCGGAGCGGCGCTGGCACTCGGTGCCCTGGCAATGCCGCGAATCGCCCTGGCGGACGACGGGGTCAGCCCCGGCGTGTTCACCGCCAACAACGTCTGGATGATGCTCTGCGCGGGCCTGGTGTTCATCATGCACCTCGGCTTCGCTTCGCTCGAGAGCGGACTCACCCGCGCCAAGAACACGGTCAACATCCTGTTCAAGAACACCTTCATCATCAGCGTGGGCATCCTGACCTACGCCATCATCGGCTTCAGCCTGATGTATCCCGGCGACTTCAACGGGTTCCTCGGCTGGGCCGGCCTCGGCATCACCACTGACGATGCTGGGCTGACGGTGGCCTACGCCGACGGCGGCTACACGTACTGGACCGACTTCCTGTTCCAGGCGATGTTCGCCGCGACCGCCGCCACGATCGTGTCGGGCGCCGTGGCCGAGCGCATCAAGCTGCCCTCCTTCATGGTGTTCGCCACGATCTTCGTGGCGTTCGTCTACACCATCGCCGGCTCCTGGAAGTGGGGCGGCGGCTTCCTGGACGGCATGGGCTTCTACGACTTCGCCGGCTCCACCCTCGTCCATTCGGTGGGCGGCTGGGGCGCGCTGGCGGGCGCCATGCTCCTCGGGCCGCGCCTGGGCAAGTACGCCTCGAGCGGCAAGATGACGCCCATCCCGGGCAGCAACATGCCCCTGGCGGCCATCGGCGTCTTCCTGCTGTGGCTGGGATGGTTCGGGTTCAACGGCGGCTCGGTGCTCTCCGCGGACCCGGCGCTGACCTCGCTGGTGCTCGTCACCACCTCGATCGCGGCGTCGGCGGGTGCGGTGGCGGCCATGTTCGCCTCCTGGATGGTGTCCTCGAAGCCGGACCTCACCATGGCCCTGAACGGCATCCTGGCCGGGCTGGTCGGCATCACCGCCGGTGCGGACGTCACCACGCCCTTCACCGCGGCGATCATCGGCCTGGTGGCGGGTGTCATCGTGGTGGGCTCGGTGATCCTCTTCGACCGGCTCAAGATCGACGACCCGGTGGGCGCCATCTCGGTGCACCTCTCGTGCGGGATCTGGGGCACGCTCGCGGTGGGGATCTTCTCCACCAACCCCGAGCACAGCTTCATGACCCAGCTCGTCGGCGTGCTCTGCTACGGCGCCTTCACCTTCGCCTGCGCCATGGGCCTGTTCCTGGTCATCAAGGCCACCATGGGCCTGCGGGTCTCGGAGGACGAGGAGATCGAGGGTCTGGACCTCGGCGAGCACGGCATGCACGCCTACGACATGCCGGGCGGCGCCGGCCTGCTCGACCAGGTGACGGGCACGCCCGCCGGCGGCGCGCCGGTGGGTGCGCGCCCGGCCCTCGCGCCGAGCGAGTCCACCAGCTAGGGAGGGGTCGAGCCTCTCTCGCTCTTCCGGGAGGGTTCCGTCGGGTCCGGATCTTCGACACGAAGGTCCTCCGGCGGAACCCTCTCGGCTTTCTGAGGCCTCAGCTCCGCCGGGCCTCAGCCCCGCTGGGGAATGCAGAAGAGCTGGGCGCCGCCGCTGGCCAGCAGCCGTCGTTCGCGGCTCCAGACACGCCCCACCGTCCCCATCAGCCCGCCCCCCGCAACGGGGCTCTCGTGATCCGCCAGCAGCCACTCGCTCGTCGGCTCCAGGGCGTGGAACCAGGCGGTCACGTCGAGGTTCGGGGCGGTGAACGGGGCCTCCGGGTGCGGCTGGCAGGCCGCCGGCCAGCTCAGGGTATCGAGCAGCAGCAGCAGCCGGCCGGCGTCGACGAAGGGATCGTCGAAGCGGGCGCGGGGGCGGAAGCGGTACCACTCCCGCCAGACCGGCGGTCGGGACACCGCCCGGCCCCGGAAGCGCTCGCTGCCCACCACCCGCTGCTCGAAGTTGTCCCAGAACGGGAAGGGGGGACCCGGATCGTCCGGTGCGCGCAGCTCCCGAGGGGTCTGCAGCGTCTCAGGCTCGGGGACCTCGGGCGCGGCCGCGTGGCGGTGGTCGAGGCCGGGACCCTCGGCGGCGGTCCGCGCCAGCCCCTCGAAGACGCCCTTGCCGTGCTGGGTCACCGAGACCCGGAACGACTCGGAGCGTCGGCCCTGGCGCAGCGCCTCCACCCGCAGCTCGACGGGCCCGAAGTCGGCGACGCGCAGGAAGTGGCCGCTCATGCAGACCGGTCGGGGGATCGCCGCCCGCAGGCCCACGGCCCGCAGCGCCATGGCGGCCACGTAGCCGCCGTTGGGGCCCCAGATCTCCCAGTCCGGGCTGAGCTCGCCCCGGAAGGCCCCCTCTTCCGCCAGGGGCTCGAGCCGCGTGTCCACCTCGAAGTCGCCCACGGCGTCCAGCATACCGACGCGGCGATTGACGCGCGATCGGTGTCGGGGTAACACCGGGCGCGAATGGCGGTCCCCGATTCCAAGATCCGGCGCATGGCCGAGCGCATCCGCAAGGCCCGTCGACGCCGAGGTGGTCGTGGTCTGCGAGGAGGGCCGGGTGGCCTTCCAGGTGGACGACGACGAGTTCGACCTCGGCCCGGGCCACTCCCTCCACTTCCGCGTGACGCGGCCCCACGCCTGGAAGAACCGCGGGTGCCGCACGGTCCGCTTGGTCTACATCGGGACCCTTTCCCACGTCGTGCGCGCGGCCATCCAGGCGCGGGCGAGAGCGGCTAGGCGAACGCCCGGAAGAGCTCCTCGAAGGCCTGGAACTGTCCGCCGCTGGCGGACGACGGCACGAGGATGGGCGTGGACACGCCGGCCTCGCGCCAGGCGGCCACGCCCTCGCGGATGGCGGCGGCGCTGCCGAACAGGGTGGTGTCCGCGAGCCAGCGGTCGGAGAGCAGCGACGGGACCCCCGCGCGGTCGCCGTCGGCCAGGGCCTTCTCCACGGCGTCCATCTCCTCGGCGTAGCCCGCCTCCCGCCAGTAGTTGCGGTAGTTCGGCAGCAGGCAGTAGCCCGCCAGGGTCTTGCGGTTGACCGCCGCCGCGGCGGCCGCGTCGTCGGCGATGCAGATGGGGATCATGTTGCCCACGAAGAAGTCCGGGTCGCCGCGGCGTGCGTCGGGCAGCGCCGACAGCGACGCGGGAACGTGGGAGCGGGCCACGTTGGCGAAGACCACGCCCTCGGCGACCTCCCCCGCCAGCGCGACCATGCCCTTGCGCAGCCCGGCGACGACCACCGGCGGCAGCTCGCCGACCCGGGGCACGGCGCGCAGCTCCTCCACGAAGCGGCGCATGTCGGTGAGGGGCTTGCCGCCCTCGACGCCGAGCCGGCGCAGCATGGGCCCGTGGCTCACGCCCACGCCGAGACGGAAGCGCCCGCCCGAGAGCTCGTGGATCAGCGAGGCCGTCTGCGCGTACTCGCTCACGTGGCGCGTGTAGAGGTTGACGATGCTCGTGCCGAGGGGAATGCGCTCGGTGGTGAGGGCCAGCGCCTCGCACAGGCCGAGGGCGTCGCCGAAGCTCGCGCAGTAGATCCCGCCGAAGCCGCGGCGCTCGATCTCGCCGCCGAGCTCGAGGGTCTGGCGGCGGCGACCGGGGACGGCGGCGAGGGAGACGGCGGGGAGGGCTTCCATGGCGGGCGCAGTGTAGCGGCCTCGTCGAGCCCCGCTCGACGAGGGCCGAGAACCGGTAGACTGCGCGCCGTGGGAACCCGGAAGAACGAGTAGACTGCGCGCGTGTGGACCTGGATCGCCGTCACCGAGATCGCCCTGGTCGCCCTGCTGGTCTTCGAAGCGCGCGACGTCGTCGCGGGTCGCTGGGTGGCCAAGCCCCTGGCGTCGACGGGATTCCTGGCGACCGCCGTCGCGGCCGGCGCAGCGGACACCCCCTACGGTCGGGTGGTCCTGGTCGCCCTGGCGTTCTGCTGGCTCGGCGACGTGCTCCTCATCCCCAAGCCGGATGCCATCTTCCGTCTGGGCGTGCTGGCCTTCCTGCTCGGCCACGTGGGGCTGGTGGCGGCCTTCCTGCGCTTCGGCGTCTCCCCCGTCGCCACGGCGGCGGCCGCGGCAGTCCTCGTGCTGCCCGCGGCGGGCGTGCTGCGCTGGCTCGGTCCCCGCGTTCCCGCGGGCCTGAAGGGTCCGGTGGTGGCCTACGTGGCGGTGATCTCCGCCATGCTCGCCTGCGCGGTGGGGGCCGCGGTGCGCCCGGGCGGCGAGTGGCTGCTCCTCGGCGCGGCGCTCTTCTACGTCTCCGACCTGGCCGTCGCGCGCGACCGCTTCGTCCAGCCCGGCTTCGCCAACCGGATCTGGGGACTGCCGCTCTACTACCACGCGACGCTGGTGCTCGCCGCGAGCGTCGCCCTCGTGGAGGCCTAGCCCGGTGCCCCGTGCCCCCCGCGTCGCCGCGGCCACCCGGGCCCTGCCCGACGCGGCGGTGTTCTCGCCCGTCGCCCATCGCGTCGAGCACCTCGAGGGCCCCGTCTTCCCGCTCCACGTGGGCGACACCTGGATGGAGCCCGCGGTGGGCGCGCGCATGCAGGACCTGACGGTCGACGCGCATCTGGGCCTGCACCGCTACGGCCCGACCGCGGGGCTGCCGTCCCTGCGCGACGCCCTGCTCGCGAAGCTCCGCGAGCGCAACCGGCTGCCGGTGGAGCGCGAGGGCGTGCTGGTGGTGGCCGGGGCCACCGCCGGTCTGGCGCAGGCGATGGCGACCGTGGCCGACCCGGGCGACGAGGTGCTGATCCTGGCGCCCTTCTGGCCGCTCATCCGCGGCGTGGTGCAGACGGTGCGCGCCGCGCCGGTGGAGGTGCCCTTCTTCGACCGGGTGGCGTCGGCGGACGACGCGGTGCGGGCGGTGGCGGAGCGCGCCAGCGCGCGGACCGTGGCGCTCTACGTCTCCACGCCGTCGAACCCGACGGGCGCGGTGATGCCCGCGTCCTGGCTGGCGGCGCTGGCCGAGCTGGCGCGGGAGCGCGACTGGTGGCTCGTCTCCGACGAGGTCTACGAGGACTACGTCTTCCGCGGCGAGCACGTCTCCCTCGGCACCTTCGCCCCCGAGCGCACCCTCTCGGTCTTCTCGTTCTCCAAGGCCTACGGGATGGCGGGCAACCGGGTCGGCTACCTGGCGGGGCCCGACGCGGCCGTGGCCGAGGCCCACAAGCTCGGGGTCCACACGGCCTACCAGGCGCCCACGGCGAGCCAGCACGCCGCGCAGGCGGCGCTGCGCGACGGCGACGCCTGGCTCGCCCGGGCCCGGACCCTCTACCGCGAGGCGGGGGAGGCGTCGGCGCGGGCCCTGGGGCTTCCGCCGCCGGCCGGCTCCACCTTCCTGTTCGTCGATGCGGGCAAGGTGCTCGACGCCCGCGGCGTCCCGGGCTTGCTCGAGGACTGTCTCGAGGACGGCGTGGTGGTGGCGCCCGGCGCGGCCTGTGGCTCGGCCTACGGGGACTGGATCCGGCTCTGCTACACGAGCCAGCCCCCCGACCGGGTGGCCGAGGCCGTGCGCCGCCTGGCCCGGCGCCTCGGCGCGCGCGGGGAGGCCGCGTGAGCGCGCCGCGCGGCGGGGAGGCCGCGTGAGCGCGCCGCGCGGCGGGGAGGC
>CAYTZH010000023.1:0-69100 GCA_964442285.1 uncultured Spirochaetales bacterium | reverse complement strand
CTCGCGAGGAACTTCGCCGTCGGCTTTGCGTTCCTCATCGCAGCGTATCTGCGCAACGCACCGATGCTCTTCATTCTGATCTTCATTCGGTTGTTTACCGATCTCATCGATCTGCCCACGGTCTTGGCGTTCGAGCTTCCCTCGAACAATGCACGCTTGATCGGGATCTTCGTCCTTCTCTACTACATTCCCGCTGCCTTTGCGCTGCGATACCTGTGGGGCCAGGTGAAGCACGAGAGGGAGTCCCTCCGAGATCGGATGAGTGCCCCGAATCGCGAAGCCGCTTCTCGCGCAGCGGATGGCATCGCGCTGCCCTAGAGGACTTCGCCGATGGGGGGGGAGGTTCCCGCCAGTGGGTGTTCACGCTGCCATACCCACTCACTCCGCCCAGTGGTCGATGTCGACCTTGTAGAACCGATAGGTCATGCCGCCTGTATCGGTGGCGAGGACCAGTTGGTTCTCAGAGTTGTACTCTGTGAAAGCGCCGCCGGAGCCCCAGCTGATCAGCAGATTCTCCCCGCCGTCTCCATTCGGTACGAACATAAGGTATCCCGCCGTACGTGCGAGTCGCTCGGGGTAGGTCCATTCCCGCTGGTAGGTCGCGGTCTTCGCCGTGAGATCGAGCTTGTAGGAAACCACGCGGGTATAGCTGTGCCGGGTCTCGATGGGCCCATCATAGATGATGGAACCCTCGCGGTATTCCGGCGTGTCGTAGTGGCCGTTGTCGAATACGAGCAGCTCGTCATCGCGCATGATCGCGGCGTGAAGCGTGCTGATTCCACCCAGCGGGTCACCGACATACGTGAATTGGTTCAAGTCGGAAGCCGGGTCGGCCAAGACCCAGTTCACCTCACCGGAGGGATACTCGACATTGGCGATGGCGCGCAGGTATCGCGCACTGACGAGCAGTTGATCGTTGCCGGGCGCAAAACGAATCCCGTTCGTGTGGAAGTAGTCCCATTCGGGATAGCGGTCTTTCGGCAGATAGCTGGTGGACTGATCCGGGGGGAAGTGATCGATCGAGTCCCATTCGAATACGACGTCGCCTTGCCGATCGAGCTCGACGAGATACGCGCTCGTCACGTTCACGTCCAAACGGTCGCCGTTCTTCAGCTTGGTGCCAGCCGGATGAATCCGATAGAACAGATTCTGGACCGTTTCCCACGGTGTGACCGTGATGTGATGGCCGTCGTCGAACTGATCGAGATGTCGCGGAATCTCCGTCCTAGCTGATTCCCCCTTGCCGACGACGAAGCTGCGGGTGATGGCTTCGGCGAAGTTGTCGGACTTGTCCAT
Source organism: uncultured Spirochaetales bacterium (assembly GCA_964442285.1). Taxonomy (GTDB): domain Bacteria; phylum Myxococcota_A; class UBA9160; order UBA9160; family JAFDET01; genus CAYTZH01. Next base: position 67,804 of record CAYTZH010000023.1, on the reverse strand, counting down.
GACCATCTCTTTGTAGACGAATCCGTGCTTCGGCAGCAGCCCTTCATCCTTGGTCGTCGTGAAGGGCAGATAGATCGTGCTCGGTGCGTAGTTGCTGTACTTGAGCGGTGTCCCGAACTTGTCGAGAACGAAGTTCACGTACGGCAGATACACTCGGTGCTCGAAGTCCAGGCTCTGAGCGAGATCGGCTGCCAGAAAGTCGTCGAATGTCTGCATTCGAGCCTTTCGCGCGAGCTCCCGGGTGCCCCTGATGCCACTGACGTACAGGAGCAGCCGCAACTGCCTCCGCCTGGAGAACGTCGGGTTGCCGGGCGCCGCCTGCATGCCGGTGATGATGCCCGGCGCTACGTCGTCCACGGAAGAGATCTGCGTCCTCAGCGGCGGGAACGTGTAGGGCATGACGAGGATGACGTACTCGGCACCTCGAGCCCCGTCGGCTGTCTTCGCAGAGAGAACGAACTCACGCCCGTGGTCTTCCGCACTGAGCTCGAATGGATCCGTCGAGGAAAGAGACTTGCCGTCCAGTGTGATGGACGCCACCTGAGGATCCCAGGACGGCGTCACGGTCAGTCGATCCGAATCTCGATAGGGGTACCAGGCATAGCGTCGGATCTGCGGCAGGAAATTCGGGTAGACGTGGACGTCGAGCGAGGAGCCGTCCGACAAGTCACCGCCCAGCGTCTGTTCGAAACCCAGCCGGAGGAGCAGGTCGGTATCGCCCGGTGCAGTCTGCGCCGCGCTGGTCTTGTACAGGTCTACGGACTGGAAGTCATGCAGATCCGCTGGTCGAATCACCTGACTTGCCAGGATCAAGCCGGCCAACAAGACGACCAACCCCACCACGCTGTAGCCAATCACACGCCCGATCATTGAACTGTCTCCTTCAGTGCCGCAAGCGGCACTCCGTTTCGCTTCACCCTGCGAGACGAAGTCTCGCCGAGGCCTGTTGATTGCGGATGCGAAGGCGCCGGCCCTTCGCAGCTCGAAGCGGGCCGACCGTTCGGGCGCTCGCAAGAGCAGGCGATGCTCCGGTTTCACCCAACGTGGTCATCCTGCAGGCTGACGACGCGGGCCTCATGGACTTCGGCGTCTCGAGCGCTCGTGTTGCCTACTCGGACTCGGAGCACTCAGCCTGGCATCGGTCTTCAATGCACTCGCGCCGGCACGACAACTGAGCACGAGGTAGTCCCCTGCTCGAGCACCGATCCGCGCAGACCTTGCGGCAGTCGTAGCAGGCGTCGGCATCCGACTCTGCGGGCTCCGAGGACGCAGGTTCTGCGCTCGTCTGCGAGGTGCTGGTGGCACCGAGCGCGCCGCAGGCTCCGCTCGAATCGCAGGTCCTTCCCGATCCATCCGGAAAACGACACGTGAACTTCGTGACCGCGTCCGAGCCGTAGCCGGTCGTAGCCGTCTCGAACGTGCCGCCGAGTGTCTTGCAGGCCCCGGCGATGCTCGCAGATGCATCCGCTCGAGCCTGCGGCGGAACTGCCAGCGCGCCAACGATTAGAAGCGATAGGAAGAGCGGTCTCATGATGGGTCTCCTTCTTTCGCAGGCGAACCTGCGGGGCGCGGTCGATCACCGCCGATCAGCGCTCCTGTTCGGCGAAGGCGGAAAGCTCTTCTCGCGTCACGCCGCCGTCTGCCTTCGTGTCGGCCCGGCCGAACGCCCTGTCGTAGCGGTTGAACCTCGCGATCATCCGGGCGCGGCCGATGTCGTGCTGCGCGTTGAGGTCGATCAGCCTGGTGAACTCCTGGCGGGTCAAGGCGCCGTCGCCATCGGCGTCCGCTGCAAGGAAGTTCGCACGGACCTGCTCACGCTGGGCGTCCGTCCCGGATGGCGCCTGATCTGCCCGGATCGGGAGCGCGGCGATGGCGGCGAGAGCGATGCCGTATCTCGTGAGACGTTTCATCTGGGATCCTCCTTGCAAGCACGACGGCGCTTCGGCGCCCTGCCGAATCAGGAGCACGAGCCTCTACGCGCCGCGGGTATACCTCATGATGCGCAGGGTCAGAACGTCTCGCGCCCGGTCGGGCAGGAAGCGCGTGATCAGCGCCAGGATCTTGGCGTCGGTTCCGACCAGATAGCGGGGACGCGGTCGCGCCTCGGTGAGCGCCTTCTCGGCCACCTTCGCGACCGCCTCAGGGCCTACCGCTCGGCGCTCCCCCTCGGTCGCGACCGCTCTGAGCGCGTCGAAGGCCGAACCGTAGAGCTCGAGCTCCCGTTCGCCCTTGCCTTCGATCTTGACCGCCGCCGCCTCCTGGCCCTTCGCCCAGATGGGGGTGGCGATGGCGCCGGGCTCGATCACGATCACCTCGATGCCCCAGACCTGCAGCTCGCGGCGCTGCGCCTCGCCGATCGCCTCGATCGCATACTTGGTGGCCGCGTAGGGCCCGAGGAGCGGTGCGGCCTGGCGGCCGCCGATCGAGCCCATTTGGACGATGCGACCGCGATCCGCCTTGCGGATCAGCGGCAGCGCCGCCTGCGTGGTCGCGACCACGCCGAAGAAGTTCACCTCGAACTGCTCGCGCAGCTCGTCCAACGGAATGAACTCCATCGCGCCATTCACCGTAATGCCGGCGTTGTTGACCAGCGCGTCGAGCCCCGAGTCGGCCACGACCTCGCCCACCCGCTCGATCGCGGCCTGGATCGAACTCGGATCGGTGACATCGAGAATCAAGGTGTGGAGCTCGGGCGAGGCGTCTTTCTGCAGGCGCTCGGCATCGAACGCCTTGCGCACGCCGGCGAAGACCCGCCAGCCGAGTCGGTCGAGATGCAGCGCGATCTCACGCCCGATCCCCGTCGATGCTCCAGTGATGAGCACGTTCTTCATGGGATTCCTCCGGTCTCGTTCGCTGTGGTGCCTACGGTGTCGCGCCGGCCTCGTCCTCGACCTCGTCCTCCCGCGCGCGCGCGGCCGCGAAGAGCAGCCCCGCCATCACCGCTTCGGGCACGATGAACTGGGGCGCGAAGGGGGCATGACCGGTGAGGAAGACGAGGGTCCGCATGACGGCGGCGCACCCCACCAGGATCGCCGGAGCCAGCAGGAGCCGCGCCTGCCCAGGCCGCTGGGCCAGGCCGACGAGGACGGCCACGGCCAGGAAGAGCGCGCCGATGTCGCCGAGCTGAGTACTCGCGCCGACCCCTTCGAGCAAAGGCATGCCGAGCCTCTCCGCCGCGCCAGCCGGCGTGAAGGCGAAACGCATCGCGGTGGCGAAGGAAAGCACCCCGATCAGGATGGAGATGATGCGCAGAGCTTTCTTCATGACAGGGCTCCCTTCACTACGCCCCCCTCCTCGATCCGTCGCTTCAGCGCGGCGAGGGATCGGCGGAAGTGTTGTTCCACGATCGGCGTCGCGGCCCGGTCGGCGAGCCACGCCGCGACGCCGCCCGGGGTGTGGAAGGTGATGCGAAGCTGTACGTGGGTCCTCCCGTCTTCCGACTCGCGCAGGCGCCAGCGACCCCGGTGGTCGACTCCGGCCACCCCGATCCACGCCAGGTCCGCCGGTGGGTCGAACTCGACGACCTCGATCAGCTCGCCCAGGTCCACGGGCCCGATCCGCATGCGGACCCGGAAGCGGGCCCCGACGCCGCGACGCGTCTCGCCCACCGGGCTCCAGCCGGTGAGGCCGTCCATGAAGCCGCGGTAGTTCGCCGGGTCGGCGAGGAACTTCCAGATCGTCTTCCGGCAGGCAGCGACGTCCTCGTGCATCACGAAGTGCATCGCTCAGCCCAGCAACGGCCAGCGGCGCTCGGACTGCAGCCGGCTCAGCACGTTCTGCATCTCGCCCACGACCTCCGCGTACGCGGTATCCCAATCCGGATCGTCGCCATAGCGGGCTCGGACGTCGATCGGATCCATCACCTCGATCGTGATCTTCGCCGGCAGCGGGATGTGGCCCAGGAAGTCCCCCACGTTCAGGCCCCAGGGAAGGCTCAACGAGATGGGCAGGGTCTTGAGCCGCAGTCGTCTGTCGAGCCCGAGCCACTTCGACAGCGACTCACCCCGAGACAGGAAGAGCGCGGTCTCCTGGCCCCCGATGGAGACGACGGGAACCATCGGCACGTCGTCCCGATGTGCCGTATGCAGGAATCCCTTGCGTCCTCCGAAGTCGACCTTCGCGGATTCCCAGCTCGGACGGGCCACCTCGCGATCGCCCCCGGGGTAGACGAGCACCGCCGCGCCGCGTGCCAGGGCGCGGTCTGCGTTCTCCGGGGAGGCGGGGATCGCGCCCCACTTGCGCGCCCAGCCCATGCCCGGCAGTTCGAGCACGAGGCTGTGTGCGAGCTGGAAGAAAGGGCGTTCGACCCCGAAGTAGGAGCTGAACGCCAAGGCGAACACTCTCGTATCGGGGGTGACGTTGCCTCCGGAGTGGTTGCCCACGAGCAGGGCCGGGCCCTTCTGCGGGATCTTCTCCATGCCCCTGACCTCGGCACGGAACCAGAGGTAGGAGAGCAGCCACCAGAGGGGAAGCTGTTCCCGGATGTAGTCGGGGTCGCGACCTTCGAGGTCGTCGTCGGCCCTCTGCAGCGGCTTCCTCTGTCGCGTCTCGATGTGGTGCTCGGACGTCATCCCTTTCGACCCTTTCCAGGCGGCTTGATGATGCCGCGCTGGATGGCGCGCCGTAGCGCGGCTTCATTCTCTTGGGCGAAGATGATGAGCACCGCTTCTCCCGCGACATCGCGCAACCCGCCGATCGCTTCCCCGACCGCGTCCCTGCTTTTCTCGCGGGCGAACCCCTTTCCGATTCGACCGGCGAAGAGCGGGATCATCTCATTGCACGCTTGCCGGATCCTCTTGCGAAGGATCTCGGCGGCGCGGACGCTCGACGCGATGTCGACTCCCGACGCGTTCAAGCGAAGGGTCACTTCGAGCAGTCTGGGGCTCGGGACGAGGTAGCGCCGCTTCTCGCCGCGGCCCTGGCGCTGGATCAGCCCCGCTCGACCGAGCTCCGCTCGTAGCGCCGGAGAGGCGTCGCCGAGCCGCTCGCCCAGCGCCGCCTCGTCGAGCAGGAGGGGGGACTCGTCGAGCCACGGAGCGGACAGGTCGGCCTCGACTCCCAGCCAGTCCTGCAGCGACAGCCGACCGCGGTCGCTCTGCTTCAGAGCGTCGCGAATGGTGCGGAGATTGAGCCCGCGGTCCTGCAGCTTGGCGACCACCTCGAGGCGCCGGAGATGCCCCTCGTCGTACAGCCCTCTGCGGCCTTCGCGATAGGGCGGGGGGAGCAAGCCCTCGGTCTGGTAGTGTCGCACCGTCCTGCTCGGCAGCCCCGCTGCCGCCGCCAGCTCATCGATCGTGTAGGTGCGACCGGAGGGTTCGTCTTCCCTGGGACGTCGTCGGGAAGGCTCGGGGTTCCGTCTACTCATGTGCGGAAGCTCTCCGAAGACCAAGCCGTGGCGCGATCGGCCAGGGCAGCCCGATGTGCCTCATGCGGGCTGCGATCGCCGAACACCCGCACGAAGCGTTTGTTGCGCGTCGCAGCAGCGGCGTCGGGGAAGAGCGACCCGAGCTCGAGCACCGTCCGTGCCTCGCGCAGCATCGTTTCGCGCCGCGGTGCTTCGATCGCGCCTTCGTTCCGGGGGGTCCTCACGGGATTGGCTCCAGCTGCACTTTTCGCAGTATATACTGTAACGGTAAATACTGTCGATATTTGCGGAGGCGTGACGGCGGCCGGGCGCGTCCCTCGAGGGTGAACCCCAGGCGCAGTAGCTGGGGGTCGTCGCGGGGCTCGAGGTACGGAGTCGGGGAGAGCCCGGAACTCGCCACGGTGATGGCCGACCCCTCGATACGGTCGACGTCGTCGGCGTACCGGCCATGGCAGATCGGCGAATCGAACACCTACATTACGAGGCATGGAAGCTCGTTTGACACGCCGCGAGTTCGGAGCCGCAGCAGCAGGTATGGCCGGCCTTGCGCTAGCGCGCGGTGCCGGCGCCGCGCCTGAACGCCCGACGAGCCCGCCCGCCGCTCTCTCCTACGCCGGGGGAGGCGAGATACCGGTTGCCGTGCACGCCGTTCCCCGCGGCACGGGCGAGGGGGCGACCGTTGCTGCGGTCCGCAGCGCAGCGCAGGCGGCGACCGACTTCTCGTGGCTCTCGCGAGGAGACAGCGTGCTGCTGAAGCCGGCCTGCAACTCCGGCAATCCCTACCCCGCCACGACGGACCCCGTCGCGCTGCGGGCCATGATCGGATTGCTGAAGGAGAAGGGCGCCGGTCGCGTGATCGTCGCCGACATGTCGGGCGTGCAGTTCGTGCGCTTCTCCAAGGACGCGATCCGCGGAAGCACCCGCGCGCTGATGGAGAGCGCCGGCATGGCGCGGGCGGTGATCGACGCGGGCGCCGAGATCCATGCCTTCGAGGAGGCGGGCTGGGACGGCTTCTTCGAGGCGATGCCGCAGGCCGGCGACTCGTGGAAGGGACCGCTCATGCTGCCGGCGGTGCTGCGCGAGGTGGATCACGTGATCCTGATGCCCCGCTGCTCGCGGCACCTGCTCGCGGGGAGCACGCTGGCCCTCAAGGCCGCCGTCGGCTGGTGGCGACACGACTCGCGGCTCGAGTACCACCGCGACGCCGCGACGTTCTCCGAGAAGACCGCCGACGCGAACTCCGTGGCCGAGATCCGCGACAAGCAGCGCCTGGTGTTGACCAGTGCGACCCGGGTGCTGACGACCTTCGGACCCGACGACGGCTACGTCCTCGAGCCCGACCACGGCATCGTCTTCGCGAGCGAAGACCTCGTGTGCCACGACATGGTCTCCGCCGCCTGGCTCCTCGAGGGGCGCCGGGCGACGCCCATCGAGCACAAGAACGGGGTGTTCGACGATCCGAACAACTCCGCGCTGGTCGTCAACCTCGCGAATCGCATGATCGTCCGCTGGCTGGGTGGCTTCGGGGAGGCGCTTCGCAGCGAATCCCTCACCCGGTACGACCTGCAGACGGTCTGGGACGACCGTGTGCTGCGCCGCGCGTTCCAGATCTCCGGAGGCGTGCCCCGGGTGCGGATCGCCGATGCGAAGAGCGCGTTGCCGCGGCAGCTTCGCGACGACCTGCAGGCGGCCGTGACGCTCCCCGCCTAGACGACGATCTCGGCTTCTGCTGTAGTCGAGAGTCGCGCTGCCGTCTTCAGTAGAGCCGTGGGTCGAAGGCGCCTCTGTCTTGAAAACAGGTAACGCGAGAGCGTTCGTCGGTTCGAATCCGACCGGCTCCGCCAGACCATTCCGAGGCGATCAGTGTCGGCGATGGGTCCTGCCCCAGCGGTTCTTCAGGGTCTTGAAATTCGTTTCGGGGTGGGGCGACTTTATCGAATGATTCTGATGACTTAGAGCATGTTCCGGGTGGCCTGGATGCAAGCAGAATTGATCCTGCGTGATCCTTCTTGATCCCGGGTGATCCCCTGTAATCCCCGCTCCCTTCGGCCGTGTCGACGCGTCTCATGTCGTGGCCGACCTGGTCGCAGGTCGCAATCAGTCACGGGAGCGCCGTACGCACCGCTGAGCCGCCACGAGTCCCGAGCATGGTCCATGGATGTGCCTTGCCCCGCGCCGATGAAGCGCGCGGCAACGACTCCGGGCAGCCGCGACGAATGTGTTGGCTGGCTCAGGCGGCCGACCACCCCATGATCGCCTTCGTCTCGAGGAACTCCTCGAATCCCTCGCGTCCCCATTCCCGCCCGTTTCCCGATTGGCGGTAGCCGCCGAAGGGAGCGGAGAAGTCCGGCGGCGCGCCGTTGAGTGCGATCTGCCCGGCGCGGATCTTCTTCGCGACCTCTTGTGCGTGCTCGAGGTTGCCCGAAGACACGTAGCCGGCGAGTCCGTAGGTGGTGTCGTTGGCGATCTCGATCGCTTCGTCTTCCGTCTGGTACGGAATGATCGAGAGCACCGGCCCGAAGATCTCCTCGCGCGCGATTGTCATGTCGTTGCGGACGTTGGCGAAGACCGTGGGACGGACGAAGTAGCCCCGGTCGATCCCCTCCGGCCGCCCGGTTCCGCCGGTCACGAGGGTCGCACCCTCGTCGATGCCGGCCTGGATCAGGCCCTGGATCTTGTTCCACTGCACCTCGCTCACCACGGGGCCGAGGCGGCTCCCTTCGTCTCCGGGATCGCCGACGGTCAGAGTCTCCGCCGTCGCCTTCGCGATGGCGACGGCCTCGTCGTGCCGCGAAGCGGGGACGAGCATCCGGGTCGGCGCGTTGCAGGATTGGCCGCTGTTCATCGTGCAGCTCATGAGGCCGCCGGCAATCGCGCTCGCGAGGTCGGCGTCGTCGAGGATCAGGTTCGGCGACTTGCCGCCGAGCTCCTGGGTGACGCGCTTGACGGTGGGCGCGGCCGCGCGCGCAACCTCGATTCCCGCACGGGTCGATCCCGTGAAGGAGACCATGTCGATGTCGGGGTGGCTGGAGATCGCAGCACCGACCGTCGGCCCGTCGCCATTCACGAGGTTGAACACGCCAGCCGGCACGCCCGCGTCGTGGAGGATCTCCGCGATCAGGATCGCATTCAGCGGCGCGATCTCGGTGGGCTTGAGGACCATGGTGCAGCCCGCCGCGAGCGCCGGGGCGACCTTGCACATGATCTGGTTCACCGGCCAGTTCCACGGCGTGATGAGCCCGCACACGCCGATCGGCTCGTGGCGGACGAGTGTCGTGCCCTGCTTCTCCTCGAAGGGATAGTCCTGCAGGATCTCGATCATCTTCGTCAGGTGGCCGAGACCCGTCGCGGCCTGCGCCGCCTTGGAGAGCCACAGGGGTGCCCCCATCTCGAGACTGATCGTCTGCGCGAGCTCGTCGTAGCGCTTCTGGTACGACGCAGCGATCGACTGGAGCAGTGCGAGCCGCTCCTCGCGCGTCGTCTGGGAGTAGGTCGCGAAGGCCTTGCGCGCCGCGACCACCGCGACGTCCACGTCCTTGGCACTGCCCAGCGCAATCCTGGCGATGGGCTCTTCAGTCGCCGGATTGATGACGTCGAGCGTCTTCGCCTCGATCGGGTCGACCCAGGCTCCGTCGATGTAGAACTGGAGCTTCTCCTGCATGATGGCCTCCTTGCTCTCTTCTTGGGGATCGCGACGAGCGCGAACCCGATGGATTGCGCCCGTGTCGTTCAGGACGACGCGGGCAAGATGATGGATTGATCCTCGGTGTAGGGCCCGATTCCTTCCGGCCCGAGTTCGCGGCCGATGCCCGAACGCTTGAAGCCACCGAAGGGCGCGTTGAAGTCGACGATCGCGGCCGAGTTGACAGCGACGCAGCCTGTGCGGATGCGCGCGGCGATCTCCGCCGCGTGCTCGACGTCGCGGGTCCAGACCGAGCCGCACAGCCCGTAGGGTGAGTCGTTCGCGATCGCGACGGCCTCGTCCTCGCCGTCGTACGGAATCACCGAGAGGACGGGCCCGAATATCTCTTCCCGCGCAATCTTCATCCGGTTGTCCACATCCGCAAAGACGGTCGGCTCGACGTAGAAGCCCTTCTCGAAGGACTTCGACAAGCCACCGCCGCACACCGCGCGAGCGCCCTCCGTGCGGCCGCTCTCGAGGTAGACGGCGATCCGGTCGCGCTGACGCCCGCTCGCGACGGGGCCGATTGCGGTCTCGGGGTCTAGCGGGTCGCCGAGCTTCATGGCACCGACGGCAGCGCCGAGTGCGTCGACGATCTCTGCGTAGCGACTGCGCGGCGCGAGGATGCGCGTCTGCGCCCCACACGCCTGCCCGTTGTTGAGCAGCCCCGAGCCGACGAGCGAATCGATCGAAGCGTCGAGGTCCACGTCCTCGAGCACGATGGCCGCCGACTTCCCCCCGAGCTCGAGCGTGCAGCGCTTGATCTGCTCGCCGCAGATTCCGCCGATCACCCCACCGGTCACCGTACTGCCCGTGAAGCTCACCTTGTCGATGTCCGGATGGCGGACGAGGTACTCGCTCGATTCACGGTCGGCCGCCACGACGCTCACGACTCCGGGCGGCAGGCCGACCTCATCCAGGGCCTCCGCGAGGAGATAGGCGTCGAGCGCCGTCTCGGGCGACGCCTTGAGGACCATCGTGCAACCGGCCGCCAGCGCCGGCCCGAGCTTCATTGCGGCAATGAAGATCGGAACGTTCCACGGGATGATCCCGGCGCAGACTCCGACCGGCGCGCGCCGTACGCGAACCCGGCCGCCCAGCGCCCCGGCACGCTCCTCCTGCCAGGGATGCTCGACCGCGAGGCGCGCATAGAGATCGAGCACCATCGTGGCGGCGAAGACCTGAACGCCCGGTGCCTGCTGCACGGGGCAACCCGTCTCCTGGGCGATGAGCGGGGACAGATCCCCGATTCGCGCCTGAAGCGCCTTCGAGAGCCGGCCGATGGCTGCTCCCCGCTCCTCGGGACTCCACGACGGAAACGGACCGTTGTCGAAGGCGTCGCGTGCCGCGGAGACCGCAGCGTCGATGTCGGCGGGCGCAGCATCGGGAACGTGACCGAGCGGTGCCTCGGTCCCTGAGGAGACGACCTCGAGCGTGTCCTTCCCGCGCGCTTCCTTCCATTCGCCCCCGATGTAGATGTCACCACGCTCGATGCGCTCCGAGGCCTGGCTCAATGCTCATTACTCCTCGCCTGCCGCGACAGGCCTGTGGCTCGAACGACCAACGTCTCTCCGCGCCCGGTTCGAATCTACGGGGTCGAGTCTCTCCGACCCGCTATTCCCGCCAGGATATAGCCAGCGGCGCGCGAGCACCACCGCCCGTGATGGCCGCGGGCTCGGTGGCTAGCGCGACCTGGAGCGCCGTGTCGCGCGCTGCGGTGCGTCACTCTCCGCGGCATGGGCCTCGAGGGCGCGGATGTGGTCGGCCAGCGCGGCTTCGGCCGCTTTCTGCATCGCGTCGAAGCGATCGACCAGCTCCGCGCCCCAGGGCGTGAGCTGGGCACCACCGCCGTGGGGGCCGCCCATCGTGGAGACGATCACCGGGTCCGCGAAGCTGCGGTTCAGCTCATCGATGAGGATCCAGGCATGTCGGTACGACATTCCCATGGAGCGGGCTGCTGCCGAGAGCGAGCCGTGCTCGCGAATGGCCAGCAGCAGCTGCACCTTGCCTCGGCCCAGCTTCGGGCCTCCATCCTGCAGGTCGATGCCGAGCCGAATGCGCACTCGAAAGGCTCCTCTGCCCGTTCGACGATACACGGTCGGAGCCACCGAACCACCGTCACGCGGACGATCCAGTACTCGGCAAGTCTCCCTACATCGAAGCGCTCCCCGGTGACCATTCTGTGCCGCTGTTCAGCGGTCACTCCAATCTGATCCGGCTTCCCGCTGGGAATCGGCCGACCATCTGGCTTTGGCCCATTCATCCTTCAACCCCTCGGAACTCGCGTCATCCCCGGATGCCCTTTTGTGTCAGCCATTGACGGACTAAGCCATTGGCTTATACTGCGCTCGTGTGGACTTCGAGTGGGACGATGCTAGGGACCTCGGCAATCAGCGGAAGCATGGCCTTGCCTTCTCCGAGGCCAAGCGTCTGTTCGAGTTCGAAGACGAGATTCTGGAGATCTTCGACGCCGAGCATTCGGACTTCGAAGATCGCTTCATTGCGATCGGGCCCGTCGATCGAGGGCTGGCGGTGGTCGTCTACACTGAGCCAGAGGATGGCGTGATCCGAATCATCGGTGCCCGATTGGCCAACAAGCGCGAGCGGATGATGTACCGCGCGCACATGGACCGAATCACATGACTGACATCCCCGAGCTGACCGACGAACAGCTTTCCAGCGCGATTCCGCGGCGCCTCCGCAACCGCCTGATGAAGGGCCGCTTCGAGTCGGGTGAGGACATTGCTGCGCTGAGGAGCTTCGTTGGTCTGACACAGGAAGAGTTCGCGCGTGCGGTCGGGATCAGTGTTCACACGCTGCGCAACTGGGAGCAGGGGCGCCGGAAGCCGGAGGGGCCGGCAGTCGCGTTGCTGCGCATCGCCGCGCGCCATCCCAGGATCATCCGGGAGAACCTCGAGTCGGCTGCGTAGGTGACCGAGATTTCGCAAGTGGATGATGGGTTTGCTTGCATCCTGCTTGCATCAACCATCGACCAGAGCGCTAACCTCCTGATTCCATTCGCGGAGAGGTGGCCGAGCGGTCGAAGGCAGCGGTCTTGAAAACCGCGGGCCCGGTCTCCCCAGGAGACCGGGCCCGCTCTCGTCGAAGCCCGGGGCGGGGCCTAGGGGCCGACGGCGAGCCAGAACAGCGCGACCGCGCCGACGATCCACACGTAGTAGGCGAAGCGGTGGAAGTGGCGGGTGCCCAGCACCCGGACGAAGAGCCAGATCGCCGCGATCCCCGAGACCAGCGCCGCGGCCCCGCCCACCGCGAGGGGTGCGATCAGGCTCGGGTCCAGCGCGGTCGCGTCGCCCAGGGTGAGCACCGCCGCGCCGGCGATCGCCACGACCCCGAGCAGGAAGGAGAACTCGGCGGCGGCCAGGGGCGCCACGCCGAGGGCCAGGGCCGCCACCACCGTCGAGCCGCTGCGGGAGATCCCCGGGATCATCGCCAGGGCCTGGGCACAGCCGATCCACAGGGCGGCGTTCCAGCTGGGCTCGGCGCCCGTCGCCCGGGGCAGCGTCGTCCGGGTCGTCCAGAGCAGCAGCCCCGTCACCAGCAGCGCGCTCGCGGCCACGGCGGGACGCTCGAACTGGGCCTCGATCGCGTCCCGAGCCGACAACGCCAGCGCCACCGCCGGCACCGTCGCCAGCGCCAGCTTGCCGTGGTAGCGCCACGCCTCGGCGCGGCCCTGGAGCGCGCCCACCAAGAGCTCGGCGATCCGCCGCCGGTAGAAGACGACGATCGCCAGCAGGGTGGCCAGGTGGACCGCGATCTCGAAGACGATGCCCTCGTCCGTCGCTCCCAGGAGCGCCGCGGCGAGCACCAGGTGTCCCGAGCTCGAGACCGGCAGGAACTCGGTCAGACCCTGGATCAGTCCGAGGACGAGGGCTTCGAGGGCGCTCACGTGAGCGCCTGGTGGGCGCTCACGCCTGCCCTGCCGCCGCGACGGCGGGGGCCCGCGCCCGCCGCCGCCGGGCCAGGGTCTCCCGCAGGCGCTCGATGACGACGTAGGTGGCGGGCACCACGAAGAAGGTGAGCGCCGTGGAGAAGAACATCCCGCCGACCACCGCGATCCCGAGCGACGCGCGCGACTCGCCGCCGGCGCCGAACCCGAGGGCGATCGGCAGGATGCCGGCGATGGTGGCGAGGGCCGTCATCAGGATCGGGCGGAAGCGCGTACGCGCCGCCTCGAGGATGGCCTCGCGCAACGCCAGGCCCCGCTCCCGGAGCTGATTGGCGAACTCGACGATCAGGATCGAGTTCTTGGTCACGAGGCCCACCAGCATGACCAGACCGATCTTGCTGTAGAGGTTCAGGGTGCCCGGGAGCTCGACCCAGCCCCGCGCCCGCATCCACTCCACGCTGTACAGGGCGAGCAGCGCCCCGGTGAAGGAGAGCGCGACGGCCACGAGGATCGTGATCGGGTGCACGAAGCTCTCGAACTGCGCGGCCAGCACCAGGTAGACCACCAGCAGGGCCAGGGCGTAGGCGAAGACGAGGGCGTTGCCCGACTCGAGGAAGCGCTCCGACTCGCCGCTGAAGGAGACCCGGTAGCCGCCGCCCTCCGGGAGCACGTCGGCGGCGATGGCCTGGACGGTCTCGAGCGCCTCGCCCTGGGCGAAGCCGCGCTCCAGCTGCGAGGTCAGGGTCACCGCGCGCAGGCGGTCGAAGTGGGGCAGCGCCCGGGGCGCCACGGTCTCCCGGGCCGACACTACCGAGGCGAGCGGGACGAGCTGCTCGCCGCGGCCGCGGACGAAGAGCCCCAGCAGGTCTCGCGGGTTCGAGCGCGCCTCCCGCCGCAGCTGGGCCACCACGTCGTAGGTCTCGCCGGAGAGCTTGAAGGTGGAGAGGTCGAGGCCGCCCAGCAGGATCTGCAGGGTCGTGGCGATCTCGCGGGCCGAGACCCCCAGATCCGACGCGCGCTCCCGATCGATCTCCACCTCGAGCTGCGGCTTGTTCAGGAACAGGTCGCTGCGGACGAACTTGAAGCCGCCGTGGTCCTTCATCCGCTGGCTGATCTCGTCGGAGTAGGCCGCGAGCGACTCGAGCGACTCCCCCTGGACGACCACGGAGACGGGGTCCGAGCTGAAGCCGCGCAGGGGCGAGGGGACGATGGAGAACGCCTTGATGCCGGGGATCTCCGCCACCCGGTCGCCGACGTCGTCCACCACCGCCTGCAGGCTGCGGTCGCGCTCGGTCTTCAGCTGGTTGATGAGCAGGCCCTGGTTCACGAGCCCGGGCGTCCCGAGACCCAGCGCGATGATGGAGAACAGGCGCTCCACCTCGGGGGTGGCGAGCACGATCTCCTCGGCCTCCCGCTGATAGCGATCGGTGTAGGTGACCGTGGATCCCTCCGGCGCCTCGGTCCACACCAGGAAGAAGCCGCGGTCGGCCCGGGGCACCAGCTCCTCGTCGATGGCGCCGTAGAGCAGGCCGCCGAGCAGCACCCAGACCACTCCGCCCACCAGCCAGGGCACCGGGCGCGCCACCACCGCCCGCGCCGCCCGCCCGTAGGCGCGCGAGGCCGCCTGCACCAGGGCCTCGAGGCGGGCCTTGAGGCCGCGCTCCGGCTCCCGGGGCCGCAGCACCAGCGCGCACAGGGCGGGCGAGAGGGTCAGGGCCACGAAGCCCGAGATGCCCACGGCGGCCGCCACCGTCACCGCGAACTCGCGGAAGAGCCGTCCGGTGGTGTCGGTCAGGAACGTGAGGGGCAGGAACACGGCCACGGCCGCCACCGTGGCGGAGACCACGGCGAAGGAGATCTCCGCCATGCCCTTGCGGGCGGCCTCCAGCGGCGAGTGCCCGTCCTCCACCCACCGGGTGACGTTCTCGAGCACCACGATGGCGTCGTCGACCACCAGGCCGATGGCCAGGGTGACCCCCATCAGCGTGAGCGTGTTGATGGAGAAGTCCAGGGCATAGAGGAAGGCGAAGGCCCCCACGATGGAGATGGGGATCGCGACCGCGGGGATGATCGTGGCGCGCACCGTCCGCAGGAAGAGGTAGATGACGACCACCACGAGCACGACCGCCTCGAAGATGGTGCGGGTGACGTCGCGGATCGACTCGCGGATGAAGCGAGAGCCGTCGAAGGCGACCTCGAGGCGGATGCCCGCCGGGAGCTCCCCGGCGATCCGCTCGGCCTCGGCGCGGACGACCTCGGCCACCGTCAGCGTATTGGCCTTCGACTGCTTCACCACGCCGACCCCGATACCGGGGCGACCGTTGTAGCGGACGAGCTTGCGCTCGTCCTCGGGCCCCACCTCCACCCGGGCGACGTCGCCCAGGCGGACCGGCTCGCCCTTCACCTCGGTGAGGATCAGCGACTCGTAGCCCCGCACGGTGCGAAGCTCCCCGAGGCTGCGAACCGTGAACTCGAGATCGCCGCTCTCCACGCGGCCCGAGGGGATGTCGACGTTCTCCCGGCGCAGCGCCTCTTGGACGTCGCTGATGGTGAGGTTCTGGGCGGTGAGGCGGTCGTTGTCGATCCAGATGCGCATCGAGTAGCGACGCTCGCCGCCGACGATGATCGTGGCCACGCCGGGCAGCTTGCTGAGCCGGTCCTTGATGCGGGTCTCGGCGATCTGGGTCAGCGCGATCTGGTTGGTGTTCTCGCCGGAGAGGGCGAGCCAGACCACCGCGTTGGCGTCGGCGTCGCGCTTGGCGACGACGGGGTCCTCCACCTCCTCGGGCAGCACGTTGCGCACCCGGGCCACCCGGTCCCGCGCGTCGTTGGCCGCGGCCTCGATGTCCCGGCTCAGCGCGAACTCGAGGGTGATCTGGGAGACCTGCTCCCGGCTCGTCGAGGTGATGTGGCGAACCCCCTCGATGCCGATCAGGCTGTCCTCGAGGGGCTGGGTGACCGAGGTCTCCACGACCTCCGGCGCGGCCCCCGGGAAGAGCGTCGTGACCGACACGATGGGCGGATCGACGTCCGGGAGCTCGCGGTTGGGAAGGCGCCCCACGCTCACCAGGCCGAAGAGCAGCACCAGGAGCGAGAGCACCGAGGCGAAGACCGGGCGGTCGATGCAGACCTGGGAGAGCTTCACGACCCCTCCCCGGGCGTGCCTCCGGACCCGGCGGCAGTGGTGGGCCCGGGCTCGCCCTCCGCAGCCGCCGTGCTCCCGGGCTCGCCCTCGGCGGCCGCCGTGGGCCCGGGCTCGCCCTCGGAGCCGGCCAGGCGCGAGACGGGATCCCCGGCCGCGCGGATCCGCGAGCCCGCGCGCACCTTGTTGGTACCGGCGGACACGACGCGATCTCCCGGCTCGAGGCCCGAGACGATCTCGACCCTCGAATCGACGCGCAGCCCGGTGCGCACGGGGACCCGCTCCGCCGTATCGTCCTCGCCCACGCGCCACACGAACGTGCCCTCCCGGTCCAGAGCCAGGGCGGCCTCGGGGACCAGCAGCGCGGCCTCCCGGCGCCCCACCTCGGCGCGGATGTTGGCGAACTGACCGGGTCGCAGGCGGTGGTCGGAGTTCGGGACCCAGCCCTTCACCAGCAGGCGGCGGCTGCTCGGGTCGAGGGTGGGCGACACGAAGTAGGTCTCGCCCCCGAAGCGCTCCCCCTCGAAGGACGCGACCGTGAACTGGAACGGGATGCCCGGCCGGGCGCGGGCGATGGCGTTCTCCGGCAGGGTGAACAGGACCTGCAGGCGGTCGATGGCGTCGATCTGGGTGAGCACGTCGTCGGGCTCCACCCGGGCGCCGGGAGACACGAACAGGGCGCCCATGATGCCGTCGAAGGGAGCCCGGATGCGCGTGCGCTCGAGGGCGGCCCGCGCGGCGGCCACCCGCGCCGTCTCGCGATCGAGCTCCGCCTTGGCGCGATCGAGCTGGGCCCGCGACGAGATGCTCTGCTTGGTCAGGCTGCGGGTGCGCTCGTACACCACCCGCTTCAGATCCCGCTCGGCCTCGGCCTCGCGCAGCAGCGCGGCCTCCTCGGCGTCCCGCAAGCGGAAGAGCACCTGGCCCTTCTCCACCCGCTGGCCCTCGGCGAACTCGATGGTCTCGAGCAGACCGGCCTGGTCCGGGCGGACCTGCACGGTGAGCTCGGCCTCCAGCTGGCCCACCAGGTCGGCGACGTCGCGAAGCAGCTCCGGCCGGACCTCGACGACCTCGACCGTCACCGGCTTGGGCGTGAAGCCCTCGTTTGCCGTCCCTCCGCCGCCCTCGCAGCCGGCCGCCAGGGCGACGAGCGCGAGCGCCAGCCCCGCCGCGCGAGCCGCGCGTCGGGGCGCGCACGGGACGTGGGGCAGCCGGCGCAACATCCCGGAGAGCCTAGCTTCTGCCCCGCTGGGGGGCCCGTTCGTGCCGGCCGGGGGCCCGTTTGCGCGCGCCGCGGGCGGCGATACCTTGCGGCCCGCCCGCGGCGGGCGGCCGGGAGGAGGGCGCGTGGCGCAGGACGAGGCAGGGAGCGGCGGTCGCCCCGGGGACGGCCGTGCGGGAACCGCCGAAGGCCGTGCGGGAACCGCCGACGGCCGTGCGGGGGTCTGGGTGGCCTGCCTGGATCTCGAGGGCGTGCTCATCCCCGAGATCTGGATCAACGTCGCCGAGCGGACCGGCGTCGACGCGCTGCGTCGCACGACCCGGGACGAGCCCGACTACGACGTCCTCATGCGCTACCGCCTGGACGTGCTGCGGGAGCACGGCCTGGGCATCGCCGACATCCAGGCGGTCATCGGCGGGATGGCGCCCCTGGACGGCGCCCGCGCGTTCCTCGACGGTCTGCGCGCGCGCCATCCCGTGATCATCCTCTCGGACACCTTCTACGAGTTCGCGGCACCGCTCATGGCCCAGCTCGGCTGGCCCACGCTCTTCTGCCATCAGCTCGGGATCGACGCGGAGGGCCGGGTGGCGGGCTACCACCTCCGCCAGCAGGACCCGAAGCGCAAGGCCGTGCTGGCCCTGCGCGGCCTGAACTTCCGGATCGCCGCCGCCGGCGACTCCTACAACGACACCAGCATGCTCGGGGAGGCCGACGCGGGCATCCTGTTCCGGCCGCCGGACAACGTGATCCGCGACTTCCCGCAGTTCCCAGTCACGCGCACCTACCCGGAGCTCGACGCCGCCTTCCAGTCCGCCACGACCCAGCCGCCCCGCGCGGCGCCCGCCAGGCCCGCCTAGCCCACCACCCGTTCGCCGGGACGCTTGAACATGGGATGGCCGCCCGGCTGGTAGGTCACGACCAGCGCGCGCCGGGCCCGGTCGGAGCGGTTCGGCTCGGAGCCGTGCACGGTGTGGGAGCTGAAGAAGACGAGGCTGCCGGCGGGCGCCTCGATGGCCACCTGCCGGGTCTCGTCGAAGGCGTCCGGGCGCGTGAACAACGGACCGAGGGTCCCCTCCCCTTCGAGCCCCGGCAGCAGGCCCTCGCGGTGGCTGCCGCGAACCACCCGGAAGCAGCCGTTTGCCACGTTGGCATCGTCGAGGACCACGAGCACGTTGGGGAGCCGGTCGAGGTGGTCGCAGACGTGGTGCCAGTAGGGCGAGTCCTGGTGCCAGCGGAAGCCCGATCCCACCCGCGGCCGCTTGAGGTTCAGCTTGTCGGTCCAGAGGGCGACGCGGTCACTCCCCACCAGGCCCCGCACGGGCTCGACCAGCCGCGGATCCTCCACCAGGGCGTCGAGGTCCGGATGCAGATGGTGGAAGGGCTCCACCACCCGGATGACCTCGTCCTCGCGGCCGTGCTCGAACTGCACCAGGGCGCCGTCGGCAGGCTGGTAGCGATTGCCGTCGATCCGGTAGCCGCCCGTCTCTCCGCGGACGGCCTCGGTCATCCGCGCCACCACGACCTCCGCCGCGGTCCGGAGCCGCTCCAGGGCGTCGGACCCGAGCGCCTGCTCGCGCACGAAGAAGCCGTCCTCGCGCCAGGCGCGGCGCTCCTCCGGCGAGAGGCCGAGGCCCGCGGGCGGCGACCCGCCTTCCTGAGCGCTCCCCGGCGCGTCCCGAGCGCTCCCCGGCGCGCCCTGAGCGCTCCCCGGCGCGTCCCGAGCGCTCCCCGGCGCGTCCCGAGCGCTCCCCCGGGAGCTGTCCGTGTCGGCAGCGATGGGCGTCATGGCTTCCCTTGGCCCCCTGCGGCGGCGCCCCAGTGTTCCGCCGGGCCCGGGAGCGCGCAAGGGCGCGATAACCGTGCGCCCCGGAGCCCTTTTACCGAAGTTTGACAGGCCATCCCACGCTCCCGACCGAAGCGGGACGTATGCTCCGTCCAGCTCGAACGAGCCTTTCCGAGCAGTCCTCCAGCATCGCGCCGCACAGCCGAGGAGCAGACATCGATGGCAACACCGACCGTGCCCACCAGCGGATACGACGCCGAGACCGACGGGATCTACTCGTCGACCCCGATCGTCCCCAGCATCATCTACTGGGGCATCCACGTGGCCACGGCCATCTGCGTCTTCCTGGTGCCCCTCACGTGGACCGCAGCCGCGCTCTTCGCACTCACCTTCTGGGGGCGGATGTTCTCGATCACGGGCGGCTACCACCGCTACTTCGCCCACAAGACCTACCGCACCAGCCGCGCGTTCCAGTTGGTGCTGGCCCTGCTGGGGACGACCTCGGTGCAGAAGGGACCCCTGTGGTGGGCCGGGATCCATCGCATCCACCACCGCTTCTCGGACCAGGAGGGCGACGTCCACTCACCCAACGACGGCTTCTGGTACTCCCACCAGGGGTGGATCATGGATCCCAAGTGGGAGGCGACGCCGGTGGACCAGATCCGCGACTTCGCCCGTTACCCCGAGCTGCGCTGGCTCAACCGACACCACTACGTGCCGCCATTCGCGCTGTCGCTGCTGTGCCTCGCCGTGGGCGGCTGGTCTGGCCTGGTGTGGGGCTTCGGGCTCTCGACCACGCTGCTCTGGCACAGCACCTACACGATCAACTCCCTCTCCCACCGCTGGGGGAGGCAGCGCTACGAGACGGGCGACACCAGCCGCAACAACTGGGTGCTGGCGCTGCTGACCATGGGGGAGGGCTGGCACAACAACCACCACCACTACATGGCGAGCACCCGCCAGGGCTTCTTCTGGTGGGAGGTCGACCTGACCTACTACATCCTGCGCGGGCTCCAGGCGATCGGCCTCGTCTGGGACATCCGCGAGCCGCCCGCCAGCGTGCTGGAGCCAACGGCCAAGGCGTTGAAGGAAGCCGCCTAGTCCTCGAGGACCGGGAGCACCAGCTCCACGCGGGTCCCATCGGCACGCGTGTCGATGCGGAGCCCGCCACCCGCGGAACGCATCAGGGCCTCGGCGACGCGCAGGCCGAGACCGCGCCGACCCGGTCGATGGACCGGATCGGGCTTCGGTCGGGCTTCCGCCTCCACCAGCGGATCGCCGTCGTCCTCGACCCGGAAGACCACGCTGCCCTCGCGCGCCTCGGCACCCACCCGCACCGCCCCCGGCTCGCGAACCGTCTCCCGCGCGGAGAGGGCGAGGGTGACCAGCAGGTGGTGGAGGGCGTCGGGATCGACGCGGACGTCGGGCAGGGCATCCGGCCAGCGGACCTCGACGGGCGCCGCGCGACCGGGGATCTCCGTCAGCGAGCGGCCCACCGCCTCCAGCACGGCCACCGGGTCGACGCGGGGTGACTCGCCGGCGGCGTCCAGCAGGGGCCGGATGTGGGCCAGGGCGGCGCCCGCCTCGACCGAGATCGCCTCGATGTCCTCGATGCTGGCGCGCACCTGGGCGGAATCGGTCTCGCGGGCGATCAGGTAGGCACTGAGGCGGACCGCCGCGAGCAGGTTCCGGACCTCGTGGCACAGGGCGAGGGTGAGCTCCACCGCGTCTTCGGCCGGTACCCCCTCGGCAGCGGCTGCGCGGCCGGATGAACCCTCGGACCCCATGTGGTGATCAGAATACGCTCGGGGCCCCGAGTTGTATATCAGGCTTCTCCCCGAGTCACCGATAGGAAATCCTCCCCGGCAGTGCTGAGCTTGCGGCGAAACTCCGTCAGATCGACCACCCGCCCGGTGCGCCGGGCCTCCTCGGCGGCAAAGCCCAGCAGGTGGCCTGCGAGCGCCGTCCGGCCCGCCTCTCGTACCGCTGCCCGATCGTCGCGGCCCACGGCGTCGACGAAGTGGTCGATCAGCCCGACGTCGCCCCCGAAGTGGCCGAGCTCCGAGCCCGGGCAGTGGATCCGCTCCACCTCCAGGCGCCCGTGACGGCTGATCTCGATCGTCCCGTCGTGGAGCACGCCGCGAAGCTCCCCCGCCCCGCCGGAGATCCGCACCGTGCGGCGCTCGTGGGTGGCGGCCCCGTGGAGGGCGAAGGTCGCGGTGGCGCCGCCGGCGAGCTCCACGCTCACCACCTGGTGGTCGAGCTGGTCGTTGTCGGCGCGGAACACGCACTGCCCGTAGGGACCCCGCTCGAGGGAGCGCCGCCGCGCCTCTCGGGAAGGATCGGGGGAGACGTCCGACCACGGCCACGCGCGGGCGATCGCGTCCTCGGGGGCGAGGTAGAAGCGCTCGACGTCGTGGGGACAGTCGGACCGCGCCGGACAGGCGTCGGTGCAGCGCGCCGGCGCGCCGTCCGGCGCCGAGCCGGGCCCGTAGTGGAGGCGACTGCCGAAGGAGGTCACCCGCACGACCTCCTCCCCGGCGATCCAGCGCAGCAGGTCGAGGTCGTGGCAGGACTTCGCCAGCAGCACCGGCGCGGCCACCGCGGTGTTGCGGAACTTGCCGCGCACGTAGGAGTGGGCGTAGTGCCAGCTCGACACGTGCTCGCGCAGGTCGAGATGGACCAGCGGGCCGAGGCGGCCGCTGCGGACCACCTCCGCCACCCGGGCGTAGAACGCCGTGTGCCGCAGGACGTGGCCGATCTGGAGGATGCGCTCCGCGCGCTCCGCCGCCTCGACGACCCGAACGCAGGCCTCGGGGGTCGGTGCGATCGGCTTCTCGAGCAGCAGGTGATGGCCGCGCTCGAGCGCGGCGAGCGCCGGCGCCTCGTGCTCGATGTCGCCGGTGGCGATGATGGCCGCCGGCGCCCGCGGCGCGCCCGCGAGCAGGGGTCGCCAGTCGTCGAAGACGGCGTCCGCGTCGAGCCCGAGCGCCCGGGCGAGCTCCGTCCGACGATCCGGGTGGGGCTCGGCCAGCGCGACGATGCGCAGGCGTTCGGGTCGCTCGAGGGCATAGGCGGCGTAGACGTGGCGTCCTCGCAGCCCCGCCCCGACGAGAATCGCCTCCACCGCATCCATGGCCCGGTATACTAGCCGCCACGTTGAGCGTCTCTCACACGGCCCTGCTGCGAGGCCGCGACCATACCCAGGTGGATGCCATCGGGGCCGTGGCCGAGGGCGCGGCGGCCGCGGCGCTCTCCCGCGGCGGCGCCGCCAAGACCTACGAGTACACGGACCCCAACGAGGACGCCGCCGGCTACGCCCTCGGCCCCTGCGGCGTGGTGCTGGCCGTGGCCGACGCCCATCGCGGCTGTCGGGCCTCGGAGCTGGCCGTCTCGCTGCTCCTCGAGCGCTTTGCCCCGGTCTGGCTGGCACCTGCTGCCGAGCTCGCGCCGGCCCGCTGGGCGGACGTGGCCAGCGGGGCGCTGCACGCGATCCACGGCGAGGTGCTGCGCGAGACCCAGGAGGCCGACCGCCAGGGCTCCCGCTGCGCCTTCGCGGCGGCGCTGATCCGTCCCGATCGCGATCTGCTCGGCTTCGCCTCCCTCGGCGACAGCCACGTGTTCCGCGTGAGCGCCGACCGCAGCGTGGAGCTGGCCAGCGAGCCGGCGGCCCCCCGCTTCTTCCTCGGCAGCGAGAGCCTCGGCCGGGCCGACATCGAGGTCCAGGCCGAGGCGGACGCCGTCTCCCTGGCCGGCGTGGAGGCGGTGGTGCTCGCCACCGACGGGCTCTCGGAGCTGGGCATCGGTGTCGCCGACCCCGAGAGGACGGTCCACGAGGCGGCGGAGGCGGCGGCGGGGTTCAGCCCGGGACAGCGTGCGCTCGAGCTCGCCCGGGGCGTGGCCGAACGCGCGGCTGCGGCGCACCGGGCGCACGCCGCCGGAGACAACATCGGCGTGGCCGCCGCCTGGATCGGCGCCGGGTCCCTGCGCCCCCGCTAGCGACCGCCCAGGAGCGAGACGACCCGCTCGGCGATGGCACCGGCCGCGGTGAGACCGGGCGACTCGATCCCCACCAGGTTCACGAGGCCCGGCAGCCCGGCCTCCGACTCCTCGCGGATCGCGAAGTCCGCGGCCGGCTCGCCGGGACCCGAGAGCCGTGGCCGCACGCCGGCGAAGTCCGGCGTCAGCCATTCCGCACGGACGTCCGGCAGGTAGCGGGCCACCGCCGCCGCGAAGGTCGCGGCCTTCGCCGGATCGACGTCGTAGCGCGGCGCGTCCACGTACTCGGCGTCGGGCCCGAAGCGGACGCGACCGCCCAGGTCGAGGGTGGCGTGGATGCCCAGGGGGCCGCTGCCCGACGGAACGGGATAGACCAGCCCCGAGAGCGCGAGGGGCGCGCCGGGCGCCAGGGCGAAATAGTCGCCCTTGCAGGGCCGCAGACGCCAGCCGCGGGTGTCCACGTCGATCCCGGCCCGGGCGGCGACGCGGTCGGCCTCCAGGCCCGCGGCGTTCACCACCGCGCCGGCCTCGAGCCGCGTGGTCTCGCCGTCGGCGTCCCGGACCACCAGGCGGAGCCACCCCGAGGCCGGCTCCAGGGCCTCGAGCGCCGCGGGCATCACCACCGCGCTCCCGCACGACTCCAGCTCGGCGGCATACGAGAGCGCCAGGGCGTGGGCGTCGACGATGCCCGTCAGGGGCGAGACCAGGGCGGCGCAGGCGCGCACCGCGGGCTCCCGCCGGCGCACCTCCGCGGCGTCGACGATCTCCAGGGGACCGGCGCCGTTCTCCCGGCCCCGGGCGCAGAGCCGTTCGAGCACCGCGACCTCGTCCGGCCGGGTCGCGACGATGAGCTTGCCGAGCTGCCGATGCGGCACCCCGTACGTCGCGCAGCGGTCGTAGAGCAGCTCGCGCCCGCGCACGCACAGCACCGCCTTCGCCGAGCCCGGCGGGTAGTAGATCCCGGCGTGGATCACCTCGCTGTTGCGGCTCGAGGTCTCGCGGGCGAGCCCGTCGTGGCGCTCGAGCACCACCACGGAGCGACCCGTGCGGGCCAGGGACGCCGCGCAGGCCAGACCGACCACGCCCGCGCCCACCACCACCGCCTCGACGGTGGACGGCGCGGCCTCGCTCACCCGAGCGGCTCGCCGAAAGCCTGGGCGTAGCGCTCGCGGAAGCGAGCCGGATCCAGGGAGAGGCCCTGGGGGCCGCGGACCGCCACCTTGAGGGAGCCCATCAGGCTGCCCATCCGACAGGCCTGCTCCAGCGGTCGGCCGGCGGCCAGACCGTGGAGGAGCCCGGCGCGGTAGGCGTCGCCGCAGCCGGTCGGGTCCACCACCGCCTCGGCCGGGACGGGCGGGATCTCCGCGCGGCGGTCCTTCTCGCGGATCCAGGAGCCCTTCTCGCCGCGGGTGACCACCAGGGCCCCCACCCGCTCGGCCACCGCGTCCTCGTCGAGCCCGGTCGTCTGCTGGGTCAGCGACCACTCGTAGTCGTTCACCACGTAGACCGCGGCACCCTCGAGCATGCCGCGGAGCTCGTCGCGATCGAACAGCGGCAGGCCCTGGCCCGGATCCATCACCAGGGGCGTTCCCCGCGCCTTCACCGCGCGGGCGTGGTCGAGCATCGCCTGCTTGCCGTTCGGCCCCACGATCGCGATCCGGAACGGCTCGTCCACGTCGCCCACGGGCGCCTCGTGGGCCCGGTCCATGGCGCCCGGGTGGAAGGCGGTGATCTGGTTGTCGTCGAGGTCCGTGGTGATGAAGCACGAGGCGGTGAAGGACTCGGCAAGCTCCACCACCCAGTCGCGGCGGACGCCGTGGCGGTCGAGCCATTCGGCGTACTCCGCGAAGTCGGGGCCGACCGTGCCGCGCAGGATCGGGTCCTCACCCAGCAGCCGCAGGTTGTAGGCGATGTTCCCGGCGCAGCCGCCGAAGCTCTTGCGCAGCTCGGGCACGTGGAAGGCCACGTTCAGCATGTGCACCTTGTCCGGCAGGATGTGGTTCCGGAAGCGGTCCTGGAAGACCATGATGTGGTCGATGGCGATCGAGCCGGTCACGAGAATGGACATCCGGAACCTCCTGCGTCGGGCGGGGATGCGGGGCGCAGTCTCGCCGGGTGGCTCCCGGGCGTCAACCCGGCCCGGGAGGTAGACTCCCCCCATGCGCATCGCCGACCTCTACCGCGGGTCGGGGCCGGTCTTCTCTTTCGAGTTCTTCCCGCCGAAGAACGACGCTGGCTTCGACGCCCTCTTCCGCACCATCGCAGACCTCAAGCGTCTCGACCCGGGCTTCGTCTCGGTCACCTGGGGCGCCGGCGGATCCACCCAGCGCAAGACCATCGATCTGGTGGCCCGACTGCAGCGCGAGGCGGGACTGCTCGGCATGGCCCATCTCACCTGTGTCGGGGCGTCCCGGGCGGACCTGGCCGGGATCCTCGACCGCCTGCGCGACGAGGGCATCGAGAACGTGCTGCCCCTGCGCGGCGACCCGCCCCGGGACCAGCCGGACTTCCGTCCCGCGCCCGGCGGCTTCGCCCACGCCAGCGAGCTGGTGGCCTTCATCCGCAGCCGCTGGGACTTCTGCCTGGGCGGCGCCTTCTATCCCGAGACCCATCAGGAGGCCGAGAGCCCGGAGGCCGACCTCGCCCATCTGGCGGAGAAGGTGCGCGCCGGCTCCGAGTTCCTGATCTCCCAGCTCTTCTTCGACAACGCCGACTTCTTCGCGTTCGTCGAGCGGGCCCGGACCGCCGGGGTCGACGTGCCCCTGGTGCCCGGCATCATGCCGATCACCGCGAGCACGAACGTGCCGCGCATCGCGCGGATGTGCGGGGCCCGCATCCCGACGGAGCTCCAGCAGGCTCTCGACGACGCCGGCGGCGACGGCGCGCGCGTCGACGCCATCGGGGTCGAATGGGCCACCACACAATGTCGGGAGCTCCTCGACGAGGGCGTGCCCGGCATCCACTTCTACACGCTCAACCGATCCCCGGCCACACGCCGCATCCACCAGAACCTCTTCGGCGGATGAGCGGCGCGCTGCAGCTCGCGGTGCTGCTCTCCGGCGAGGGCACGAGCCTCGAGAACCTGTTCCGCTGCATCGACGAGGGCTCGCTCGACGCCCGCGTGGCGGTGGTGATCGCCTCGAAGGAGCGGGCCGGCGGGCTGGAACGCGCCCGGCGCCGCGGCGTGCCGGCGGTCGCGGTTCCCCGACGCGCCCACCCGGACGTGGCCCGCTTCAACGACGCCTTGCACGCGGAGCTGGTCCGCCACCCGGTGGACCTGGTCGCCCTGCTCGGCTTCCTCTCGCCCTTCGAGACCCGGGGCCGCTACGACGAGCGCACCCTCAACGTCCACCCGGCCCTCGTCCCGGCCTTCTCGGGGCGCGGCTTCTACGGCCGACGCGTCCACGAGGCCGTGCTCGCCTCGGGGGTGAAGCTGAGTGGCGCCACCGTCCACTTCGTCGACGCTGGGTACGACGGCGGCCCGATCATCCTCCAGGAGGCCGTCCCGGTCCTCGACGACGACACCCCGGAGCGTCTGGCCGAGCGCGTCCAGGCCGTCGAGCGGCGGCTGGTGCCCGAGGCGATCCGGCTCTTCGCTGCGGGGCGGCTCAAGATCGACGGTCGCCGCGTCCGCATCCTTTCCGCCTGAACCCCCAGCACGGCCCGCGGGCCCGGAGTCGCTCCATGCTCTTCGTCGCGATGAACCACTTCCAGGTGAACCCCGAGCGCAGCGCCGAGTTCGAGGAGATCTGGCGCAAGCGCGAGACCTATCTCGACGAGGTGCCGGGCTTCGTGCGCTTCGCCCTGCTCCGGGGCGACGACCCGGGCGCCTACATCTCCCACTCCACGTGGGAGAGCCGCGAGGCCTTCGAGGCCTGGACCCGCTCCGAGGCCTTCCGCAAGGCCCACGCCCAGGCGCGAACACCGGACGGTGTCCTCACCGGCCACCCCCGCCTCCAGACCTTCGAGGCCGTCGTCGAACAGAACTGACCCCGACCCAGGGTGGTTTGCGTCCTCCTCCCCGGTCGCGGGGGACGAGGGGCGACGGAGTGGCGCGCAAAATCGCGAGGGCGCCCTCCCGGCCCGCATGGGCCTGCGACTCGGAGCGCCCGAGCTGAGCACGCCGCTCCGTCGCCCCTCGTCCCCCTTGACTCGGAGGTGAAAAAAAGACGAAAATCGGCCTGCGATGCCCCCCATCGGTCCCGGGGCCGCGCGGCCCAGCGCCGACGCGGTCGATGCCGTGCTGCGCGATCTGCGCGATCTGGGCAGCCTCGGACGCCTCGTCCACCGAGGCGAGGCACCCGAGCGCTCGGCACCCGAGCGCCGCTCCACCGGCGTCGAGGCCCTCGACCACCTCCTGGACGGCGGCATCCCCACCGGCAGCCTGGTGGAGATCGTCGGCCCCACCAGCTCGGGCCACACCGCCCTGGTCCTGGCGCTGCTGGCGTCGGCCACCGGGCGCCGGGAGAGCGCCGCCGTGGTCGACGTCGCGGACGCCTTCGATCCGGCCTCGGCGGCCGCCTGCGGGGTGGCGCTGGCGCGGGTGCTCTGGGCGCGCCCCCCGCCGGGCCGCGAGGCCCTGCGCGCCGCCGACCTGCTGCTGACGGCCCGGGGCTTCGGCCTGGTGGTGCTGGATTCGGCCGAGCCGCTGCCGCGCGCCGCCGTCCTGCGCCTGGCGCGGGCGGCGGCGCGGAGCGGCACCTCCCTGGTGGTTCCCGGCACCGAGCGCCGGGTGGGCACGAGCGCCGACCTGGTGCTGGAGCTCGGCGCGCCCCGCGCCCGCTTCGTCGGCACGCCGCCCCTGCTCGAGGCCGTGGAGAGCGAGGTGACCCTGGTGCGCAACCGCGCGGGGCCGGTGGGCGGCCGCACCGCGATGCGCCTTCGCGGTCCGGCGCTTCCGTGAGCCCGTGCCCCCCACGGCCCCGCGGATCGCCTGCCTGCGGGTGCCCGACCTGCCCCTGGCCGCGGAGCTGCGCGCGCATCCCGAGCTGGGCGGGACCCCGCTCGCGATCGCCGCCGGCCCCGGCCCCCGGGCCGAGATCGTCGCCGTCTCTCCCGAGGCAACACAGCAAGGCGTACGTCCGGGCACGGCGGTCGTCCACGCCCGGGCTGCCGTGGCCGGACTCGCGGTGCGGGTCGCTTCGCCCGCCCGCGCCGCCGCCGCCCGGGACGCCCTGCTCGACGTGGCGCTCTCCGCCTCCCCGCGCGCCGCGCTGGCCCCTCCCGGTGAGGGCGCCTGGGGCGGCGAGGCCGCCGTCTTCGTCGATGCCCGGGGCGTGGACCGCCTGTTCCGCTCGGAAGCCGGCTTCGCCACCGTCCTCGTCGAGCGCGCGCGTGCGGTGGGCCTGCCGGCCGCCAGCGCCGTGGCCAGCTCCCGCACCGTGGCCCGGACCGCCGCCCGGGCCCTCGCGCCCGACGCCGTCCGCGTGGTGGAGGCCGGCAGCGAGGCCGCCTTCCTCGCGCCCCTGCCCCTCGATCTGCTGCAGCTCTCCGATGCCCTGGCCGAGATCTGCACGCGTTTCGGCCTGCGCCGGGTGGGCGACCTGGCGCGTCTTCCGCGACGCGGCCTCTCCCGACGCCTCGGTCCCGAGGGACTGCGCCTGGCCGCCCTGGCCCGGGGCGAGGAGCCCCGCGAAGCCCTGCCGACGCCCACGGCGACCCGCGCCATCGAGGCCACGGACCTCGAGTACGCCGTCGACCGACTGGAGCCCCTGACCTTCGTGCTGCGCGGGCTGCTCTCGCGACTGGCGGCCCGTCTCGACGTGCGTGGGCTCGCCTGCGGCGCCCTCGAGCTCGACCTGAGCCTCGAGGGAGGCGGGCGCGACGCGCGTCGGGTGGGCGTCGCCGCGCCGACCGCGGACGTGCGTGTGCTGCTGCGGCTGGCCTGCCTGGCCCTCGAGGCCCGTCCGCCACCGGCGCCCGTCGAGGCGGTGAGCATCGCGACCGAGCCCGAGCCCCAGCGCCGCGATCAGCTCGACCTGTTCCGGCCCGCGGGGCCCGCCCCGGCCGTGCTCTCCCGCACCCTGGCCGAGCTGGAGGCCCTGTGCGGAGACGGCCGGGTGGGGGCGCCCGCCGTGGCCGACAGCCACCACCCCGACGCGGTGGCCTTGCGGCCGTTCGCCCCCACCGCCGACGCCACGGCGGCGCCGCCGGCGGCGCGCCTGGCCCTGCGCGCGCTCCGGCCCCCGCTGCCCGCCCAGGTCCGCCTGCAGGCCGGCCGTCCCGTCTGGCTGCGCAGCGCGGTGGCCGGAGGCCCCGTGGTGAGCGCCGCCGGTCCCTGGCGCAGCACCGGTCAGTGGTGGAGCCCGGAAGCGCACTTCGCCTTCGACCACTTCGATGTCCAGACGTCCGAGGGAGCCCTGGTGCGCCTCCGCTACGACGCGGTCGAGCGGCGCTGGTCGGTGGATGCGGTGTACGATTGAGATCGAGTCTCGAGTCGCGTGTCATCGGGGTGACGAAACATTGACCGCCTCGTGGCGAGCGGCTACACCGATCATCCGCGCACCCGAACCACGCTCACGGAGAGAAAGACCCATGGCCCCCCAGCCGCGCCGCCGCGAGAAGTCGCCCGACCACCGCATCCAGTTCTTCCGCGGCTTCCTCGACCGCCCCAAGCAGGTGGGCTCCATCATCCCGAGCTCGCGCTTCCTCGAGCGCCGCATCGTGCGCAGCGCGGCCACGGCCTCGGCGAAGACCCTCGTCGAGCTCGGTCCGGGCACCGGGGGCACCACCCGCGCCCTGCTGCGGGCCATGCGGCCCGACGCCACGCTCCTCGCCATCGAGATCAACCCCGAGTTCGCCCGCTACCTGCGCCGCAGCATCGCCGACCCCCGCCTGCGGGTGTTCGAGGGATCGGCCACCGACATCCGCAAGGCCCTCGCCGAGCACGGCCTGCCGGCGCCCGACGCCATCCTCTCGGGCATCCCGTTCTCGACGATGCCCCGCAGCGTGGGCGACGAGATCCTGCGCGCGGTCCACGACACGCTGGCGCCGGGCGGACGCTTCGTCGCCTACCAGGTGCGCGATCGCGTCCACCGACTGGGGCGCCAGGTCTTCGGCAAGGCCCGCGTGCAGACCGAGCTGCTCAACGTGCCGCCCATGCGCATCTACCGCTGGGACAAGCACGCCGCCTGACCCGCGGAGCTCCGCCCGCAGCTAGTCGGGCTCTTCCTCGGGCTCCGTTCCCCCCTTGCGAGCCAGGGAGAGCCCCACCCGCTCCACCTGGCCGTCGCCGGCGCGGACCACGGCGCCCGGGCCGAAGCGGTCCGCGAGGGCGTCGAGGGCGCGATTCAACGGCGCGTTGTCGGGCGGGGCCGCGGGGTCGCCAAAGAGCGCGAGCTGGCCTGCGTCGTGCCGAACCAGATTCGTGACGCCCACGCCGAGCAGCCGGATGGCGCGGCCCTGCAGGGCCCGCTCGAGCAGCGTGCAGGCCGCCCGCCCCAGGGCGTGCCCGTCGTCGGTCGGCCGGGCCAGGGTCGTGCGCCGGGTGAGGATCGGATAGCCCCGCGGTCCCGGCGCGCGCCGGCGGGCCAGCTTGAGCTTCAGCACCACCGTGCGCGCCAGCCAGCCGTCGCGGCGGATCCGCCGCGCCACGCTCTCGGCGTGGCTGCGCGCCGTGGCCACGAGGGGCGCGAGGTCCGTCGTGTCGCTGCCGAAGGTGTTCTCCTCGCTGTAGGAGACCGGCGCCCGCGACGGCTCCACGTCCCGCGCGTCCTCGCCGCGGGCCCGCCGACCGAGGGTGGCGCCCAGCTCGCCGAGCAGCGTCACCAGACGCTCGCCGGGCGTCTCGGCCAGCTGGCCCAGGGTGGTGAAGCCGGCGGCCTCCAGCCGCGCCTCGGTGACCGGCCCGATGCCCCACATGCGCCCGACGGGGAGCGGCGCCAGGAAGTCGCGCACCTCGTCGGGCCCCACCTCGAGCAGGCCGTCGGGCTTGGCGAGGTCGCTGGCGATCTTGGCCACGAGCTTCACCGGAGCGATCCCCACCGAGACCGCGAGCCCGGTCTCCTTCCGGACGGTCTCCCGCAGCCGCTGGCCCACCCCGGCCGGCGGGCCCAGCAGACGCTCGCAGCCGGTCAGATCGAGGAAGGCCTCGTCCAGGGAGAGGCCCTCCACCTTCGGGGTGAAGCGGCGGAAGATCGAGAAGATGCGCCGCGACTCCCTGCCGTAGCGCGCCATGTCGCCGCGCACGAACACCGCATCGGGACAGCGGCGCCGGGCCTCGACCGAGGGCATGGCCGAGTGGATGCCGTACCTCCGGGCCTCGTAGCTGGCGGCCGTGACGACGCCCCGGCTCGACGTGCCGCCCACCACGACGGGCCGGCCGCGCAGGGACGGGTCGTCGCGCTGCTCCACCGACGCGTAGAAGGCGTCCATGTCCGCGTGGAGGACGACCCGCTGGGCCATCGGGCTCAGGCCAGCAGGGCCGCGGCGGCGTCGGCGGCGCGCAGTCCGCTGGTGAGGGCCGACTCGGTGGTGGCGCCCACCAGGTAGTCGCCGGCGAAGAGCAGCCGCGGCGAGCGGTCGGCCCGGGTGAGGAAGGCCCGCAGCGCACGGGTGTAGCCCGTGCGGAACTGCGGGATCATGGGCGACCAGCGGTGCACCGCGGCCGCCACCGGCGCGAGCCGGCCGATCGGCGTCCGCGCCAGCTCGCCCACCGCATGGGCCACGACCCGTTCGTCCGGCGCGTCCCACAGCGCGCGGGCCGCCGCCTCGGTGAGGGCCACGTTCAGCAGGCCGGCGCCGGGCGGTGCCACCCCGGGCTTGTGATGGTCGACGGCGAGTCCGTAGAGCCCGATGCCTTCGGGGCGCGGGAACGCGACCCCGTAGTAGGGCAGCGTCGCCGGCGGCTCCTCCAGGGCCAGGTGCACGATGGCGCCACGCCCGTAGTGCACGTGCTCGAAGAAGCTGCGCTCGGCGGGCGTGAGCTTGGGACAGATCCCCGCCACCGCGGCGCCCGGCACGGCGACGACCACGGCGTCGGCGAGGGCGCGACCGCTGCGGGCGCCGACCCGGTAGCGCACCACTGCGCCGTCGGCCTCGGTCTCCACGGAACGCACTTCGCAGCCGGTGCGCACCGGCAGCCGCTCGGCCAGGGTACGCGTCAGCAGGCCCGTCCCGCCCGCGAAGGCCTGGAGCCGGAAGCCGCGCAGGAGCCAGCGCAGCATCAGCATGCCGAAGACGGCCGAGAGGTCCTCCGGCTCGCTGTCGAAGGTGGCGGAGAAGGCCGGACCGAACAGGTAGGCCTCGGCCTCGTCGCCGGCGGTCCGGCGCAGCCAGGTGGCCAGATCGCGGGTGTCGAGGGGCGCCGCCAGCTCCGGGTGCAGCGGGTCGAGCTGCAGCCGGTGGCGCAGCAGCGGCCAGAGCACCCGCGGCAGCCGCAGGCGGCTCGGCCACGAGAGCAGCCGCGAGGCGACGAAGGCGGCGGGGCTGTCGTAGTCGCCCGGGTGCAGGACCCCGCCGCGCAGGATGGCGTTGCGCGGCTCGGCCAGCCCGCGCACGCGGTCGGCGAGCCCCAGCTCGTGGACCACGCCGTGCAGGTTGCGGTAGCCGCTCGAGACGAACTGGGCGCCCCGATCGACGCTGAAGTCGCCCAGGGGCTCGCTGCGCATGCGGCCGCCGGGCGTCGCCTCGCGCTCCAGCACCTCGACGTCGTGGCCGCGCTCCTGCAGGCGCCAGGCGCAGGTGAGTCCCGCGATCCCGGCGCCGATGACCACGACCGAGCCCATGTCAGTCCTCGGCGGGCGCGGCCAGGGCGCAGCCCAACGCCTCGAGCAGGGCGTCCGGCGCGAAGGGCTTGGGGAGGAACACGCCGTGGTGCCGATCGAGGTCGGCCTTCAGGTCCGGGTCCAGGGTGGCGCCGCTCATGAGCACGACGCCGACGTCGTCAGCGCGCTCCCGCAGCTGGCGGAGGATCGGCTGGGGACCGTCGGGCGGCATGCCCACGTCGAGCACGACCGCACGCAGCGCCGACGGCTCGCTGGCCAGGGCGTCGGCGGCCTCGGCGCCATCGGCGGCCAGGACCACGCCGTAGCCCGCCCGGTCGAGGATGCGGTTGATGAGCCGCCGCAGGACGGCCTCGTCGTCCGCGACCAGGATCTTCTCCCGCTCTTGCGCATCCACGTCGCCTCATCTTACCTTGACCCGAAGACGAAAACGAAGCGAAAATTAGGAAATGTCCCCCCGCCCCTCCGCCCGTCCCCGCGGTCCCTCCGCCCGCCCCCACGAGCTGGCGGCCGACTACGTCGAGCTGCGCTGCCGCAGTGCCTTCTCGTTCCTGGACGGTGCCTCCAACCCCGAGGAGCTGGTCGCCCGGGCCGCCGAGCTCGACCATCCCGCCCTCGCCCTGGCGGACCGCGACGGCCTCTACGGCGCGCCCCGCTTCTACCAGGCCGCCCGCCAGGCCGGCCTGCACCCGATCGTGGGGGCCGAGGTGAGCCTCGACGACGGCGGTCGCCTGCTGCTGCTGGTGCCGTCGCCCCGGGGCTACCGCGCCCTCTCGCGCCTGGTGACCCGCGGCCAGGCGGCGCGCCCCAAGGGCGAGGCCGCGGTCTCCTGGGACGCGGTGGAGGAGCACGCGGCCGACCTCCTGGCCCTGGTGCGGGGCGACGGCGCCCTCACCCGCGCCGCCCTCGACCGGGCCGCGGCCGTCTTCCCGGGGCGGCTGTGGGTGGACGTCTCCCGCCACCTGGACCGGGCCGGCGAGGCCGGCACCCGCTGGGCCGCCGCCCTGGCCGAGACCGCCCGCGTCCCGGTGGTGGCCACCGGCGACGTCCGCTACGCGCGACCGGAGGGACGCCGCCTCCACGACGCCTTCACGTGTCTGCGCGAGAAGACCACCCTGGACCGCGCCGGGCGCAGACTGCTCGGCAACGGCGAGCGTTTCCTGCGCCCACGGGCGGAGCAGGCGGCGCGCTTCGCCGAGCGTCCCGACTGGGTGCGCGCCACCCGCGACATCGCCGAGCGCTGCGCCTTCAGCCTGGAGAACCTGGGCTACCGCTTCCCGGACTTTCCCCGCCCCCCCGGCGAGACGCCCCAGGGCCTGCTGCGCCGGCTGGCGTTCGCCGGCGCCCGCGAGCGCTACGGGGCGTCGCTCGCGCCGCGCGTGCGCGCCCAGCTCGAGCACGAGCTGGGGGTGATCGAGAAGCTCGACCTCGCGGGCTACTTCCTCATCGTCTGGGACGTGGTGCGCCATGCCCGCAAGCGGCGGATCCTGGCCCAGGGCCGCGGCTCCGCGGCCAACAGCGTCGTGTGCTACGCGCTGGGCATCACCGCGGTCGATCCGGTGGGCATGGAGCTGCTCTTCGAGCGCTTCCTCTCCGAGGAGCGCGGCGAGTGGCCGGACATCGACGTGGACCTGCCCTCGGGCGACCGCCGCGAGGAGGTCATCCAGTACGTCTACGGTCGCTACGGCCCCCACGGCGCCGGCATGACCGCCAACGTCATCACCTACCGCATGCGCTCGGCCGTGCGCGAGATGGGCAAGGTGCTCGGCTTCTCGCCCGACGCCGTCGACAAGCTCTCCAAGCTGCTCTCGAGCTGGCAGTACGACGAGGAGCGCGACGCCCTGGCGCCCCTGCTGCGCGACGCGGGCGTCGACCCCGAGTCGCCGCGCCTGCGTACCCTGCTGCGCCTGGTGCGCGACGTGCGCGGCCTGCCCCGGCACCTGGGTCAGCACTCCGGGGGCCTCGTGATCGCCGCCGGCCGCCTCGACGAGGTGGTGCCCCTGGAGCCCGCCAGCATGCCCGACCGCACCGTGGTGCAGTGGGACAAGGAGGACTGCGCCGACCTGGGCATCATCAAGATCGACCTGCTGGGCCTCGGCATGCTGGCGGCCCTGGAGGAGACCCTGCCGCTGATCCGGAAGCACGAGGGCGTGGAGGTCGACCTGGCCCGCCTGCCGCCCGACGACCCGAAGACCTACGCCATGATCCAGCGCGCCGAGACCGTCGGCGTGTTCCAGATCGAGAGCCGCGCGCAGATGGCGACCCTGCCGCGCCTGAAGCCGCGCTGCTTCTACGACCTGGTGGTGGAGGTCGCCATCATCCGGCCCGGTCCGATCGTGGGCCAGATGGTGAATCCGTACATCGAGCGACGCGCCGGGCGCCAGGAGGTCCGCTATCCCCACCCCTCCCTCGAGCCCATCCTGAAGCGCACCCTGGGCGTCCCCATCTTCCAGGAGCAGCTGCTGCGGGTGGCCATGGCCGTGTCGGGCTTCAGCGGCGGCGAGGCCGAGGAGCTGCGCCGGGCCATGGGCTTCAAGCGCTCCGAGGAGCGCATGCGCGAGATCGAGGTGCGCCTGCGCCGGGGCATGACCGAGCGCGGCATCACGGGCGAGGCCCAGGAGGAGGTGGTGCGCGGCATCACCTCCTTCGCCCTCTACGGCTTTCCCGAGTCCCACGCCGCGTCGTTCGCCCTGATCGCCTACGCCTCGGCCTGGCTCAAGGCCCATCACCCCGCGGCCTTCCTGGTGGGCCTGCTCAACGCCCAGCCCATGGGCTTCTACAGCGCCGCCACCCTGGTCAAGGACGCCCAGCGCCACGGGGTGGAGGTGCGCCCGATCGACGTCGCGCACTCGGACTGGCGCTGCACCCTGGAGCCGGGCGAGGGCGGGCCGGCCGTGCGTCTCGGCCTGAAGGCCGTCGGGGGCCTGCACGCGGAGACCGGCGCGCGCATCGAGGCCGCGCGCGCCCGCGCCCCCTTCCGCGACCTCGCCGACCTGAGCCGCCGCGTGGGCTTCCAGCGCCCCGAGCTCGACGCCCTGGCGGAGCTCGGGGCCCTGGCCTGCGTCGATCCCGCGGCGGATACCCGGCGTGGCGCCCTGTGGCAGGTGGCCGCCCTGGAGCGCGACCCCACGTCGCTGTTCGCCGGTACGCGACCGGCCGACGGGCCCTCGCCCCTGGCCGAGATGACGTCCCTGGAAGAGACCCTGACCGACTACCGGGTGGCCGGCCTCACCACGGGGCCCCAGGTGATGGCCCACCTGCGCGACGCCCTGCGCGCGCGCGGCCTGCTCTCGGCGGAGGCGCTGCGCCGCGTGCCCGACGGCCGACACGTCCGGGTGGCGGGGCACCTGATCGTGCGGCAGCGCCCGGTCTCCGCCAAGGGCTTCTGCTTCCTCACCCTGGAAGACGAGACGGGGACCGCCAACGCCGTCCTCACGCCGCGGGCCTTCCAGCGCTTCCGGGCGCCGCTGCACATGGCCTCGATCGTCGAAGTGGCCGGCCCCATCCAGAAGGTGGACGGGGTGATCCACATCCGGGTCCGGAATCTGCGACCGCTGGCGAGCGACACGGCGGCCGCCGCCCGGCGCCATCCCCGCAGCGTCCGGCCGCCCCGCTCCGCAGAGCGGGTGCTGCCCAGGAGCCACGACTACCGCTGAGCCGGGACTCCGAGGCCGTGGATCAGTGTGTGGCGCCGGCCTGGGCGCCCGTGCGGCCCAGCAGCAGCAGGAAGCTGCGCACCAGGCTCACCACGCCGCCGATCGAGAGCAGGACGAAGACGAAGCCCAGGCCGATGATCACCGGCCAGCGACCCACTCCCTCCAGCCCGAGGCCCCAGTGCAGGCCCGAGCCGACGCAGGCCACCAGGAAGAAGAACAGCAGCGTGGCGGTGAGCCACTCCAGGCGTAGCCGACCCGCGCCCGCCGGCAGGAACGAGACGAGCAGCCAGCCCAGGACCAGTGGCAGCCCGGTCGCCCAGCGCGCGAGCCCGGCGAACTCTTCGACGTTCACACTCGCTCCTCCTTCACCAGCGCCCGGGCCCGGGCGGCCAGGGCGTCCGCGGTGAAACCGTAGGCCTCGGCGAGATCGGCGGCCGGGGCCGAGGCGCCGAAGCGGTCGATGCCGTAGACCCGCCCCCGGGAGCCCACCAGACCGCGCAGGGTCAGGGCCCGGGCCGCCTCGACGGCCAGCACGGGCACCGTGTCCGCGGGAATCAGCGCCCGCCGCCAGTCCTCGGGCTGGCGCTCGAACAGCTCGAGGCTCGGCAGCGACACGACCCGGGTCGCGATGCCCTCCGCGCGGAGCCGGCCCGCGGCGTCCAGGCACAGCCCCACCTCGGAGCCCGTGCCCACGAGCACCAGCTCCGGTGCCCCGTCGCTCTCGAGCAGCGCGTAGGCCCCCTTCCAGATCTCGGCCGGGTCGAAGTCCGCCGCCCGCTCGAGCTTCGGCGTCTTCTGGCGCGTGAGCGCCAGGGCGACGGGCCCCTCGGCGCGCTCGACGGCCCAGGCCCAGGCCGCGGCGGTCTCCATCCCGTCCGCCGGACGGAAGAGGGTGAAGCCGGGGATGGCGCGCAGGGAGTCCAGGTGCTCGATGGGCTGGTGGGTGGGGCCGTCCTCGCCCAGGAAGATCGATTCGTGGGTGAAGACGTAGGTGGTCCGCACGCCCATCAGCGAGGCGAGCCGCAGGCTCGGCCGCAGGTAGTCGCTGAAGATGAGGAACGTGCCGCAAAACGGCAGGAACGTCCCGTCGAGGGCGATGCCGTTGCTGATCGCACCCATGGCGTGCTCGCGGATGCCGTAGTGGATGTTGCGACCGGCGAACGGGTCGGCGCCGTCGGCCGCGGGCCCCACGTCGCCCCCGTCGCCGATCCGGGTGAGGTTCGACTCGGCCAGGTCGGCGGAGCCGCCCACCACGAAGGGCGCGGCCTCGGCCAGGCGCTGGATGACCTTGGCCGAGTGCTTGCGGGTCGCGTCGCCCGCCTCGTCCATGCCCTCCGCCAGGCGCGCCAGGAGGTCCGGCGGGATCTCGCGCCGGCGGTGCGCGTCCCAGGAAGCGGCCAGGTCGGGGTGCGCGGTGCGCCAGGCCTCGAGGCGGGCGTCGAGAGCGCGTCGTTCCGCCTGCTTGGCGGCGATCCGCTCCCGGAAGTGGGCACGCACGCCGTCGGGCACGCGGAAGAGGGGATCCAGGGGCCAGCCCAGGTTCTCCTTGGTGGCCTTCACCTCGTCGGGTCCCAGGGGTGCTCCGTGGGCCTTCGAGGTGTTCGCCTTGCCCGGGCTGCCGAGCCCGATCGTGGTATGGCACAGGATCAGCGAGGGCCGCTCCGTCTCCGCCACCGCCGCGTCCAGCGCGGCGCGCAGGCCCTCCACGTCCTCGCCCTCGGTCTCCTGTACGTGCCAGCGCTGGGCCTCGAAGCGACCGCGGACGTCCTCGCTGAAGGAGAGCCGGGTGGTCCCGTCGATGGTGATGCGGTTGTCGTCGTAGACGTAGACCAGGTTGCCCAGCCCCAGGTGGCCGGCCAGGGAGCCCGCCTCGGCGGAGATGCCCTCCATGAGGTCGCCGTCGCTCACGATGCCGAAGACCCGGTGGTGGCCGGGCCCCTCCCCGTCGCGCCCGAAGCGCGAGCGCGCCAGGCGCGCGGCCAGCGCCATGCCGACGCCGTGGGCGAAGCCCTGGCCCAGCGGGCCGGTGGTCACCTCGACGCCCGGGGTGTGGCCGTACTCCGGGTGGCCGGCGGTGCGGGAGTGGAGCTGGCGGAAGCGCCGCAGCTCGTCCACGGACAGGTCGTAGCCGTAGAGGTGCAGGAGGCTGTAGAGCAGCATCGATGCGTGCCCCGCGGAGAGCACGAAGCGATCGCGAAGCGGCCAGTCGGGATCCGCGGGGTCGAAGCGGAGGTGGCGGTCGAAGATCTCGAAGGCCGGTCCCGCCAGGGCCATGGGCGTGCCGGGGTGGCCCGACTTGGCCTGCTCCACGGCGTCCACGGACAGGAAGCGGATGGTGTTCGCGATCTCCTCCCGGATCTCGGGTGCGGTCATGGCGTCTCCGTGAGTGAGCAGGGGCCGTGGGAGTCTAGCGCGGGTCAGCCCACGACGTAGAGCGGGACGTTGCCCGGTCCCTGCTGGCGTTCTGCCTGGCCCTGGAGTCGGAGATGCTCGAGATGTGCGTACGTTTCGCTGTCGGCCATGGACCCCCAGCTCCGGGGCCGGAACAGCTGCCGGGTGAACTCGCGGGTCGAGGCCGGCCGGCCCAGGTCCCGGCTGATGTCGCGAACCTTCTGGAGACGCTCGTCGTGGTGGCGCTTGATCGCCTCGCAGCGCCCGGCCAGGTCGTCGAAGGGGTGGCCGTGGGCGGGCAGCGCCAGCTCGACGCCCTGGATCTCGGCCACCCGGTCCAGGGAATAGAAGAAGGAGGCCAGGGGATCCCGCGAGGACGAGAGCCCGGAGATGTGCGGCGTGATGCTCGGCAGGACGTGGTCCCCGGCGATGAGGGTCCCGGTGCCGGGGTCGTGGAGGCAGAAGTGGTCGGCGGTGTGCCCGGGGGTGTGCTGCACGAACAGCTCGCGCCCCGCGAGGCGCAGCTCGTCGCCGTGCTCCACCGGGTGCGTGATCGTCGGCAGCCAGCTCTGGCCGAGCCAGCGCATGACCCGCCACTGGAGGCGCCGCCGCCACGAGGGGCGGGGACGCTCGCCGCCCCAGGGCGTCCTGCCCCCCCACGGCACCGGGGCCGGTGCGGGGTCGACGTCGCTGTCCGGGGTGGTCGCGCTCGCGGCGTCCGCGTCCTCCTCCGCCTCCGCCTTGCGCTGGGCCTCGATGTCCTCCACCGAGGCCTCCGGGTGGGAGGCCTGGACGGGGCCGAAGGAGAAGCGGTGATGGGCGATCACCTTGGATCCCGCCTCCTTCTGGAAGCGGGCGGCTCCGCCGAAGTGGTCGGGATGGGAGTGGGTCACCAGGACCGTGTGCACGTCCTTCACGCGCAGGTCGGCCTGGGCCAGCCGGGCCTGGATGGCGCGCCAGGTCGCCGGGCCGGGCAGGCCGGGATCGACGACGGCCGCGCCGTCGTCGTCGAGCAGGGCGTACATGTTGACGTGGCCGAGGCCGGGCAGTCGGATCGGCAGCTGCATCCGGAGGATGTTCGGCGCGACCTCGACGACCTCTTCCCGGGCCGGCTCCTGCTCCTGCTTGCGTGCCATCGCGGCCGCGGACCGTAGCGCCGCAGCGGGTCGACCGCGAGCGGGACCCCGAGGGGGGGGAGCGGGGCAGCGACGCCACCGGAGCGCCTCCCGGCGCGTGGCAGGCCCCCTGCGCCTCTGCCAGACTCGCCGGCGTAGCGAGCCCTCCCATGGACCTCATCCTCGTCGGTACCGGGTTTGCCTCCTCCTTCTTCCTGCGGGAGTACCTGCGGCATGCGCCGCCGAAGGCCCGGGTCCTGGCCCTCGAGCGGGGCCGTCGCTACGCCCACGCCGAGCTGGTCCGCGACTACTTCGGCTACGAGCTGATGGACCGCAGCGCGGCCCTGATCGAGAACCGCACGCCCGCCAAGCCCTGGGCCTTCACGGCGGCCTTCGGCGGGAGCTCCAACTGCTGGTGGGGCAACACGCCCCGGCTGCTGCCCGCGGACTTCGAGATGAAGACGCGCTACGGGGTGGGTGCGGACTGGCCCTACGGCTACGACACCCTCGAGCCCTTCTACGCCGAGGCCGAGGCCTGGATGGAGATCTCGGGCCCGAGCGACGACTCGCCCTTCCCGCGCAGCGGTCCCTATCCCCAGGGCCCCCACCGCATGACGCGGGTCGATCGCGCCCTGAAGAAGGCCTACCCGGACCGCTTCTTCGCGGTGCCCACGGCGCGGGCCAGCCGCCCGACGAGCACCGGGCGACCGACCTGCTGCGCGAACGCCGTCTGCAAGGTGTGTCCGATCCAGGCCAAGTTCACCATCGCCCACGACTTCGTGCGGACCTGGGCGGACCCCCGGGTGGAGCTGCGCCTCGACAGCGAGGTGCGCGCGCTGCGCTTCGAGAACGGCGTGGCCCGCGGCGTGGTGGTACGGGAGGCAGACGGCCGCGAGACCGAGCGGCGCGGCGACTTCGTGGTCCTCGGCGCCAACGCGCTCTTCAACCCGTTCCTGCTGCTGCGTTCGGACTACGCGCACCCGGAGCTCGGGGTGGGCCTGAACGAGCAGCTGGGCGTCGACGTCCGGGTGCTCCTGGACGGGCTCGACAACTTCGACGGCTCGACCTCGAACACGGCCCACGGCTACCTCGATTACGACGGCGCCCACCGGGCCGAGCGCGCGGGGGCGTTGATCGAGACCTCCAACGACCCGGTCCTCGACCCGACGCCCGGCCGCCACCGGCAGGTGCTCGAGCTGCGCTTCGTCTTCGAGGACCTGCGCAACCCGGGAAGCCGGGTCACCGTGTCGCCCGACGGCGAGCGGCCGCGGGTGCACTCGGCCGGCCCGACCGAATACCTGGCGCGCAGCGCCAACACCCTGAAGGACCGCCTGGAGCGCTGGCTGTCGCCGCTGCCCCTGCGTCGGATCGAGGGCATGGCGCTGGTCGACACCCTGGCTCACGCCTACGGCACCACGGTGATGGGCCGGGACCCTGCCACGAGCGTCGTCGACGCGGACCTCGTCCTCCACCGCGCCCGCAACGTCGCCGTGCTCGGCGCCGGCGCCTTCCCGACCTCGTCGCCGGCCAATCCCACGCTCACCCTGTGCGCCATGGCCATCCGTTCCGCCCGGCGCCTGTTCGGAGCGACCGCATGAGCAGCCCGCGCGTCACCCGCCGCCAGCTCCTCGTCGGCTCCGTCGCGGTCGCCGCCGCGGGTGCGCTCGCGCCCGCCCTGGCCGGCCCCGCGGCCAGGCCCGCCACCGCCCGCGAGCGCGACCTGGCGGAGCGGGTGCGCAAGGGCCTGCCCGGGCTGGAGCTCGACCCGGAGGGCCTGCTCGCCTTCGCCCGGGACTGGCACCAGGCCTACCCGAGCGACGGTCCCGAGCCCCTCACCCAGTTCCTGCTCTCGAGCGACCACTTTCCCGACGCCGACCCGAAGCGGACCGTGCGCTACGTGGCCCTGTTCGATCCCTACCGGAACCCCTGCTCGAACCCGCTGCGGTCGCAGCCCTAGAGCGGGGGAGCACGCCGTGGTCATGGGAAACGCCGTGGGTCTCCGGCTCGCCCTGGTCGCCGTCGTCTTCGCCGCCTTCGCGCCCACCTTCACCTACGAGGGCGGCCCGAACGCCGGCTTCGTCTGGGACGACCCCGACCACTACATCGACGACCACCTGATCCGCGCCGGCGACGGCTGGTGGCGGATCTGGTTCGATCCCCAGCCGGGCGCCGTCGGTGCCGCCGACGGCGCCGCCGTGTGGAACTACTGGCCCCTCACCCGGAGCTCCTTCTGGGTGGACCGCCACCTCTTCGGCACCGACGCCCGCGACCGGCCCAACCTCCGGGCATCCCACGCGGTGAACGTCGCCCTGCACGCGCTCAATGCCGTGCTGCTGCTCGGGGTGCTGCGGCGCCTGCGGATTCCGGGCGCCGCCTTCGGGGCGCTGCTGTTCGCCCTGCACCCGGTGGCCGTCGAGTCGGTGGCCTGGCTGACGGAGCGCAAGAACCTCCTCTCGACGGTCTTCTTCCTGCTCGCCCTGGACGCCTGGCTCCGCTTCCGCGCCGAGGGCGGCGGCCGCTGGTACGCGGCCACCGGCGTCGCCTATCTGCTGGCCCTGCTGGCGAAGACCTCGACGGTGATGTTCCCGGTGGTGCTGGTGCTGCTGGATTGGTACGAGCGCCGGGCCTGGACGCCCCGGGCGGTGCTGCGGCTGGCTCCCTTCTTCGGCCTCTCGCTGGTCGCGGGTCTGACGAGCATCGTCTTCGAGCGCACCTTCATCGGCTCCACCCACGACGAGCTCTCCGCCGGGATCGGGGAGCGGATCGCCGTGGCGGGGCACATCGCCTGGTTCTACCTGGGCAAGGCCCTGCTGCCGCTGGGGCTCTCCTTCAACTATCCGCGCTGGAGCATCGACGCCGGCTCGCCGTGGAGCTACCTGGCGACCGTGGCCTGGCTGTTGCTGGCGGCGCTGCTCTGGCGTTTCCGGGAGGGCTGGGGTCGGCCCTTCCTGCTGGGCCTGGGCACCTTCGGCGTGAGCCTGTTCCCGGTGCTCGGCTTCTTCGGCATCTACGGGATGCGCTACGCCCACGTGGCCGACCACTGGCAGTACCTGCCCTGCATCGCGGTGCTGGCGCTCGCGGCGGCCCTGGCTGCGACCGCCGTCGACCGCTTCGGCGCGCGGAGGTCCCGCCCCGTCCGCGCCGCGGCCGTCGCGGCGGCCGCGCTCGTGCTCACGGGCCTCGCGACCCTCACCTGGCGACACAGTGCGGCGTTTGCCGACGAGGGCACCCTCTGGCGGCACACCCTGGCCCGCTACCCCGACTCGGTCCTGGCCAACCACAACCTGGGCTCCCTGCTGCTGGCCGAGGGGCGCTACGACGAGGCCATCGAGCGCTTCCGCGCCGCGATCCGCAGCCGACCCACGAGCCCGGAGCCCTACGTGAACCTCGGCATCGCCCTGAACGCCGCGACCGGGGACTGGAGCGAGGCCGCGTCCTGGTGGCAGCGCGCGTTGGAGGTGGATCCCGAGCAGCCGCACGCGCTCTACTTCCTGGCCAAGGAGCGCCTGGCGCGGGGTCGCAGCGAAGAGGGCGAGGTGCTCCTGAAGCGCGCGCTAGACGTGAATCCGACCTACCCGGACGCCCTCCGGGCCCTCGCCTGGCTCTACCGCAGCCAGGGGCGCGCGGAGGCCATCGAGCCCTTCGTCGAGCGCGCCCGGCAGCCCCGGCGGGAGCTATCGGTCGGCGGTCGCGGGCTGGTGCTGCGGATCTGGACCGCGCTGGGCCTGGCCCTGGCGGGCTGCGGGGCCCTGGCCTGGCTCGAGGCGCGCCGGCCGGAGCGGCCGGCCTGAGCTAGGTCCGGGCGCGCCGGCGCAGTGCCAGGCCCGCGAGCGCGGACCCGAGCAGCGCCCAGGCGCCCGGCTCGGGCGTGGCGGCGATGACCTCGGGGACGTCGAGGTTCCCGCCCACGAAGCTGGCGGCCAGCGCAGTCCCCTGGACGACCGCGATCGAGCCGGCGCCCTGGACGTCGACCACCAGGGTGCCGATCTCGAACGGTGCGAAGTCGCCGTTGATGTCGTCGCCGGCGGTGAACAGCGCCTGGCTGCTCGGGGAGCCCGGCATCCCGGGGATGCAGCTCGCCGCATCGCAGGCGAAGCTCACGACGCTGATGCCGGGGACGGTGACCTGCACCAGGACGTCCTGCACGCCGAAGGTCCCGCCGCCGGCGGCGCCGCTGGGGTCGGCCCAGAGGTTGATCGTGTTCGTGCCCGGGGCGAGCTGCAGGATCCCTCCGTGGCTGCCGTCGTCGCTCGGGCTGTGGAAGAAGTCCACCGGGATGGCCGCGGCGCCCGCGGGCAGGAGGCACAGGCCCAGCAGGACAGCAGCGGCGGCGGCGAGCGATCGATGCAGCATGGTCTCTCCTCCGAGGCACTTCCCGCGGGCCTGGCCGCACGGGCTCACGGAGGGGAGTGGTTCCGGGGAGCGGAAAGTGTCGGATTGCGCCTCGGCGGCGCGGGTCAGAGCGCGTCGGCGGCCTTCTGCCGCGCCGCTTCCAGCTCGAGGGTGAGGGTGTAGGCCGTGTAGTTCCGGAGGATGTTGCGCACGTACTGCACCGGCTCCCGCCCGACCTCCTCCGCCACCACCCGCTCCACGTGACCGAGCCAGCGGTCCGGGTCGAGCCCGCGTGTGGCGGCCACGCTCCGCAGGCGACGGATCCGGCTGGGGCCGGCGTTGTAGGCGGCCAGGGCGAAGAGCTGCCGGTCGAAGGGGCCCATGCCCGGCTCGTCGAAGTAGGTGTCCACCAGATGGCGCAGGTACTTCACGCCCGCGTGCACGTTGTCCTCCAGGCCCTCGATGTCCGGGATCGCCACGGCGGGATCCGCCGCGGTCGCGGGCAGGATCTGCATCAGGCCGACGGCGCCGGCGCGGCTGCGCCGTGCGTGGTCCAGCCCGGACTCCTGGAAGGCCTGGGCCGCGATGAGCCGCCAGTCGAAGCCGTACCGCTCGGCATAGCGGCGGAGGAGA
This sequence comes from uncultured Spirochaetales bacterium, assembly GCA_964442285.1. Lineage (GTDB taxonomy): Bacteria > Myxococcota_A > UBA9160 > UBA9160 > JAFDET01 > CAYTZH01. Next base: position 22,855 of record CAYTZH010000023.1, on the reverse strand, counting down.
TCCGAGAGACCATCCAGGCGATCCGGCGGCCGGCCGTCGCGGACGAGGGCCGCCCGGGACGGGTCGGCCAGGTAGCGGCGGTGGAGCACGTTGCCGATCAGGGTGCCCTTGCGGTGGGACCGCACGAAGCGGTCGACCACGGGCTTCAGGCCCGCCGCATCCTTGCGCAGGGCCCAGCCGATCTCGCCCCCCGTGCGCAGGGCGAGATGCGGGTGGAGCACCAGGCCTTCCAGCACCTCGCTCCAGAAGCCCGCGACGTGGCTGTCGGCCACGGTGATGTCCACGACGCCGGCATGGACCAGCTCGAGGATGTCGCCGGTCTCGAGGTGTTCGCTCGCCGGCCGGATCCGGATCGGCTCGCGGCCGCCGGCTCGGAGCCGCGCGTTCAGGTCCTCCAGGCTGGCATGGAAGCTGCTGGAGCGACGGACGAAGACCTCGCGTCCGGCCAGGTCCTCGAGCGCGTCGAGCGCGGGCCCCCCGGGTCCGGTGACCACGATCTCGTCGACGCCCGTGTAGAACGGGACCGAGAAGGCGACCCGGGCGCTTCGCGCGGCCGTGATGGTGAGGTTGCCCGCCGCCATGTCGCCCAGGCCGCGCTCCAGGTAGGAGAGGAGCTGGTCCCGCGCGACCGGGATGGGCACCAACTGGAGGCGTCGGGCGCCGAGGCCCTGCCTGCGGTTGAGCTGCCGCTCGAACGCCCGGAGCGCGTCGGCGGCCAGCCCGCGCGGGCGGAGGCCGTCGAGGAAGAAGTGGGTGTCGCTGGCGCTCACCAGCACGCGGATCGCCCGCCGGCGCACCATGTCGTCGAAGGAGCCCCGCCAGGGGGTCAGCAGGCGACTGACGGCGGCCGGCACGGGGCCCGGCGCACGCCCCTCGACCCGGTCGGCAGGACCCTCGGCCTCGCCCCCGCACCCGAGGGCCAGGAGCAGCCCGATCGCGACGACGCCCGCTCGCGCCCGTGCGGTGGTCATGCCTCCCCTCCCTCGGATCGGGAAGGTACGGAATGCCCGCACGGGACGCGCCTAGCGCCCAGGAGAAGCCGGCAGTCCTTCGCGGAGCTGCGACTCCACGCGCTCGACGGCCTCGGCGTGGCGCGGGTCGTCGCCGGCCAGGGCCAGGAAGCGCCGGTACGCGGCCTCTGCCTCCCGGTTCCCGCTCATCTGGAGCGAGCCGGCGTACGCGAGCCAGTACGCCGGCACGGACTCCGCCAGCTGGATCGCGCGCCAGTAGGAGCGGGCCGCCTCTTCGTAGCGCTCCATGTCGAGGAGCAGGCTCCCGCGGCCCGCCCAGTACGACGGCGAGTCGGGGTAGCGCTTCACGACCCGGTCGTAGGCGGCGAGGGCGGCGTCGTAGTCGTCCAGGCGATACTCCAGGTTCGCGAGCTGAACCCACGTGCTCGCCTCGCCGGGCGCCCACCGCGCGGCGACCGCCAGGTCATCGCGCGCGTAGTCGAGCCAGCCGAGCATGCGGTAGAGCTGGGCGCGCTGGAGCAGGTCCGTGGCGTCGGCGTGGCCGGAGGTGATCCGGACGTCGACGGTGTCGAGCGCGGCCCGCAGCCGCCCGTCCGAGCGCAGGATGTTCACCATGCGGTGGTGGTCGTAGTGGTCTCCCCGGAGCGCGATGGTGCGTCGCGTGTAGTCCGCCGCCGCCCGGTACTCGTGGGCGTTCATGGCCAGGATGGCGCGGCGGGCCCAGTAGCTGGCCTCCACCGCGTCGGCCTCCGGGCCGTCCCCGAGCTTCTGGCGGGCCTCACGGGAGAGCGACTCCAGGGCTGCGACGGAGCCGCCCCACTTCGGCTCGAGCGAGTCCATGAAGAACACGTAGGGCCGAGCCGCACCCGGGTCCACCTCGAGCAGGGCCTCGAAGATCCGGCGGCCGGCTTCGACGTCGCCCGTGGACCGGACGATGCGGAGCAGCTCGTAGTGGGCCACCGGCGCCCGCGGGTTCAGCTCGAGCGCCCGGGTCAGGTCGCGTGCGGCACTCACGAACGCCTCGCGCATGGCGCGCCACTGACGCTCGCTGGTGTTCCGCGCGAGAGCGGTGCCCCGGGCATTCCAGCCCTGCCGACTCCAGTACGCGCCGCGCACCGTCCGGGCAGCCCAGGACTCCGGTTGCGCCGCCACCCAGGCGTCGAGCTGCGCCCTCTCGCCCATCGCACAGTCCAAGATCTCCCGCGACAGGCGCTGGCTGTCGACCTCCCCGCGCTCGAACTCGGCCTGCAGGCCGTCGAGCCGGCGGTCGAGCTCCGCATGCTCCGCCCGGGCGAGCAGGCCGGAATCCACCCGGCAGGCGGTCTCCTCGACCGGCTCGACCTTCTTCGGCCTGGCGATCGCCGGGCGCTCCGGCTTCCCGGCCCAGTGGTCCCGGAGCTCCATTCGCAGCTCCGTGCGCACGATCACGGCCTGCCCCCGCTCGTCGCGTCCCCGGAGCACGGTCACCTCGATCTTCTTGACCTTGCCGATGCCCCGGGCGAACCACTCGTGGAGCTCGTAGCGGCTGTCCTCGACCGTGAAGCGTCCGCCGAGCACGTGGCCGCGACCCATGGCCACGCCGTCGTAGCGGACGTGGGCCACCCCCTCGAACTCACCCGCCGGCGTGCGCACCCGCTCGAAGCCCACCACTCGGCCCTCGGACTCCTCACGGTAGTCGCCGTAGGCGTGCACCTGGGGCCAGGAGGCCTCCTTCGTGAGCGTCCGCGGCAGCCGCATGCGGGGTGTGTCGAAGTCGTGATCCTCCGGGTCGGCGCCCCGCACACCCGCCGTTCGGGTGCCCACCTCGAGCACGCCCGCTTCGGTCCGGATCAGCACGGGCGCCGTCCACCGGCCATCGGTCAGCCGGTCCTGGCCCTTCTCGACCTTGGCGTAGACGGTCCACAGGTACCGCGGCGTCGGCCCCTCGATCCGCTCGAGGCCGTCCAGGCGGAAGAAGCGGTCGTCGTGGGTCTCGCGCTGGTCCCCACGGCGGAACTCCATGCGGTAGTGCACGTCGTAGCCCCAGCGCACGCCGTCGCGAAGCGGCAGCCAGGCGGAGCCCATGTCGGGCTCGCGGGGCGCCGACCCGATGGCGCAGGAGAGCGACCCGAGCAGGAGCGGGACCAGGGCGAACGAGCTGAAACGACACCGATGCATGGCGGCACCTCCGCCGTCCCCATCGGTCTCGAGTGGAGCGCGCTTGACGTCGCGCGCGGAGGACGCGCAGATCCTGCGCATCCCTTGCGCAACGGAGCGGTGTCAGCGGGTCAGGCGGTCGCCTGGGCGCTGGGCCGGGCCGCGACCCGCGCGAGCCAGCCCGGGATCCAGCCGAGCTTCCCGTCCGGCGACTGGCCCACGCTGGCTCCGAACTCGAGGAAGGCGTAGAGGAAGACGTCCGCCAGGGTGAAGCGGTCGCCGCAGATCCACTCGCGTTCGGCGCACAGCCCGTCGAGCCAGGCCAGCTTCTCCTGACCCAGCGCCTTCAGGTCGTCGGCCGCCTGGGGGATCGTGCGCATGCGGTCCTTGAAGATGGGCAGGCCCTCGCTGTAGCGGAAGCCGGCGGCCATGGGCTCGACGATGTTCAGGTCGATGCGCCGCACCCACATCCGGGTGATCGCGCGCTCCTCGGGGGTGGCGCCCACCAGGGGCGGCTCCGGCTGCCTCTCCTCCAGGTACTCGCAGATGGGGATGATCTCCGAGAGGAAGGTGCCGTCGTCGAGCTCGAGGCAGGGCAGCTGGCCCGCCGGGTTCTTCTCCAGGTAGGCACCGCGCCGGTTCTCGCCGCCCAGCAGGTCGACGTTCTCGAGCGGGACCTCCATGCCCTTCTCCGCCAGGAACATGCGCACGACGCGGGGATTGGGGCCGATACTGCTGTAGAGCTTCACGGGTTCCTCCGGGGTGGGACGGGCCACCGAGTATACCCATCCGGGCGACGGGGCCGGGGTGTCGCCTCCAGCGATGTCCGCGAGCGGTCGATGAGGAGGGAGAATCCCAGGCGGGGGGCCCGTTTGCGTCGCGATCTGGTGGATGCGCTCGAGACCGGCAGCGTCTTCAGCTACTTCGGTCCGCGCACCGTGCGGTTCTGGAAGCGGGACGTGGCCCTGGGTCGGGTGATCGGTCTCGACCTGGAGCAGGGGGTCGTCCACGTGCTGACCTACGCCTTCGGGCGTCCGGGTGACGGCGAGGGGCCGGTCGCGGAGATCGGGCACCTCCCCATGCTGTACGGTGCGCTGGCCCGGTCGATCCACCGCATCCACGGGAAGATGGCCGGCCTCGACCCCTCGGAGACCCTGCCCCGCTGGCGCGAGCGCTACCGGGACGACGAGGTGGGCGCGTTCTCGGTCCCGCTCTGGGAGGCGGAGGAGCTTGCCTGGGGCACCGTCGCCGACGCGGACCCCGGCGTCGGCCCCGACACCCACTTCCTGCTCTACGCCTTCCCGAAGCGCGACGCCGAGGGCGAGTACACCGTGGTCGAGGTGCTGTGCCGGGAGCTGGACTCGTGACCCGCCTCGCCGGCCTGCGCCGACTCCTGCGCCGGGATCGGCTGGCGCTGGTCGGGGGGCTGGCCTGCGTCGCCCTCGCCGCCGCCTTCCCGCTCACCCGGAGCGCCACCGCGCCGGAGACCTTCGCGATCACCGGCGGCAGCCCCGACGGCATCCGCCACGCCTTCGCCGAGCTCCTCGCCGAGGAGGCCCGGGCCTTCGGCCTCGACCTGCGGGTGGAGCCCAGCGCCGGCTCGGTCGACGCCGTGGCGGGTCTCGCCTCGGGCCGCCTCGACTTCGCCCTGGTGCAGGGCGGCCTGGGCGTCGGCGACGCCCCGACCCTGCGCCAGCTCACGGCGCTCCACCTCGAGCCCCTGCATCTGCTCGTGCGCGGCGAGCTGGCCGACGAGGTCGCGGCCTCTTCGCTGCAGGCGCTGCGGGGCCGGCGAGTGAACGTGAGCGCGCCGGACAGCGGCACGCGGCGCCTGGCCGAATCGGTCCTGGGCTTCGCGGGGCTCGCCGGGTCGACACTCGAAGACGACACAGCCCCCAACCCGGTCGACGACGTGGTCCGCACCGAGCAGACCTACGGCGAGCTCCTCGCGGCCCGCTCCGCCGAGGCCCTCCCGGATGCGGTCTTCACCGCCTCGTCCATGCCCTCGCCGGTGGCCCGGCGGCTGGTGGAGCGCTGGGGCTATCGCCTCGTGTCCCTGGACTTCGCCTCGGCCTACGCCATCGATGGCGTGGGGCTCCTGGCCCAGGGCGACGATCCGAGGCTGCGGGTCGACCGCCGCGCCGTGGACCGCGCGCTCATCCCCCGGGCCATGTACGACCGGGCGCCGCCGGTGCCCGCCCGCGACGTCCCGACCCTCGGCACGCGCCTGTTGCTCCTCACCCGGGACGACGTGCCCGAGCGCGAGGCCTTCGCCCTGCTGCGGGCCGTCTTCGAGACCCGCTTCGCCCGCGTCGGGCCCGGCATCGGTCCGGAGCTGCTGGCCGAGCCGCCGGAGCTGCCGCTCCACGCCAGCGCCGAGCGCTACCGGCGCCGCGAGCTGCCCGTGCTCACCGGCGAGACCCTGAGCGTCCTCGACGCCTCCCTGAACATCGCCGCGCCGGTGCTGGGCGGCGTGCTCTTCCTGTGGACCTGGCTGCGCCAGCGCCGCCGCCGCGTCCGGGAGACCCACTTCGTGGAGTACGTGCGACGGGTGAACCAGATCGAGCGCGAGGCCCTGGCCATCGACCGCCTGCCCCACACGCCCATCGGCCGCCTGGTGGAGCTCCAGCGCCAGCTCACGGAGATGAAGACCGAGGCCCTCGAGCGCTTCGCCCTCGGCGAGGTGCGCGGCGAGGAGGTGCTCACCGGCTTCGCCTCCCTGGTGAAGGACGCCCGGGACTACATCACCCGCCTGATCGCCCAGGAGCACATCCGCCAGGACAAGCCCGGCTGCCACGACGACGAGGACGGCGACCTCGGGCCCGGCGCGACCCTGCCGCCCCGCTCGTCCCGGCGCTGAGGTCCGCGTCCCGCAGCGCGACGTGTGCAGTGAAGCGCCTCACAGCCGAGCCCCGGTGCCGCGCCCATGCTCCACGGCGGAGGAGTCCCATGGCCCGACACGAGCAGTTCATCGACGTGAAGCAGGTGGAGCCCGGCGTGGTCGAGGCGACGATCGACCTCGCGGGCTACCCCATGGTGGGCCACCACTGGCGCGAGCAGCTCACGGGCACCAACGCCGTCAAGTGGGGACGCATCTTCGTCGACCCCTCCCCGACCGAGAAGAATGCGCGCCGCAAGGACGCGCTCGGTCCCTTCGGAACCCTCTACAAGGGCGAGAAGGGGAACAACCTCGACGAATGTCCCGGCGCGATGTTCGTCTGGGAGACCAACCGCACCGCCCACGTGCAGCCGGTCGACGCCCGCGCCAACCAGGACCTGGGCCGCGACCTCTACTTCGCGCTGAAGCGCGCCATCCCCGGCCCCATGGCCTGGTGGGAGGTGCGCTTCCGCTTCGTCTAGCCGCGACGGCGAGGAGCCGCTGCATCCCCGAGGGCGCGTGATACGCTGCGCGATCCCCCCTGATTCCTGCACGGCCCGGTCCTCCGGAGATGCGACCGTTGCCCGCGAGATCGCCCTCGCCGACGGCGGAGCTCGCGCGCCGCTGGCTGCGCGAGCGCTGGCAGTACGACCACTTCGTTCCGGGGGCCGTCCACGAGGAGGGACTCTTCGCGCGCTTCTCGGGGCGGCGCCTGCTCGTGGTCCGCCCGTGGGGAGAGCGCAGCGGCGCCTGGATCCTGAAGGCGGGGCGCCGCGGGCGCTGGCGCGCGGTGGAGCCCTGGCTCGACGTGGAAGGACCGAACCTGATGCCGCCCCGCGAGGGCGGCGCGCGCGTCCCGTGGCCGCTCGCCGGCGCCGACGGCGCGAACGACGCCCGCGTCGCGGAGCCACCCTGGCCACAGCTCAAGCTGCCCTTCCCCGGGGACCCGGTGGCCCGCGCCTGGAACGAGCGGGCCATGGCCCTGCCGCGGGCGCTCGCCCTCGTCCCCCGCCGGGTGCGGCGCGAGGTGGCGCGGGTCGATCCGGAGTTCCAGTGGCGGCTCCTGCGCTGGATCGAGCGGGCCGGACCGCCGGGCGCGGAGCTCTGTCGGGGCAACCTGGCCCTCGCGGTCCTGCTCGCCGCCGGGCGCGTCCGCCTCGGCACCTCCGTGGCCAGGGCCGTGCTCTGGCGGCGTCGCCGCCTGGCGGCCGCCGTGGGCTTTCCCGAGCGCGCCGCCAGCGTCCGCCTGCTCGCCAAGGTGCAGTGCCCGTCGCTCCGTCCGGAGCTCCCCCGGCGGCTCGCGGTCTGGGCGCGCGAGCCGCGGGCGCTCCAGCGCATCGCCCACGCGCCGCGGATCGGGCTCGCGGCCTGCACGTTCCAGGACGCCGGCGAGCTCGCCTGGCTCGCTGACGGCCTCCTGCTCGAGCTGCTGGCGAGCGACGACCGCGAGACCCTCCAGGCGCTCTACCGCTTCACCGAGGCGGCCCGCAGCCTGCAGCGACGGGGCCACCCGGTGCCGGGTCCGGTCCGGAGCGTCGCGCGGCTCCGCGCCGAGACCGAGGCCATGCTCGAGCGTCTCCGCCACCTGCGCGCGCTGCCGGCCTGGCACCCGCTGCCGGCGCCGCCGCTCGCCGACTGGCCGGGCGTCGTCGAGGCGCTCCGCAGCGTGGGCGAGATCCGCGAGGAGGGCGAGCGCATGCGCCACTGCATCGTGAGCTACGTGTCGAGCGCCGTCGCGGGCCGGCTGGCGTTCTACCGGGTGCTGCGTCCCGAGCGCGCCACCCTCTGCCTCCGGCCCTCCCGAGCGGGCCGCGGCTCCACCTGGCAGGTCGACGACCTCCGGCTGAAGGCCAACGCCACCCCCGATCCCAGCACCCGGGCGTGGGTCGACGCCTGGCTCGCGGGAGGTCGCTAGGACGGCTCGATCGCCGGGAAGGACATCGCGGGCACCCGCACGAGCCCCGCGGCGCTCCGCGGCCCCGCGGGCGGCGGCGCTTGGCCCGGGATACGCTCGTCGCCATGCCGGCGGGCCGACCGAAGGGCTTCGACGAGGTGGAGGTGCTGGAGCGCGCCATGGACCTCTTCTGGCGGCGCGGCTACCAGGGGGCGGGGCTCTCGGAGCTGCTCCAGCGCATGGGGATCTCGCGCCAGAGCCTCTACGACACCTTCGGCAGCAAGCGCGACCTCTTCCTGCGCGTCCTCGAGCACTACCGCACCACCCAGCTCGCGCGCGCCCTGGCGCTGCTGGAGCGGCCCGGCTCGCGGGTGGAGAACGTGAAGGCGGTCGTCCGCTTCTTCGAGTCGCTGGGCGCGGACCCAAGCTGCCGCGGCTGCCTGGTGGCCAACGCGCTGGTCGAGTTCGGGCCCTCCGGCGACCGGGAGATCGAGGGGATCCTCCGGGAGACCCTCGAGCTGCTCCAGCAGGGCCTGGAGCGGGCCCTGGGCGAGGCCCAGGCAGCCGGCGAGCTGCCGCCGGGCAAGTCGCCCCACCCGCTCTCGCGGGCTCTCACCAACGCGATGGTGGGCATGGCGGTGATCGGCCGGATCCGGATGGAGCAGTCGGTGCTCGCGGCGGTCTACGCCGGCACCCTCTGCATGCTCGACTGAGGCGTCGCGTCCGACGCCCGCGGGCGGAGCGGCGGCCCGCGCCGGGCGCGAGCCGCCGCGGCCTCAGGGAGCCGCGCTCAGGGAGCCGCGTACAGGAACTCCTCCTGCACCACCTTGCCGTCGGAGACGGTGTAGAGACCGATCTCGCGCAACGTCGTACGCTCGCCGGTGGCCTTGGCGGTGACGTCGGTCTCGAAGATCACGGCGAACTGGTCCTCGCGGTGGCCGACGAAGGGACCCGTGGCGCCGGAGCTGTGCACCTCGTGGTTCTCGTACCACCAGGTGTTCTTGCCCCGGATCGCGTCGATCCCCTCCATGCGCTGCGAGAAGCCCTCGCCCGAGGCCCCCTCGATGCTGACGATCTTCTCGTCGTAGAGCGTGTCCACCGCCTCGAGCCCCTTTCCGGCGTTGCAGAGCGCCACCAGCTCGATCCCGACCGCAACCGCGGACCCCGCGACCGCCGACCCATCGTTCGCAGACATTCCCGATCCTCCCGGGTGCGCCCGCTCCTCCCGGACCGACGGCCGGGCGGAGCAGCACCCTGCAACGGGCCGCCCGGATGGCGGCGCCGATCCCGAGCCTAGTCCCGAATAGGCCACCGATTGACCTATTTCTGATACCCTTCGGGCGTGGACCCCGAGACCCGCCGCGAGGAGCTCGTCGCCTGCCTGCGCAGCCGTCGACACGCGACGATGTCGGAGGTGGCCACCGAGCTCGGGGTCTCGGTGCGCACCGTCCGCCGCGACATCGCCGTCCTGCGCCGGCGCGGGCTCGACATCGAGGGCGAGCGCGGCCGGGGGGGCGGCGTGCGCTTCGCCCGCTTCGCACCGCTTCCCCCGCTGCGCCTCGAGGAGGGAGAGGCGGTGGCCCTGTGGCTCTCGGCCCAGCTGGCGCAGCGGGCGGCGGGCCTGCCCTTCTCGCGGGAGGCCAACGGTGCCTTCCAGAAGATCCTGGCCGCCCTGCCGGAGGCCCGGCGCCCCACCCTCCGGCGCCTGGCCGAGCGCATCCTGGTGGGACGTCCGGCTTCTGCGTCGCTCCGGGCCTCGGCGGGCGACCCCACCCGGGCGCTGCTGGAGGTCTTCGAGCGCTGCTTCCGCGAGGGCCTGTGCCTGGGCTTCCGCTACCGGGACCGCCACGGCGCCGTGAGCCAGCGGCGTGTCGAGCCCCACGGGCTCTACGTCGAGGTGCCCCTCTGGTACGTGCTCGCCGTCGACGTCGACAAGCAGGCCCGACGCATGTTCCGGATGGACCGCATCGCCCATCCCCGCGCGCTGCCGCGCCGCTTCGCCCCCTCCCGCCAGGTGATCGAAGCCGCGGCGGCCGAGCTCGCCTGCTGGCCGGGCCGCCCCGGCGCGGGCGGCTGAGGACTCGCCCGCCACACGACCGCGTTGCTTTCAAGATCGGGGGTTGCCCGGACGAAGAGGAAACCGGGGAGACTCCGCCGCGATGCACCCGTTCGTGCTGATCCCGCTGCTGACCCTGGTCGTGTCGTGTGTGGTCGGGAGCGCCTCGGTGGCCCGGGATCGCGCGTTCCGGCCCAATCGCGTCGTGGCGGCGGTGATGCTGTGCACCGGGGCCTGGGCGACACTGGAGATTGCCTACACCCTCCAGACGGACGCCGCGGCCGCGCTGCGGATCGTCCGCCTGCTGGGCCTCGCGTACCTGCCCCTGGCCCCCCTGGTGCTGGAGCTGATCTACAACCTCGGGCAGCTCGACGAGGAGACCTGGCCCCGGCTGCGGCGGCCGGTCTGGATCGGGGTCGGCCTGGTGGGTCTCGCCCACGCGACGACGCCCTGGTTCGTGGACTCGGTAACCCCCACCCCCTACGGCTGGCGCTACGCATTCGGGCCGGCGTTCTGGCCCGGGCTCCTCGCCACGGTCGCCGGTTGCGCCGGCGGCGCCCTGCGGCTGATGGGCCGCGGGAACCTCGAGCCCGCGGTCGAGCGCCGGCTCCATGTCTTGGGGAGCATCATCTGGTTCCCCATCCTCGTGACCTGTCTCACCGACGTGCTCCTCCCGGCGCTCGCGATCGACGGCCCGCGGCTCGGCGCGGCCTCGATCGTGCTCTCCGCGGGCCTCCTCTGGGTGGGTCTCTTCTCCGCTGGAGCGCCCGACCTCGCCTCCAGCGCCCTGGCGCGCCAGTTCCTGGACCAGCTCCCCGACGGCGTGGCGATCCTGCGCCGCGACGGCGTGCTGCGCTCGGCCAACCAACGCCTGAGCGGGATCCTGCAGTGCGATCGCGAGCAGCTGGTCGGGCGTCCGGTGGAGGACTGGCTGGGCGGCCCGCGCCCGCGCCCCCTGGGCCAGGTGCACGAGCTGCGGATCGAGGCCCCGAGCGGCGCGCTGCCGATCGCCCTGTGGGAGTCCGAGGTCCGCGACCGCCAGGGCCAGCCCATCGGCAGCGTGCTGGTGGTCCGCGACCAGCGGGCGCTGGTGGACCTCCGCCGCCAGCTCGTGACCTCGGGGCAGATGTCGGCCCTGGGGGAGCTGGCCGCGGGCATCGCCCACGAGGTGAACAACCCCATCGCCTACGTGCTCGCGAACCTGAACCAGCTGCGGCGCGAGTTGGCCGAGGTGACCAAGGAGAGGGAGGCCGCGGCGGCGCTGGCGGGCGGGCCCGACCGCATCGACGCCTGCACCCGCCAGCTGGGCCGCGTCGTCGACTTCGTGGCGGAGGTGCGCCAGTTCGCGCACCAGGGCAGCACCCGACCCGCGCCCCACGCCATCAACGAGCTGGTCGAGGGGGCGCTGCGCCTGGCCGCCCCCCGGCTGCGCGATCGACACGTGCTGCACTTCGAGCCCGGGGATCTGCCCGCGCTGCGCTGCGCGGCCCAGGAGCTGAAGCACGCCCTGCTGTGCCTCCTGATGGCCCTGGACGAGATCGCGCCCGGGGGCGAGATCCGACTGCGCACCCGGCCGACCCAGGACGGTGTCGACATCGACCTCGAGACCGCGGCCCCCCTGCGGCAGCCGGCGCTGCTCGATCGACAGGAGCTGCTGCTCGCCGGGGCGCCCGCCGGCGGTCTCGGCCTGCTGATCCCTCGCCATCTGCTCCGGCAGCAAGGCGGGCGCCTGTCGGTGGAGTCCCTGCACCGGGGCGGCTCGCGCCTGCGGGTCTCGCTGCCCGCCGCGGAGGCGGCCCGGTGATCCCGCTCCCGCTGGCCCTGCCCCTGATCTGCCTGACGATCTCGGTCGTGATGGGCGCCGCCGTGGTGGCCCGCGACCCGGGGCTGCGGATCCACCGGCTCCTCGGCGGCCTGCTGGCCGCCACCGCCTGGTGGTCCCTGTGCGAGATCCTCTGGCAGCTCCAGGACGCCGAGGCGGCCGTGCTCGCCTTCATCCGGCTCTCGAGCCTGGGCTGGATGGCCCTCGGGCCCCTGTGTCTGCACATCTTCGCGGAGATGGTGGGCCGACCCGCGCTGCTGGTGCGCCGCGCGCTGCCGCTGGCCTACGCCTGCGCCGCCCTGGGCATCGTGGTCTACCAGCTCACGCCGGCGGTGGCCCACGCCGTCCACAGCCCGCACTGGGGCTGGGGCTACCAGCTCGACCCGGTCTTCTTCGTGCCCTACAGCATCGCGGTGACGCCGCCGACGGCGGTGCTCCTGCTCTGGCCGCGCTTCGCGCCCGACGCGGTCATCGAAGGCGGCGAACGCCACGTCTCCCGCATCCTGTTCCTGGGCGTGGTGGCAGCCCTGGTCGTCACGCTGCTCACCGAGGTGGCGCTGCCGGCGTTCGGGGTGCAGTGGCTGCACCTGGGCACCGCCAGCCTCGTCCTGGTGACCACGTCCGCGGCGATCGGCCTCAACCGCTACGGCTTCTCGCTGATCTCGCCGGCCGCCTTCGCCCAGGAGATCCTCGCCACCCTGGGCGACGGGATCGCCCTGCTCTACGTCGACGGCCGCATCCGCTTCGCGAACGAGGCCCTCGGCCGGCTCGCCGGAGTGCCTCCGCAGGAGCTCCGCGAACGGCCCATCGAGAGCCTCCTGCCGGGGGCCCTGGCGGCGCTGGAGGGAACCTCGGAGGCGGTGGAGCTCGAGCTGCGCGCGGAGCGCGGCGCGCGCATTCCGGTGGCGGTCGCGGCGGTGCGGCTCGGCAAACCCGTCAGCACCTCGCTGGTGGTCCGCGACCTGCGGGAGATGTGGCGGCTGCGCGATCGGGTCGTCACGGCCGGGCGTCTCGCCACGGTGGGCGAGCTCTCGACCGCCATCGCCCGGGAGATCCGCGACCCCGCCGAGGAGGTCGAGAGCCAGCTGCTCGCGCTCGAGCGGCAGTGGGCGAAGGCCTCGCGCGCCCCGGGCGCGTCGGCCCACGAGGCGGCGCTCGCCGAGGGCGAGGAGCTCATCGCGGAGTGCATCGAGGGCGTCGCGCGGGTGGGCGGCATCGCCCGGGCCGTGGGGGCCTTCGACGGCGGGCCCCGCGACGGAAAGCCCGAGGATCTGAACGACGTGGTGGAGAGCGCCCTGCGCGTGGCCGCAGCCCGGCTCCCGGCCGGCGTGCGCCTGGAGCGCGCCCTGGCGCCGATCCCGCTCGTGTCCTGCGCCTCCCGCGAGATGCTGCAGGTGGTCCTGAACCTGCTGCTCAACGCGGGCTACGCGCTGCGGGACGGCGGCTGCATCCGCGTGAGCACCGGCGCCGAGAGCGGGGAGGTGTGGATCGAGGTGGCCGACGACGGGCCCGGCATCGACCCCGCGGTGCGCGAGCGCATCTTCGACCCGTTCTTCACCACCAAGCCCGTCGGCGAGGGGACGGGGCTCGGCCTCCCGATCTCCTACCACATCGTCAAGCGCCACGGCGGCGAGCTCCGCTGCGAGTCCGCCCCCGGCGAAGGGGCGCGCTTCCAGGTCCGCCTGCCCCGCGACTGACGGGCGGCGCGACGAGGCCGGCGGCTACGGAGCCGCGGGCTTCGCCTCCAGGTCCAGGACGAACTGGCTGAGGCCGTCCACGCGCTGGACCGCCTGCAGCTTGGGCGTGCCGAGGCCGGCGTCGTCCAGGGCGCGCATGAGTGCCGCCACCTCGGCGTTGCTGGCGGCGTGGCCCGTGAGCCGCAGGGCGTCCCCGCGCTCCTCGACCTGCGTGAGCGTGACCCCGTCGGGGACCGCCGCGCGCACGCGATCGGCCCGGTCCGAGGCGCCGGCACCGGCGCCGGCCACCGCGAGGACGATCGACGCGATGACCGCGAGGCCGGCGCGGATCGGGCGTGGGGTGCGGATGTCCATGGCACTCCCTTCATCGAGTGCGGGGCTGCGTCAGCCGTCGCAGGGCGCGGGCCAGCCCCGCCCCGGAGTAGACAACGGCCAGGTTGCTGACCCCGTCCAGCGGCGCCCGCTCCGCCGCCCGGGCGTAGTCCTCCGGCCAGCAGTCGGGGAGCGTGCCGAAGACGCGATCCCACAGCCGGGTCGTGACCCCATGGTACGCCCGCGGGTTGCGGTGGTGGGAGAGGTGGTGGCTGCGCAGCAGCCGCTCGCGGGGGCTGCGCGGCGGCTGGAAGTGGATCCGCCAGTGAAGCCACTCGTAGCGGGCGAAGCCCAGCAGCAGTCCGCCCACCGCGGCCCCCGCGAGTATCGGGCCGAGCAGCGGGACGAGCACGGCGAACACGAAGGCGGCCGCGGGAAGCCAGCCGACGGGCGAGGTGAACACCGCCCGGGCGTCGCGGTGGTGCTCGGCGTGGAGCCGGGTGACGAAGGTGCGGAAGCGGTGCGAGAGGATGCCGTGGACCCCGTACTCCACGAGACCCCACGCCAGGTAGCCGGCGACCGCCGCGACGACCAGCCCGGCATCGGGAAGGACCGCGCTCACGCCGTCCCTCCCGGCCCGGCCGCGCCCGACGTGCCCGACGTGCCCGCCATGCCGGCCGTGCCGGCCGTGCCGGCCAGGGAGCGGGCCACCGCGTCCTGGCCCCGACGCACGATCCGCAGGGCCAGCGCCGCGGCGCCCGCCGCGTCCTGCTCGTCCACCGCTGCCACCAGCGAGGCGTAGTCCGAGAGCGGCTCGAGCTCGACCGCCAGCAGCTGGGTCAGCCGCGCTCCGCCCAGGGCGGCCGCCGACAACACCGCGTTGTAGGCGAGCCGGTAGGCCACGTTGTCGGACGCATCCACCAGGGCGTCCCAGAACGGGGCGGCGTCGCGCTCCGGCCCCTCGCCCTCCGAGAGCGCCAGCACGCACTCGCGCAGGCGCGCCACGTGGGCGGCGTCGCGGCGCCGGGCCGCCAGGCGCGCCACGTCGGGGGCGATCGCCGAGCGCATCTCCATCACGCTGCGCACCACCGCTGGATCGAAGCCGCCGCCCGGGCGGAGGAGCAACGCCGGCAGCAGGTCGAGGCCGGCGCGCTGGCGGTAGTCGCACACGAACGTGCCGCCGCCCTGGCGCGGCTCCACGAGCCCCGCCTGCTCGAGGAGCTTGATGCCCTCGCGCAGGACCCCGCGCTTCACGCCGAGCTGGGCCGCCAGCCTGGGCTCCGCGGGAAGGGCATCGCCGGGGCAGAGGTCTCCGTGGAGGATGGCGGCGGACAGGGCATCGAAGACGCCGTTGGCCAGCGGCCGGTGGCGGGGGACGGGGGTCGGGAAGGCGGCTTGCATGGACGCATTCTAGCAGCTTTTCATCCGGTCATCGGATGAATCTGTTCGGTCCCGATCTGGACGCCGGCGATTTCGCGGCGACCGCGGTCGCGGTCGTCGTCGGCGGCGGAGGCGAAGGACGTCCCGGCGAGCACGCCGCAGCCCACGCCGAGTGCCAGGAGCACACGATGCATTGGGAATCTCCTCGTTGAGGAGGCGCGCACCCGCGCGCCCCGGTGTGCGAGGGGGTCGCCGGTTGGACGCAAGGGTTTCGACGGGTCGGAGATGCGAGGAGGCTCGAGGCGTCAGCGCGCAGCGAGCCAGCGTCGGTAGGTCGCGGGTGGAGCGAAGACGAGCCAGTTCAGCGCGGCCGCCGAGACCACCATCAGGGACTGGGCGATCCGTCCGAGCTGGGGGTCGACGGGGCCGAGGGCGGCTGCCGTGTAGACGTCCATGGCGTAGACCGCGGCGACGACGCCCGCGCTCAGCCCCCAGAGAAAGAAGCGCTGGGTGCCCAGGGGGTCCGCCAGCCCGAGGGCGATGCGCCGACGCATCCGGAGGTAGTGGCCGAAGGCCTCCAGCGAGGCCCAGGTATAGATGGCCAGGCGGCTGCACAGGCCCAGCCAGAAGCCCGCCCGATGGGCGTTCATGGGGAGGAGGAGCTCCCGGGGCTCGGCCCAGGCCACCGCGAGGAAGCCCGCGAAGCCCATCGACACCACGGCGACGAAGGCCGCAGCGCCCCAGCGCGAGCCGGGCCGGAACACCCGCCAGCAGAAGAGCGCCACGCCGCTCGCGCCGAGGTTGATCCCGAGCCATTTGACGACCGCCAGCGGGAGCAGCGCCCCGCCCAGGTCGTCAGCGAGGGCGGCGAGCAGGATCGTCCCGAGCCCGGCCACGGCGCCCTGGAGGAGGAGTGCCGCGCCGATCGCCAGCTCGGGGAGCTCGCGGGTGCGGCGACCGACCTGCAGCAGCCGCACCCCGAGCGCCGCGGTGAGCACCACGGACAGGACGAAGCTGAGCACGGGCAGGACCTGCATGACTCCTCCTCCGCGCGCGGCGGCCTACGCGTCCCCGGCGATGCGGGAGAAGATGGCATCCGGGGATGCCTCCGCGTCCCCGACGACGGCTACCGCAGCCAGCCGTGCCCGATCGCAGACCTGCGGCACATCGAGGACCCCGCGGCTCTCGAGCTCCTCGGGCAGGACCTTGTCGATCACCACCTGCATCTGCTGACTCGTCACGTTGCGCGATTGGAGTCCCGCGTGTCGCAGGGCGAGCCGCACGGTGCCGCGCGCCTCCAGACGCGAGAGCGCGGTGCACCGCTCGATCACGTCGCAGACGGCCTCGAATACGGGCGCCTCGATCAACTCGGCGCCCCCTTCGTCGCGGCGGATTCCGCCGGACCCGGGGCGGACCGGCGCGAGCGGGAAGGCGCGAGGAACCCGCGCCAGGCGGCCCCGGTGATCACGAGGTAGAGCACCCCCCGCAGGCCGGTGGCCAGCGCGCCGGGCCCTTCCCAGCCGGCGCGCCCCAGCTCGGCCGCGACGATCGCCAACACACAGATCCCGATGAAGCTCGCGGTGGCGACGGTCCAGAGCAGGAAGCGCTGCGCGGTCTCGGCGTCCGAGAGACCCAGGGCCACCCGCCGACGACAGCGGGCCCAGGCCGACCCGGTCTCGAGGCAGGACCAGACGAAGGGCAACGCGATCGTGAGCTGCACGGCATGGGCCGCGGCCAGGCGGTCGTCGTAGCCCGCCCAGGTCGGCTGGGCCGCCCAGTCCCAGAAGGTCGATGCGAACAGGAGCAGGCCGACGCCGGCCACCATGCCCGGGGCGATGCGACTCTCGGGCCGGAACACGAGCCACAGGAACACGCAGAGCGCGACCAGACCGGCACGCATGGCCACGTCGCCCACCATGACCGTGGCGATCCCGGCAGGGCCATCGCCGTAGGCCTGGCCGAGCGGACAGAGCACCAGGCCGCTTCCGCCCACGAAGACAGCGCCGGCGGCCCAGGCGTGGGGTCCCCGGCCGTGGCCCGCGCGAGCCATGCCGAGGAGGCGCGCGCCCGCGCCGAGACCGGCCAGACCGAAGCTGGCCTTGCCGAGCAGGAGAAGCATTGCGTCGGGAGCCATCCGAATCCCTCTTGCGGACGCCCGTCTCATCGGAGTGATCCCTCAGGGGCTTGAGGAGCCCCTCGGCGTCTGGAGCGGGGACCGGATCGGGCCAGTCCGGAGCGCTTCGGGCATGCTCGGGACGAGTCGACGCGAGGTGGAGAGAATCAGACCCGAGCGAGTGAAGCGATCTGAGCCCTTCCGTCACGGCGCCGTGTAATCGTTCCAGCACGGACCGCGGGAATCTTCTCACGACACCGACGAGTCAGTCTCCGGCCGCGGCTGGTTGGGTCCACCCGGAAGGTCGGGTTCACCCGGAAGGTCGGCTGGCGGAGCTGGCGCGCTCCCGCGGGGCGCTGCGGCGGAGGGGAGCGGACGCTGGCTAATCGCGATCGACCTCCAGCTTGCGAATGTGGCTGTAGTTGAGAGCCGCGACGAAGACGCTGCCTCCGACGAGATTCCCCGTGGCCGCCAGGACGATGAAGCGAGCCACCTCGGCGAAGCCGATCTCGGGCGAGAAGAGCGCCGCCGCAATGCCTTCTACGGAGCCGGCGATGGAGTGGTGCAGCCCTCCGAAGCCGATGAGGAAGGTGACGATGAAGATGGCGACGACCTGGATGACGGTCGGGGGAGTTGCGTAGAGCAGCCAGGCACCGAGGGCCATGAGCCATCCGGCGAGGATGGCGCTCATGAAGAGGCTTCGTGCGCTCGGCGCAAAGAGGTGGTCCCCGATGGCGCGATAGCCGGCTGCTGCCCCCACCACATCGTCCGTGGCAAAGAGGAGGCCCGCGACGGCCGCAGCCCCGATCAGATTGCCGATGAAGACGATCGCCCAAAGCCTCAGGAGGGCTGGAATGCCGGCTCGGCGATCGAGCACGGGATACACCGCGGTGGCCGTGTGCTCCGTGAACAGCTCGGCGCCACTCAGGATGCACAGCACGAAGCCGAGCGGGTAGACCAGGGCCACCGCGAGACGTCGCGCAAGGAGCGACACATCGTCGGCCAGATTCGCTTCCACGACCGCGACCGCCATGGCGCTGAATCCGAGGATGAGGCCGGCTGCGACGGCCGAGAGGCCGAGCGGGAGACCCCGGCGTTCCAGCTGCTCCCGTCCACCCTCGATCGCCTTCTCCAGCGTGTCGTCGGGATGCCGCACCACCTCGTCGGACCGCTTCAGGATGACCGGTACGAAACGCTCGTCTTCGGCCGCGCGTTCTCGGCCCCGTTCGTTGCGAGTGCTCTCGGGCGTGCAGGGACTCGACGGCGGAGAGCGGTCGGTCGACATCCTCCGAAGCTAGCCAAGCTCGGCAAGCACGCCTCGCCCCGAGCCTCGCATCGCGGCGCTCCCGTCGCGCGCCCGCTTCGAGGGTACAAGCGACCCCCAGGACGAGGCCGTGCTCTTCGCCGTGCGCACGAACGCAGCCCTCGGCGTGCGGCAGGCCCCGCTGGCGCGCTACCGCTCGGGCGAGCGGGTAGCTTTCGAACGCACGACGCGGAACCCCCAAAGCTCTGGTCGGAGAGCCGCAACCATTGGACGTAGCTTGGTTTTTTGGAATCGTGGCTCAGCAGGGTCCGGCAGGACTTGTCGCGGAAGAATCCCCGATTGGGCGCCCATCCGAGCCGCTTCCTCATGCGGTGCCCGTCTCGGAACACGACCACGCCTACATGGAGCGGATCGGCGCCCTGAAGGCTGCGTCCCACGCGGAGGCCGTGGTGGAGCACCACGCTCGCTCCGTGGCCGAACGGCTGCGCCGGAGCTGGCTGCTCTTCCTGACCTTCCGGGAGCGGGCGTCCGCCGACGACGAGGTCCCGACGCTCTACGCCCGCGCTCGTGCCCTGGGCCTCTACGAGCCCTGACGGTCGAGGACCGCGCCGCCTTCGATCCCCTCGCCGACCTTGCTCCCCTGTTCGAGTCTCTGGGTCTCGGCGTCCGAAGAGCCAGGAGACCGACTACGCCTACAACGCGCTCTCCCGGCTCACCTCCGTGACCCAGGAGCTCGCCCAGTCCGTCGCCTACACCTACGACGACCGCGGCCGGCTCACCCGCGTGGTGAACGCCCGCGGCCGCGCCCTGGTCTACGCCTACGAGGCCTCCACGGGCTACGACGCCCTGAACCGGCTCGCCGCCCTGACGATCAAGTACCTTCCGGGCGGCGACCGGACCCTCGCGTACGACTACGACCGCTACGGCAACCGCGACGAGCTGGTCTTCACGGACGGCACCGACGTCCTGACCCACACCTGGACCTTCGACAAGCTCGACCCCTTGACCTGCCTCCCTCAGGCCGGTCCAGACCGAGTGTTAGGATCGAGGTGAGGAGCGGGAGATGCCCAGGAAGCGACACACGCCGGAGCAGATCATCCGGAAGCTGCGGGAGGCTGAGGTCGAGTTGGCAAAGGGCCAGACGACCGGCGAGGTCGTCCGCAAGCTCGGGATCACGGAGCAGACGTACTACCGCTGGCGCAAGGAGTACGGCGGGCTCCGGATGGACCAGGCCAAGCGCCTGAAGGAGCTCGAGAAGGAGAACTCGAGGCTCAAGAAGCTCCTGGCCGAGCAGGCGCTGGACAACGCGATCCTGAAGGAAGTCAGCTCGGGAAACTTCTGAGCCCGGCTCGCCGACGCCGGGCCGTTTCGCACGTGCGCGAGCGGCTCGGCGTCTCGGAGCGCCGGGCCTGCCGGGTGCTCGGCCAGGCCCGCTCGACGCAGCGCCATGGGCCTTGCGTCCGTGCCGACGAGCCGCGCCTCGTGGCCCGGATCGTGGAGCTGGCGCGGCAGTACGGGCGCTACGGCTACCGGCGCATCACCGCGCTGCTGCGACGCGAAGGCTGGCGGGTCAACGCCAAGCGGGTCGAGCGGATCTGGCGCCAGGAGGGCTTGAAGGTGCCGAAGAGACAGCCGAAACGAGGACGCCTGTGGTTCTCGGATGGCTCCTGCATCCGGAAGCGGGCCGAAAGGCGCAACCACGTGTGGTCCTACGACTTCGTCTTCGAGCGGACGCACGACGGGCGCCCGCTCCGCATGCTGACGCTCCTGGACGAGTACACGCGGGAGTGCCTGGCCATCGATGTCGAGCGGCGGCTCGATTCGGAGGACGTGCTCGACCGCCTGGAGGCGCTGTTCGTTTCACGCGGTACGCCGGAGTTCATCCGATCGGACAACGGCTCTGAGTTCACGGCGAAGGCCGTTCGCGAGTGGCTGCACCGGGTCCAGGTCCACACCCTCTTCATCACACCGGGAAGCCCCTGGGAGAACGGCTACATCGAGTCGTTCAACGGGAAGCTGAGAGACGAGCTGCTGGACCGGGAGATCTTCTACACGCTCGGCGAGGCAAAGACCTTGATCGAGCGGTGGCGCCAGGAGTACAACACGTTCAGGCCACACAGCGCCTTGGGCTACCGCCCACCGGCACCCGAGACCATCGTGTGGCCATCGCCGACCGTATTCCAGTCCGCGAGCGCGGTCGGTCTAACATAGAGCGCGGACGAAACCGGGGGGCGGGTCAAACTGGACCGCTATTTCGAAAGCATCGGGGCATCGAAGCCCAGCGAGGCTCCCAACTGGAAGGACATGCAGGCCGTCCCGGACAATCGAAATCGTTGGTTCGCACCGAATCGAAGCATGCAGCCGGACTTGAATCCTCGCTTCATTGGACCCAAGAAGGGACCCTGATCTGTGCTGCGTGGCGCTGCGACCGTGATACTCACCGTGCTGGTCGGCGTAGCGATCGGCTACGGCATGGCGGAATGGCAACGGACCTCGTCGATCCAAGGTGCTGTCGATAAGGCCCGTCTAGCCGGCTTGGTTTCTGGTGGCAATTGCGATCCGGACGGCGTCGCCGAGAGTCTTGAGGTCGCGGTCTTCAAGAAGGTTGTGCCAGATGTAGAGGTCGAGTCCGATGAGCAAGTGCCGTGTTCGTTTAGCTTCTGGGTAGGGGACAACTCGTTCCTTCAGGGTTGGGGAGTTGTCAGGCGTGACTCCTCCGCAAGAGTCGATTTGTACTCGAGACTCGATACCGACCTGCTCGAGTCGTCACGACCGACCTTCTCGATCATCTTCTATGGCAAACAGCGCCCGGAGTTCGCAATCGACACTTTGGAGAATCGACTGTTTCGTATTTCCGAAGACCCAAGCCTTGAGGTGCTCGTGGTAGCGCCGTGGGCAGTCAGTGGAATCAACTGAACCCGCGTTACATTAGAACCGGTATAGATACTTCGATCCCGCTACCGGTCGCTACCTCAGCAAGGATGCAATTGGCCAGTTCGATACGCCGAACGTGTTCGAGTTTGCCGGAAACAGTCTGACCGGCATCGTTGATCCCTTTGGCCTCTTTAGGATGTCGAAGGACTTCAAGTGCCGGCACAAGAAGACTTCAGGGCGGCTCGACGACCTTCGGGGTCGATACAACAAGCGTGCATACGACGCGTTCTCCAAGTGGGCGTTCGGTGCCACCAAAGAGGAAGTCGACAAGGCTCTGACGCCAGGTCATGGACCAACGATCGAGGCTGCGAACATCGGTGGAGACGACTACGCCGAGTATGATCCGAAGGCCGATACGTTGTACTTGGACTGCAACCTTCTCCGCATCATTCAGGAAGGAGAGGGCGATCGGCTCGAGGTTCTTCTTGAGTTTCTTCGGCGCACCGCTGCTCACGAGCTGATTCACTACTTCGAAGATACGAAAGGGAAGTGGGAGGAAACCAGGAACGTGCCAGATCGGGGGATACACTTCCGGTATGACGCCTTTGGGGGGTCTCTTCAGACCTGTCCTCAAGCCGCTTGCTCCCAGAACCGACATCAAGCCTAAGCCCGGAGACCGTTGAGGATGATGCGAGCACGAAGTCAACTTGGCGTGATCGCTGCGATAGTTGTTCTAGTAGTTGTCTACGCATTCGAGGGTCAACCGCGAGCTGACCATTCGGAGGTCTCGGATAGCCAGCCCAGCGAGTCAGCCCGCTGGACCTGCCCTTCCGACAGTTCAGAGGTTCGCGGGCAAGGATCGACTTCAACCTATGTTGCCTGCGTCAAGACGGACACCGACGGAAATCGAGTCCGCCACGGGCCGTACACGCGCTGGTATCTTCCACGAAGTTCGGATGACCGGGCCTGCCGCAAACTGGAAGAGGGCCTTTTCAGGGAAGGCCAGAAGGAAGGCATATGGGTCTACTGGGGACCGGATGGCGCCCGAAGCAAGGTTGAAGAATTCGGTTCTGGCAAAGTTGACCGGCGGATTGTCTACGCGCACGACTAGTGGATGGGCTGTGGTGGCAGTACAACTTGCATCGATACTATGACCCGTTGAACGGGAGGTACGTCTCAGCAGATCCAATCGGCCAGCTCGGTTCTCTCAATCTCTTCGCCTACGTCGGCGGGCGCCCGACCGCTGCGATTGACTCCGATGGCCTCAAGCTGCGCTGGCAGTCGGGTTCCTCGGAGTCTGAACCGCCCCGGGTTCTCCGAAGACTCGGTTAGTTGAGCACGGCCTCTGTGGCGTGTGCTCCTTGCTGCTGATCGTACATCGCTTCGAACTCCGCCGGGGGGACGTATCCGATCGGCTCGAGGAGGCGACGGTGGTTGAACCAGTCGACCCACTCGAGC
>CAYTZH010000022.1:0-78641 GCA_964442285.1 uncultured Spirochaetales bacterium | reverse complement strand
CCGCGGAGGCGGCGTCCCAGTGCCGGCGTCGGGCGGCGGCGCCCGGATCGGCGCCGCCGCGCGCGGGGTGAGCGATGCGGAGGTCGCCCGCTCGGGGAGCGCTCCGGCGTCGGATTCCAGGCTCCGCACGATGCGGTCCTCGCGACGCTCGGGCGGAGCCGCATCGCCGACCCAGCCCGACGCCAGGTACGCACCCTCGGCCGCGACCACCAGCGCCAGCAGGCACGCCAGCACCAGACCGATCCGCTCGCTCGGCAGGCCCGGAGCGAACCGCCGCCAGGCGCCGCGCACGGCGAAGGGCTGGGTCTTCGGCAGCGGCGGCACCGTGTGGCGCGCCTCGGGGACGGCGTCGCCGAGGGCCTGGGCGAAGGTGGCCGCGTCGAGGAAGCGTGCCTCGGGCTCCTTCTCGAGGGCCCGGCGCAGCACCGCCTCGAGGGCCTCGTCCACCGGCGTACCCAGGTCCGCCAGAGACGGCGGCGCCTGCTCCACCTGGGCCCGGATCAGGTCGTAGTCCGTGTCACCCTCGAAGGGCAGCCGGCCGGCCAGCAGCTCGAACAGGATGATCCCGACCGCGTAGAGGTCGGAGCGGGCGTCGCCCTCCCCGCCCTTCACCTGCTCCGGCGCCATGTACTCCAGGGTGCCGACCAGGTGTCCGCTGCGGGTCAGGCGGCCCGAGCCGATCACGCGGGCGATGCCGAAGTCCACCAGCTTCACGTTGCCCTGCTCGCTGAGCATGACGTTCGAGGGCTTCAGGTCGCGGTGGACCACGCCGGCCCCGTGGGCGTAGCCGACGCCGTGCAGGATCTGGAGCACGTAGGCCACCGCGTCCTCGGGCGAGAGGCGCTGGCGCTGCCGGAGCAGCGCCGCCAGGCTGCCGCCGCCGACGAACTCCATCACGAGGGCGATCCGGCTGCCCTCGTCCAGCAGATTGAACACCGTGGCGATGTTCGGGTGCTCGAGCCGGGCCAGCAGCCGGGCCTCGCTGCGGAAGCGCTCCACCAGGGTGGGATTGTCCGCGAGGTCCGGCCGCAGGATCTTGAGCGCCACGGTGCGCCCGAGGTTCGCGTCCTCGGCGCGATACACCTCGCCCATGCCCCCGTCGCCCACCTTCTCCACGATCCGGAAGCTGCCGAAGCGATCTCCGGTCCTCATCTCGATCCTCCTCGCGTCATGCGTGTGATGCGCGTCGTCGCGACCGCGGCGCGCTCCGGGGCGGGCGCCCGGGTGTGCACCACGGCCACGGTGACGTTGTCCGGTGCGCCCCGCGCGCGGGCGAGCGCCACCAGCGCCCGGCAGCCCTCGCCGGCGTCGGCGTCGACCACCGCCTTCAGGATCTCCTCCTCCTCCACCAGGTCGTGGAGGCCGTCGCTCGAGAGCACGAAGCGGTCGTCCGGCGCCAGCCGGAGGGGGGAGCGGAGCGTCGACACCCGGACCCGTCGTCCGGTGCCGAGCGCCCGGAGGACCACGTTGCTGTCCGGGTGGCGGGCGGCCTGGCTCGGCTCCAGCACTCCCTGCTCCACCAGGTCCTGGACCAGGGAGTGGTCCCGGGTCAGCGGCTCGATCCGGCGTTCGCGGACGCGATAGAGGCGGCTGTCCCCGACGTGGGCCGCGAAGGCCCGACCCTCGCGCAGGGCCAGCGCCACGGCCGTCGTGCCCATGTCGCCGCACGCGGGGTCGGCCTGGGCGCGGCGACGGATGGCCCGGTTGGCGCGCGCGAACGCCCGTGCCAGCGCGCGATGGCCGCAGCGCGGGCGCGCGAAGTAGATCCGCGGGATCCAGTCCGTCGCCTCCCGGCTGGCGACGTCGCCGGCGGCGTGGCCCCCCATGCCGTCGGCCACCACCACCAGCAGGCCGTCGCCGCGAAGGAGTCGGCCGCCGGAACGGTTCACGACGACGCCGGCGTCCTCGTTGCAGGTCCGCACGCAGCCGACGTCGCTCTGCAGCGCCGCGTCCACCTCGAGGCGGACGCGGCGGCTAGCGCTTCTTCCGAAGAGGGTACGAATAGGCATTGCCGTGCTCGTGGATCTCGAAGCTGGCGGTGCGATCGAGGTAGCCCGGTCGGCGCAGGGTGATCTGCACCCGCGCGCCCACCGGCTGCTGCGAGCGCCAGGGGGTCTCTCCCACCCGGATCCCGTCGATCCAGACCTCGGCCCGGCCGGTGGGCGAGTCGATGAGGAGCGGCGCCACGGCCTCCACAGCGGACCGGGTCGCCACCGCCCCCGGCGTCCCCGGCTCGGGCCCCCCGGCCAGGGCGAGCCAGGCGAGTCCGATCGCGCCAGCCGCCGCAGCCGCCGCAGCGAACCCGCGCAGCCGCCGCGACGGTGCGCTCGCGAGCCGCGACCGCCAGCGATCCAGGCGCGCCCACGGGCCGGTCCTCGTGGTCGACAGGCGCGGCGAGGAGACCACCCGACCCAGCGCCACCGCATCCCGGGCCAGCGCCGAAGCGTCCGCGTAGCGGCTCTCGATGCGCCGGGCCAGGCAGCGGGCGATCACGGCCTCCACCTCCTTGGGCACGCGCGGATTCAGCACCGCGGCGCGGGGATAGGAGGCCTTCTGGATCTTCTCGAGCAGCTCGGGCATCGACGTCGCCTCGAAGGGCATCCGCGCCGTCACCATCTCGTAGAGCAGGACGCCGAGGGCCCAGAGGTCGCAGCGGGCGTCCACCTCCTCACCCCGCAGCTGCTCGGGCGACGAGTACTGCAGCGTGCCGACGAAGCGTCCCTCGACCGTCATCCGCGGCAGGGCGTGGGCCCGGGCGATCCCGAAGTCGAGGAGCTTCACCTCGCCGTCCGGGGTGATCTTGACGTTCGCTGCCTTGACGTCCCGGTGGACGATGCCCTTGTCGTGCACGTGGGCGATGGCGTGGGTCAGGGCCTGGAGCACGAAGACCGCCTCCGACAGGGGCAGCGCGCCGAGCCGCTGGATGCGGTCGTCCAGGGTCTCGCCGCGGACCAGCTCCATCACGATGCACGGGCGTCCCCCGAAGTCGAGGAAGTCGTAGAGGGTCACCACGTTCGGGTGCTGGAGCTGCGCGTGCACCCGCGCCTCATTGAGGAAGCGCTGGGTGAGGCCCGGCTCTCCCGGTGCCAGCACCTTGATGGCGACGGTCCTGCCCAGGGCGGCATGATGGGCCTCGTAGACCTCGCCCATGCCGCCCGACCCGAGCCGGCGGGTGAGCCGGTAGCCGCCGATCGAAGCTCCCACCAGGTCCGTCATGGAGGCCACTCCGCGCCGGAACGCTTCTACATCACCTTGCGGACGTCCATCAGATCGAGGCCGTAGCGGATGGGGACCGCGAAGGAGATCTGCGGCATGCCCGAGGTGAAGATCCCGATCACCCGTCCCTGGCCGTCGAAGACCGGCCCACCGCTGTTGCCGGCCCCGGTGGAGTTCACGGTCAGCTGGTAGGCATCGCCGTACTGGGTGAAGTACTGGAGGTTCAGCTGGTCGGCGACCTGGCTCGAGCCCCGCAGCACCTTGCCGATGTTGCCGCTCGAGACGGTGGGCTCCGGCACGACCTTGAAGGTGCGCTCGCGGTTGAACGGGTCCTGGCTCTGGGTGGCCACGATCACGCCCGGCGACATTCCGGGGTAGCCGAGGACCGTCACCGGGTCGCCGGCCCGGATCTCGTCGTAGTTGTCGAAGGTCCTGACCTTCGAGACCGAGGCCGGCAGATCCACCTTGATCAGCGCCACGTCGGCGGTGTCCGAGACGCGCACCAGGCGGGCGGGGATGCGGAGCTTGTTGCGGCGGAAGGTGACGTCCAGGTAGTCCAGGCGGCCCTCGATGTTCTTGCCGCTGAGGGCCTCACCGCCGAGGAGCTTGGCCTTGGACGGGACGAAGTCGATCCGGTTGCGGACCTCCTCCCCGATCTTGCCCAGCTCCCTGGGCGGACCGTTCTGCTGGAGGCCGAACAGGACGCCCGGGAGCGGAAGCGTGTAGCGGGTGTGCCAGTTGGCGGCCACGTGGCGATTGGTGAGCACGAAGCCGTTCTCGGTCACCACGAAGCCGGTGCCGCTGGCGCCGCTCACGCCGATCGGGCGGTTGGTGTTGTTCTCGTCGTCGAGCACCAGCCAGGGCTCGACCGTGTCGCCGAGCGCGAGGTACGCCGGCACCCCGTTGATGTGCCGGTGGAAGACCTGCTTGCCGGTCCCGGTATGGACGAGCTTCCAGGCGAACTCGATGAAGACCACCGACTCGGCGTAGGCGTCGGTGATCTCCCGGGGCGACATGGGCCGGGCGGCGGAGACCGCAGCGATCTGCTCCGACTGCGCGGCGAGCTCGCGGGCCACCGCGTCCTGGCTCCGGCCCGACTGGAAGATCACCACGCCCCCGACGAGCGCCACGAGCGCCAGGAAGCCGCAGGCGACGCCGATCAGGTTGCGGCGCTGGTCGCGCCATTGGATGTCGAGGAGCCGCTCGACGGTGGCCCGTCCGATCCCGGAGACGCCGCCCAGGGGGCGTGCGGTGGGTGCGTCGGAGGCGGAGGGCGCCGTCGGCGCGCCGCCCGGGTCCGCGGACGCGCGGCCCAGCCGGGTGGCCTTCAGCGGCGTGCCGATCCGGGTGGCCTTGATCGCCCACTCCGGCCGTGGGTCGAGGTCGAAGCGGAAGGCGGGGCCGTTCTCCCCGAAGGCCACGAGGTCTCCCACGGTCACGTCCACGCTGCCGTGGATCCGGGTGCCGTTCAGGAAGGTCCCGTTGGCGCTGTCGAGATCGGTGAGGACGAAGCGCTGCTCGTTCTCGGCGCTGCGCTCGAGGCGCGCCTGGGCGCGACTCACCAGATCGTCGCGCTCCGGATCGTATGCGACGTCGCAGCTGGGATCGCGACCGAAGCTGAGCCGGAGGACCGACTCGAGAGGGAACTCGTCGACCTGGTTCTCGCGGGAGCCCGCCTCGTGGCGGATGACCACCTGGGTCACGGCGCACCTCCTGCTCAGCGTCCACCCGACGTTGCTGAGCCAGCGTTCGGGCGGAAGATGCCCGAGGTGCACCGGATCTGGAGTGAGGCGGGTCACGGCGCCGAACGCCGATCACCGCCATCGATGCTGGGCTAGATGCAGCCTCCCACGTGGGCTAGATGCAGCCTCCCACGGCCCCCACGCAGATCGGGAGCTCGTTGCTCAACGGCCCCTCCGGATTCTGCACCTGGAGCAGCCGCAGCCCGTTGCCCGGAAGGCTGGTCAGGTCGACGACGATGTCCTCCGACTCGCAGTAGGGAGCGAACCCGCCGGGCGGATCACAGCTGATGCTGCCCGCCACCACCTGTCCGTCCACCAGGATCTGCGCGTCGCCCCGCACGTCGATCCCGCGCAGCTGCATCGGGTTGTCGCCGGGCAGCACGGGCAGGTCCGGGTTCCCCGTGCTGCCGTTGCCCGTGCCGCGGACCGAGAGCAGGGGCTGGCGGTAGTCGTCGTCGCCCACGTTCTGGGGCAGGTTCCCCGTGAACGTCAGCAGGGCCGTTCCGGCGACGGCGTCGGCGATCAGCGTGGCCCGGCTGAGGGAGAGTCCGCTGCCCACATAGGCGTCCGTCACGGCGTCGTAGTCGAGGTTGAGGCTCGCGCCGTTGCGCCAGCCCCGGGCGACGAGACGCACCAGATCGTCCGCGTCCGCCGCCTCGAGAACGTCCAGCACCTCCTCGGTGTCCGTCAGCAGCGGCGCCTGGCCGGTGGCGGAGTTGAGCGTGACCTGACGCCCGACGGCCCCGCTGTGGCCCGTGCTGGCCTCCTCGAACATCTGGAACATGTCCAGGGGGCCCTTGCCATAGACCGGCTGGAAGATGAAGAACGCCGCTGCGAAGGTGACGTCCTCCTCCATGCCCTCGTCGAAGTCGAAGGGAACCTCCGTCGCGGGTGCGTTCAACTGGATCGGAAGCCCGGGGAGATTGAAGGTCTGCGGGGACTTCACGAACTCCAGCACCTCTTCCGGATTCGTGATGCCGATGGAGAAGTGCAGCCAGCGGTCGGTCATGCCCCGCATGGTGGGCACGTCGAAGGCTCCCAGGGTGGACGAGTTCGTGTCCGCCTGCAGCGGCAGCGCGTGGCAGCCCGAGTTCATGTCGGCGCAGGTCGTCACGCCCACGAGCCCGCCGAGCCCACCGACGTCCATGAAGAAGTCGGCGAAGCCCTGCTTGGCCGAGGCGGTGACGGCGTCGTCCGGGCGGCGGCTGCGAGCGGGGGGATAGGAGACGCTGGCCAGGAAGAACGCCATGTCGTCGCGCTCCTGGGCCGTGAGCTCGTTGCCGCCGGGGGGGCAGTTGCCGGTCTGGTCGCACATCACCCCCGAGAGGCTCGCCATCACCAGGTCGACGAAGCAGTCGTGGTCGCCATCGGCGTCGCCCAGGGTGCAGTCGGTTCCCCCGCTTCCGCCCGTCCCCACGGCACCGTTGCCGCCCCCGAAGGGATCGCCCAGGGTGCCGTCCCAGTGCAGCGGCAGGGTGTTCTTCAGCCCGCGGACCGGCATGGTGCTGCGGATCTCGTCGTCGCCCGTGCAGCCGGCATGGAAGCAGGCACCGCCGATCCGCCACAGGAGCTGGTCCATGTTGCCGTCGGGGTGGCAGCTCTCGCAGGAGAAGGTGCCCGTGCTGGAGGCGAAGGCGTTGCTGAAGGCGATCCGCCCGCGGCGCACCGGGTCCGGAGTGGGGTCGGCGCCCACCGGGATCTTGGTCGTGTGGGTGATCGCCGAGGGGTTGCTCACGTCGACGACGGAGACCGTGTTCTCGAGCGTGTTGAGCACGTAGGCCGTCATCGGCGCGCCGGTCCCGTCCGAGTAGAGGGCCACCCCCTTCGGAATCTGCTGGCCGAAGTCTGCAGGGACGCCGGCGTCCAGGTCCAGGATGTCCAGCACCGCGCCGCTGGCGGCGTTCATCGTGAACACGCGGCTCGTGCCGGCCGCGGTCGCCACGAGTGTGGCGTCGTTTCCGCTCAGGGCCAGGCCGTAGGGCGTCGCGAGCTGGGTGCCCGCCGCAGGCTGCGCCGGCGGCAGGGGCTCGAGCTCGATCACGCTCGGGGCGCCGCACCCGCCGCCGCAGCTCACCCGGCCGATCTGGTTCAAGAACATGCGGTTGTCGAGCTCGATCAGGTTCTCGCCGTCCTCCCCGTTCACGTCGTTGCGCGCCTCGGCCTGGGTGATGAAGACCTCGCCGGTGCTGCTCGCCACCACCTCGTAGAGGAGCGTGGAGATCCCGCTGACGCTCTCGTCGAGGGTGTCGGTGGCCGTATCGATCACGAAGAGGTCCCGGTCCGGCAGATCCGGATCGCGGACGATCCGGGTGTCGGAGGTGGGGATGTTGGGGCTCTGGATGACGAAATCGACGATGTCGTCGGTGTCGAGGGTACACTGGGGCGCCGAGCCGCCGTTGGGACACACCGAGAGCTCGCTCTGATTGCCCGACTCGAAGGCCGCCACGTAGAGCTTGCCGCCCATCACGTAGAGCGAGCGGGGCTCCTGGCTCGTGATGTGGATCCGACCGGTGACCGTATAGGTGGCGGTGTCGACGATCGCCACGTCGTTGCGGGACGAGAGCGCCACGTAGGCCTTCGCGTTGCTCGCGAACGCGATTCCCACCGGCTCGTCGAACTGGCTCACGCCGTCGGCATCGAGATCCTGGATGGTCTCGACCACGCGGAAGAGCGTGGGGCTGCTCACCGAGAGGTCGATCACGCTCACGCTGTCGGAGACGTGGTTGGACACCCAGAGCTCCGAGCCGTCGGGCTTGACGGCGACGCTCACCGGCTCCATGCCCACCGGGATGATCGCGACCGTGCCGAACGTGGTCGTGTTGATCACGCTCACGCTGTCCGAGGTGGTGTTCGCCACGTAGAGAAAGGCCCCGTCCGGCGACAGCGCGAGCGGTCGCGACTGGGGGCTCGTGAAGGTCTCGAATCCCACCGGGAAGATGTCCGGCGGCGGCGGTTTGTTGCAGGTCATGCCCAGTCCGCCCAGGCCGGCCAGCACCAGGGCGAGCGTCAGACCGGGCAGGCTGCGGGAGACGGGAGAGCGGGACTCGAGGTGGCTGCGCATCGGGATCCTCACTGGGGGGGCGGGGTCGGTCGGGCCGGGCGACCCCAGACGGGAATCCCCGCGGGGCCTCCGCGCCGGCTCGGATTGCAGGAACGCGGGCGTCGCGCCGCCCCACTCTACCATGTCGAAGGCTCGGGGCGCCCGCCGGGCGGCGGGCGCCCTGCGGGTCTAGTGCTCGATCACCCGCGGCAGGCCCTTGGCCTGCTCCACCCATGCGGCCACGGCCGCCTCGTCGGGCACGCGGCGGGTGAGCTTCTTCTGCCCGTTCACTTCGGCCAGCTTGGCCGCCAGGTTGGCCGCGTTGCGCTGCGCCAGCTCCTTCACGGTGTCCACCCCGGAGGCCTCGAGCAGCTCGGCGAACTCCGGCCCCACGCCGCTGACCCGGAACAGGTCGGCGGCATTGGCCCAGCCCAGCAGCTGGGAGGCGGAGAGGCCCGTCTCCTCCGCTACCCGCTTTCGGCCCGGGGCGCCGCAGCAGAGCTTGAGGAGCGAGTCCGTGTCGGCGATGCCCGCCTTGCGGAGCTTCTCCCCGTAGGCCGGCCCGATGCCCTCGATTTCCTCGATCTTGTGATTCGCCATGACGGTCCTCCTCAGACCTGCGCCGCAGGGGGGATGCGGAGCACCTGACCCGGATAGATCAGGTCGGCGTCCTTGAGCATGGGCCGGTTCGCCTCGAAGAGGGCCGGGTACTTCATGGGGTCGCCGTACTGGGCCTTGGCGATCTTGGAGAGGGTGTCGCCCTTCACCACCGTGTAGTAGGTCGCCTCCGGCTCGGGCGCCTTGACCGCGAGCTGGTCGTCCACCCGGGCCACGCCCTGGGTGTTGCCCACGATCAGCACCGCCTTCTCCCGCTCCGCCTGGCTCGCCGCGGTGCCGCGCACGGTGGCCCGATCGCCGTCCACCGCGACCGACAGGCCGTCGATGGCGAGGCCGTGGTCGTGGATGGCCTTCACGAGCGCGTCCGGCTCCACCTCGTCCACCACGCCGGCCCGCTTCAGCAGCTCCTGGCCGGCATCCTTCACGAAATCGATGAGTCCCATTGCTTCTCTCCTGGCATGCCCGCGCAACGGCGGGCGTTGGTTGAACGGAAGCTGCCCGGGGCGCGCCCCGGCTCAGCGCGAGAAGAAGCGGCCCAGCACCCGGGCGCCGATCGCGGCGACGTCGTCGGCCACCTGCCCGTCGCCGTCGCTGTCGAGGAGCTTTTCGAAGAGGGAGGAGGCGTCCGGGTCCCGCTCCTGGAGACGACGGCCCTCCCCCTGCAGCGCTCCGGCGAGGTCCCCCGCATCCCAGGTGCCCTGTCGCTGTGCGCGACCCAGGGCGCCCAGCACGACCGGCGCCAGCGCGGCGAGCACGCGGCCCATGCCGGCGCCGTCGAGGCCAGCCCCGCGTCCGAGCTGCTGTTGCAGCGGAGCGCGCCGGCCGCCGAAGACGTGATCCAGGATGCGCTCGTCCCGACGGCTACCGCCGCCGGCCAACGCACCGACCACATCGTCGAGGATGCCGCCGTCGTGGTCGCGGGCGATCGCGCCCGCCAGCGACTGGGCCCCGTCGGACGTGCGCGCGTTCCGGCTCAGGGCGCTGATCAGCGCGGGCAGGGCCGCGGCGACCGCCTTGCCGGCGGTGTTGCGATCGGTGCCGAGGCGTCGGCCGAGGGCGTCGAGCGCCTCGTCCTGCTGCAGGTCGCCGAGGGCGGCAAAGATGGATTCCACGGGAGGCTCGATTCGGGGGCTTGGGGGAGTGGGTGCGGGCGGCGGGAAGGCGCCCCGGGCATCCCGCCGCGACGGCGTCCGATCCCGGACGGCCCGGGCTTAGACGCGGGCCCGGGCCTGCGTATTCGAGCAGACTCCGGACGCCGGGATGAAAAGCGGGCGACCGCGGAGAGGCTGTGAGCCGCGGCACGGCGCGCCGACCTCGCGCCTGTTGACGCCCGGTCACGCGACCGAGCGTCGCGGGGACCGCGGGTCCGGGCACCGCCGGGGACGGGCCACCCCCGAGCCCGGGCTGGACGCTCCGCCCCGATTCCGCTTCGCTTCGCGCGAGAGGAATCCCGACGTGAAGAGCTTCGAGCAGCTGGGCGCCTTCTACCTGGGTCGCACGGTCGATCCCGCCAGCGGCGAGACCGGACCCGAGCCGCTCCTGTACGACGCCAAGGACCTCACCACCCACGCGGTCGTCGTGGGGATGACCGGCAGCGGCAAGACCGGGCTCGGCGTCGGCCTCATCGAGGAGGCCCTGATCGACGGGATCCCCGTCCTCGCGATCGACCCCAAGGGCGACCTCGGCAACCTCCTGCTCGCCTTTCCCCGGCTGCGACCCGAGGACTTCCGGCCCTGGATCGACCCGGCCCAGGCGGCGCGCCGCGGCCGCAGCGTCGACGAGGAGGCCCGCGCGACCGCGGCCCTCTGGCGCAGCGGGCTGGCCGAGTGGGGCCAGGAGCCGGCCCGCATCCAGCGCTACCGGGACGCGGCCGAGCCCACCCTCTACACCCCCGGCGGCACGGCCGGGCGCGGCCTCCGGGTGCTGCGCTCCCTGGCCGCGCCCCCGCCCGCGCTGCGCGATGACAGCGAGGCCTTCCGCGAGCGGCTCGCCGGCGCGGCGTCGGGCCTGCTCGGCCTGCTCGGTCTCGCCGCCGATCCGCTCCAGAGTCGGGAGCACATCCTGCTGTCGTCTCTGCTCGCGCACGCCTGGGAGCAGGGCCGCGACGTGAACCTTCCGGAGCTGATCCGCCAGATCCAGAGGCCGCCGCTGGAGCGCCTCGGGGTCATGGATCTGGAGACCTTCTACCCCGCCGCGGAGCGCCAGGCGCTGGCCCTCTCCCTGAACGGCCTGCTGGCCTCGCCGGGCTTTGCGGCCTGGACCGAGGGCGACCCGCTGGACGTGGGCGCCCTGCTCTGGACGCCCGAGGGACGCCCCCGACTCTCCGTGCTCTCGATTGCCCACCTGAGCGACCGCGAGCGGATGTTCTTCGTGACGCTCCTGTTGAGCGAGCTGCTCGCCTGGATGCGCAGCCAGCCGGGCAGCGGGAGCCTGCGCGCCCTGCTCTACATGGACGAGGTCGCGGGCTACCTGCCGCCGGTCGCGAACCCCTCGTCCAAGGCGCCGATGCTCACCCTGCTCAAGCAGGCGCGCGCCTTCGGCGTGGGGCTCGTCCTCGCCACCCAGAACCCCGTCGACCTCGACTACAAGGCCCTCTCGAACGCTGGGACCTGGTTCGTCGGCCGGCTCCAGACCGAGCGCGACAAGGCCCGCCTCCTCGACGGCCTGGAGGGCGCGTCGGCCGCGGCCTTCGACCGCGCCGAGACCGAGCGCATCCTCTCCGGATTGCCGAGCCGGACCTTCCTGCTGAACAACGTGCACGAGGACCGGCCGGTCCTGTTCCAGACCCGCTGGGTGCTCTCCTATCTCGCCGGGCCCCTGGCCCGCGACCAGATCCGGCAGCTGGCGGCCCAAGCCTCCGGGCCGGCCACGGAGCCGCCGCCGAGCCCGGCGGTCGCCCCGCCCGCGAAGCGCGCCGCCGCGCCCTCGCAGCGGGTGTCGGAGCGGCCCTCCCTGCCGGCCGACTGCGAGGAGCGCTTTGCTCCGGTGGTGGCGCTGCCCGGCCCCGGGGAGTCGCTCCTGTATCGCCCCGCCCTGCTCGGCGCGGCCACGCTCCACCACGTGGACGCCCGCGCCGGGCTCGACGCCTGGAGCGAGGTGAGCTGGCTGGCGGACCTCGAGCCCGACCTGCGCGGCTCTCCCTGGCGCGACGCGCCCGCCCTGGACGCCATTCCGGAGCTGGACGCGGAGCCCGAGCCCGGCGTGCCCGCCGGCTTCGACGACTTGCCCTCCAGCGCGCTGCGCGCCGCCACCTGGCCGCGCTGGCGGAAGATGCTGGCGAGCCACGCCTACCGGGAGCGGGCCCTGACGCTCTGGTCGTGCCGCAAGCCCCGGCTCGCCGGCCGACCGGGCGAGCGCGAGGGCGCCTTCCGCGCCCGCCTGGCCGCCGCCCAGCGCGAGGCCCGCGACGTGGCCCTGGAGAAGCTGCGCGCTCGCTACGCGCCGAAGCTGGCGCGCCTTCGCGACCAGATCGAGCGCGCCGAGCAGCGGGTGGAGCGGGAGCGCGAGCAGTACGACACCCGCAAGCTGCAGACGGCAGTGTCCGTGGGCCGCACCGTCCTGGGCGCGCTCTTCGGACGCAAGCTCGGCAGCGTGGGCACCGTGAGCCGGGCCGGTACCGCCATCGACCGCGCCACCCGGGCCGCCCGCGAGCGCGGCGACATCGCCCGGGCCGAGGAGCGCCTGGAGACGCTCTCCGCCCGGCTCGAGGCGCTCGAGGCCGACTTCGAGCAGGACCTGGCGCCCCTGCAGGCGCCAATCGACCCGAGCGAACTCGAGGTCCGCGCGCGCCGGGTCTCCCCGCGCAAGGGCGATTTGGAGGTGGCGCCCCTGTGGCTCGTGTGGCTGCCCTGGCGGGTCGACACCCGGGGCGTGGCCCTGCCCGCCCACGGGCTGGCTCGCGCCTGACGGCGCCGCGGCGCATCGTGCTCTCGGGCTGCTCGGGGGGCGGCAAGTCCACCCTGCTCGACGTCCTCGCCCGGCGCGGACGGCCTTCTTCGACCGCTCGCTGGTCGACGCCGTCGCCGGCTTCGCGCGCATGGGCCGCGAGCCGCCCGCGGCGGTGCGCCGCCAGGAAGCGGCCTGCCGCTACGACAGCCCCGTCTTCCTGGTGCCGCCCTGGGAGTTCTACATCACCGAGGTCGAGTGCCCGCACGGCTTCGCCGAGGCCGTGGCCGAGTACGAGGACCTGCTCCGCGTCTACCCGGCGCGGGGCTACGCGGTGGTGCTGGTTCCGCGGCGCTCGCCGGAGGAGCGCGCGGACTTCGTGCTGGAGCGCCTCTAGCCGCCGCGCTTGTCGCGTTCGAGCAGCCTGGAGAGGGCCTCCGCGCCGAGGGAGCCGCCGACGAGAAGGCCCTGGATCTCCTCGCACCCGAACCGGGTCAGCACCGCGGCCTGCTCCTCGGACTCGACGCCCACCGCCACCGACCCGAGCTTGAGGCTCCGGGCCATGGCGACGATCGCGCACGCCAGCGCCGAGGCATCCGGATCTCGCGCGATCTCGCTCACGAAGCTGGGATCGATCTTGACCCGGTCGAAGCGGAGCTTGCGGAGGCCGCTCAACGCCGCGTAGCCGGTACCGAAACCGTCTACGGCGAGACCGACACCCAGATCCCGGAGACCTCGCAGCACGTCCCGGGTGAAGGCATCACTGGTCACGAGCGTGCTCTCCGAGATCTCCAGCTCGAGGCTTCCAGGGCTCAGGTTGGCCTCGCCGAGTGCCTCGCGAACCTGCGTCACGAGGGTGTGCTGCCGCAGCTCTCGGGCGGAGACGTTCACCGAGACCCGAACCGGTCCCAGTCCCTGCACATCCCAGGCACGGGCCTGCCGACAGGCCGTACCCAGGATCCACTCGCCGATCGGCACGATGAGACCGGTATCCTCGGCGATGGGGAGGAACTCCGACGGCGGTACGGCGCGGGCCTCGGCGTCGTTCCAGCGGACCAGCGCCTCGCACGCCGTCACCCGACCCGTACGGGTGTCGCGGATCGGCTGGTACTCGGCGGACAGGTCGCCCCGCTCGAGGGCGTGCCCGAGTCGGCGCCGCACCAGGGCCCGGCGTGCGGCCGCCTGGTTCATCGCCTCGGTGCAGAACTGGAAGCCGTTGCGGCCGCTCTGCTTGGCCCGATACATGGCCATGTCGGCGTTGCGGAGGAGCTCCGCCGGCTCCTTGCCATCCGCCGGATGAACCGCGATCCCGATGCTCGCGGTCACCCAGGTCTCGTGGCCCTCCAGCAGATACGGCTCCCGCAGGAGGTGCACCAGGCTGTCGGCCGCCACGGCCGCCGCCTCGGCGCTGTCGACCTCCCGCAGGCAGAGCACGAACTCATCGCCGGCGAAGCGCGCCAGCAAGCCACCCGCCTCCGTCGCCATGGCCAGACGCTGGCCCACGAAGCGGAGCAGGCGGTCCCCGGCGGCGTGCCCGAGCGAGTCGTTGATCTGCTTGAAGTGGTCGAGGTCGATGAACAGCAGGGCCGCGTGGCTTCCAGCGCGCTCGGCCCGGGCCAGCACGCCCGGGAGCTGCTCCAGGAACGCCTCCCGATTCAGCAGCTCGGTGAGCGGGTCGCGCGTAGCGAAGAAGTGGTCGCGCTGACGGGCCTCGCGCAGCTCGTTCGCGATCCGCTGGCGCTCGACGGCCTGGGCCAGGGTCCTCGCGAGGAGCCGCGGGCTGCACTCGGTGCGGAGAAGGTACTCCTGCGCGCCGGCGCGCAGCGCCGCCACCGCCTCCCGCTCCTCGGCATCCGTGCCGACCACGACGATCGGCGTCTGGACGGCCGCGTTGCGCGCACGCTCGAGGCCGGCGAGGCCGGCGTCGGAGGAGACGCCCAGCAGCAGCACGTCGCAAGACTCGGTCCGCAGCACGGCGAGCGCCTCGTCGATGTCCGCCGCGCAGCGGACGTCGAACTGCTCGAGCTCCGAGACCACCAGCAGATCGCCCAGGTCGGGTCTGCGATGAACGTCGCCTTCTTCGACCACGAGGACGACGATGGCAGCGGGCGGGCGGCTCGTGGAGACCACGGTCACAGCTTCCCCTTGGAGCTCGAAGCGATGCGCCTCTCCATCATCGGCGTGTCGAGGTCTGTCCTGAACCGAGCTTTCTCGGAGGCGCAGGCGACCCGCAGGCCTTCAAGTCAACGGGGCGCAGGCGACCCGCAGGCCTTCAAGTCAACGGGGCGCCGGCGCGTGGATGCCGGCCCGCGCGGTCTCCGATCGGAAGCTCCGTCCGGGCGGCCACGACCAGCATCCACACGGCCAGGAGGCTCGCCCCCAGGTGGAGCAGCGTGGCGAGCCCCTCGCAGCGATCCAGCAGCCCCCAGCGGGTGAGCAGCCAGTTCCAGTCGTGGATGTGGCCGCCCACCAGCGGCAGCGCCTGGGCGCGGGCGTCGCCGAGGTAGCGGGCCGTGTTCATCAGGCTCTCCGCGAGCCACAGGCCGCAGACGGCCGCGCCGAAGCGGTCCTCCCGGCGCAGGAAGTGGATCGCACAGGCCGCCGGGAAGAAGAGCTGGCCGAGCGTCCCGCCCAGGAAGTGCAACGTCGCGCCGAAGAAGCCCAGGAACAGATGGCCTGCCTCGTGGAAGAGCAGGTTCACGCCGTCGAGGAAGTGATAGTCGTAGGCGAAGACCAGCCAGGCCACGTAGGGTACCAGGAAGAGGAGCGCGGCGCGGCGGGCGAGCATGGCCCCCGGATCGGCCGGCCGCCCGCAGCGCCTGACCCCCGCGCCTTCAGAACGCGAGCCGGTACCACGGAGGCTCGCCCCGGGCCGCCCGACGTGCCGCCTCGGCGCTCGGCTGCTCGGGCACGAGGAACCGGGGCGGCTCGCACGTCGACTCGAAGCCGAACCGCTCCGGCAGCCCGGTGTAGAGGGAGCGGGGCGGCGACCAGGCGAGCCCCTTGCGCCGCTCGCCCCCCTCGAACGTGTGGTAGTAGACCCGCCGGATCCGGAGCTTCTCCACCAGCAGCCAGAGCGTGGCGAACAGCGTCGCGTCGGCCCACCACGACCGGTGCAGCGCGAGCACCCGCGTCCAGTAGCGCGCGAGCCCCTCGAAGGAGGCGGCCCGGTTCCGGAATTCCTCCCGCACCAGCCGATCCCGGGCGGCGCGCGAGCGACCCGTTCCGTGCACGACCACAGCGAGGCGAACTCCCGGATCCAGTCGGTCTGGACCTCCTCGATCAACGCCTCGCCGCGATCGCGGTCCACGTCCACCCGGGTCCAGGCCAGGGTGATCTCCGGCGGCCGCGCGTGGGGGTGACCTCGTACGACCATCGGGAGGTCGTGCCCCGGATCGAGGCAGCGCCGGTACACCGCGTTGTGCTTCAGCGAGAAGTTGAGGAGCACGATCAGGTTCGAGCCCGGTCGCGTCGTCTGGTACCAGCCCTGGCACCAGCGCTTGAGCTCGCGCATCGGCACGCCCTCCCCGGCCGCGCGGGCCAGGAGCCAGGCCGCGTAGCGGTGGGCGAAGTAGACGATCCGGAGGCGCTGCCGGCGGAGGGCCACCGCCAGCTCCCGGGCTTCGCAGAAATCCATGGCCGATTCCCCAGGCACCCGAAGGTGCGCGGTGGTCGATCGGACGATCCGCTCGGGACCGCCCGTGGGCCGGCTTCGTAGAACCCTGGCTGCCTCGAGCCCGCCACATCGCGCCTCCGACAAGTCTCCCGCCGACCCCGTGCTGCCGCATTCCGCGTCTACGCTCGCGCTCGGCTCACGGAGGTGCCCCATGGCCGTTTCGCCCCCCGACCTCAGCGCAGTGACCGCCGCCCTCGGGCGCTCGCAGCTCCTGCGGGTGCTCGTGGTCGGCCTGCTCGTGCTCGTGCTCCAGGTCCCGATCGAGCTGATCGACCGCCAGATCGGGGCGCGCCGCGCGACCCGCGACGAGGCCGTCGCCGACGTGACCCGTCGCTGGGGTGGCGAGCAGCGCCTGCTCGGCCCGGTGCTGCGGGTGCCCTGGCGCGAGCTACGGGTCACCCGCACCGAGCGGGGTGCCCGCTTCGAGGACAGCGTGATCCGCCACGCCTACTTCCTGCCGGAGTCGCTCGCCCTCCGCGCGGACGCCCACGCCGAGACCCGCTACCGCGGCATCTTCGAGGTCCCGCTCTACCGGGCCGACCTGGCGCTCGAGGGACGCTTCCGCGCGCCGGACTTCCGGGAGTGGGACGTCGAGCCCGACGCGGTGCTCTGGGAGAAGGCGGAGCTGCTGCTCGCCATCCAGGATCCCGGCGCGTTGCGAAGCCAGCCGAAGCTCACCTGGCTGGACACCCCGCTCGACTTCGAGCCCGGCGGTGCCTCCCTCGCCGACGGCCCGCCGAGCCTGCGCGCGCGCCTGCCGGCCGAGCGGGTGCGGGCCGGCGGGACGTTCCGTGTGGAGGTGCGCCTGAACGGCGCCCGCGCGCTCGCCTTCACGCCCGTGGGCGAAACCAGCACCGTCTCGCTCGCCTCCAACTGGCCCCACCCGAGCTTCCAGGGTCGCTGGCTGCCGAGCGAGCGCCGCATCGACGCCGAGGGCTTCGAGGCGCGCTGGGAGGTCTCCCATCTCGCCCGCGGCTACCCCCAGCAGTGGCGGGACGTCGAGGTGACGGCCGCGGCGCTCCGCTCCGCGGTCGTCGGGGTGGACTTCCTCGCGCCGGTCGATCCCTACCGGATGGCGGAGCGGAGCGTGAAGTACGAGGTGCTGTTCCTGGGCCTGCCCTTCCTGGTGATCTGGCTCTTCGAGGTGCTGGTCGGACTGCGCGTCCACCCGATCCAGTACCTGTTCGTGGGCGGCGCGCTGTGTCTGTTCTACCTGCTCCAGCTCTCGCTCGCCGAGCACCTGGGCTTTCCGGTCGCCTACGGGCTGGCCGGCGTCGCCATCGCCAGCATGGTCACGCTCTACGGTCGCGCCATCCTCGGCGCGGGGCGCCGCGCGGCCGCTCTGGGTGGCCTGGTGTCCGCGCTCTACGCGTTCCTCTACGTGCTCCTCCAGGAGCAGGACTACGCCCTGCTCCTGGGCTCTCTCGGCCTGTTCGGCGGGCTCGGCCTGGCGATGTGGGTGACCCGACGGGTCGACTGGTACCGCCTGGAGCAGGGCCGGCCGCCCGGGGCCGAGGCCGCCTGACACGGCCTTCAGCCGATCGTCCGGGACGACGACACGGGAGGCATGTCGGAAACCGATGCCCCCGCGCTCGCGTTCGATACCCCTGACGAGGCGCTCTTCTTCGCCGTCGCCTGGTGCGACCGGCCCGGTGCCGAGGCGCACCTGGAGGGCATCCGCCGGGCGCATGCGGACGGCGCCCACCTCGACGGGACCTCCGAGGACGGCGAGACGCCGCTCACCGCCGCGATCCTCGGGGGAAGGGGCGCTCCCCGGGCCGTGGCACTCCTGCTCGAGCTCGGAGCCGATCCGTCGCGCCGCGACGCCAACGGCTGGACGCCGTGGGGCGCCTGCGTCTCCCGCATCGCCGACCGGGTGGTGCGCGAGCGGATGGAGGCCATCCAGGATCTGCTGGCCGCCGCCGGCGCCGATCGCGGCGACGAGCCCCTGCTCGCTTTCGAGGTCGACGTGGACCGGGGCAACACGACCGCCGTGGAGCGGGCCCTCGCCGCGGGCCTCGATCCGAACGCGCGGATCATCGGTCCCCTCGCCATCGCCGTGCGCAACGACGACCACGAGATGGCGGCGCTCCTGCTCGCCCACGGAGCCGACCCGGAGGGCACCGACGCGGACGAGCAGGCCGAGCCCCCGCTCATC
This sequence comes from uncultured Spirochaetales bacterium, assembly GCA_964442285.1. GTDB lineage: Bacteria > Myxococcota_A > UBA9160 > UBA9160 > JAFDET01 > CAYTZH01. The sequence goes on along the minus strand of CAYTZH010000022.1, from coordinate 60,306 downwards.
CGCGCCGCCACGGCCGGGCACCTGGAGATGGTGCAGCGGCTGGTACACGCCGGCGCGCGGCCCGACCGCTTTGCCTACGGCGATCCGGCCTGCACCGCGGAGCTCCTGGCCCGAGAGGCCGGCCACGATGCCGTGGCGGACTGGCTGCGCGAACGAGGCGGCTCCGCCGCTTCCCGAGAGGAGACACCCCTGGATCGCGACCCCCGCTTCGCGGCGCTGTACGCCCACCATACGAACGGCATCCACTGCGGCCTCACGACCGACGGGGTCGTCGCCGTCTTGAAGGACTGGGACGCGCGCTTCGGCATCGAGATCTCGGACGTGAGCGAGAGCCGCCTGACCGTGGCCTTCCGAACCCTCCCCGAGGACCTGTCCGGGCTGGCGCAGGAGATCCACGCGTTCTGCCCCGACGTGGTGGAGCAGGGCTTCGGCTGCATGGACGAGATGGTGGAGATGTACGAGGAGACCGGGCGGGAGGTCCCGCCCCACCTGCAGCCCCTGATCGAGGGGATCGACTTCACCAAGGAGGGCTTCGGCCTCGAGATCCTTGCCCGCGACCTGAAGGCCCGCCGCCAGATCGTGCTCTGGTGGGACTGAGGTCTCCGCGAAGCAGATCCTGATCGGGCTCGGCGCCCCGGTCCTGCTCTTCGTCCTCGTGGCCGGCATCATCGCGACCCCGCTCGTGGGCGAGGTGGTCACCCTCCACACCCGCGAGGGACAGGACCCCGCCGTCCGCCTGGAGCGCGGCGGCGAGATCCGCGACCACGCCGGCTCGCTGCCCCTGCGCGTGGCCGCTGCGCCCTAGTCGGGGATGTCCCGCGGCCAGTCGGTGAAGGCCAGGAAGTACAGGAAGAGCAGGTTCAGGAACGGGATCACGACCGCGATCGAGAACCAGCCCGGATGTCCCAGCCGTGTGCAGATCCGCCACACGGGGATCACGAACGCCACGGCGAGGACCGCCCACAGGACGGGCTGCTCGAGGGGCCAGAGAAGCGGAAACATGAGCGGACTCCCTGCCTTGTGGCCGGAGGGCAGAACGGGGGGCATCCCCGGTGCCCGCGGAGGCGCACGGCTCTCAGCCCTGGACGGTGCAGCGGGCGTGCCAAGGCCCGTCGCCCCGCTCACTCCCGGGGACGGACCTCGACCACGTAGAAGCGGGCCGCCCTTCGACGCGGCTCCCCGGGATCCACCAGCACCAGCACCGGTTCGGCGGCGCCCTGCACCCAGGCCGCGAACTCGCTGGCGAGCGGGACGGTGGTGTGGTTCCGGAACCGCTGGCTGAAGCGGATCACCGGCACCTGCGGACGCGCCGAGTCGAAGACCTCGAGGAAGCGCGTCCCGCTGTGGAACGTCCGGCGTTCGAAGAACTCCTGGCGCCCCATGAAGGGGATCAGGCTCGGCAGGCCGAAGGTGAGCCTCGAGCGCTCCTCGCTCTCCCAGGACTCGGCGGCCACGTACGCCCGATCGCCCTCCGGTCGCGCGACGGCGTACTGCGACCGGCTTCCGGCGAGCGCGAGCTCCGGATGCCGGGACGCGAGCTCCTGCGGCAGGTCTTCCGCGAGCGTCTCGCGCTCGAGGAACTGGCCCCGCGTCAGGCGCGCCACGCCACCCGACGTCCGATCCAGCGCGAACACGGGCAGCCGCTGGCTCGGGTCCGGCGCGCGTGATCTCGGCTGCGGGTCCGGCCGAGAGCGCTCGAGATGCAGGTGCACCGGCACCACGAGAACCTCGTGGGCCCGTCCTGCGACCGCCACGGCCGTGTAGCTGTAGAAGCCAGGGACGAACGCCGTGGCCGCGAACACCTGCGCCCGGTCTGCGCCGATCGGGATCTCCCACGCTGCAGTTGACCCGCCGAGCGCCGGGGGGAGGAGGGACGAACACCTCGAGACGACTTCGTGGCGCCGCTGATCCCTCCCCGCCTGCCCTCCCCGCTGCTCGTCTGCGCCGCCGTGGCGCTCCCCTTCGCGGGCGCCGCGGAGCACTCGGCCGACTTGGCGCCCGCCCGGCATGATGCCCATACTGGACGAGGAGGGCGCAGAGGCCGCTACTCCGCTCGTTCCGGGCGATCAGCCGAGGCGGGTGAGGCCGGGAACCCGCTCGAAGCCCGTGTCGAAGGAGAGGATCCGGGCGATCCCGTGATGCTCCATGATGGCCACGTGGATCGCGTCGCGGGCGGAGAGCCGGGGCGACCCGAGCAGGATCGCCTTCGCGCGCTCGGCATCCTGCCGGGTGATGGGGAGGACGTCGTCGACCACCCCGAGCACGGCATCGAACGCCGGCTGGACGGCGTCCCGGCGACCGATCGCGACGTAGCGATGCAGGATCTCCTGGAGCACCTCGGCGTCGGTCACGAGTCGCTCGCCCTGGGAGATCAGGCCCTCCAGGGCCCGCTGCGCGTCGGCCTTGTGGGGGTGAGGCGCCCCGACGAGATACATCGGAACGTTGGAGTCCACGAAGATCACCGGGCGGCGTCCTCGGGGATCACTCGGCGAGGTCGCTCCCGTAGCCCGCCTCGATCTCGGCGAGCATCTGCTCGACGTCGCCGCTGGGGTAGGCGTGGGTGGCCGCCTCGCGGACCACCGCGAGCTTCTTGCCCGCGTCGCCCTCGGGCTCCTCTCGCGCTGCCGCGCGCAGAGCCTGGCGCACCCACTCCGCGAGGGTCATGCGCCGGCGCCGGGCGATCCGCTGCAACCGCCGGTACTCGGCGTCCTCGAGCAGCACCTGCATCCGCTTGGTCACGCCATGAGTCTATTTGACTCATTACCATGAGTCAAGCGGCTCGACTCCCCTCGCTAGCCCGCGGCGGGGCCCTGATAGACCTCGACGAAGCGTCCGAGGGCCTCGGGCGGCAGCGCCAGGTTGGCCTCGCGGCTGGTGCGCACGCAGACCACCGCCGGCGGGTGCCCCTTGGGTCCGCAGTCGGCGAAGCGGATCAGGGAGGGCTTCTCGTGGCCCTTGTGCCAGACGTCGAGGCCGAAGAGCGTCTTGCCCTGGCTCATGCACTGGCGGAGCGCCCGCAGCCGCTGCTGGTGACGCTGGTGCCGCTTGAAGATGGCGGACTGCTGGCGCGGGTCCCGGGACTGGGGCATGGGCTGGCTCACCTCCGTGTTGGAGGGAAGCATCGCCGAATTCTCCGCCACGCCCTGTGAGCTTCGCCACTGGCCCGCCTGCGGCGCGATCGAAGCCCTCCTCGGCCCCACACCGGCGCGGAGCGTGGCCGGGCACCGCGCCGGAGGCCATACTCCATCGCGAGAAGCCAAATGCGCGTCGTCCTCTGGATCGCCCTGGGCGCGGTCGCGATCCCGGTCCTGCTCGTCGTGATCGGGAACGCGCTCATCGCACGGCTCGAGCCGCTCGCCGGCGCCCGGGCGCCCTCCGGCCCCCACACCTCGTTTCTCGAGACGCGCTCGGGGCGGGTCCACCTCCTGGACGTGGGAAGCGGCGACGTGCTGCTGCTCACCCACGGCACGGGACGCAGCGTCGCCGACTGGCAGGAGGGCCTGGCCGAGCGCCTCGCCCGGCGGCATCGCGTCGTGGCGTTCGACGACTACGGCGTGGGTCTCAGCGATCGCAGCCACCGCTTCCGCTACGGGCTCCGCTTGTGGACCCGCCAGGCCATCGACGTCATGGACGCCCTGGGCATCGAGCGCGCCACGATCGTGGGCCACTCGGCCGGCGGCGCCGTGGCCGCGCTGGTCGCGGCGCGACATCCCGAACGGGTGGAGGCCGCGGTCTTCATCGGCCACGGCATGGCCATGGACCCGGCCCAGCTCGTGCCCTTCCTGCCGGGGCTCGGCGAGGTCGCGATGGGTCGCACCGACCTGTTCTCGACCGTCTTCTCCGCGGCGCATCGGGCGCGGCTCGAGGAGGCGTATCGGATCCGCGGAACCCGCAACGCGCTGCTCACCTTCATCCGACGCCAGTACACGATCGACGGCATACCGCTCGTGCTGGGCACCTACGAGGAAATCGAGGCGCCGGTCCTGCAGGTCCACGGCGGGCGGGACGCGTCGATTCCGGTCGCCGCCGCCCGGCGGCTCACCCCGCGCCTGCGCAACGCGCGGCTCACGCGCTTCGCGCTGGTCGAGGAGGCCAGCCACGACGTCCACGTGGACGCTCCGGATCGGCTGGCCGACGAGATCGAGGCCTTCCTGGAGGAGAGCCGGTCCGGGCTGCGCACGGGCCGAATCCGCTAGGGTGCGGGGTGCGCGGCCACGGGCCCGAGAGGAGCAGCGCGGCTTGGAGGAGATCCGCGAATCCGTCGGCGACGGGGGCGAGAACCGGCAGGCGGACGTGCGCGTCGTCCAGCGGCTGCTGCTGGCCTCGGGGACCCAGGTGCGCACGTCCAATCCCTACCTGCTCGACTCCACGATTCCCCTGCGCGAGACCGGGCGCTGCGACCACAGCACCATCCTCCACATCGAGGAGTTCCAGCGCCGAAATCTGGGGATGCGCGCGGGAGACCCCGAGTTCGGCCTCGTCAGCCCCGGCAGCGCCACGATCTTCGCCCTGAACGGGCAGTCCGGGGGCACCCCGCCCCGCCGGCCCGACCCGGAGGAGCCGAGCCCGCGACCCGGTCAGCCCCAGGACCCCAAGCGTCCCGGCATCCGCCGCACGGTCTACGAGCGACGCGAGATCAACTCCGAGTCCGGCGCCGACACGAGCGCCATCGGCGTGCTCGGGGGCGTCGTCCAGGACCGCATCCGCGGCGCGGGACCCGTCACCCAACGGCGCCAGGCCTGGCTCCCGCTCGCGTATCGCGTCAACGCGGTTCGCATCCGGCGTCACGGCAGCACGACGGCCATGGTGGGCGGAAGCTGGAGCCGCGAGGTCACCCAGATTTGGTTCACCTGGGGCGCGCCCCGGGACCACGTGGAGGTGGTGGAGGAGCGCGCCACCACGCTCGGGTCGCTCGTGCCCGATGGACCGCTGTCGGTGCGCGGGCCCGTGAGCCAGACCCGCCGCATGATCCCCCGCGAGGACCTGGATCAGCTTCTGCCCCGGGGCCAGTGAGTCCCGCCCACCGCCTCCCCGAGGCGCCGCCAAGGAGCGAATCCCATGGACTTCGAGCACTCCGAACGGGCCCGGCTCGTGATGGCGCAGGTCGAGCGCTTCGTGCGAGAGCGCGTCGTGCCGAACGAGGCGACCTACCACGAGCAGCTCGTCCACAGCGACGACTGGCGCCAGTGGCGCATCCCGCCCGTCCTCGAGGAGCTGAAGGCCGAGGCGCGCGGGCTCGGACTCTGGAACCTCTTCCTGCCCGACGAGGAGTACGGCGCCGGCCTCGACAACCGCGACTACGCGCCCATCGCCGAGATCACCGGCAAGAGCTTCCTGGCGCCGGAGGTCTTCAACTGCAGCGCCCCCGACACGGGCAACGCCGAGGTGCTGGTGAAGTACGGCTCGGCGGAGCAGAAGCAGCAGTGGCTCGAGCCCCTGCTCGCCGGCGAGATCCGCTCGGCCTTCGCGATGACCGAGCCGGGCGTGGCCTCGAGCGACGCCACCAACATGGAGGCCACCTGCCAGGTCCGGGGCGACGAGATCGTGATCCACGGCACCAAGTGGTGGACCAGCGGCGCGGGCGACCCGCGCTGCCGCTTCTTCATCTTCATGGGCGTCACCGACCCGGATGCGGCGCGCCACCAGCGCCACTCCATGGTGATCGTGCCCGTCGACACGCCCGGGGTGAAGATCCTGCGCATGGTTCCGGTCTTCGGCCACCTGGGCGAGCCCCACGGCCACGGCGAGATCCTGTTCGAGGACGTCCGCGTGCCGGTCGCCAACTTCGTCGCCGGCCCCGGGCGCGGCTTCGAGATCGCCCAGGGCCGGCTCGGCCCGGGCCGGATCCACCACTGCATGCGCGCGATCGGCGCCGCGGAGCGCGCCCTGGAACGCCTGTGTCAGCGCGCCCTCGGACGGGTCGCCTTCGGCAAGCCCCTCGCCAACCTGGGCGGCAACCGGGACGTGATCGCCGACAGCCGCATGGCCATCGATCAGGCCCGCCTGCTCACCCTGAAGGCCGCCTGGGCCCTGGATACCGTCGGCACCTTCGGCGCCCTGACGGACATCTCGGCCATCAAGGTCGTGGCGCCGAACGTCCTCCAGCGCGTGGTGGACGCCGCGATCCAGATCCACGGCGGAGAGGGCGTGGCCGACCCCGAGCTCGTCTACCTGATGGGGATGGCGCGGGCGCTGCGCCTCGCGGACGGTCCCGACGAGGTGCACCGCGGGATGGTCGCGCGGCTGGAGCTCGAGAGGCACCGGTAGCCCGGCGGCGCCACGGCCCCACGGTGGCCGTGGCCCCACGATGGCGATGGGTGGCAGGGGTGGGCAGAACCGGGCCGGAGGCCTCCGCTAGGCGGGCTCGACCGGCCCGTGGTCGTCGCAGTGGTCCCCGTGGGCGTGGTGCAGATGCCCGTCCACCAGGTAGTCCACGTGGTCGCCATGGGGCAGGCGCTCGTGCCCGCAGCCGGGACCGTGGCTGTGGTCCCGGGCGTGGGCGCCGCAGGCGTGAGCCGGGGTGCAGTCGGCCGGGTTTGCGCCGCCCACCGGCAGCTGGTGCTCGTCCACGTGGTCCGCGTGGGGATGGTGGAGATGGCCATCGTGGACGTAGTCCGTGTGACCGGCGTGGCGCACGGCCAGGTGGCCGCAGCCCTCACTGTGGACGTGATCGTGGCCGGCGTGTCGTTCACAGGACATGCGCGATTCCCCCCAGTTGCATGGATGAGTTGCCAGAATAGCTGAGCCTGGCAGTGGGGCACGAATTCTTCCCCCACCACCGGGGCTTTTCGGCCGCCCTGCCGCTCGGTTGAGCCACCCCGGCGGGAGGCATAGAATGGCCCGCGAGGAGCCCCCCCAAGACCCATGCGGGACCGTCACCTCATCGTCATGCGGCACGAGCGGCACGCGGTTTCGCGCGTGCCGCTCGATACCCGCCGCTTGCTCTCGCTCCTGCTGGCGCTGGCGCTGCTCTCCCAGGGCGCCGTCCTTCTGGCGCATAGCCACCTCCAGCACGCGTCGGCCTCCAGCGTGGCTGCCGCCGACGCGTCGCATCACGGCCCGGCGGATCACGACGCCGCCGACTGCGACCTCTGCGAAACGCTGTCTCAGTGCCGCGCGGCGGCCGTCTCGCCGTCGAGCGAGGCGTCGCGCGCCGCGGTCTGCCCCGAGCACCGCCTCGCGCTCGCATCCGCGACCGCGCCGCGCGAGCCCGCGCCAACGGGCACCGGCGCACGCTCCCCGCCCTCCTCGCTCGTCTGAGTTCGCCCGCCCCGTACGACACATTCGAGTGACGGTCACAGAGCCGTCCCCGCCGGCGCAGCGTGGCGCTGGAGCGATGCGAGGAATCGATCATGCAAGAAGCCGGTGGTAACCGGACCCGTCATGCGCGGCACGACGACGACGTCGCCGCCGTGGCCCATCGCTACGAGGCCCTCCTGCGCGGGGTCGCCCGACGGATCCTGGGAGACGACGACCAAGCCGAGGACGCGGTCCAGGAGGCGCTGGTCAGCCTCTGGCAGACCGCCGAGACCCCGGCGTCGGTGCGCGGCTGGCTGGTGCGGACCGTGGTGCATCGCAGCCTGCACGCCCGCCGCACCCGCGACCGGCGCCGTCGCTGGGAGATTGAGGCAGGAGGGCAGCTGGCTGCGCAGTGCCCCCTCTGCGACCCGGAGCGCGAGCTCGACGCGCGCCGCGAGCTCCGCGCCCTGCGGCGGGCCCTGGACTCCCTCTCCGAGGAGTATCGAGCGGTGCTCGAGCTCCGGGAAATGGGACTCGAGTACCAGGAGATCGCGCAGCGACTCGCCGTACCGGTCGGCACCGTACGCTCCCGGCTGAATCGGGCCCGCCGCCAGCTCCAGACGCGCTTCGACGCACCGGCCTCCGGTGCCGCACCCTGCGCTCGGGGCGCAGCATGAGCCGCGCCATCCGCTGGTTCCTCGCGCTGCTGCTCCTGGGACTCGGGCCGCCTGCGGGCGCGAGCGAGCTGTTGAGCGTCATCGGCACCGATCCGCGCCTCCCGGGCGCGCGACGGGCCATTGCCCAGGGCACCCACGCCCGCCTGCTCTTCCGCCAGGACACCGTGCGTGTGGCCCTCGGCAACGAGCAGAGCCTGGACGTCCAGCTCCTCTCCCAGCGCGAGCTGCTGGTCCTCGGCAAGCAGCTCGGCCAGTCGAGCCTCACGGTCTGGTTCGCCGACGGGAAGATCGAGCAGTACGTGTTCGTGGTGCAACGAGACCTCTCGATCCTCCAGCGCGCGCTCCGCGAGATCCACCCCGGTATCCAGGCCGAGGCCGCGCCCGACCGCGACGCCGTGGTCCTGCGCGGCGCCGTGCCGGACGTGAGCTTCTCCGTGGCCGCCGAGGCGGCGGCGTCCGCCTATCTGGCGGCCGGGCGCTCCCGCGGTGTGACCGAGCCCATCCTGCCCACGGCCGCGCCCGGTCCCGCCGGCGAGGCGGCCGAAGCCGGAGCGGAGCCCGCGACGACCCCCACGAGCCTCATCCGGCCCGGCGGCTCGGAGGCGCGACGGGGACGCGTGATCAACCTCATCCAGGTGGAGACGCTTCCGGCCCTGCTCGAGGAGCGCATCCAGCAGGCCGTCCGTCGGGTCGGCGGCGCGAACGTCGCGGTCGAACGCATCCAGCGGGGCGACGTGCCCGGGGCCGGCGACGCCTTCCTGCTCTCGGGACGGGTCGACAACCAGGTGACCCTGACCCGGGTGCTGACGGTCGCAGGGCGTCTGCTCGGCGAGCCCACGGATTCCATCGAGCGGGAGATCCGCGTGATCGCCGACGAGTCGGGCGCCGTGGCCCGCCAGCGCGGCGGACAGGACGGCCAACGCTCGGTCGTACAGGGCCTGCCTGGCTTCGGCGGCGGCGTCAGCGCCGGCTTCCGGCTGCGACCGCAGGATCTCTCGAACCGCCTGCGCGACAACATCGCCCGCGCCACGATCGTCGAGCTCTTCGAGGGTCGTCTGCTCTCGTTCATCGAGGTGGAGGATCTCCCCCAGGTCCGGGTCTCGGTGCGCATCTACGAGGTGAGCCGCTCGCGGCTGAGCTCGTGGACCCCGAGCGGCGACTTCATCGGCGGCAACATCCAGCAGGGCGCCCTGATCCCCACGCTGGGCGGCCTCCGCGCCCAGGGGCTCGGGGCGCCGCAGATCGGCGGCGGCCGGGGCACCGACATCCAGAACGCGCTCTCGCTACTCGGCGGGGCGGCCGCCAACAACTTCCAGGTGGCGGGGGCGAAGTTCGCCATCGACCTGCTCTTCGCGATCCTCGCCGAGGCGGGGATCGCGCGGAGCCTCGCCACCCCGGAGCTCCTGGTGCTCTCCGGCGAGGTGGCCACCTTCCAGGTGGGCGGTGAGGTGCCCGTGGCCACCTCGGTGGTCACCGACGCGGCCGACGTCGTCTTCGGCTCGGTCTTCTTCGTGCCGTTCGGTGTGCAGCTCGGAATCCGACCCCTGGTGGGCGAGGACGACGCGATCACCCTGGACGTGACGCCCCAGGTGATCGAGCCCGACTTCCTGCTGACCGCCGCCCTGAGCGATCTCGCCGGGGACCTCAACACCTCGGCCTTCGCCAGCCGCACCCTGACCACGTCCGCGCGGCTTCAGGACGGGCAGACGCTGCTCATCGGGGGGCTCCTCAACCGGAGCTCCAGCGACCAGTACGCCTACACGCCGTGGCTGCACCGCATTCCCCTCATCGGCTGGCTCGGGCGCAGCTTCGACAAGGACGAGGACGACCAGGAGCTGATCATCGTGGTCAGCCCGGTCATCGTCCGGGAGCCCCTCACCCGGGTGGCGCTCTGGGAGTACCCCGAGGCCTCCGAGCTGCTGCCGCACCACGCGGCGACGGGGCCCGGGCACGCGGTCGAATCGGACCCGCCCGGGACGGACCCGGCCGGGAACCCGGAGCCCCCGTCCGGCACTCCCTAGGTGGAAGGCCGGGCCAGGATCCGGGCCCGACCACGAACAAGCTGGAACCAACCACTCGAGAGGTAAGAGAAGATGGCATTCATTCGCAGACTCCTGAGCGACCGCCGCGGCGCGGCGCTGGTGGAGTACGGCCTGCTGATCGCGGGCGTGGCCCTGATCAGCTCGGCCGGCGTCTCGATCTTCGGTCACAAGACCAACGACCTGGTGTCCTCCGTGGCCGCCGTCCTGCCGGGCGCCCACGCCGACGACAACGGTCCGATCTTCAGCGGCAAGCTGATCGAGACGATCGGCGCGGACGCCGGCGGTACCGTGATCGCGCTCGACACGGCCACCATCGCGGGCGCTCCGGGCACGGAGCGGCTCGGGGCCAACCTCCTGGGCGCCGCCAACGCCTCGGATCTGGCTACGCTCGTCCTCGACGAGAACCCGTAGCCGACCGTCGCCCGTTCGACGTCGAGGCCCCCTTCGTCCACCGACGGAGGGGGCCGTTCGGCTTTGGAGGCATGTGCAGCTTGCTCTGGGTCGCCACGCTGATCGCCGTCGCCGCAGGCTGGGTGGACGCGCGCCGACACGAGATCCCCGACGGGTTCCCGGTCGCGCTGGCGTGCTGCGCAGTCGCCGGCGCGCTGCTCGGACTGCTGTCGTGGTCCACCCTCGCCGCGGGCGCGGGCCTCGGCTTCGGGATCGGCGCCGCCCTGTTCGCCCTCGGGGCCTTCGGCGGCGGCGATGCGAAGCTGCTGGCCGGGATCGGCGCCTGCCTGGGCCCCTGGGTGCTGCTGGCCGCCCTCGTGCCGATCGCCGTGGCCGGCGGGGTGCTGTCGATCATCGCGGCGGCGCGCGGCGCCCGCGAGCTGGCCTACGCTCCGGCCATGGCGGCCGGCCTCCTCGCCCACGGTCTCCTGACCCACTGGCCCACGGCGTGAGCGCCGCCGACCGCCATCGCCGCGGCGCGGTGCTCGTCGAGTTCGCCCTGATCTCCCTGATCTTCGTGATCCTGGCCGGCGCCGTCTTCGACTACGGCCGGGCCTTCTTCGCCGCGCAGCAGCTGCAGCGCGCCGCCCGGGTGGCGGCCCGCGAGGTGGCGCTCCTGCCTCTCCCGCCCGCGGGCATCACCCTGGCCGATGCACTTGCGTGTCGCCGCGCCGACGTCGATACGGGCACACCGCCCTGCGACGTCCTGGCTGGGGCGCCCGTGCTGCCGCGGGAGACCGTCTTCGACCCGGACTTCCTGGCCATCCGCTGCGACGGTGCGCTCGACTGCGGCTCCGACGCCGACCTCGACGCCTTCTTCAGCACACTGCCCGTCGTGAACCAGCTGCTGCGACCCCTCATGCTCCTCGATCGCACCGACGCCTGTGCCGACCCCACCCAGCCGCCCTGCGTGCTCCGCTACCCGGGCGCCCTGGTGAGCGACGGCGCGGGCAGCCTGTCGGTGGTGATCCCCATCGAGACGGACGCGGGCTTCGCCTGCGTCCCCGTGCTGGAGGCGGTGGGCGGGGGCTTCGGCGCCGCGGGCGGAGGCCTCGTATCCCTTCGTCTCAACTACCCATTTCAGGCCGCGGCCCTGCTATCGTGGAACGTGGACGCAGATGGAAACGCCTCTCTCCGGGGCGCCGTCGCAGAGACGACGACCTGCACCGGCCTCGCGCCCGGCCAGGCGGCCCAGGTGACGGTCGGCCGCATTCCGGTCGCGACGGGCAGCCGCGACGCCGGTCCCAACGCCGGCGCCCTTGGGCTCGGTCGCCAGCTGGCGTTCGGTCGGGTCGTGCGGCCGTTCCGACGCGTGATCTCGGCCGAGGCCGCCTTCCGCCGCGAGGTGTATTTTTGAGCCCCGCACGTTCCGACAGCCGCTGGAACACCCGCTCCCGACGACGCTGGCCCAGCGGGATCGCGCCGCTGGCGATCCTCGGCCTCGGTGTCGCCGGCCTCGTCATCGGGTTCCTCTTCGCGACCGGGGTGCTCGGCTCCGAGGAGGATGCGTTCGTCCCGCCCGAGGGCAAGGTCGCTGTACCCATCAGCCCCAAGGAGCTGCCGGCCTACCGCAAGCTCACCCTGAACGACCTGATGAACCCCCGGACCGGGCGCGTCGCCGTGCTCTACTTCGAGCCGGAGCAGATTCGCGAGTCGATGCTCATCGACCTCACCAAGATCGTGGGGCGCGTGCTCCAGCGCACCAAGCCCGGGGGCTTCGCGTTCACGGAGCGCGACTTCGCGCCCGCGGGCACCCGCCCCGGACTCGCCGCGGGCGTGCCGCCGGGCAAGCGGGCGATGCGCGTGGACGTGAGCCAGGTCAACGGCCTGCAGGACCTCGCGGTGGGCGACCGCTTCGACCTGGTCGCCACGCTGCCGCTGGAGACCGAGGGCCTCGAGACGAAGAGTCTCGGGGGCATCCGCGCCGCGGACCTGACCACCCTGGACCCGGGGCTGGCCAACTGGCGCAAGCAGGCCACCGTGGACGTCATCGTGCAGAGCGGGCTGCTCGTGGCCCCGATGGCCACGCGCCAGGTGCCCGTGTACATCAACACGCTCACCCAGGGCGGCATCACCCGCACCCGACCGGTGCAGGAGGTGGTGATCGCCGTGGCGCCCCACGAGGTGGCGCGGCTCACCCAGGCGCTGGCGGTGGAGGCGAAGGTGCAGGCGGTGATCCGTTCGGGGCACCCGGACGACCCGGTCGACAGCGTGACCCCCGACTACGCCCCCCGCTCGCCCCTCGGCTACACCGCCGGACGCGACGCGTCGACGTCCCAGGGCGGTGGCTACACGATCCTGGAGACGATCTCCGGCAGCGAGCGCCGCTACGTGGCCGTGGGCGGCGGTCCCGTGCCCCCTGCCCCGCCCGTCGCGGAGGGGGCGGACGGGTCTGCGGCGCCGTCGCCCGAGGGCGACGCCCCGTGAGCGATCGGCGCCAGGGCGGCTACGCCCTCCTCGGCTTCGCCCTGCTCACGCTTCCGCTGCTCGCCTTCGCCGCCCTGGTGATCGACCTCGGCGTGGGAGACAGCGCCCAGGGACGGCTCGAGACGGCCGCCGAGGTCGCGGCCCTGGAGGGCCCCCGCGGCTGGCGCGGCAATCCGACCGATCTCGCCTGGTGCGAGAACGACCCGAACCCGAGCTGCGACCCGAGCGTCGTCTTCGACGCCTGGGACGCCGCCCGCCGAGCGCGCGCCAGCCTGCGCGTCGGCGCGCTCTTCGCCGCGGGCGACGCGGCGACGGCCCGGGTCGGCCCGATCGCCACGGCCGCCCTCGCGCTCGATCCGAGCGGCCTCGGCCTCGGCGACCCCTCCCTCTCGACGCAGATCACCGCCCCCGCGGCCACGGGCGCCGGGCCCCCCGTCGGTCCGGGCGATCCCCGCCTCGAATTCCCCGACCCGCTGGCGCCGAACCTCTTTGACGAGGCCCGGGGCGACCTGGTGGGGGGCACCTTCACCGGACCGACCCGGGCCCGCGTCACGAGCTGCGTGGACCCCGCCCGTCTCGAAACCTTCGGCGAGAACTGCAACTACGAGCGCGCCGACTTCACACCGGGTGTCGACGCCCCCCCGAATCGGCGCGCCTTCCTCGCCCGGCTGCGCCTCACGGGCGAGGCGCCCGAGGCCGGCATCTCGGCCCCCGACGGCACCCTCGCCGTCCTCTTCGGCCGCCTCACCGACGAGGGTCTCCGCCAGCGGGGGCTCGCCGTGCGCGCGACGGCCATCGCCGACGCCCGACCCGCGCTGGCCGTGGGCCGGCCCGACCCCGTGGTGGGCCCCGGCGCCGCCGCGGTGGCCTTCGACGTGGGCGCCTGGCAGGGTCTGTCGACGGACACCGCGACCACCCTGAGCCTCGTCGGATCGACGATCTTCGCGCCGGACGGCACCACGGTGGTGGGGCGCGTGCTCGCGGGCGCGCCCCGGGCGGTGTTCGCAGGGGAGGAGGTCGAAGAGGGCGGCGCGCTGCTCGACGCCGCCGGCGAGGCCTTCGTGCCCCTGTACCGCGCCGTCGTGGGCGCCGTCCGCGAGCGCGTGGTCGCCTTCGGACGCGCCGAGATCATCGCGACGGCCGGGGCGACCACCTTCACGCTGCAGCGGCGAACCAGTGCCGTGGCCCCGGCGAACGCCAGCGCCGTCATCACCCTTGGACTGGCCCCCCTCTCCGACGACGCGGTCAGGGACCTCTTCTTCGAGTACAGAAACGCCACCTGCGCGCCCGAGACCGACGAACTGGGTCTCGTCTGCGCCCCGGTGGTGGTGCGCTAGGAGGCGGCCCGTGAAGACGCCGAGCCTCCTCGTCATCGGTGACGCGGGCCTGCGCGACGAGATCGAGCAGGCGCTGCCGGGCGCGACCTCCGTGCGGGTCGTCGTCCATCACGCGAAGGATTTCCGCGAGGGCCTCGAGCTGGCGCGCGTGCGGGAGCCGGAGGTGATCTGCGCGGACTTCGGGAGCGACGCCGGCACGCTGCGCGCCATCGCCGGCGAGCTCGCCGAGACCGCACCGATGGCCTTCCTCACGGCCGCCTACGAGCGCGAGCGCTTCGGCTCCGGCGACGAGGAGAGCGCCTTCCTGATCGAGTCTCTTCGCGGGCGCGTCCACGACTTCCTGCGTCGCCCCGTGGCGAGCTCGGACCTGCGCGAGATCCTCGAGCGGCTCGACAACGAGCCCCGCGGAACGGTCCACGTGGCCGAGCGGGGCTGGGTGGTGAGCTTCGTCAGCAACAAGGGAGGCGTGGGCAAGTCGACCCTCGCCACCAACCTGGCGTGCAGCCTGGCGCGCCGGCACCCCGATCAGGTGCTCCTGGTCGACGCCTCGCTCCAGCTCGGCGTGTGTCAGACGCTCCTGGACCTGACGCCGCCGGCGACGATCCTGGACGCCGTGCGCGAGCGCGAGCGCCTCGACGGCCCGCTGCTCCAGCGGCTCGCCGTGCGCCACGCCTGCGGTCTGCGGCTGCTGGCCGCGCCCCAGGACGCCATGGAGGCCTCGGACGTCGACGACGAGTCGCTGGCCCGGATCCTGAATCTCGCGCGGCGCCGCTTCCGCTTCGTGATCGTGGACACCTTTCCCCTGCTCGACGCCACGGTCATGACCGTCCTCGACGCCTCGGACCTGGCCTACGTGGTGCTCCAGGGCACGGTGCCCGACGTGATCGGCACGGCCCACTTCCTGAGCGTACTCGAACGCCTCGGCGTCGCGTCCACCCGGCGTCGCATCGTCCTGAACCGCAACTACCCCAACCATCCCGGGCGGCTCTCCACGGCGGACGTCGAGGAGCGCCTCGGCGAGCCCGTGGCCCACGTGCTGCCCTACCGCCGCGGCCTGCTCGTGGCCCAGAGTGCCGGCGAGCCCTACGCGCTCTCGGTGACGAGCCGCTTCGGGTACGGACCGGCCCTGCGCGGCCTCACCGACGAGGTGGAGGGGTCGGCCGCCGCTCGCGCCGAAGGAGAGCCGGCATGAGCGCCGAGGAGAAGCCCTCGCCCGAGACCCTGCGCGATCGGCTGCGCCGCTCGGCGAGCCAGTCGATGCACGACCTGCGGGTCCGCGCCGAGGCCTCCGGGCCCCGGGGCCGCCTTTCGGGAGCGACCGCCGGCACTCCGCACGCGCGCCCGACCGAGATCCTGGTCCTGAAGGGGGCCCTGCAGGAGCGGCTCCTCGACGCCCTCGAGTCCCGGGACATCGACGAGAACAGCGAAGAGGCGCTCGCCGGCATGGTCGAGGAGTTCGTCGGGGACGTGCTCGCCCGGGAGGAGATTCCCCTCAATGCCCGGGAGACCCGGCACCTGGTCGAGGAGCTCGTGGACGAGACCCTCGGCGTGGGACCCCTCGCGCCGCTGATGTCCGATCCGGCCATCTCCGACATCCTGGTGAACGGGCCCGACCACGTCTACATCGAGCGCTTCGGGCGCCTGGCGCGCAGCGACGTGCGCTTCCGCGACGCCGACCACGTGGTGCGGGTGATCGAGCGCATCGCCGCCCGGGTGGGCCGGCGCATCGACGCCGCGCAGCCCATGGTGGATCTGCGGCTCCCCGACGGCAGCCGCGTGAACGCCACCATTCCCCCCGCGTCGCCCGACGGCCCCACGATCTCGATCCGCCGCTTCGGGCGCCACCGGATTCGCCGCGAGGAGCTGCTGCGTCGCCAGAGCGTGTCGCAGCGGATCCTCACCTTCCTGGCGGCCGCCGTGCGGGGACGCCTGAACCTGCTCATCTCCGGCGGCACCGGGGCCGGCAAGTCGACCCTGCTGGGGGCCCTGGCCGAGGTGATCCCGGAGCAGGAGCGGATCGTCACCATCGAGGACACCCTCGAGCTGATCCTCGACCAGGAGCACTGCGTGCGTCTGGAGACGCGGCCGCCCAACGTGGAGGGTCGCGGGTCGATCACCGCCCGAGACCTGGTGATCAACAGCCTGCGCATGCGGCCCGACCGCATCATCGTCGGCGAGGTGCGCGGGGCCGAGGCCCTGGACATGCTGCAGGCCATGAACACCGGGCACGACGGCGGCATTTGCACCGTCCACGCCAACTCGCCCCGCGACGCCCTGGCGCGCCTGGAGACCATGGTGCTGATGGCGGGCATCGAGCTTCCCTCCCGGGCGATCCGCGAGCAGATGGTTTCGGCGCTGAATCTCGTGATCCACGTGCGGCGCTACGAGGACGGCGTGCGCCGGATCGAGAGCGTGGCCGAGGTGGTGGGCCTCGAGGGGGCGACCCCGCTCCTGCAGGACATCTTCCGCTTCGAGCGCCGCGGTCTCGTCGACGGGCGCGTGCGCGGAGCCTTCGTGCCCACGGGCATCGTGCCGCGCTTCACCGCCGACCTGAAGCAGCGGGGCCTCGAGCTCGACGTGGCGCTCTTCCACGCGCCCGGAGGCGCCCGTGCCTAGCGTCGCGGGAGCTCGCCGTGCCTAACGTCGCGGTCGCCGCCCTCGTCTTCGTCGGCGCCGGCGCCGCGCTCTGGATCGGCGTGGACCGCTGGCTCCACCAGCTGGCCGTACGCCGGCTGCATGCCGGCGAGGCCGACGCGCCGCCGGGGCTCCTGCGCGGCCGCGAGCTGGTCGGACGCCAGCCCCTGGCGGCCGCGCTGCTCGGTGGGGTGATGCTCCTGCTCGTGGCGAGGCTCGTGACCGAGCAGCCTCCCTACTGGGTCGCGGCAACGGCGATCGGGCTCTCCCTCGGGCTGCTGGTCGAGGACCTGCTGGCCGAGCGACGCCTGGTGCGCCTCGAGACCCAGCTGGCCGACGCCATCGATCTCCTCGTGGGCGCGCTCCAGGCGGGTGCCGGCCTGGCCGCCGCCCTCGGGCAGGCCGCAGAGGCCTCGCGGGCGCCCTTTCGCCCCCTGCTCGAGGACATGAGTCGCCGCCTCCGGCTGGGCGACGAGCCCTCCACGGTGTTCCGCGAGCCGGCCCAGCGCGTACCCCTGGCGAGCTTCCGGCTCTTCGCCCTCTCCCTCGGAACCCAGTGGGAGACGGGCGGAAGCCTGGCCCCGGCGCTGTCGCTCGTGGGGCGCTCGGTGCGCGACCGCATCGCGCTGGCCCGGCGCGTCGGCTCCCAGACCACGGCGGCCGTCGCCTCCATGGTCGCGATCCTCCTGATCTCCTACGGCGTGGGCCTGCTCATGTGGCTCTGGGAGCCCGAGCGGGTGGAGGTCTTCCTGTCCACCCGGATCGGCGCCCTCGCGGTGGCCGCGGCGATGATCCTCCAGGCCCTGGGGCTGCTCTGGATGTGGCGCCTGGCGAAGGTGCGCGTATGAGCGGCCCGGCGGAGGTGCGCGTATGAGCCCCCTGCTCGGCCTGCTGCTCCTGCTGGCCTCGGTGGCGCTGGCGCTGGTGGCGGTGCCCTGGCTGCTGCGTGAGCGCGCCCGCGGACGTCTGTACGCGGGCGAGACCCAGACCGGGCGCGGACGTCCCCGGGGCCTGGCGCGCTGGCTCGTGCGGGCCGGCTTCCGACGCCGCCGCGCCCCCGCGGTCTTCGTGGCCTGCTGCGTGGGGGCGCTGGCGCTGGCCGGTGTCGCCGTCCTCCTGTGGCTCGGCGCCGGGCTGGGCGAGCTCCTGGTCGCCGGCGTGGGCGTCGTCCCCGGGCCCGCCGGCGCGCTGATGGCCCTCGTGCTGCAGGCGGGACCGCTCATCCTCTTCGCGAGCCTGGCGCTGGCCCCCTGGCTCCTGGTCCGCTCCGCGCGTCGCGCGCGGGTGACCGCCATCGAGCAGGACCTGCCGGTGAGCCTGGAGCTCCTGGCGACCCTCGGCGAGGCGGGCTTCGGCTTCGACGCCGCGGTGGACCGGCTGGTGGCGTCCCAGCCGGCCGGCCAGCCCCTGGTCGGCGAGCTGCGTCTCTACCAGCGCGACGCCCTCGCCGGCATGCCGCGGATCGAGGCCCTGCGCCGGCTGGCCGAGCGGGTCGACATCCCCGCCATGACCGTCCTCGCCACCGCACTCATCCAGTCCGAGCAGATGGGCTCGAGCCTGGCAGGCGTCCTGCGCACCCAGGCCGAAGACCTGCGCAATCTGCGGCGCGAGCGCGCCCTGGCCCAGGCGGAGTCCCTGGAGGTGAAGCTCGTCTTCCCCCTGGTGATCTGCTTCCTGCCCGGGCTCTTCGTAGCCGCCGCCGGGCCCGCCTTCTACCAGTTCGTGCAGCTCATCGACCGCATCGCGCGGGGAGGAGGCTGAGCCATGAAGAATCCGATCCGCGCCGTCGCCCTCGTCGCGGTGCTCGCCCTCGGCTGCGCCCAGACGCGCGGCGTGCTGGGGCCCACGGCCGAGCGCCAGGACGCCGCGCCGCGCCTCGAGCGGCTGCTGGCGCAGTGGGAGGCCGTGAAGGCCTCCGGCCAGACCTGTGAGGACCTGCCCCGGGCCGGCCAGCCCGAGCGCGACTGCGGCCGCATCCAGCTCGGCCTGCGCCGACTGGCGAGCGAGTTCCCGGGCTCTCCCGACGTGTTGCTGGCCAACGCCGTGGTGTCCTACGACGTGGGCTACCCGACCCGGGCCCAGGCCTACCTGGACGCCGCGCTCGCGCTCCGCCCGGGCCATCCCGAGGCCGCGCTGTTGCGCAGCCGCATCGCCAGCGAGGAGGGCAACCTCGCCTTCGCCCAGCGGCTGCTCCGCGAATCGATCGAGCTCTCCCCGGACCACGCCGGCCTGCGGGAGGCGGCCGCCTCCGTGGCCTACCTGAAGGGCGACCTGGCCGACGCCCGCCGCGAGCTCCTGGCCGCCGAGCGGCTGGGCGCCCCCGCCTGGCGCGTGGCCTACCACCGCGGTCTCGTGGCCGAGGCCGACGACGACACCACCGCCGCCGCCGCCCACTACCGGCGCTCGCTCGAGCTCCGCCCGGACAACGATCGCGCCCGCGCCCGCCTGGCCGGCCTCTCGCTCCCCCGCTGACTGCGTCGCTGCGGCGGCCTCGGGGCCTCGCGGGCTACAGGCCCCCGTGGAGGGTCCGCTGGATGATCTGCTCCTGGACCTGCGGGCACTCGTCGACGAAGTACGAGCAGTAGCCGGCGACACGCACCACCAGGTCGCGGTAGCGCTCCGGCTGGGCCTGCGCCTCTCGCAGCACGGACGCGTCCACCAGGTTGAACTGCATCTGGAAGCCGCCCAGGTCGAAGAAGGTCCGGATCAGGTCGCGGAACTTCTCCCGCTCCGCCCGCCCGTCCAGGATGTCGGGCGTGAAGCTCATGTTGAAGATCGAGCCGTTCTGGAAGAGACGGTGGTCGATCTCGGCCACGCTGCGGACGCAGCTCGTCGGCCCCTCGCGGTCGCAGCCGCTGGCCGGGCGGATGCCCTCGGTGAGCGTCTCGCCGGCGTGCCTTCCGTTCGGGAGCGCCCCCACCAGCATGCCCAGGAAGACCGCCAGCCGGATGCTCCAGGCGCCCGCGGTGTACTCGCCGCCCCAGTGGTCTCGCCGCCCCTTGACCTCGTGGGCGAAGCCCTCGGCGACGAAGCGCATCATGGCGTCGGCGCCGGCGTCGTCGTTGCCGTACTTCGGCGCCCGGTTCACCAGCTGCAGGCGGAGCCGCTCGTCGCCCTGGAAGCTGCAACGGAGCTGGTGCTCCAGATCCTCCGCGCCCACCCTGCCCTCGTCGAAGACCAGGTGCTTCACGGCAGTGAGGGAATCGGCGACCTCCGCGAAGCCGATCCCCTCGACACCGGCGTAGCGGTACTTCGACGAGCCCCGCACCAGGTCCCGCCCCTGGGCCAGGGCGTCGTCGGTGAGCGCCGAGAGGAAGGGGACCGGCCGCAGCTCGCTGTGCGCTCGCTCCAGCGCCGAGACCGAGCGATGGAACTTCTCGGCCGCGAACGCCACCTGCCGGGCGTAGGCGGCCTTCAGGCTCTCGATCGAGCCGTGGGAGGACAGCGTCCCCGTCTTCGGCCCGAGTGGCTCCCCGCTGAGCGCGCAGCGGCCGTCGTGGAGCGCGAGCTCGAGGCACTTCGCCAGGTTGATGAAGCCGATGCTCACCGGGCCGAGCGAGGTGCCGGCGGTACCGATCTCCACGCAGCCGATGTCGGCGTAGGCGTGGGCGTCCTCCCGGCTGAATCCGAGCTCCCGGAGCGCCGGGATCATCACCGCGTCGTTCATGAAGGACGGCGAGCCGCAGCCGGTCCGCAGACAGCGGAGGGCCTCCTCCCAGAGGGTCCCGGGCGTGCCGGGATGCACGCGCAGGGCCAGCGGCGGCTGGGCGAGCCGCATGTTCCCGCACGCCCGCAGCACCAGCTCGGTGACGCGCGTGGTCGCGTCCCGGCCATCGGGATGGCAGCCTCCGACGGTCAGCGTACACAGCTCGTTGCCACCGCCGAGGGTCGCCGCCCCGGCGCCGGAGAAGAGCCGCCAGTGGGCCAGCTTGAGCACGAAGGCCTCGAGCCGCGTGACGATCTCCGCCTCCGGGACGCCGCGCGCGAGGTCCGCCTCGACGAAGGGGGCCAGCCACTGGTCGACCCGGCCGGGGCAGATGGAGATCTGGCACGACTCGGTGCCCACGGCGTGAAGCAGGAAGAGCGCGCACTGGAGGGCCTCGAAGCTGTCGCGCGCCGGGTGCTCGGGGACGCGGCGGCAGGCCGCGGCCAGCCGCGCGAGCTCCGCGCGACGCACGGGATCCCCGGCTGCCTCGGCCTTCGCAGCACACGCGCCCGCGTAGCGGTGGGCGTGGTGGATCACGCCATCGAGGCTGATCCCCACCGCGTCGTAGAAGGCCAGACGTTCCGGATCCGGCACGTCCGTGGACGCCCGGTAGGCGCGACGGCGCTCGGCGGCCTCGCGCCGCAGCCCGGCCAGGCCCCGCCGCAGCACGCGCTCCACGTCGACGATCACGTGCCCGATGCCGACCAGCATGTTGTAGGGGAAGTAGAGACCGCGGCCGTGCAGGGCCTCGTCGTCGGGGTCGCGCAGCGCCTTCCAGCGGTCCTCGACCGTGCGTCCCTCCCAGCAGGGCGCGACGGCATCGAGCACGGCCGCGTCCTCGGGCGCGATGTGCACCGGATGCGGCCCCTCGCGCAGCGCCTCCCACGGCACGGCGGCCGTGGTGAAGTAGTCGCCCTTCAGCTCCGGGAAGATGTGGCTGCCGAGCAGCGCCCCCGCCAGGTTGCCGGCGAAGAGGTCGTCGTCGTCCACGATGAGGGGCATCTCCGCCAGGGTGCGGGCGAGGCCGCGGGCCATGCCCAGGCTGCGCGGCTGGCCCTCGCTCTCCCGGAAGGCGGCGGTGAGGCAGCGGGCGCGGGTCGCGTCCACCGTGAAGGCCTGCTGCGCCTCGAAGAAGCGTTCGCGGCGTCGGAGGTTTCGCGTCATCGTTGCCCTCCTCCGGGTCTCAGGCGCCTCCCAGCACCGCGTGCAGACCCGCGTCCTCGAAGCGGTCGGCGATCGCCCGCGCCGCCGCGGGGGCCATGGCGTCCAGGCCGAGCGGCCGGAGCGGGCTGTCCACCCGCGCGAGCTTGCCCTCACCGAAGGGGTGATACGGCAGCAGATGCACCGTCTCCTGGCCGAGCCCCCGCAGCAGGCCGATCAGCGCCTCGACGTTCTCGGGCGTCGCCGTATGGCCGGGAACGAGCGGACAGCGGAACACCACGGGGGTCTCGCACGCGGCCACGCGGCGGGCGTTCTCGAGGATCCAGCGGTTGCGCACGCCGGTGTGGACGCGGTGTGCGGCCTCGTCGACGATCTTGAGGTCGAAGTACAGCAGGTCCACCGCGGGGAGCGCGGGCTCCACGTCGCGCCAGCGGAAGTGGCCGCAGGTCTCCACCACCGTGTGGAGGCCGGCCCGCTTCGCCGCCCGCAGGAGCGCGCCGGTGAAGCGCGGCTGCAGGAAGGGCTCGCCGCCCGAGACGGTCAGGCCCCCGCCGCTCCGCGCGTGGAACGGGCGGTCGCGCAGCACGGCCTCGAGCACCTCCGCCACGGTCCACGGGCGCCCGGCCCAGCGCATGGCGTCGGCCATGCAGGCCTCCACGCAGGCACCGCAGCGGGTGCAGGCACTGCGGTCGATCCGAATGCCCTGTCGGTCGTCGAGCCCGATGGCCTGCTCCGGGCAGACCGCTGCACAGGTCTCGCAGCGGATGCAGTGCGCGGCCACGTGCGCGATCTCGGGGCGCGGGTCGAGGGCCTCCGGGTTCTGGCACCAGGCGCAGCGGAGCGGGCAGCCCTTCAGGAACACCAGCGTCCGGATGCCCGGCCCGTCGTGAACGGCATAGCGCTGGATCCCCAGGACCTGACCGGAGGCCTCGGGTTCGGAGGCCGGCTGGCGGTCGGCGGAGGCGGAGTGGTTGGCGTTCGGGTCCATGCCGCAAGCATAGAGCGTCCAGCGCCATAAAGAAAGTGAGCTGTCACTTTCTTATCGACTGCCCCCCGACCGCCAGACCGCCGGATTCCTGCGCCAGATCCCCATCCTGGGGGGCCGCAGCGGACGGACCCGGCCCCGCCGGCCCGCCCCCCGGCTCGACGCCGACACCGGTTCGCGGGTCCAGCTCGCTCACGAAGGCCGTCGTGCGCGGCAGCGCCCGGAAGGCGCGTTGCCGCGGCGCCGCGAAGCGGAGCATCCGGACCCCGACGACCAATGCGAAGCCCAGGAGCAGGAGCCCGTCGACGGCGAAGAGCGCGCCGGCACCGAAGCGGTGCGACGCCGCGGAGGCCAGCCCCGGCCCGACCACCGCCCCCGCGGACGAGGCGAGAAGCGTCTGGGCGGAGGCGCCCATGGCCTGCGCCGGCCCCACCCGATCCAGCACGTGGGCGACGGCCAGCGGGTAGAGCGAGAAGGCCAGCGCGCCGAACACGCCCCCCAGCGCACAGAGGGCACCGAGGGAGATCTCGGTGAAGCCCGGGAACACGCCGCACAGCGTGGCGAGCGCCGTCGTCGCGAGCAGGATCGTCACCCGGCGATCCATGCGATCGGAGAGCCAGCCGATCGGCCACTGGCCGAGCAGACCGCCCAGCAGGACCGCGGCCATCAGCGCGGCGACGTCGCTCGCGGCGAGCCCCTGGGTGCGGGCGGCGAGGGGGAGGCTCGCGAACACCGTACCCGACAGGAAGCCCGACACGAGCGCACCGGTCGCCCCCAGCGGCGCCGCCCGCAGCAGGGCACCGACGGGGAGCCGCGCCCCGAGCTCGAGGTTCGGCTGGGGCGTGCGGGTCAGGGAGACCGGGATCACGGCCGCGCTGACGACGAGCGCGGCGAAGGCGAAGCCCTCCAGGGCGCTGCCGGGCCAGAGCGGCACGAGGCTCTGGCCCAAGCCTGCGCCGAGGTAGATCGCCACCAGGTAGGCCGCCAGCACCCGACCTCGCTGGGAGGGGTCGGCGTCGGCGTGGAGCCACGACTCCACCGTCATGTACACCCCCGCCATGGAGAGCCCGCTCAGCAGGCGCAGCAGTGCCCAGCCCCCGCCCGGTGACACGAAGCCGTGGGCGAGCGCGGAAGCCACACCGAGGGCCGTCAGCGCGGTGAATCCGCGGATGTTCCCGACCCGCCGCAGGGTGGGCGGCAGCACCAGCGTGCCCACGATGAGGCCGGCGAAGTAGCCCGCCAGCACCCACCCGCTGAGGAGCTCGGAGCTCTCTGCCTCCGCCAGCCGGATGGCCGCGAGGGTGCTGAGGAGCCCGTTGCCGGTGAGGACCAGCAGCGTCGCCAGCAACAGCGAGAGCGAGACGGATCCGATTCGCGTGCCCACGCCACCTCCCGGGTTGGACCGGTCCCCGCGCCGCGAACGGGGATCGCGCGGGGCACGGCCCGCCGGAGACTCCGGAATCCTGGGGAAACGTCGAACCCACGCCCGGGACCGGGCGTCGACTCCTCGACGCAGGGCTCGCGAGCGGACTTCCGGGGCTGCGCCGACCTGGCCTCGACCCCGGCAGCCTCGCGAGACGACGGGCCGGAGGTAGCGAATCCGCCGGCGCCCGCAACGTCTGCCGTGGGCGAGACCCAGCCCGCGAGGCGCTCGAGGCTCGGAGCGCTCGAGCCGGTCCGCGACGTCGGCGTCGTGGGGCGCCGACCGCGCCCTCCCGCCCGCTAGACCCGCCCTTCCGCGAGCAGCCGCACCAGGTCGAGACTCGTGAGGATGCCCACCAGACGCCCGTCCTCGACGACGGGCAGCCGGTGGATGTGGTGGTCCACGAGCACCCGCGCGACCTCTGCGATGGGCTGGTCCGGCGTCACCGTGATCAGTCGATGCATCATCACGTCCGCGACCCGCATCCCCGCGACACGGGAACCGGCCCGCCGGCCCATGGCCTCGAGGCTCTCGAGCCCGTCGGGCGTCGACCCGTCGACGTCGCGGTAGAAGTCGGAGACGTACTCCGAGAGGGCGAGCTCGACGTAGAGCTGGCGGACGACGTCGCTGCGCGAGACGATGCCCACCAGACGCCCGTCCTCGACGACCGGGAACCCGCCAACGCCGGCGTCCACGAAGGCCTTGTCGAGCTCGGTCACGGCCAGGTCCGGCGGGACCGAGCGAACCTCGACTTGCATCAGATCCCGAGCGCTCCGGCTCACCGATTCCCTCTCCTTCCGCTCCCGCACCCCGCTCGCCGCGCCCACCGCGGCAAGGTGTCACCGCCACGACACCCCCACACGCGGGCCGGCGAACCCGGAGCCGACATTGCAGAGCGATCGCCAGGATAGCCCGCAGTGGACAGCCGCTGCCCGCCCTTCCGCCGCGTCGGGTGGGTGCCGAAGCCGTGGCTCCAGGACTCCCGATCCTGGGGTCGTACTCAAGCACTCGGTGTTGCGCCCGGCGAGATCGCCGTGTGCAGGAGCGCCGAGTGGCGACAGCGACTGTGGCGAGGTCGGAGCGCACCCAGCGTCTGCCGAAGGAAACCGGGCCCGCGGAAGTGATCGGCCAGGCGACCGAATCCATGGTCGGGCCGGGGAGATTTGAACTCCCGACCTCCTGAACCCCATTCAGGCGCGCTACCAAGCTGCGCTACGGCCCGACAGACGCAGAGTTAGCCCCGTTGGGGAGCGGCGTCCACTGGCGCGGTCCCGGTGCGGGGCTCGCCCCCACGGGGGTTGGGAGTGCTGCCGGTCTCGGCGCCGGGCTGGCCGGCGGCACGGCCGCCGAGCTCCACCAGCACGGGCCAGCCCAGGCGCTCGAGGGCGCGTTCGAAGGGCCAGGCCAGGGCCGCGGCCAGGCGGTGGAGCCAGCGGCGGCCCGCCAGCCAGATGGCGAAGAGCCAGCCGAAGAGCACGCCGCCCACCACGTCGGCGGGGTAGTGCTTGGCGTGGACGACGCGCTCGACGC
Source organism: uncultured Spirochaetales bacterium (assembly GCA_964442285.1). GTDB lineage: Bacteria > Myxococcota_A > UBA9160 > UBA9160 > JAFDET01 > CAYTZH01. The sequence goes on along the minus strand of CAYTZH010000022.1, from coordinate 34,695 downwards.
CCACGATGCCCGTGAGGGTCCAGGTGACGGCGGTGAGCCCCGGGTGGCCCGGCAGCAGGCGCGCCAGCATGACCGTGTTGGCCACGGCGTTGCCCGTGTGGCCCGACGGGAAGGCGCGGTAGGCGGAGCTCTGGATGCCGAACATGGGGCCCTCGAAGCGGCCGTCGTACTGGCCCGTGGCGCGCACGGCGGGGCCGGGCCGGGTGCGGCCGACGCCCATCTTCACGAAGCCGATGCAGAAGCCGGTCAGGGTGCAGATCAGGCCCATAGCCAGGGCGGTGCGCAGGCTGCGGCGACGCCAGAGCACGTAGAGCGCCAGCGCCGTGGTGCCGTACCAGCGCGCGTAGACCTGGAGGGTCCAGCGCAGGCCCTCCCGCTCGGAGATCCACTCGTCGAGGCCCGTGCTCTGCACGAAGCCCAGCACCCGGCCGTCGAAGGGCAGCCAGGCCAGGATCAGCGCCACCAGGGCCGTCACGATCAGCCAGCGCGAACGGCCCCGGGAGCCGTCCGACCCGCCCCAGGCGGCGTCCGGCTGCGGTCGGAATCCCCCCACGCGCGGCACCCTACCGGTCCTGACGCCGGATGCAAACAGCGGGTGACGGGAACCTGAAGATGGTGGACCCTCGGCTGCGGATGGGGGATTCCGACACGCACAAGCCGGCCGGCCTGGGCCTGCCCCTGCTGGGGCTCGCCCTGGGGTCCCTGGCCCTGTTCCTGGTCGGCAGCGACGGCGTGGGCGTGGTCGACCGGGACGAGGCGCGCTTCGCCCTGGCCGTGCGCGAGATGGCCGACCGGGGCGACTGGCTGGTCCCCACCAACTGGGGCGAGCTCCGCCACCAGAAGCCCATCCTGATCTACTGGCTGGGGCTCCTCTCCCAGGGGCTGCTCGGCACGAGCGTGTTCGCCCTGCGCCTGCCCTCGGCCCTCTCCATGACCGGCACCGTGGTGCTCACGGCCTGGGCCGCCGCGCGCCTCTTCGGTCCGGCGGTGGGGCTGCGGGCGGGCTGGATCCTGGCGACGACGGTCTTCGCCGTGATCCAGGCCCACGCCTTCACCGCGGATGCGGCGCTGCTGCTCGGCACCTCGGCCTCCTTCTGGGCCTGGGCGCTGCTGCGCCACGACCCGGACGTGCGTCGCGGACCCTGGCGCGCGGCCTTCTGGCTGGGCGTCACCTGGGGCGCCCTGGCCAAGCTCGTGAACGTGGCCTACCTCGGCGCGGCCGGTGCGGCGTTGGCCGTGCCCGCGCTCGGGCCGCGCGCGCGCCGCGGGCTCGCGGCGGCGCTGGCCGTGGGCGTGCTGGCGGTGGCCATTCCCGGGGCGGGGGCACTGGGCACGGCCGTGCTGGTGGGGACCCTCGGCTTCTTCGCGGTGCGCAGTCTGGCGCGCGACGAAGGCCGTCGCGGCTGGGTGGCGCTCGGCGCCATCTGGGGCGCGCCCCTCGCGCTCGGCCTGTTCGCCGCCTGGGGCGTGCCGGCCCTCCTCGCCACCGACGGCGGCTTCTGGAGCCGCGGCGTCGAGGGGGATCTCGTGGCGCGCACGGCCCGCCCCTTCGAGGGACACGCCGGTGTGCCGGGCTACTACCTGGCCACGACCCCGATCGCGCTGCTGCCCTGGGGCGCGCTGCTCCCGGCGGCGCTCTGGCTCGGCGTCCGCCGCAACGGCATCGCGCCCACACGCGGCTTCCTGCTGGCCTGGCTCGCCGGCCCCTGGCTGCTGCTCGAGCTGGTGAGCACCAAGCTGCCCCACTACATGCTGGCGACGTTCCCGGCCCTGGCGACCCTCGTGGCCCTGGAGCTGGTGCGTCGCGAGCGGGAGCCGGGCCCGCTGGCCGCCGGTTGGCGGCGGCTCGAGGCCGCGCTGTTCGCGCTGCCGGTGCTGGGTGTGGCCGTCGTGGCCGCGGGGCTCGCGCTGCGCGTCGACCTGGGCTGGGTGCGCCTGTCCGCCGGCGCCGCGGCGCTGGTCGCCGTGCTGGGCGCGGTGCTCGGCGGGCGGGCGCTGCTCGCCGGGAGCCGACGCCTCTTTCCCGGGCTGGCCCTGGCCGCCGCCGCGCTCTACGCGGTGACCTTCGGCGGGGTCTTCCCCGCCCTCGAGCCCCTGCGCATCGCCGCGCCCCTGGCCGCGGCCATCGAGCGCCACTGGCGGCCGGGCGAGCGGCTGCTCTTCCACAAGTTCACCGAGGCCAGCGTGGGCTACGCGCTCCCGACCCTCCCGGTCGAGCCCGAGCGGATCCGCGATACGGAGGGCGTGGCCCGGGCGCTGGCGGAGGGCCCGGCCCTGCTGGTGATCGCCAACGCGCCCAAGGCGCGCTTCGACCGGGTGATCGCGCTGGGCCCCCTGGCCTACGAGCACGTCGACACCGTGCGGGGGCGGATCTTCCCGCGCACCCGGGAGTGGGAGATCTGGCTGGTGCGCAGCCGCGCGCCCGCCCTGGCCGAAGGGACGCCGTGAGGGCCTGGCTGCGCCTGCTCGCCGGCGTCGCCGCCCTGACCGGCGCGGCGTTCGGCCTGCGCTTCCTCCTGGACGAGACCGCGGAGCGGCCCTGGCTGCTGGCCGCCAATCCGGACGCGGCTCCGGTCGCCCTCGACGCCTTCGTGGTGGGCCTCACGGACTTCTCCATGCCGGCCTTCGCGGTGCTCTTCGTGGTCTGGGCCCTGGGCTACCAGCTCACCGCGCGGGGCTGGGTCGCGCCGCGCCTGCTGCGGGCGGTGTACCCCGCGATCGGGCTCGTCGTGGGCGGGGTCTGCTGCGTGCGGCTGCTCGAGAAGTACGCCCTGGACTCCCCGGTCTACGGCCTGGCGGCCGTCTCGGTCCTGGGGTTCGCCGCGGTGAGCCAGAGCTTCGGCCGCCTCGACGCCGACACCCAGGCGCGTCTGTGGCGCGCCTTTCTCTGGACCCTGGTCGCCATCGCCCTGACCCAGATCGCGGTCAAGCTGCTGGTGGAGGGTGCGCCGTACCGGGTGCGGCCCCTGCACCGGGACAACGAGGCCTGGAACCACCTGCTGCGGCGCCTGGCCGACGAGGACCCGAAGCGCGGCACCGGCTACCCGTCCGGGCACGCGGCCTCGCTCTTCGCCCTGCTGACGCCCCTGTTCTGGTCCCTGCGCCACGCGGGCCGCCGCGCCCTGCTCCTGGCCTGGGCCACGCTGCATTCCGCCACCCGTCTGTACGTGGGCGCCCACTACCCGAGCGATGCCCTGGTGGGAAGCGTGCTCGGGTTCGGCACGGGCACCCTGGTGGCGTTCCTGCTGCCGGGCCTGGTCTACGGAATGCCGAGCACCGTGGCGGCGGGGTCCGACGCCAGCAGCGACGCCGCCAGCGGTACGCCGAAGGCCAGCGCGGCCAGCAGCAGCAGCACCAGGGCCAGCCCCCGGTAGGCGGGGAACGGCGCCGGCGGCGGCCGCTCCCGGTGCCGGGGTCGCGCGCCCCGGGTGGATGAGTCCTGCCAGCCCTCGGGACCCTCCAGGTCTCCGACGTCGAGCAGGTCGGGCTCGGCGTCGAGCTCCAGGGGATCGGTCTCGGCCGGCGGCTCGGCCCCCGCCGGCGGCTCGACCTCGCCCGCGTCGGCGAGCGCGCGACTGCGGGCCATGGCGAGCTCGGCGTCCGCCTCCTCCTCCGCCTCGCGGATCAGCGAGCGCGCGGGCGTCGGCAGCGCCACCGGGCCTTCCGGGGGCGGGGTCGGCTCGGGCTCCGGGAGCTGCGCGCTCAGCCGCGCGCTCGGCTTCGGCTCGGGCGGCTCGTGCTCGAGGTCCACCAGGCCGAGGAGCATCTCCGACGCGAGCTGGTGCAGGCGGCGGGGAACCCCGCCCGACTCCCGGAAGAGCCCCGCCGCGGTGATCTCGTCGAAGCGGTCGCGGGTGGCCGGGGAGGCGCGGGCGCCGGTGAGCCGCTCGCGCAGGTACAGGCTCGTCTCGCTGGCGTTCATGGCCTGGTCGAGCCGCACCACCCGCACGCGCGGCCCCAGGGCCTGGAGCACCTCGCGGGTGCGCTCGGGGCCGTCGGCGGCGGTCACCAGCACCCGCAGCGCGCCCTCGGACGCCTCGCAGAGCACGGCGAGGCGCGCGGCGCTCTCCGGCGGCAGCAGCGCCGCGTCGTCGATCATCAGCAGCACGGGGGTGGCGCTCGCCGCCCGACGCAGCGCCGTGGCGACGAGCTGGTCGCCCGGATCGCCCTCGGGCGTCTCGCCCAGCTCGTGGAGGGTCCAGCGGCAGAGGTCTTCGGCCGGCAGCGCCGGGTACGGCAGGTAGACGCACTGCACGCGCCCGGCCATCTGCCGCGCGAGCAGCCGCAGCAGCAGCGTCTTGCCCAGACCCGCCGGCCCGGTGAGGGCGATCGGCGAGGCCTCCTCCAGCACGCAGCGCGCCAGCTCGGTGCGCGCGCGCTCCATGGCCTCGCGGGGGACGTAGGCGTCCGGGTCCGCGGTCATGGAGAAGGGGTCTTCCTGGCGACGGATCACGCGCCGGCAGCTTACCCCGACGGAACTTGCGACGCGATCGTCACCGATCGGATTCCCGCTGCAGGGCGCTCCCCTCGTTCACCCCGCGGGTTGGTGGGGGCCGTCACGGAGGCGGCCGCCGCCAGGGCCGATGCTCTGTCCAACACACGGCGCGCGTCGCGGGGACGCGGCTCTGGCCATTGCGGAGAATCGGATGCGCAAGCTCGCTACGTCGCTCGGCGTCCTGAGTCTCGGGTTCCTGGTCGCCTGCGCGGACGGAGAGCTGGACCAGGCCCTGAAGACGCACCTTCAGGTCCACGTGCTCCAGCGGGCCGGCTACGGACCCGATACCTGGAGCTACGACCGCCTCGACACGCTCGGGGTCGATCCCTACCTCGACGAGCAGCTCAACCCGGCCTCGATCGCGGACCCCACCTATGCCGCCATGGAAGCGGCCTACCCGGTGCTCCCGATGAGCTACCGGCAGGTCCGCGACAGCTCGATCGACGGGTGGCAGGCGCGCCAGCAGCTCACCCAGGCCAAGATCCTTCGGGCCATCTACAGCCGGCGTCAGCTGGAGGCCGTGTTGATCGACTTCTGGTTCGATCACTTCAACGTCTTCGGCGGCAACGGCCTCGCCGAGACGGGCCTGGTGCCCTACGAGCGGCAGGTCATCGCGCCCCACGTTCTCGGTCGCTTCGAGGACCTGCTGCGCGCCACCGCCGAGTCGGCGGCCATGATGGACTACCTCGACAACGACGAGAATAGCCGCTGGGGCCTCAACGAGAACTACGCCCGCGAGCTGATGGAGCTCCACACCCTGGGCGTGGACGGGCCCTACACCGAACAGGACATCCTCGAGGTGGCCCGCTGCTTCACCGGCTGGACCACGGACTACGACGCCAGCGACAGCGAGACGGGCTTCATCTACCGCGACGAGCGTCACGACGACGGCGAGAAGCTGGTGCTCGGCCAGGTCATCCCCGCCGGCGGCGGCATGGACGACGGTCTGCAGGTGCTCACGCTGCTGGCCCGGCATCCCACCACGGCCGAGTTCGTGAGCCGCAAGCTGGTGGAGCGGTTCGTCTCGGAGACGCCCCCCGAGGCCCTCGTGCAGGAGATCCAGGCGGAGTGGCTCCGCACCGACGGCGACCTGCGGGCCGTCATGGAGACCCTGCTCAAGTCGCCGGCCTTCCTGTTCGCCCCCGTGAACCAGCCGCCCAAGGTGAAACGGCCCCTGGTCTTCCTGGCGAGCCTGGCCCGGGCCCTCGATGCCACCGGGGACGAGCTTCCCGGGCGCTTCGCCTGGGATCTGGTCGGCCTCGGCGAGGAGCTCTTCATGGCGGCCCCGCCCACGGGCTATCCCGAGAGCTCCACCTACTGGTCGGGCAACGGGACGCTGCTGGCGCGCTTCAACATCGGCTACGAGACGGCGCGGGGCTGGCACGGCCTGCAGTTCGCCCTCGACGAGACGGGCACGCCCGAGGAGATCGCCGACGCGCTCATCTCGCGCGTGTTCGTGACCAGCGTCTCGAGCCCGACCCGCCTCCGGGTCCTCGACTACGTGGCCAACCTGCCCGACTACGTCCGGAACGATCAGCGCCGGGTGGCCGAGGAGATCCTCGGCATGCTCGTCGCCAGCCCCGAATTCCTCCAGCACTAGGAGCCCGACATGCTGACCCGACGTCGTTTCCTCCAGGTCGGCGCCGCGGGCACCGCGGCGCTGCTGCTCCCCCCGCCCGGCGCCCGCGCCGCGACGAGCCGCAACGTGCTCGTGGTGGTGTTCCTGCGCGGCGGCGCCGACGGCATCCACATGGTGGTGCCCACCGGCGACCCCGAGTACGCGGTCCTGCGGCCCACCCTCGCCCTGCCCCAGGACCAGCTGCTGCCGCTCACGAGCTTCTTCGGGCTGAACCCGGAGCTGGCGGATCTGCAGCCCCTCTACGACGCGGGGGAGCTGGCGGTGATCCACTGCGTCGGCAGCCCCGACGACAACCGGTCCCACTTCGACGCCCAGGACTTCATGGAGCGAGCCGCCCCCGGCAACAAGACCGTCTACACGGGCTGGCTGAACCGCTACCTGGAGATCGCGGGCCAGGGCGCCGTCCTGGCCGGCGTCACCCTGGGCAACGCCAAGGCCAAGTCGCTCGAGGGACCGGCCCCGAACCTGGCCCTGGGCTCGGTCGACGACTTCGCGCTCACGAACGTCTTGCGCGACGAGCGCAAGGCGGCCATCCAGGCCATGCACGCCGGTCGCGGGGATCTGCTGGCGTCGCGGACCGACGAGACCCTGGCGGTCGTGGAGACCCTGGCCGGGGTGTCCACCCAGACCCCGGTGACCTACCCCGATCACGGCTTCGCCCGCGACCTGCGGGACATCGCGGCCCTGATCCGCGCCGACGTGGGCGTGCACGTGGCGGCCGTCAGCCTGGGCGGCTGGGACTCCCACGACGACCAGATCAACCACATGCAGCGGCCGATGCAGCGGCTGGCGCCGGCGCTGGCGGCCTTCCACCAGGACCTGGGCGCCGACGCCAGCCGGGTGCTGACCCTGGTGATGACCGAGTTCGGGCGCACGGTGGAGGAGAACGGCACCCAGGGCGCCGACCACGGCCGAGCCTCGATGATGCTCGCCCTGGGCGGGGGCGTCGGCGGCGGACGGGTGATCCTCGAGAGCGATACCTGGCCCGGGCTCACCCAGAACCAGGGCTACCCGCGACGGGACCTGGAGGTCACCACCGACTTCCGGGACGTCTTCGCCGAGGTGCTCACGCGCCACCTCGGGGTGGCGGACCCCTCGCCGATGTTCCCGGGTTTCAGCGTGGATCCCGCCAATCGCCCCGGGCTCTTCACCTAGGGGCGACGGCCACGCGGGCGGTCGGCGCCCGGCCGGTTGACCCCTCGTGGGCGGGCCCCCTACCCTTCCGGCGACCCGGGGGGGCTCCGGCTTGGGCGACACTTCGAATCGCATCGTGGTCCGCATCCAGGTGGGAAACGACCGCCTGGCGGCCAGCGACGACCCGCTGTTTCTCGGCCTCCAGGGGCCGGGCGGACGCGAGTTCCGCCTGGCGCCGGCCCACGGGCGCGCCCTGCGCCGGGGCCACCAGGACGAGTTCGTCCTGGGCGCCAAGGGCGACGCCAACGTCGCCCGTCCCGCGCTGAACGACCCCAACGCGCCCCACGTGGATCTGGGCGCGGTCACGGGCGTCTACCTGCGCAAAGGCCTCGAGCCGATCCCGAACGTGCGCGGCTTCGGCGAGATGGACGACCGGCTCCAGCTCGACCGCGTCGAGGTCGAGCTGCACGGCCCCGCCGGCGCGCGTCGCTTCGGCCTGGACGAGTCCGTCTGGCTGGGTCTGGTCTGCGGCCTCGTTCTTGAGCTCGCGCCCCGGGACGCCGCGCCGTGAGCCGGGAGCCGTGGCTCGTGGCGGTGCTGCTGCTCGCGGCAGCCACCGCCCGGGCGGCCGACCCGGTTCCCGGCGCCTACTGCCCGCTGCCGGAGGGCGACGAGCCCCCGGAGTGCCTGCAGCCGGCGACGGCCGAGTACGGCGAGTTCTTCCGCGCCCTCGAGGATCCCGACCTCGACGAGGCGGGGCTGGAAGCGGTCGAGGCGGGACTCGCCGCCCGGCGCCTGGAGGCCCTCTCCTCCCTCGCCTACGGCTACCTGCTGATCTCCCGCCGGGCAGCGACCCAGGAGAACGTCGACCCGGCGATCGTGGCCCGCCTCGAGCGCTGGAACGCGGCGCTCGGCACGGCCTGGGCGGAGAGCGAGGCGGACCCCTCCTTCCGCGACGCCCTGCGGGCGGCCGCCAGCGATCTGGAGGCCAAGGCGCCCGCCGTGCGCCTGCGCTGCACCGACGCCGAGGGCAACGTCGGCGAGTGCGAGAGCACGGCCCAGGTGGCGGCGGCCATGCGCGACGTCCACGACCGCACCGGCATGCGCGGTGCGCTGCTCCAGCTCATGGAGCGGATCGGGACCGCCTGGTCCTCCCTCTGGAACGAGGAGGGCTAGCCCGTGGGCCTGCTCGGATCCCTGCCGGCGCGGATGGGCCGCGCGGTCACCCTCGAGGCCGACCTCTACGAGGAGGTGGAGGCGGAGCCGAGCGCCCTGCGCCAGGCCTGGGTGATCGTGCTCGGGGTGTGCCTGACCGGGGCCGGCGGCCGCGCCCTCCACGGCGACGCGGGCCTGATCATGGCCCTGGAGGTGGTGGAGCCCCTGGTGCTCTGGCTCGGGGGGTCGGCCTTCGCCTACATGGTGGGCGCGACCTTCCTGCGCGGCCCGGAGACGGAGACCGACTACGCCGAGGTGCTGCGCACCACCGGCTTCGCCTTCACCCCCGGCCTGCTCAAGATCTTCGGCTTCCTGGAGCCCGCCTGGGCGCCCTGGCTCGGACTCAGCATCACCCTGCTGGCGCGGACCTGGATCCTGCTCTGCGGCGTGGTCGCCGTGCGCCAGGCCCTCGACTTCACCACCCTGCGCGCGGTGGGCACCTTCGGCAGCGCCTTCCTGCTGCTGCTGCTGGCCATCCTGGGCCTGAACTTCCTGCTGGCGGGCCTGCCCCTCTGAACCCGGGCATGGCGCCGTGAACCCGGGCATGGCGCCGTGAATCAGAGCATGGCGCGGATGGCGGCGAGCTCTTCGCGGATCTTGCGGTAGCGGGCGCGATGGCCCACCGGCAGGTCGACGTCCAGCTCGGGTCGGCCCTCCAGGGCCCGGGCCAGGCCGAGCTCGCGCAGCTTCTTGCGCGCGCCGGCGATGGTGTAGCGCTGCTCGTGGAGCAGCTTCTTGATGAGCAGGATGGTCTCGATGTCCTTCTGGCGGTACAGCCGCTGCTTGGACTTCGACTTGGCGGGTGCCATCCACCGGAACTCGGACTCCCAGTAGCGCAGCACGTAGGGCTTCACGCCGGTGAGCTTGCTCACCTCGCCGATGCGGTAGTAGCGCTTGCCGTCGAGCGACGGTGCCTGGACCCTCTTGGTGCGGGTCGCCATTCATCCCCTCAGTCGTGCTCGGAGGCGTGGGCCTCGGCCGCGAGCGCCGCGTCGCCGTTCTCTTCCTCGTTCAGGATGTTCTTTAGCACGAGACTGGGCTTGAAGGTGAGCACCCGCCGCGCGGGCAGCCGGATCTCCTCGCCCGTCTGGGGGTTGCGGCCCTTGCGCTCGTTCTTCTCGCGCACCACGAAGTTGCCGAAGCCGGAGATCTTCACCTTCTCCCCGGTGGCGAGGGTCTCCTTGATGATCTGGAAGACCGTCTCCACGAGGTCCGCCGACTCCTTCTTCGAGAAGCCCACCCGCTCGTAGATGGTTTCGACGATCTCGGCCTTGGTCATGGAGACTGCCCTCCTCCCCGGAGCTGCTAGCGGAGCTCCCCCCCGAACTTGTGGGCGAGCATCTTCACCAGTCGGTCCGTCAGCTTGGCGATTTCCTTCTCGGTCAGAGCCCGATCCGGCCGCTGCAGCACGAGCCGGAACGCCAGGCTCACCTTGCCCTCCGGGACGCCGGGGCCCTCGTAGCGGTCGAAGATCTCGGCCGCTACCAGATGCGACCCCGCCGTGCGGGAGAGTGCCTCCAGCACCTCTCCCGCGGGGCGCCCCCGGTCGAGCAGCACCGCGAGGTCGCGCCGCACACTCGGCTGACGCGACACCTCGCGGTAGCGCCCCTCCCGCCCGGAGAGCCTCGACAGGGCCGAGAGATCGATCTCGAAGACGGCCGCCGGCACCTCGAGCGCGAAGTGCGCCAGCGTCTCCGGATGAAGCTCCCCCACCGAGCCGATCACGCGGTCCCCCACACCGATTCGGTTGGCCGCGCCCGGGTGGTGATACGGTTCTAGAGATTCCCCCATCTCCGGTCGGCACCACGCGGCATAGCCTAGACTGAAAAGCAGCCGCTGCGCGACCCCTTTCGCGAGAAAAAACAGGGGGATGCGGTCTCGGGTCGCCCACAGGGGCGCCTGCCCGGAATGGGTGAGAATCCCCGCAACCCAGAGCGGCTCCGCCGGCAGCCCGTCCTCTCCGCCGCCGGCGAGGAACACGGGGGCCACCTCGAACAGGCGCACGCCCTCGGCCTGGCGCGCGAGGTTCTGCTGGGCGCCGCGGACGAGTGACGGCAGCAGGCTCGTGCGCAGGCGGCTCTCCTCCTCGACGATCGGGTTGGCCAGCGCCACCCCGCGCCGGCGGGGGTCGTCGGGGGCCAGCCGCAGCCCGTCCGGGTCCGAGGGAGGCCGGAAGGGCAGCGTGATGCACTCGTACAGGCCCTGGCCCGCCAGGACGTCGCGGGCGCGGTCGGCAAGGTCGGCGAGGCGCGGCGTCTCGACGGGGACGAGCTCGCCCCGGGGCAGCGTGGCCGGGATGCGGTCGTAGCCGTGGACCCGGGCGACCTCCTCCACCAGATCCTCGGGGCGGTGCACGTCGGTCCGCCAGGAGGGCACCGCCGCCACGAGCGGCCCGTCGGCCTCGAGCCGGCTCTCCAGGTCGGCGCGGTTCAGGAGCTCGACCATCGCGCGCGGCTCGAGCCGGGTTCCGAGCAGGCGGTTCACCCGCGCCGGGTCGAGGCGCACCTCCCGCGTCACCGGCAGGGCCGTGCCCCGGGCCTCGACGATGCCCCGGGCGACCTCTCCCCCGCAGAGCTCGGCCAGCAGGCGCGCGGCGCGATCCACGGCGCGCTGCAGGCCCTCGGGATCGACGCCTCGCTCGAAGCGGTAGGAAGCGTCGGAGTGCAGGCCGAGCCGCCGCGCCGTGCGGCGGATCCGTGTGGGGTGGAAGAGCGCGCACTCGAGCAGCACATCGCGGGTGGACTCGCCCACCTCGGTCTCGGCGCCGCCCATGACCCCCGCCACGCAGGCACCGCGCTCCGCGTCCGCGATGAGCAGATCGTCGGGCTCGAGACTCCGGGTGTGCCCGTCCAGGGTGACGAGCTTCTCGCCCGGCGCGGCGCGGCGCACCCGCACCTGGCCGCCGCGCAGGGTGGCGAGGTCGAAGGCGTGGAGGGGCTGGCCGAGCTCGAGCAGCACCAGGTTGGTGACGTCCACCACGTTGTTCACCGGCCGCAGGCCGGCCGCCTCGAGCCGCGCCCGCAGCCAGTCGGGCGAGGGGCCCACCCGCACCCCGCGGATCACGCGGGCCAGGTAGGCGGGACAGCCCTCCGGATCCTCGATCGCGACCGAGACGGCCTCGGCGGCCGGGGCCCCGGGCTCGTCGACGTCGCAGGGCGGCAGCCGGAGCGTGCCCCCGAAGTGGGTGCGGACCTCCCGGGCCATCCCCAGCATGCAGGCCCAGTCCCCCCGGTTGGGGGTGATCTCGAAGTCGAGCACCGTGTCGGCGCCGGGCAGCACCTCCGCCACCGGGGTGCCGGGCGCGAGCCCCTCGTCGAGCACCAGGATGCCCGTGTGGTCGTCGCCCAGGCCGAGCTCCCGGGCGGAGCAGATCATGCCGCTCGAGACGACGCCGCGGATCTTCGCCTTCTTGAGCCGCGTGCCGTCGGGCAGCAGCGTGCCCGTGGGCGCGAAGGCGATCTTCTGGCCGGCGGCCACGTTCGGCGCGCCGCAGACCACCTCGAAGGGCGCCTCGCCGCCGGCGTCGACGCGGCAGAGCGAGAGCCGCTCGGCGTCCGGGTGGCGGCCGTGCTCGACCACGTGTCCGACCACGACGCCCGGGAGCTCGGGCCCGGTCCGGAGCATCGCCTCGATCTCCAGACCGCCCAGGGTGAGGCGCTCCATCAGCGCCTCGCGCTCGGGCAGGTCGATCCACTCCGCCAGCCAGCCGAGAGGGACCTTCACCCCAGCTGCTCCAGGACGCGCTCGTCGGGATCGAAGAGCAGCCGGATGTGGTCGAGGCCGCAGCGCTGCATGGCCGTGCGGTCCAGGCCCATGCCGAAGGCCCAGCCCTGCCAGCGCTCGGGATCGATGCCGCAGTTCTCGAGGACGCGCGGGTGGATCATCCCGCAGCCCCCCCACTCCATCCAGCCGCCGTTCCAGCTGAAGTCCATCTCGGCGGAAGGCTCGGTGAAGGGGAAGTAGTGGGCGCGGAAGCGCAGCTCGGTCTCCGGGCCGAACAGATGACGCGCGAAGGCGTAGAGCAGCCCCTTCAGGTCGGCGAACGTGGTGCGCTCGTCCACCATGAAGCCCTCCACCTGGTGGAACATGGGCGAGTGGGTGGCGTCGCTGTCGTGGCGATAGACGCGTCCGGGCGCGATGAAGCGGAACGGGGGCGTGCGCCCCTGCATGGCCCGGATCTGCACCGAGGAGGTGTGGGTGCGCAGCACGTGGCCGCCGTCCACGAAGAAGGTGTCCTGGGTGTCGCGAGCCGGGTGGTCGTCGGGGAAGTTCAGGGCGCCGAAGTTGTTCCAGTCGGTCTCGACCTCGGGGCCCGACTCCGCGGAGAAGCCCATGGAGCGGAAGAAGCGCTCGATGTCCCGCACGAGACGGCTGATGGGATGGAGGCTGCCGGCGGGCGGGGCCGCGCCCGGCAGGCTGGTGTCGTAGCGGGCCTGGGCCAGGGAGGCCTGCCGGGCCTCGTGCTCGAGAGCGCCCCGGCGCTCCGCCACCCAGGTCTCGATCCGGGCCTTGCTCTGGTTGGCGGCCTGGCCGACGCGGCCGCGCTGCTCGGGTGGAAGCTGCCCGATGCCGCGGAGGACCTCGGCCACGCTCCCCTTCCTGCCCAGGAAGCGGGCCCGCACCTCCACCAGGTCCTGGACGTTTGCGGCCGCCTGGATGGCGGTGCGGGCCTCGGCCTCGACCGCCTCGAGGTCGGCGCTCACGCCGCCTGGGTCTGGGCCTTGGCCAGCTCCGCCAGCTCGGCGAAGGCCTTGGGATCCTCGATGGCGAGCGCAGCCAGGTTCTTGCGGTCCATCTCGACGCCGGCAATCTGCAGGCCGTGCATCAGGCGGCTGTAGGACAGACCGTGCTCCCGGGCGGCGGCGTTGATGCGCACGATCCAGAGGCGTCGGAACTGGCGCTTGCGCTGGCGCCGGTCGCGGTAGGCGTACTGCCAGCCGCGGTGCACCGCCTCGCGGGCGGTCTTGATCAGGTTGTGGCGGGTGCCGTAGTAGCCCTTGGCGGCATCGAAGATCCGCTTCTTCCGCTTGTGGGCCATCGTTCCGCGCTTGACACGGGGCATGGGGCTCTCCTGGGCGCCGCTAGAGGCCGGGCACCATCTGCTTGATGCGCTTCTCGTCCACCGCCGAGACGAGCGCGTCCTTGCGCAGGCGACGCTTCCGCTTGCTCGACTTCTTGGTGAGGATGTGCTGCTTGTTCCGCTTCGACCGCACCACCTTCCCGGTGCCCGTCGACTTGAACCGCTTGGCGGCCCCGCGGCGCGTCTTCATCTTCGGCATCGCTGTCTCCTCGGCCCCGGTCTAGCCCGCAGCCTCGGCCTCCTTGTTCTCGGCCTTCTCGGCCTGGTCGGCCTTCTCGGCCTGGTCGGACTCGCCGCCCGGAGCCTCGTCGCCCTCGCCCGCCGCGGCGGCGTCGGCAGAAGCCTCGGCCTCCGCCTCCGCCTCGGCCTTCTTCGCCTCGGCGACCCCTTCGCGGTTCGGCACCAGGATCATCGAGAGGAAGCGCCCCTCCATCCGGGGCGGGTTCTCCACCGACGCCAGGTTGCCGAGCATCTGCTTCACCACGTTCAGCTGCTGGTAGCCCAGCTCGCGATGAACGATCTCCCGCCCGCGGAACATGATCGTGACCTTGACCTTGTCCCCCTCGATGAGGAACTTGCGCGCGTTGCGCAGCTTGAATTCCAGGTCGTGCTGATCGGTGCGCGGCCGGAGCTTGATCTCCTTGAGCGAAGTCGAGTGTCCCTTGCTCTTGGACGACTTCTTCTTCTGCTCGTACTTGTAACGCCCGTAGTCCATGATGCGGCAGACGGGCGGCTGGGAGTTGGGCGCCACCTCGACCAGGTCCAACCCGGCCTCCTGCGCCAGCCCCAGGGCCTCCTCCGGCGTCATCACACCGAGCTGCTCCCCGCCGTCGCCGATCAACCGGATCTCGCGGGCGCGCACCCGCTCGTTCACCCGGGTCGTGTCGCCGCGCGGCTCCGATCGGTCGAACCTTCTGCGGACTGCGATACGCAGTTCTCCTTCGGAACGGGGTATTCGATTCGAGCCGCGAGGGCAGCCCGTTCACCTGCTCGCGTTGCGGTCTCTCTCAGTGGTAGGCACGGGCGGGATTGAACCGCCGACCTCCGCCGTGTCAAGGCGGCGCTCTAGCCACTGAGCTACGTGCCTGTAGGCTCGCTAACTGCGCGCGAGGAATATCGTTTTCGCCTGCAGGTGTCAATCGCGGAATCGCGTGCGGTCAATCCCGGGGAGCGCTCGGAACGCCCTCCACCGCCAGGGCCAGGCGGGCCTCGTCCGCCGACCGGGAAACCACCCGCACTCCCGGCGGGGATCCGCGCCGCAGTCGTGCCAGCAGCTCGGGGCCGCTCTCGTGGGTCTCGACCACCAGCACGGCCCCCGTCCGCGAGAGCTCGTAGGGAACGGCGCCCAGGGCCTCCTGGACCCAGCGCAGGGCCGCGTAGCTGGGAAGCGGCTGGATGACGACGGCCACCCGGCGCCGCGGGCCCGCGGGGGCTGCCTGGGGCGCCACCAGCTCCACCTCCACCAGCTTCTCCCGAACCCGCTCGACCTCCACGTGCACCTCGGTCACCAGGACGTACTCCCGGGAGGCCGGGGTCGCGGCCAGCAGCAGAGCGTCGCGCTCGCCCCGGTCCTCGAGGATCCGGAAGCGCACCGTGTAGTCCACCAGCTGGCCGCCGAGGAGCGCCGCCATGGCCCGGGGCTCGAGCTCCGTCTCGGTGCCCTGGGCCTCGATCTGCTCCCGGGCGACCCGCAGCACGGCCTCCTGGATGCCCGCCCGCAGCGCCCGATCCCGCAGCGTCGCCCGGGAGGGGGCCGGGTCGGGAACCGGCACCACCCCGACCGCCTCCACCCGCCGCACCTCCGCGGCGGCCGGCGCGACCGCCGCCGCGACCGGCAGCAGCAGCCCGAGCAGGCCGGCCAGGCCCCGCCGGACCCCGCGCCGGCGGCTCAAATCACCAGCTCCGCCACGGGACGGCCGAACAGCGCGTCCACCTCCCGCACCAGGCCCTCGGTCGCCTCGACCCCGGAGGGGTTGCCGAGGGCGAGCACCGTCTCGCTCTCCCCGGGAATCACCAGGTGCACCGCCACCTCGCAGTCTCCGCGGCTGCCCTCGAACAGGCGCCGCAGGGCCAGCAGCCGGTCGCGGCTGCAGTCCGCCGCGACCACCCGCAGCGTCAGCTTGGACGCCAGCTGCTCCCGGGCATTCGACAGCTCGATGGCGTCGCGCACGAGGATCTTCGGCGGGTCGGCGGCCTCGAGCTTGCCCGAGACGAGCAGCGGCGTGGGGATCTCCTCCGCGGCGGCCCGCTTGAGCAGCTCCCGCAGGCGGTCGTAGGTCTTCGCGAAGATCACCAGCTCGAAGCTGCCCTCGAGGTCCTCCAGGTTCCCGAAGGCCATCACCTCTTCGCGCTTGGTGACCCGTTCGCGCAGCCCCGAGAGCAGCCCGCCCGCGCGCACGTCGTGGTTCTCGCGTCCCTCCACCGTGGCGGCGGTGGCGTTGGCGTAGCGGCGGAGGTCGTCGGCCACCGCGGCCAGCGGGTGGCCCGTGACGTAGAAGCCCAGCACCTCCTTCTCCTGGGCCAGCCGCTCGCGGTCGGTCCAGGCCGGCGCTTCGGGCAGCGCCGACTCCGGCGCCGCCGCGCCCGAGTCGCCGCCGAAGAGGCTCTCCTGGCCGATCTCGCGGTCGCGCTGGGCGGCGGCGCCGGCCTCCAGGGCGCGGTCGAGGCCGGCCCAGACCCGGGCGCGCTCGGTGTGCACGGAGTCGAAGGCCCCGCACTTGACCAGGCTCTCCACCACCCGGCGGTTCACGCGCCGGGCGTCCACCCGCCGCGCGAAGTCGAACAGGCCCCCGAAGCGCTCCTCCTCCCGGGCCTCGAGGATCGCGTCGATGGCGCCCTCGCCCACGTTCTTCACGCCGGCCAGGCCGAAGCGGATGCCCTCGGGCACCACGGTGAAGTCGCGAGCCGACTCGTTCGCGTCGGGCGGCAGCACGTCGATCTTGTGCTCCCGGGCGTGGCCGATGATCCGGGCCAGCTTGTCGTGGTTGCCCGTCTCGCTCGACATCAGCGCCGCCAGGAACTCGCGGGGATGGTTCGCCTTGAGATAGGCCGTCTGGTAGGTGATCAGCGCGTAGGCGGTGGAGTGGGCCTTCGGGAAGCCGTAGCCGGCGAACTCGTAGATCAGGTTGAAGACCTTGTTCGCGGTGCCCGCGTCGACGCCCTTTCCGGTGGCCCCGGAGACGAAGCGCTCGCGCTGCTTCTCCATCTCCTCGGGATTCTTCTTGCCCATGGCCCGGCGCAGCAGGTCGGCCTCACCCAGGCTGTAGCCGGCCATCTTGTTGGCGATCTGCAGCACCTGGTCCTGGTAGACGATCACGCCCAGGGTCTGCCGCGTGATCTCCTCCAGCAGCGGGTGCAGATACTCCACCTGGGTCAGGCCGTGGGTGCGGCTGATGTAGTCCTCCACCATGCCCGAGTTCAGCGGGCCCGGGCGGTAGAGGGCCACGATGGCGATCAGCTGCCGGAACTCCTTCGGCTGGAGCTTCACCACCAGGTCGGTCATGCCGCTCGACTCCACCTGGAACACGCCCAGGGTGTCGCCGCGGCCCAGCAGCTCGTAGGTGGCCCCGTCGTCGAGGGGGGCCCGCTCGACCGAGAAGTCCGCCACCCGCGCGCGGATGCGCTTCTCGGCGTCGGCGATCACGGTGAGGGTCTTCAGGCCGAGGAAGTCGAACTTGATCAGGCCGAGCTTCTCGACCGCCTTCCAGTCCACCTGGGTGACCACGTCGCCCGACTTCGGGTCGCGGTAGAGGGGGACGACCTCGATGAGCGGCCGGTTGCCGATCACCACGCCGGCCGCGTGGGTGGAGGCGTGACGCGTCAGGCCCTCGAGCCGCTGGGCCGTCTCGATGAGCTGGCGCACCTGGCCGTCGGCGTCCATGCGCGCCCGCAGGTCCGGCGACTGCTGCAGCGCCTGCTCCAGGGTGATGCCCAGGGTCTCGGGCACCAGCTTCGCGATGCGGTCCACGTCGCCATAGGCCATCCCGAGGACCCGCCCCACGTCGCGGATCGCCGCCCGGGCCTGGAGCTTCCCGAAGGTGATGATCTGGGCCACGTGGCGCCCGTCGTCGCCGTCGCGGTCGTACTTCTCCTTGACGTAGCGGATCACCCGGTCGCGCCCGCGCATGCAGAAGTCCACGTCGATGTCCGGCATGGAGACGCGCTCGGGGTTCAGGAATCGCTCGAAGATGATGTCGTACTCGATCGGGTCGACGCCGGTGATGCCCAGGGCGTAGGCGGCCAGGCTGCCCGCGGAGGAGCCGCGTCCGGGGCCCACGGGCACGCCGTTGCGGCGGGCGTGGGCGATGAAGTCGGCCACGATCAGGAAGTAGCCCGGAAAGCCCATCTTCTGGATGACGCCGAGCTCGTGCTCCATGCGCTGCACGTAGTCGCGGTGGCCCTCCCGGAAGGGCTCGTCGGGGGCGAGACCCAGGCGCTCGCGCAAGCCCGTCCAGGCGTTCTGCGCCAGCACCGCCTCGCGGCTGCTCCCCGCCGGCACCTGGAACTCGGGCAGGTGGTAGGTGCCCAGGGGAATCTCGACGTTGCAGCGCTCGGCGATCTCGACGGTATTGCGCAGCGCCGAGGGGTGGTCGTGGAAGACCTGGGCCATCTCGTCGGCGCTCTTCAGGTAGAAGCCCCGGCCGTCGAACTTGAAGCGCTTGGGGTCGTCGAGGGTGGTGCCGGTGCCGATGCAGAGCAGCGCCTCGTGGGGCCCGTGGTCGTGCTCGTGGAGGTAGTGGGCATCGTTGGTGGCGACCAGTGGCAGCCGGAAATCGGCGTGCATCTTGAGCAGCTCGGCGTTCACCCGGTCCTGGTCGGGGATGCCGTGGCGCTGCAGCTCGAGGTAGTAGCGATCGGGGAAGATCTCCGAGAACTCCTGCACCAGCCGCCAGGCCCGGTCGAGCTGCCCGCCGGTGATGGCCCGCGACACCAGCGACGAGAGGCAGCCGGTGGTGGTGATCAGGCCCTCCCCCCGCTCCCGCAGCAGGTCCAGGTCGATGCGCGGCTTGTAGTAGAAGCCCTCGAGGTAGGCCTTGGAGACCAGGTACATCAGGTTGCGGTAGCCGGTCTCGTTCGTGGCCAGCAGCAGCAGGTGGCTGATGGCGTCGAAGCCGCTGTCGTCGCGCTCGCGGCGCTCCTTGTCGAAGCGCGAGCCGGCCGCCACGTAGACCTCGCAGCCGAGGATGGGCTTCACGCCCGCGGCCATGGCCTTCTCGTAGAACTCCACCACGCCGAAGAGGTTGCCGTGGTCGGTCATGGCCACGGCCGGCATGTCGAGCGCCCTGCACTGCTGGAAGAGCGGCGCGTGCTGGATGGCGCCGTCCAGGAGCGAGTACTGGGTGTGCAGGTGCAGGTGGACGAAATGGGCGTGGGACACCGCTACTCCCACTCGATCGTGGCGGGCGGCTTGGACGAGATGTCGTAGACCACCCGGTTCACGCCCTTCACCTCGTTGATGATCCGGCTGGAGACGGCGGCCAGCACGTCCCCCGGCAGCCGCGCCCAGTCGGCGGTCATCGCATCCACCGAGTTGACCGCGCGCACGGCGACGACGTTCTCGTAGGTTCGGGCGTCGCCCATCACGCCCACGCTCTGCACCGGCAGGAACACCGCGAAGGCCTGCCAGAGCGACTCGTAGAGCCCGGCCCGCCGGATCTCCTCGGTGACGATCGCGTCCGCCCGGCGCAGGCACGCCAGCCGCTCGGGGGTGACGTCCCCCACGATCCGAACCGCCAGGCCGGGGCCCGGGAACGGGTGACGTCCCACCACGGTCTCCGGCAGGCCGAGGTTGCGCCCCACCTCCCGCACCTCGTCCTTGAAGAGCTCCCGCAGCGGCTCCACGAGCGCGAGGCGCATGGCCTCCGGCAGCCCGCCCACGTTGTGGTGGGTCTTGATGGTGGCCGCCGGACCGCGCACCGACACGCTCTCGATCACGTCGGGATACAGGGTGCCCTGGACCAGGAAGTCCACTTCGCCGAGCCGGTCGGCCTCCTGCTCGAAGACCTCCACGAACAGGTGTCCGATGATGCGGCGCTTCTGCTCCGGGTCGGTCACGCCGGCCAGGGCCCGCAGGAAGCGCGCGCCCGCGTCCACCGTGATCAGCTGGATGCCGAGCGCGCCGGCGAAGACCTCCTCCACCTCCGCGCGCTCTCCCTCCCGGAGCAGCCCGTTGTCGACGAAGATGCAGGTGAGCTGGTCGCCGATGGCCCGGTGCACCAGCGCCGCGGCCACCGCCGAGTCCACGCCCCCGGACAGGCCGCAGACCACCTTCGCGGAGCCCACCTGCTTGCGCACCGCCGCCACGGCCTCGTCGGCGAAGGCGTCCATGGTCCAGGACGCCGCGCAGCCGCATATGCGGTGGATGAAGTTGGCCAGGATGCGCTCGCCGCCGTCGGTGTGGACGACCTCGGGGTGGAACTGCACGCCGTAGAGCGGGCGCTCGGCGTGGCGCACGACAGCGAAGGGCGAGCTCGGGCTGGTGGCGAGGGTCTCGAAGCCGTCGGGCAGCGCGAGGACGCGGTCGCCGTGGCTCATCCAGACGCTGCGCCGCGGCTCGTCGAGGCCGGCGAACAGGGGATCGCCGCGCTCGATGCGCAGCTCGGCCCGGCCGTACTCCCGGTCGGGCGCGGGCTCGACCCGCCCGCCCAGGCGCCGGGCCATGAGCTGGAGGCCGTAGCAGACCCCCAGGACCGGGACGCCCAGCTCGAAGACCGCCGGGTCGATGTCCGGGGCGTTCTCGTCCAGGACGCTCGACGGCCCCCCCGAGAGGATGATCCCGGCCGGCCCCCAGGCCCGGATGCGCTCCGGGTCGAGGGGCGGGTGGATTTCGCAGTAGACCCGCTGCTCGCGGATCCGGCGCGCGATGAGCTGCGTGTACTGGGAACCGAAGTCCAGAACGAGGACCCGGTCGCGATGGGCGTCCTGGGGGGCCATCCCGTGCCTCTCGAGAGGAGCGATCGAACTCAAGCCGGGGGGAATCCCGATTCTACTCGATCCGGTAGTTCGGGGCCTCCTTGGTGATGATCACGCCGTGGACGTGGCTCTCCTGGAGGCCGGCGGCGCTGATCCGCACGAAGCGGGCCGTCTCGCGCAGGGCGGCCAGGGTGGGCGCCCCGCAGTAGCCCATCCCGGAGCGCAGCCCGCCGACGAGCTGGTAGACGCTGTTGGTCAGGCTGCCGCGGTACGGCACCCGGCCCTCGATGCCCTCGGGCACGAGCTTGCTCGAGTCGTCGACGCCGCCCTGGAAGTAGCGGTCGCGGCTGGCGCCGCCGCTCATGGCGCCCATCGAGCCCATGCCCCGGTACTCCTTGTAGGAGCGACCCTGGTAGAGCACGACCTCGCCGGGCGCCTCGTCGGTGCCGGCGAACAGCGACCCGATCATCACCACCGACGCCCCCGCGGCCAGGGCCTTGGTGAGGTCGCCCGAGTGCTTGACGCCGCCGTCGGCGACGACCGGCACGCCGGCCCGGGACGCCACCGAGACGCAGTCGCGGACCGCCGTGAACTGCGGCACGCCGACCCCGGCCACCACCCGGGTGGTGCAGATGGAGCCGGGCCCGACGCCCACCTTCACCGCCGAGACGCCCGCCTTGATGAGCGCCTCGGTGCCCTCGGCGGTGGCCACGTTGCCGCCCAGCAGGGGCAGTTCGCGGAAGGTGTGGCGCACCTCCTCGACGGTCCGCAGCACGCCCTCGGCGTGGCCGTGGGCCGAGTCCACCACCAGGGCGTCGACGCCGGCGTCCACCAGGGCCTGGGCGCGTTCCAGCCGATCCGGCCCGGTGCCGACCGCCGCGCCACAGCGCAGGCGTCCCATGCCGTCCTTCGCCGCGTGGGGGAAGCGCTGGGCCTTCTCGATGTCCTTGATGGTGATGAGCCCGGTGAGGTTCCCCTGGGCGTCCACCACCAGGAGCTTCTCGATGCGGTGCGCGTGGAGGAGCTCCTTGGCGCGCTCGAGGGTCGTGCCCGGCGGCACGGTGACCAGGTTCTCCCGGGTCATCACGGTGGAGATGGGCTGGCTGGTGTCCTTCACGAAGCGCAGGTCGCGGTTGGTCAGGATGCCGACCGCCTTCCCCGCCCGGGTGACCGGCACGCCCGAGATCCGGTAGCGGGCCATCACCTCGAGCGCCTCGTGGATCCGCTGCTCCGGCTCCATGGTGATCGGGTCGACGATCATGCCCGACTCGGAGCGCTTGACCTTGTCCACCTCGCCGGCCTGGACGTCGACGGGGAGATTGCGGTGCACGATTCCCATGCCGCCACTCTGGGCCATGTGGATGGCCGTCTCGTGCTCGGTCACCGTGTCCATGGCCGCGGACACGAGCGGGATCGAGAGCGAGACCTCGGCGGTGAGCTGGGTGCGGAGGTCGACGTCGGCGGGGAGGACTTCGGAGGCGCCGGGAACCAGGAGGACGTCGTCGAAGGTGAGGCCGTCGCGGATGCGGATGTCGTCCATGTCCGACATTAGCCCGCGCTGCGGAGCCGAGGCAACCCCTCCCGCACGGCACCGGCGAAGTCGACGATCACCGCCTCGAGCAGCTTGCAGGCGAGGGGCGGACAGTCGAGGGCGAGCCGGCGGTAGTCGCTGCGTCCGAGCCAGAGCACCCGACACGCCTGGGTGGCCACGGCCGACGCCTCGCGGCGCCCCGGCGCCACCAGGCCGATTCCGCCCAGGGCCGCGCCGGGTCCGAAGCGCCCCAGCTCGCCGTGCTCGCGGCTCTCCAAACGCAGTTCGCCCTCCGCGACCAGCACCAGGCCGTCGGCGTCGGAGCCCTCCTCGAAGGCCACCCGCCCCTCCTGGAGCTCGATCGTCTCGAGCTCGCCCGCCAGGAGCTCGCGCTCCTCGCCGGTCAGCTCCTCCAGGACCGGAAACCGCTTGAGCTCGGTGGTGTTCACGGCAGCACCCGGTTGAAGAGGCTGCGCAGCACCGCGGCCGGCTCCTTGCCGCTCTCGAGGGCGACCAGGAAGAGCGAGGCGTCGTCGATGAGCTGGAGGTTCTCCCGCAGCTCCTCCGGCAGGGCGCGCTCGTCCTTGCGGAGCAGCAGCACGTGGAAGATCCGGGAGCGCGGCATCTCGCGCAGCACGCCCAGGGGACCGTCGACCGCGGCGTTGGCCGCCTCCACCGAGCCCTCGAGCAGGGTCAGGGTGCCGAGGGCGCCGTGGGCCGCCACCCGCCACAGGGGGGCGAAGGCCTGGCCCACGGGGACGTGGACCAGCTCGAGGCCCACGTCCTCGTCCACCGGGATGCGGCCCAGGGGCGCCAGGTCGTCCGGGGAGAAGCTCCCGCCGGCAAAGGAGCCCTCCACCCGGGCCCCGGCCAGCCCCCGCAGCAGGCGGACGAAGTCGGCCGTGGCCCCGGCGCTGGCCGAGAGCACGAGCAGCTTGGCGTCCCGCGGCCCGCGACCCCGGCCCCGGGCGACGTCCAGCCAGTCCCGCAGGCGCCGGGCCTGGGCGGGCGCGAACAGGCCATCGGAGCCCGAGGCGGCGATCGGGGCGCGGCCCGCGCGGATCTCCACCATGCCCCGCTCCACCAGGGTGCGGAGGGTGCGCAGCACCTGGTAGTCGGGGAAGGAGCAGTGGTCCACCACGTCCCGCACCCGGGTGTAGATCTCGAGCAGGAGGAGGACCTCCTGGGTCAGCGGGTGGACCATGTTCGGCAGCTCGCCGCTCTTCACCCGGAGCGCCACGTGGGCGTCGAGGGCCGGCAGCTCGCCCTCGAGCCGCGCCGTCTCGTCCAGCTGGCGCATGCCCTCGAGCAGCAGGGCCCGCAGCGGGGTGTGGATGGTGGGAACCACCGTCGACGGCCGCGGCTGGAAGGCGAAGGCGCCCTCCCGCCAGCCGAGCACCCGGTAGAGGGCCTTCTCGCCATCCACGTTCCCGCAGGTGGCCTGGACCAGGTTGCCGGCGTCGAGGTAGATCTGGGCCACCTCCTCGCGGGCGTCGTCCCCGCGACGGACGAGCTTCAGGGTCCCGGTCTTGCCGTTCACGTGGAAGAGCTGCAGCAGGTCGGCCAATGCGATCTTCGAGAGCTTGCCCTCGACGTCATGGTCGTCCTCGACCTCCTGCTCCACCTCGTCGAGCTCGGCGCGGCGGGAGAGCAGGCCCTCCACCCGGCGGCTCACCTCGGCCGGGTCCGTGTGCTCCTCGAGGACCTCGTCGCGCACGTCCGTGCCGGGCTGACCGGGCAGCCGGGTCCCGAGCAGGACGGCGTGGACCCCGCGCGTGCGGGGGTTGGCGCGCAGGATGTCGAGGAGCTTCGCGGCGTCGATCAGCGGCAGGTCGAGGGGGGCGACCACCACCTCCGGCCGCTCGGACAGCGCCAGCTCGAGGGCGGCGGCGCCGTGCTCGGCGGAGAGCGTCCCCAGGCCGCGGGCCGCGCAGGCCTCGGCCAGGCGCTTGCCCCGCTCCCGCTCGCTGTCGGCGATCAGTACGGTCGCCATGGGCTCCTCACACCGGTCGCCATGGGATCCTCCCATCGATCGCCATGGGCTCCTCACACCGCCAGCGAGATCCCGAGATCCCGCTGCAGCTGGAAGGCCAGGTGCTCCACCAGGGGCCGGTCCCCCGTGTGGAACAGCGGCGGGCGGCCCGCCTCGTCCGAGCGCTCGCGTACCAGGGCGTAGGCCGGCCCCTCGCCGAAGTAGACCAGGAAGGGCGCCCGGGTCCCGGCCCGACGCGCCGAGACGCAGGTGACCGGGACGCCGGCCAGGGCGTCGCTCTTGCCGTCGCCCACCAGGACGACCTCGGTCAGCGGCGCCACGTCCCGGAGTCGCTCCAGGGCCTCGCGTACCGGCGCCGTCGGGCCGCCGCCCGGCGCGACGAAGAGCAGGCCCCGGTCCCGCGGGCGTCGCCCGACCTCGTCGATCAGCAGGCGCATGGCCTGCTCGGCGACCTCGCTCCGCTCGCAGCCGGCGCGCTGGAGCAGCGCGTCGACGGACGCGGCGAAGCTCTCCCCCTCGAGCTCCAGCTCGTGGACGAGGGTCGTGCGATCGGCCTCGAGCCGCTCGTCGAGCACCCGGGTCATGGCGTCGAGCTGGGTGCCGTCGGCGGGATAGCTCGCGGCCGCCAGGGCGAGCCGCGTCTCCCCGTAGTCGCCGGCGCGGAGCAGCTCGAGGATGCGGCGCTTGAGCACGGCGGCACCGAGGGCGTCGGTCTCGGGCAGCAGCACGTGGAAGCGGCCGTCCCCGTTCGTGGCGACGAGGTCGGTCGAGCGCAGGGCCCGGCCGATCTGGTAGACGAATCCCTCCAGCCAGCGGGCCAGCTCCGGGCCCGACCGCTTCCGGCGCATCGAGCCCAGATCCTCCAGGGCGATCGCCAGCACCGCGAAGCTGCGCCCGAAGCGGTCGGCCTTCTGGATCTCGTTGCGGACCACGTCCTCGAGGTAGGCGAGGGTGTAGGCCTTGGTGGCCGGGTCGCGGAAGGAGCGCCGCTCCAGCTGGGCCACGTGCAGGGCATTGGCCAGGGCCACGGTCGCGAGCTCCACCACCTTGTCGGCCGCGGCCCGGTCCCGGTCGTCGAAGGGCTGGTCTTCGAGCTTGTCCGTCAGGCGCACGAGCCCGATCAACCGCCCGCTCCGGCGCAGGGGTACGAGCAGCGCCTGTCGCTCGCCGGCGGCGCGCGGATCGGGTGCCAGCACGGCCCCGTCCGCCCCCGACAGGGCGGAGAACCCCACCGGCAGGCGGTCCGCCTCCAGCTGGGCGGGCTCCTCGTCCACCTGGACCAGCCCCCGGGCGGCCGCCAGCTCCAGGGCCTCGCTGCCGTCGGGGCCCACCGCCCAGATCACGCCGGTCTGGGCCCGGGTCTCGAGGCAGAGCGCCTCCAGAGTCCGCTCGCAGGCGGGCTCGGGCGCCAGCGTCGAGAACAGGCCCACGGCCCGCTCGTAGAGCGAGAGCACCCCCATGTACTCGAGGTTCTCGCGCATGAGCTGGGCGTGCTCCTCGCGCAGGCGCTGGCTCTGGAGGATCGACTCGAGCCCGCGCACCAGGGCGGTGCGCTCGATGGGCTTGAGGAGGTAGTCGGTGGCGCCGTCCTTCATGGCGTCGACGGCGGTCTGCACGTCGCCGACGCCGGAGACGACGATCACCTCCTGGTCCGGCAGGCGCTCCTTGAGCTTCTGGACGAGGACGCGACCGTCCATCCCGGGCATCACCAGGTCGGTGATCACCACGTCGAAGCGCTCCCGCTCGAGGATGTGGAGCGCCTCTTCGCCACCCGAGGCCGTCTGTACCGCGTAACCCTCCTCGGTCAGCAGGCCCTCGAGGAAGGTCCGGAAGTACAGCTGGTCGTCGACCGCCAGTATGCGGGCCTTGGCCATTCCCCCCGTTTCCCCTGACCAGGCTAGCCGTTATGCGCTCCAGCTGCCGGCGGGCGACGATCCCGGGGCCCGGAGCGCAGGGCGCCGTGGAGACTCATCGGCTCGTCCGGGCCGTTCCTTCACCGCTCCGATCAGGGAATGGGGGGTGGCCTCCACGATCTCCACCTCCAGCCGCGCGCCCGGCCCGGGGAGCGCGCTCGGCCCCGCGGCCGGGGCGGGAACGTTCACGACCCGGTGGTACGGATCCCGGCCCATGCGCTGACCGCCGCGGCGGCTCTCACCCTCCAGCAGCACCGTGGTCTCGCCGCCGACGCGGCCCTGGTGATAGGCCAGGGTCAGCGCCCGCTGCAGGGTCTGGAGCGCCTCGAGCCGCCCCTGGGCCTCGTCCGGGGAAACCTCCGGCAGCTCGGCGGCTTTCGTCCCAGGCCTCGGCGAGTACTTGAACGAGTAGCTGTCGACGAACCCGACCTCCCGGACCAGCTCCAGGGTGGCCCGGAACTCGGCCTCGGTCTCGCCGGGGAAGGCCACGATCAGGTCCGTGGTGAGGGCCAGGTCCGGCCGCGCCGCGCGGAGCGCCTCCACCACCCGGCGGAAGTCGTCGGCCGTGTAGCGCCGGCGCATGGCGTCGAGCACCCGGTCCGAGCCGGCCTGGAGCGGCAGGTGGACGTGGGGACACAGCACCTCCAGCTCGGCGTGGGCCCGGACCAGGTCGTCGTCGACGAACAGCGGGTGCGGGCTCGTGTAACGGATGCGCTCCAGGCCGGGCACGCCGGCCAGGCGCCGCAGTAGCGCGCCGAACCCCAGCCCGGGCTGGCCGCGTCGCAAGGCGTGGCGCCCGTAGGCGTTCACCGTCTGGCCCAGCAGCGTGATCTCCCGGACGCCGCGCGCGGCCAGGCTGCGCACCTCCACCTCGATGGCCTCCGCCGGGCGGCTGATCTCGCGACCCCGGGTGCGCGGCACGATGCAGAACGAGCAGAACATGTCGCAGCCTTCCATCACGGTGACGAAGGCCCGGCCCGGGGTCTCGCCGGCGTAGGCCGGGTGCCGCTCGGGGAGCTCGAAGCGCGAGAGGTCGCGCACCTCGCCGACGGCCGCGCGACGGGCCCCGTCCTCGGCGCCCCGGACCAGGGCCGGCACCCGGGCCAGGTTGTGGGTGCCGAAGACGAAGTCCACCTGCGGGAAGCGCCGCAGGATCGCATCGCCCTGCTGCTGGGCCACGCAGCCGCCCACGCCCACCAGGCGGCCCGGCGCGGCCCGCTTCCAGGCGCGGAGGGCACCGAGGTCGCTGTAGAGGCGGTGCTCGGCCTTCTCCCGGATCGAGCAGGTGTTGATCAGGAGCAGGCGGGCCGCGTCCTCGTCGTCCGCCGGGCGCCAGCCCTCGTGGTGGAGGAGGTTCGCGACCTTCTCCGTATCGTGAAGGTTCATCTGGCAGCCGTAGGTGCGGATCGTGAAGTGCTTCACGAAGGGCTCCCCGAGGCCCGGCTGGCGCGGCCTGCAGATTTCTTCGAGAAGAGTCGCAGGGTTTCCTCTTCCAAGCTCGAGCACCTACGCGCAGAATATTCCGTAAGCATCTGGATCAGTGAAGCTTTTTTTATTTGCTGAAAAGGTGTTTGACATTGGTGCTGCGCCCTGCATAATGGGCCGCGTGGAGAGGCGGTGGATCGACATTTCGCCATGAAATGTCCAACCTCTCACCCCCCATAATCCAATCCACCGCCCTCCCACATTGAGCGCCCCGCCGGTCTCCGGCGGGGCGTTTCGCTTTCTCCGGCGGGGCGTTTCGCTTTCGCGCCACGCGCCCGGGGACGGTCTTCTCGATCTTCTCGATTCGCGCGGACGGCGTCTTCACAGCGCGTCTCCGTGTGAAGACGAGACGGCCTACAGGACCAGTCGGTCGACGACCGCCGCGAGCTGACGGAGGTTCCGTACCTCCTCCGCCACGTCCGTATGCGGCAGGTACTTGTCCATGACGCTGTCGCCGAAGCCCCAGGCACCGGGGCTCTCCGGGTTGAGCCAGATGACGTTCTTGGCCTTGCTGTGGATCTCGGCCAGGCACCAGGCCTTGGCGTCGTTGTAGTTGTTGCGGGCGTCACCGATGACGATCACGGTGGTCTTGTTGTCCACCGCGGAGAGGTGGTTCTGCCAGAAGACGTGGAAGGCGTAGCCGAAGTTGGAGCGGGTGTAGACGTTGATCACGCCGCCCCCCTCCAGGGCCTCGTCGAGGGCCTCGTTGATGTCCCCGTCCTCGAAGACCTTCGTCACCTCGCCCAGCTCCGCCACGAAGACGAAGGCCCGGATCTTGGTGAAGGCCTCCTGCAGGCTGTAGGCGAACTGCAGCATGAAGCGGGAGACGTTGGCGACCGACGACGAGACGTCGCACAGGATCACGAGCTTCGGGCGATCCTTCTTGCGCTGCTTGAAGATCAGCTCGAAGGGCACGCCCCCGTGGTGCATGTTGCGGCGCAGGGTCTGGTGGAGGTCGAACTTGCCCTTCTTCAGGCGCTTGCGCCGGATCGTCATGATGTTCTTGATCTTCTGGGCCAGCCGGGTCACCACCTCCCGCATCTTGCGGATGTCTTCCTCGGTGAGGCTGTAGAAGCTCTTCTCGAGCAGGCTCTCCCGGCGGAAGCGCTCGATGTAGTCGAAGTTCTGCTTCTGGAGCTCCCGCTGGGTGAAGTCCCGCACCGAGGAGCGCAGGGCCTCCTGGACCCGCTGCAGCATGTCCCGCAGCGCACCGAGGTCCTCCTCCGGGAGACCCATGCCCTCGAGCCGGGTCAGCAGGTCCTCGAGCTCGTTCTGGGCCCCCTGGGCCCCGAGCTGCTCCAGGATCCGGCGGCTGAAGAACCCCACCTGGAGCATGTTCTCGATGCGCGAGACGTCCGAGACCTCGCCCGCCTGGCGGATCAGCTGCTCGAGCTTCGAGAGGTCCTGGGAGAGCAGCGCCTGGGCCAGCTCGGAGAGATCCAGCTCCCCCGGGTCCATCTCCTCCAGGGCGGCGCGCAGCCGCTCCATCAGGCTGTCGAGATCCAGCCCCTTGTCCTGCAGCCCCTGGGTGGCGTCGTCGAAGGCGCCCCGCAGGCTGTCGTAGAAGCCGGACCAGTAGAGGTCGAAGAGCCGGTCGTAGGTGGGGACGTCCAGGGAGCGCTTCACGAAGGTGGAGCGCAGGGCGTCCTTGAAGACGTCCCGGTCCTCGAAGGAGAGCTCGTCCAGGGCCGTGAAGGCGTCGAGCGACTCGGCCACCGAGACGCGGACCCCGCTCTTCCGCAGCAGGTTGGCGAACTCGAGGATCCGCTTCTGCACTAGTGGAGTCGGCCCTTCTTGCCCGAGGACCCGGCGGTCGGCCCGGCCGGCTTCGCCGCGGGCTTGCCGGGCTCCGGCGCCGGGGTCGCCCCCTCGCGCGGGGGCGCCGGCAGCGCGCCCTCGGTGCGGGGCGCCTCGGGCCGGGCGGCCAGCAGCTTCGCGAGCTCCGACTGGGCCTTCCGGATGTCGCCCTCGTACTTGAGAATGACGTTGAGGGTCTCGGTGACGAGGCCCTCGTCGAGCTCCGTGGCGTTCAGGGCCAGCAGCGCCCGGGCCCAGTCCAGGGTCTCGCTGATCGACGGTGCCTTCTTCAGGTCGAGCTTGCGCAGGCCCTGCATGAGCTCCACCAGATCGGCCGCCAGGCGCTCCTCGATCCCCGGCACCTTGGCCTCGAGGATCCGCGCCTCCTGCTCCGCCTCCGGGAAGTCGATCCAGAGGTGGAGGCAGCGGCGCTTGAGGGCATCGCTCATCTCCCGGGCGTCGTTGGACGTCAGGAAGACCAGGGGCACCTGCTTGGCCTCGATGGTGCCGACCTCGGGGATCGAGACCTGGAAGTCCGAGAGCACCTCCAGCAGGAAGGCCTCGAACTCCGGGTCCGACTTGTCCACCTCGTCGATCAGGAGCATCACCGGGTCGTCGGCCGAGATGGCTCGCATCAGCGGGCGCGGCACGATGAAGCGCTCGGAGAAGAAGACGCTGTCCTCGCGGCCGATCCGCTCGGCGGCCTCGCGCACGCTGCGCGCCCCGGCCATGGCCTCGCTGAAGCGCTCCTTCAGGATCTGCGTGTAGAGGAGCTGCTTCGAGTACTCCCACTCGTACAGGGCCTTGGCCTCGTCGAGGCCCTCGTAGCACTGCAGTCGGATCAGCGGCCGTCCCAGCGCCCCGGCGGTGGCCTTGGCCAGCTCGGTCTTGCCGACGCCGGCGGGCCCCTCGATCAGGACGGGCTTCTCGAGCTTCGTGGCCAGGAAGACCACGGTTGCGATGCGCTTGTCGGCGATGTAGCCCTGGGTGCCGAGACGCTCTCGGACCTCGTCGATGCTCTGGAACATGCAGGCGTTTCCTCAGCTCATGAGATGGAGGACGTGACCCAGCTTCTCTTTCTTGGTCCGCAGGTAGTCCAGGTTCTTGGCGTTCGGCTCGATCTCGAGAGGCACGCGCTCCTCGATGGTCAGACCGTAGCCCTCGATGGCGGCCCGCTTGCCGGGGTTGTTGGTCAGCAGGCGCAGCTTGCGGACTCCCAGATCCAGCAGGATCTGGGCGCCGACGCCGTAGTCGCGCAGGTCGGCGGGAAAGCCCAGGCGCTCGTTGGCCTGGACCGTGTCGAGCCCCTCCTCGTCCTGGAGCGAATAGGCCCGGATCTTGTTCTTGAGGCCGATGCCCCGCCCTTCCTGACGCATGTACAGGATGACGCCGCGGCCGTCCTCGTGGATACGCTTCATGGCGGCGTCGAGCTGGTCGCCGCAGTCGCAGCGCAGGGAGCCGAAGGCGTCCCCGGTCAGGCACTCGCTGTGGGCCCGCACCAGCACCGGCACGTCGGGGCCGATCTCGCCCTTCACCAGCGCCATGTGGTCCACGCGGTCGATCTCGTTCTCGTAGACGACGGCCCGGAACTCGCCGTGTCGGGTGGGGATCACCGCGTCGGCGGCGCGACGCACGAGCTTCTCGTGGCGCAGGCGGTGCTGGATCAGGTCCGCGATGGTGACGATCTTGACCCGGTGCTCGCGAGCGAAGGCGGCCAGGTCCGGCATGCGGGCCATGGTGCCGTCGTCGTTCATCACCTCGCAGATCACGCCCGCGGGCTTGAAGCCCGCCAGCCGCGCCAGGTCGACCGAGCCCTCGGTCTGGCCCGCGCGGCGGAGCACCCCGCCCTCCCGGGCGCGCAGGGGGAAGACGTGGCCCGGCCGGGCGAGATCGCCGGGACGGGTCGCGTCGTCGATGGCCACCTGGATCGTGCGGGCGCGGTCGGCGGCCGAGATGCCCGTGGTGACACCGGACCGCGCCTCGATCGAGACGGTGAAGGCCGTGCCGTAGCCCGAGTTGTTCTCGTGGTCGGGGACCATCATGCCGAGGCGGAGCTGGTCGATCCGCTCCTCGGCCATGGGCAGGCAGATCAGGCCGCGGCCGAAGCGCGCCATGAAGTTGATCGCCTCCGGCGTGACCGCCTCGGCGGCCATGCACAGGTCGCCCTCGTTCTCCCGGTCCTCGTCGTCGACCAGGATGACCATGCGGCCGGCCCGGATCTCCTCGAGGGCCGCGGGGATCGAGGCGATGACGTCGTCGAAGGGGCCGGGCCGGGCGGCATCGGACACGGAGCGCAGATCGGCGGACATCGGGGGTCTCCCTTCGGCGCGCGCTCGACCCCGGGGAGCCGGCGCGGCCTCGCCACGGGTCTCCCCCGGGCTTCCCCGCACACACACTGCAGAATCGACGGGATTCTGGAGGCTTAGCGACCGTATCCGACGTTGACTGTGGAGTCAAGCAGAGCGCCGGGCTGCTCAGGAGGCGGGAGAGAGCGGCTTGGCGGCCTCGCCGAAGGCGTTGAATACGCCCTCGAGGAAGGCCTCCTCGTCCACGCCGAACTTCTCGGAGAAGGCGTGCCGGGTGTCGATCTGGCGATAGAGCTGGCGCATCAGGGCGTGGAAGGTCTCGAGCACTCCCTCCCCACGGGTCGCCACCGCCGGGAAGGCCGGAACGTCCTTCCACTGCTCCTTGATCTCCTCCAGCGGCTTGACGTCGTCGAGGTCGCGCTTGTTGAACTGACAGACCTTGGGGATCGACGCGAAGTCGATGCCGTTGGAGCGGAGGTTGGCCTCCATGTCGCGCCAGGAGTAGGCGTTGGCGCTGGCCGACGAGCGGGCCGAGTCCGCGATGAAGGCCACCCCGTCGGCCCCGGCGAGCACCACCTTCCGGGTGGCCTTGTGCATCACCTGGCCGGGCACCGTGAAGAGCTTGAGCTTCACGGAGAAGCCGCTGCCCGTCTCGAACTGGATCGGCAGGAAGTCGAAGTAGAGGGTGCGGTCGTTGGCCGTGTCGAGGGTGACCATCTTCCCCCGCGCACCCGGATCGATCAGCTTGTGGAGCTGCTGGAGATTGGTCGTCTTCCCCGAGAGCGCAGGCCCGTAGTAGACCACCTTCAGGGTGATCTCCCGCTCCGCCATGTTGATCTGCACCATGACCCTGCTCTCATCGGCAGACCGGCAGGGGAAGTGAAGGAGCCCGCGCACCGCCGGAAGCGGGCGGGTCAGCCGCGGAAGGCGTCGAGCAGGGCCCGGGCGGCGGCCGCCGGGGTGGTCTTGCGCCCCGCCACGTCCCGCTCCAGGGCGTCGATCTTGCCGGCTACCTGCGGGTGGCTGCGGAAGGCCCGATGCAGGCCCTCCTCCACCAGGGACCACATCCAGGCCCGGGCCTGGCGGCGCCGGCGGACGTCGAGCTCGCCGCTGGCCGTGAGCACCTCCCGGTGCTCCAGCACCACCTCCCAGACCGCCGCGACCCCCTCGGCCCTCAGGGCCGAGGCCGTGAGGACCCGCGGGGTCCAGGCGCTGGAGGTCCTCAGCAGGCCGAGCGCCTGCTCGTGCTCCACCCGGGTGCGCTCCGCCAGGAGCTTCTGGTCGCCGTCGGCCTTGGTGACGACCAGGGCGTCGGCCAGCTCCAGCACCCCCTTCTTGATGCCCTGGAGGGCGTCGCCGGCGCCGGGCTGCAGGAGCACGCAGAAGAAGTCCACCATGGAGGCCACGGTGACCTCCGACTGGCCGATCCCCACGGTCTCCACCAGCACCACGTCGTAGCCCGCCGCCTCGCACACCAGCATGGCCTCGCGAGTCCGGTCGGCGACGCCGCCGAGGCTGCCGCCCGAGGGCGAGGGGCGGATGTAGGCCGCCTCCTCCCGGGCCAGGCGCTCCATGCGGGTCTTGTCCCCGAGGATGCTGCCGCCGGTCACCGGGCTGGAGGGATCGACCGCGAGCACCGCCACCCGGTGGCCGCGAGCGAGGAGCCCGAGGCCCAGGGTCTCGATGAAGGTGCTCTTGCCGACGCCGGGCGGTCCGGTGATGCCCACCCGGACGGCGCCGCCGGTGTAGGGCACCAGCGCCTCCAGCACGGCCTGACCCTCGGCAGCCCGGTCCGCCCGGGTGCTCTCGAGCAGGGTGATGGTGCGCGCCACGGCCCGGCGGTCGCCGGCCCGGATCGCGTCCCGGGCCTCCTCCGGCGTCACGCGGCGCGCCGGCTCCGGATCACCTGCAGGACCTCCCGGGCGGCCTTGGGCACCGGGGTGCCCGGACCGAAGATGGCGCTGGCCCCCGCCTCGCGCAGGAAGCCGTGGTCCTTGGGCGGTATGATGCCGCCCACCACCACGGCGATGTCCGGCGCGCCCTGGGCCGCCAGGGCCTGCACCAGCTCCGGTACCAGGGTCTTGTGGCCGGCGGCCTGGCTCGACACGCCCACGCAGTGCACGTCGTTCTCGATCGCCTGGCGCGCCGCCTCGGCGGGAGTCTGGAAGAGCGGGCCCACGTCCACGTCGAAGCCCAGGTCGGCGAAGGCGGTCGCGATCACCTTGAGGCCGCGGTCGTGACCGTCCTGGCCGAGCTTGACCGCCAGCATGCGCGGACGCCGGCCCTCCGCCTGGGCGAAGGCCTCCACCTCCTGCTGGACGCCGTCGAACTCCTCGTCGCCGGCATACACGCTGGAGTAGACCCCGGACACCGAGCGGACCTCGGCCCGGTGGCGCCCCCAGATCCTCTCGAGGGCCTCGGAGATCTCGCCCACGCTGGCCCGGGCCCGGGCCGCGTCCACCGCCGCCGCCAGCAGGTTGCCCTCTCCGCGCTCCGCCACGCGGGTGAGCGCGGCCAGCGCGCGCTCCACGCCCCCGGCATCGCGGCCCGCTCGGACCCGCTCCAGGCGCGCGATCTGGGCGTCGCGCACGGCGCTGTTGTCGATGTCCAGCAGGTCGAGGTCGTGCTCCTCGTCCACGGCGTACTTGTTCACGCCCACGATCACGTCGTCGCCGCGGTCGATCCGCGCCTGACGCCGCGTGGCGCACTCCTCGATGCGCAGCTTGGGCATGCCCTGCTCGATGGCGCGGGTCATGCCGCCGAGCTGCTCCACCTCCTCGATGATCTTGCGGGCCTCCGCCGCCATGCTCGCCGTGAGCGACTCCATGAAGTACGAGCCACCCCAGGGATCGATCACGTGGGGGATGCCGGTCTCCTCCTGCAGGATCAGCTGGGTGTTGCGCGCGACCCGCGCGGTGGTGTCCGTCGGCAGCGCCAGGGCCTCGTCCATGGCGTTGGTGTGGAGAGACTGGGTGCCGCCGAACACCGCCGCCATGGCCTCCACCGTGGTGCGGACGACGTTGTTCATGGGGTCCTGCTCGGTGAGGCTCGCCCCCGACGTCTGGCAGTGGGTCCGCAGCATCGACGACTTCGGGTTCTTCGGCTCGAACCCGGCCATGAGCTCCGCCCAGAGCAGCCGCGCCGCCCGCATCTTGGCGATCTCGAGGTAGAAGTTCATGCCGATGGCCCAGAAGA